>DASUEN010000086.1:0-30750 GCA_036275055.1 Thermoanaerobaculia bacterium
AGCGTCTCGGGGCGTTCCTCGCGGCGCTTCCGCGGGGTCCCGTCTACGCCGTCGAGCTGCGCAACCGCGAGCTGGTGACGGCGGAGTACGGCGACGTCCTCGCCGCCGTGGGTGCCTGCCACTGCCACAACGTCCACCCGCGGATGCCGGACGTCCGCGCTCAAGCCCGTCTCGCCGGCTCGGACCGCGGGCCGATGACGATCCTCCGCTGGCTGCTCGGGGCGGGCCTGACCTATGAAGAAGCCGGCCGGCGCTACGCTCCCTTCAACCGCCTCGCCGCGCCCGATCCCGCCTCCCGCCATGCCGTGGCGGAGCTGGCCAAGGCCGCCCACGCCGCGGGGCGCCCCTTCCTCTGCACCATCAACAACAACGCCGAGGGATGCGCGCCGTTGTCGGCGGTCGAGCTGGCGCGGGAGATCGTGAGGGTGACCGCACCCTGACTGGGAAGCGGCGTCCTCCCGGAATTCCCCCGGCCCCTCTCCTTGTTATCCTCGAACAGCCGTTCAAGGAGCTTAAATGCCTGGTCATCGATATGACGGACGCGCATTTGACAGGGTTGACCCGGCCCGGGTACAGTGCTAGAGCTGTGGAGAGACCTGCTATGAGAGCGTTCGGCAAAAGCTTTCCGCTCCTCGTCGCATTCGTCCTGCTGAGCCAGGCGAGCCCCTCGCAGGCGGACGTTCGCCGTGCAGGGATTGCGGGACGGGTGGTGGGCGAGGCGTCGCCGCTGTCGGCGGCACAGATCTACGCCTACGAGCTCGCCGATTTTTCCCTGCACAAGGTGTTGACGGACGCGCAGGGCAACTTCCTCTTCCAGAACCTTCCTGCCGGGCTCTACCAGATCATCGCTCACAAGGCCGGCTTCCTGCCGCTGGTGGTGATGCTCACTCATACCACCGCCCAACCGTATACGTTCCTCGACCTCAAGCTGTCCCAGCGTCAGGCCGGGACGAAGAAGGACGACGAGGACTTCTGGGCCGTCCGCGCGCGGGTGCCGCCCGACGTGCTGCGCGACATCGAGATATCGCAGGCCCGCGCCGGGGACGTCCAGGTCACCAGCTTCACCGGCATCGCCGCCGGATCGTTCGCCAGTAGCCTCAGGGCCGAGATGCAGGCCCTGACCGGGGTCGATGGCATCGCCGGCGGCCAGCTCTCCGGCGGCGGCGTGGGCGTGAAGGGGTACCTCGGCGACACCCTGGTGGACCTCAAGGGACGGTACATGCAACTGACCCCGGATCCCTTCCAGTCCGCGGGCAGCCCGGCGAACACCGGGCAGACGAGCAGCCTCTCGCTCGACCTCGACCGCGGCCACGGCAGCCGGATCAACATCAGCTCCTTCAACAACCGGATGGGGCGCAGCGAATCGGGCGGCGGGCCCGTTGACTTCGAGCACTACCAGGTGAACTGGTCGCAGCAGGTGGGGGAGAACGGCCACTCGGAATTCGCCGCCCACTACACCGCCGAGGACAACTTCCACCGCCAGGCGCCCATCGATCCGCTGGGGATCCCCGAGACCTCGCGGTCGTGGCGCATCGAAGGCGCCTACACGGAGTCGTTCAGCGACAGCAGCAGCCTGCAGACGGGGCTGCGCTACCGCGAGCGGCAGTTCGGCTTCGGCGACGATCCCAGCCGCCAGGGGAAGGCCGCCGAGCGGCAAGCCCTTTCGAGCGTCGACCTGTTCAGCCGCGGCGGCGTGCGCGTGGAGCCGGCCGTGCTCATGGAGTACGGCCTCTACAGCACCCTGTCGGACGGCAGCCTGGCGCTGACTCCCCAGGGGGGCGTGGTCCTTCAACTCGGCTCCAATTGGCAGCTCGAGTCCACCGCCGCCCGCCGCGTCTACACCACCGCCCA
This sequence comes from Thermoanaerobaculia bacterium, assembly GCA_036275055.1. Taxonomy (GTDB): domain Bacteria; phylum Acidobacteriota; class Thermoanaerobaculia; order Multivoradales; family UBA5704; genus DATARR01. Next base: position 1,852 of record DASUEN010000086.1, read on the forward strand.
GGCCAATCCCGACTTCCTTCCCACCCTCTTCGAGCAGCGCGACCTCTGCGAGCAGGGGAGCGACGCCTGCTACCAGATGAACCTGTCGCGCAAGGAAGGGGACGACAACACCTTCACCTTCGGCGCCGTTCACCGCCGGGTGGGCGACACGCTGCGTCTCTACTTCAGCGACGACTTCTTCGACCGCCTGGAGAGCCTCTACCTGGTGCGCGGCGACAAGCTCCCCGAGGTCCACGTCGCGATGCGCCACAAGCTCTCGCCCAAGGTGGTCACCAAAGTGGAGTCGAGCCTCGCCTCCGGCGGCGGCGGCGTCTTCCTCGCCGCCGACGGCCTGCCGTACGAGAACCAGGTGCGCTACCTGGTGGCCTCGGTCGATACCCAGTTCCTGGCCACCTCAACCGGCGTCTTCGTCGCCTTCCACCGCCTCCAGCAGCAGCTCGACCCCGCCTTCGGGACGACGGCGAGCCATGCCTCGGCCCAGATGGAGTACCAGCGCCTGCAGCTCATGTTGAGCCAGAACCTCAACGTCCTGCTCAACCTCGCCTCCGACTGGGCCGTGCAGCTCAACATGGAGCTGAGCCGGGGCGGCACCCTCGCGGGCGACGCCGGCAGCGATACGGCGATCCACCGGCGCATCCTCGGCGGCATCGCGGTCAAGTTCTAGCCTCAACCGCTTGAATCCAAAAAAACGGATCGCCTCCGTTTTTCTGGACGGCTCGCCTGAAAACCATGAGAAAATCAGGGTTTAGGGGCGATTCAAAATGCCGTTGCTATGGCATAGAAAGTGCTTGTCTCAGCCGGAGATTAGAGTCTTTTCTCCATGACGCGGCTTCGCACTTTTCGACTGGCGTTCTCTCTTACGCTTGCCTTGCTGGTGGTGGCTCTGGGCGGCGTGAGCGTCTACCGTAAGGTTCAGACCTTCCAGACGCTGGGGTTCGAAGCCATCCCGCAGGCGGGCGTCACCAGCGTCGAGTCCGTCCAGATCCCCTCCCTGGGCCTCAAAGCCGGGGACCAGATCCTCCTGATCAACGGCAGCAAGGCGCAGACCCGGGATCAGCTCGTCGAGCTGCTGCGGGAGAGGCCGCAGAGCGAGCTGACGCTGATGCGGGGGGAGCAGCTCTTCCGCCTCCAATATCACCGGCCGCCGCTCGAGACCGACTTCCCGTACCTGGTCTTCTGCCTGGTCGCCGTCTTCTACCTGGCGATCGGGCTCTATACGCTGCTGCGCCAGCGCGACGGGCAGGGCTTCCTCTTCTATCTCTGGTGCCTGACCTCGGCGGCCCTCTACCTGTTGACTCCGGCGCCGGCCACCGGCATCGCGCGCACCCTGATCTACCTCGGCGACGAGATCGCGCGGCTGCTGCTGCCGGCGCTGACGCTCCACCTCTTCCTGGTCTTCCCGGCGCCGGTGCCCGCGGCAGGCACGGCCGGCCGGCTTCGCCGCTTCATCCCCTTCTTCTACCTGCCGGCGGCGGTGATGATCGCCTTGCAGCTCGATATGCTGCTCAATCACGGGCACATGGTCTTCGGCAAGGTCGACCCGGCGCGCCTCGCGCTCCTCGACCGCATCGAGCTGGCCCACTTCGCCGTCCTGGTGGTGGCGGCGATCGCCGTCCTCTTCTGGCGGGTGCGCCGCGGCGCGGCCTGGGAGCAGCACCGCCAGATGCAGTGGATGGCCTGGGGTGTGACCGGCGGCTACCTGCCCTTCCTGCTCCTGTGCCTCGTTCCCCTCGCCCTGCGCCTCACGCCGTCGCAGCTCGTGACCTCGGCCGCCGTGCTCCCCCTGGGGCTGGTGCCGCTGACCTTCGCCTACGCCGTCCTGCGTTACAAGCTGTGGGACATCGAGGTCATCGTCCGCGACACGATCTCGCTGACCCTGACCCTGCTGCTGGGGATCATCGGCTTCTCGCTGGTCAACCTGGCGATCGACCGCGGCGTCTCCCAGGAGCTTTCGCTCGCCCGCAACCTGCTGTCGTTCCTCTCGGGGCTGGGGATCGCGGGGCTGCTGCTGCCCACCCGCGGCGCCATCTCGTCGGCGCTGGAGCGCATCCACTACCGCGACACCTTCGGCAAGCGCAAGGCGTTGACCGGCCTCGGCCGCGAATTGCTGCTGGAGCGCGACCTCGGGCGGCTCTGCGCGGCGCTCCTCGACCGCATCCAGGAGGCGGTGGACGTCGAGGCCGCGAACCTCTACCTCCTGCAAGGGGACGCGCTGGCCGCCATCCGGCAGGAGCCGGCGCTTCCCGATCGCCTCCCTCCCGACCTCCTGGGGGAAGACTTCTGGGGCAAGGAGGTCGAGCGCCTCTCCGGCGTCACGCTGCCGGCCGAGCCGCTCCCCCTGCCGGCGCGGCTGTTCGTGGCCGGCTACCGCTACGCCTTCCCGCTCACCGTGCGGGCGCGGGGGATCGGCATCGTGCTCGCCGGCTTCAAGCGCGACCACATGCCGCTCAACAGCGAGGACACGGACCTGATCCGCCACCTGCTGAACCAGGCCTCGCTCGCCATCGAGAACGCGCAGCTCGTGGGGCAGCTCCAGCTCCAGCTCGAAGAGGTCCGCCAGCTCCAGCGCTACACGGAGGGGATCTTCGAATCCTCCCCGGCCGGCATCGCGGTGCTCGACGGCGAGCGCCGGCTGGTGTCGGCCAACAGCGCCTTCGCGGGGATCGTGGGGCGCTCCCGCGACAGCCTGACGGGGCTCGGCCTGGAGTCCCTCCTCCCCGTCCAGCCGCTCCCCACCCCTGGCGAGGGGCCGGTGGAGGCGAGGTGGACCGATCCGGAGGGGCGCGAGCGCCATCTCCAGCTCTCGCTCGCCGCTTTCGAGCGCGGCTGGCGCCAGGGCCTGAACGTGCTGGTGGTGCACGACGTCTCCGAGCGGGTGGCGATGGAGAACGCGCTACGCGAGAAAGACCGCCTGGCGGCTCTCGGCATGCTGGCGGCGGGCGTCGCCCACGAGGTGAACACGCCGATCACCGGCATCTCCAGCTACGCCCAGATGCTGCTCGAAGAGACGGAGCCGTCCGATCCGCACTATGACATCCTGAAGAAGGTGGAGCGGCAGACGTTCCGCGCCTCGCGTATCGTCAACAACCTCCTGGAGCTGGCCCGCAACCGGCAGAAGGAGCGCAAGGCGACGGCCGTGGCGCCGCTGATCTGCGAGTGCCTCGACCTCTTCAGCGACCGGCTGGGCAAGCGCGGCATCGAGCTCAAGTGGACGCCGCCGCACGGGGCCATCCAGGTGATGGCCTGCGACGGCGAGCTGCAGCAAGTGTTCACCAACCTGATCCTGAACGCCCTGGACGCCATGAACGACACCGGCGGCCGGCTGACCCTCGACGTCATGGCCAGCGATTCGCAGGTGATGGTGCGGGTCGAGGACAGCGGCCCCGGCATTCCGGCCGACAAGCTGGAGACGATCTTTCAGCCCTTCTACTCCACCAAGCTCAGCCGCGGCGGCACCGGGTTGGGCCTTTCGATCAGCTCCGAGATCGTCCGGCGGCACGGCGGCGATCTGCGGGTGGTGAGCCGCCCCGGCGAGGGCGCCTGCTTCCTGGTGGAGCTACCCCGGCACCAGCCGGCCGCGGCCCCGGTATGAACGTCCTGATCGTCGACGACGAGGAAGTCCTCCAGGACATCCTGACCGTGCTCATCCGCAAGGAGGGGCACCATCCCCTCTCCGCGATGAGCGGCGAGGAAGGGCTCGCCGCGCTGGAGCGGGACGAGGTGGACCTCGTGCTCCTCGACCTAATGCTCCCCGGCATGCACGGCATGGAAGTGATGCGCGAGATGCGCCGCCGCCAGCCCGACGTGGTGGTGGTGGTGATCACCGCCTACTCTTCGATCGAGAGCGCCATCGAGGCCATGCGCGAGGGGGCGTTCCACTACATCCCCAAGCCGTTCAAGAACGAAGAGGTGCTGCTCACCGTCCGCAAGGGGCTGGAGCAGCGCCGGCTGACGGCCGAGAACCGCTCGCTCAAAGAGCAGCTCCGGCAGCGTTTCGCCTTCGACAACATCATCGGCAAGAGCAAGCCGATGCAGCAGGTCTACGAGCTGATCCAGCTCGCGGCGCCGTCGAAGAGCAACATCCTGGTGCTCGGCGAGAGCGGCACCGGCAAGGAGCTGGTGGCGAAGGCCGTGCACCACCACTCGCGCCGCTCGAATGGGCCGTTCATCACCGTCAACTCCGGCTCGATGCCGGCCGACCTCCTGGAGAGCAACCTTTTCGGCCACGTGCGCGGCGCCTTTACCGGGGCGGTGGCGAGCAAGAAGGGGCTCTTCGAGCTGGCCGACGGCGGCTCGGTGTTCTTCGACGAGATCGGCAACATCCCACTCGACACCCAGGCCAAGCTCCTGCGGGTGATCCAGGAGCGGGAGTTCATGCGCCTGGGGGGGCTGGAGACCATCCGCGTGGACGTGCGCCTCATCGCCGCCACCAATGCCGACCTCGAAGCCGCCGTGCAGCAGGGGCAGTTCCGCGAGGACCTGTTCTACCGTCTGAACGTCATCACTGTGAGCCTGCCCCCCCTGCGCAAGCGGACGGAGGACATCCCGCTCCTCGCCCAGCACTTCCTCTCCTTCTACGCGCGGGAGAACGAGAAGCGGATCCGCACTATCGCGCCTCGGGCCATGGAGCTCCTCCTCGACTACCACTGGCCGGGCAACGTCCGCGAGCTGGAGAATGCCATCGAGCGGGCCGTCGTGCTTTCGATTGGCGAGGAGCTGACGGAGGAGCTTCTTCCCGCCTCCGTGCGCCTGCACGAATCCACCGGCCTGCTCCCTCCGTCGCTCCCTTCGAACGGCCTCTCCTTCAAGGACGCGGTGAGCGACTACGAGCGGCAGATCATCATCCGCGCCCTGCAGTCGTGCGGCGGCGTGCAGAAGCGGGCCGCCGAGCTGTTGCACGTCAAGCCCACCACCCTGCACGAGATGATGAAGCGCCTCAACATCTCCTCCGAGAGCCTCGTCTCCCCGTAAAAGAGAACTGGAGTCCCATGGTCCGTAAGACGTCGATCCTGACGCTCGCGCTCGCTTTCGTGGCGTCGCTTTCCCTGGCCGCCCAGGCCGAAGGGCCGGCCGCCCCTGCCCATCCGGCTGGCGCGGCGGGTCTCGTCGCGCCGCTGTCCCACGGCGAGACGATCGACCTGCCGCCGCTCGACGAGCACCTCCCGCGCCCTGAAACCTTTCTGGGCTATCCGCTGGGCGCCCGCTTCACCTCGTGGGACCGCATCGTCTCCTACCTGGAGGCCCTGGACGCGGCCTCGCCGCGGGTGAAGGCGTGGGAGTACGGCCGTTCCTACGAGGGGCGCCCCTTGAAGCTGGTGGCGATCTCCAGCGTGGAGAACATCGAGCGGCTGGAGGAGATCCGCGCCAACGTGCAGCGCCTGGCCGATCCCGCGGGGCTGACGGGCAACGAGCGCGAGCGCCTGCTGCGCCATACGCCGGTGATCGTGTGGCTGGCCTACGGCGTCCACGGCAACGAGTCGTCCTCGGCCGAGGCAGCCATGGGCGCGGCGTACGTCCTCGCCGCGGCCCAGGGCGAGATGGCCCAGATGCTGGAGAACATGGTGGTGCTGATCGATCCGCTCCAGAACCCCGATGGGCGGGAGCGCTACGTCAGCGGCTACCGCCAGCGCCGGGGGGAGGACGCGAATCCCCGGCGCACCTCGGCCGAGCACTTCGAGGCGTGGCCCGGCGGCCGGCAGAACCATTACGTGATCGACCTCAACCGCGACTGGGCCTGGGCCAGCCAGCAGGAGACCCGGCAGCGCCTCGTCGCCTACCGCTCGTGGGAGCCGCAGGTCTACGTCGACTTCCACGAGATGGGGAGCGAGTCGTCCTACTTCTTCCCGCCCGCGGCCGAGCCGATCAATCCGCAGATCGACCGCCGCATCCTCGGCTGGCTCGACAAGTTCGGCCGCGCCAACGCCGCCGCCTTCGACCGCCAGGGGTGGATCTACTTCAAGGAAGAGAACTACGACCTCTTCTATCCCGGCTACGGCGACTCCTACCCCAGCCTGCGGGGGGCCGTGGGCATGACGTACGAGATGGCCGGCGGCGGCCGTGCGGGAGTGGCGGTCTCCCTGCAGGACGGCACCGTGCTGACCCTCGCGGACCGGGTGGCGCGCCACCTCACCACCTCGCTCGCCACGGTGCGCACGGCGGCGAAGAACGGCAAGAAGCTGCTCGAAGACTTCACGGCCGGCCGCGCCAAGGCGGGCGGCGAGTCCCCGCGCACCTTCCTCTGGGCGGCGGACCAGCCGGAGGCCCGCGGCCTGGCGGAGCTGCTGGGTGTCCACGGCATCCGGGTGCGCCAGCTCAGCCAGCCGGTGGAGGTCCCGGTCAAGGGGCTCACCCGCGTCGCGGGAGAGCCGCAGCCGCACAAGTTCGCGGCCGGCAGCTATGCCGTCTCCACGGCGCAGCCGCTCGGCAACCTCGTCGCGGCGCTGATGGAGCTGGAGTCGCCCATGGGCAAGGGCTTCCTCGACCGCCAGCGCCAGCGCCTGGAGCAGAACCTCGACGCCGAGTTCTACGACATCACGGCCTGGTCCCTGCCGCTGGCCTTCAACGTCCGCGCCTGGATGGCGCAGGGCGACGTGACCGCCAGCAACGGCAAACCGATTCCGGACTCGGCGGGCGGCGGCATCCACGGCGAGGGGGACCTCGGGTGGCTGGTGCCGCCGCAGGGGATCGCCTCCTACCGGCTGGGCGCGGCCCTCCAGAAGCGGCAGGTGCGCTATCGCGTGGCGCTGGCGCCCTTCACCGGCGACGGCGTGAGCTATTCCGCCGGCACCCTCTTCATCCCCCGCCGGGCCAATCCGGAAAACCTGCGCGACACTTTACAGGGGCTGCTGCAGGAGGACGGCCTCACCGCCCGTGCCGTGGCCTCGTCCTGGGACTTCAAGAGCTCCCTGGGATCGCACGACATGGCGCCCGTGCGCCCCGTGCGGGTGGGGCTGGTGAGCGGCGACGGCGTCGACGCCACCTCCTTCGGCTACCTTTGGTACCTGCTCGACCGCCAGATCGGGATCGATCACGACCGTCTCGACCTGGCCCAGATCCGCCAGGTGCCGCTCACCGACTTCGACGTCCTAGTCCTCCCCAGCGGCGACTATCAGGACCGAGTGAGCGACAAGGTGAAGGAGGCGCTCGACGGCTGGGTGAAGTCCGGGGGCGTGCTGGTGGCGGTAGGCGACGCCGTCTCCTGGCTCCAGGACAAGGAGCTGACCTCCATCAAGCGCTGGACGCCGCCGAAGAAGGGGGAGGGCGACGACAAGGACGACGACCCGGAAGCCAGCGAGACGCCGCTCGAAAAGCAGCTCGCCGGCCGGCCCATTTTCACTCCTGGGGCCGTGCTCGCCACGCGCATGCAATCGCAGCACGAGCTCACCCTGGGCCTCACCTCGTCGCCGGACGTCCTCTACGAGGGCTCGCTGGTGCTCAAACCCACGAACGATCCGCGGCAGGACGTGCTGCTGGCCGTTGACGACTCTCCCGTGGTGGCCGGTTTCGCCTGGCCCGAGGCGGAGCGGCGCCTCGCCGGCTCGCTGCTGGTGGGCTCCGAGACGCGCGGCCGCGGCAGCGTCGTACTCTTCGCGCAAGACCCCGCCTACCGCCTCTTCTGGCGGGGGACGGCGCCCATCCTCTTGAATGCTTTGCTCTATGGGCCGAGCACGGGGCTTGGGCGGAGGTTCTGAGGACGCCGGCTTGGGGAGATTGCGGGTGGATCGGCTCCTAGAGAGCCAGGTTCATGTCTCCAGACGCTGACTTGATGCGTGGAGATCCAGCCTGAGTCTCCAGACGCTGGCCTGACGTCCAGGGACCCAGCCTGATTCGCGAGACAGTGGATGAATGTCTGGAGATCCAGACCGATGTCTCCAGACATTGAATCGATGTCCAGGGATCCAATCTGCTGTCTGTCCATCCAGGCCGACATCGAAGGCGCTGGATGGATGTCTGGCGATCCAGAGCGATGTCTCCAGACGCTGAACGGATGTCCAGGGATGCAGTCCGATGTCTGTCGATCCAGTCTGATGTTGAAGACGCCGGATGGACGCCTGGCGATCCAGAGTGATGTCTCCAGACACTGGATGGATGTCCGGGGATGCAGTCCGTTGTCTATCGATCCAGACTGATGGCGAGAGACGCTGGATGATGTCTGGGGATCCAAGGCGATGTCTCCAGACTCCAAGGTGTTCATCGGCCGTCAACTCCTCCCAGCTCCAGTTCTTCCTGGACCCGGCCTACCGTCTCTTCTTGGCGGGAGCGGAGCCGGACCCTTGAATGCCCTGCTCTCCGGGGCTTGGGGCGTAGGTTCTGTGTTAAACTTCGTGAGATACGAGGCCTAGCCCTTAAGGAATCAACCCTTGGCTCGAACCTGCTATGCTACTCATTAATGTCTGACTCATTCCACTCTAAAGCTGACCTTCAAGGGGGCTTCAGGCTCGTTACGACGAATACACCGCTTCTCAAATGGCCGGGGGGAAAGCGTCGGCTGTTGTCGGCGATAGTCCCCCTAATACCTGCGAACTATCGGCGCTACTATGAGCCGTTTCTAGGTGGTGGTGCTGTCTTTTTCGCTCTTAGGCCTCGCCGGGCATGGCTTTCGGATACCGATGCTGATCTCATCAATTGCTATAACCAAGTCCGCGACAACCCTGATGCAGTCATTCGAAGACTCCATGCACTAAAGAATTCTGAAAGTGACTATTACGCCATACGGGCTCGCAGCCCCCGCGCCCTCGATATACGGGCTGCGCGGATTATCTATTTGGCAACACTTTCGTTCAACGGCATTTTTCGCCGCAATCGCAATGGCGACTTCAATGTCCCCTACGGATACAAAGCTCACTTAAATCCATGCGACAGCAAGCGAATTTTGTCTGCCAGCAATGCACTCCAAGTTGCTCGCCTCACGTGCTCTGATTTTGAGGAGGCTGTAAAATCAGCGGGTCCCGATGACGTAGTCTACTTCGATCCGCCATACACGGTGGCTCATGGGACAAACGGTTTTTTGAAATACAATGCTCGGATCTTTTCCTGGAACGACCAAGTGCGACTCGCATCTATTGCCCGTACGCTGGCTAATCGAGGGTGTCGCGTGTTGGTGAGCAACGCTAATCATCCTTCCCTAATGGATCTGTATAAAGACTTTGATCGATTGATAGTGCATCGGCCCTCCACTATTGCAGCTAAGATTGCTCACCGGCAAGAAACAACCGAGTGCCTGTTCTTTGCGTAAAGAGGGGGATCATCATGCCTGAGAACATTGCTTCACGTGATGCACTTCGTGGCCTTGCGCGCTCCCGATCGCACGGTCATGAAACGCAGACCGTACATCTTTCGCGCATAGAAGAGGCAATATCGGATGGTTGGACAATAGACAAAAAGAATCGAAAATCCGTCAGGCTGCGTCGCCTTAAGGCATTGGGTAAGCTTCTTGAAGATCGCGTCTGGATGCTGCTCTATAGGACAGGGTTTTCTTTCCTGTCTGGCTTTGGTGGTGGAAGTTTTCTCATCGATCCGAAAAATTTATCGTCTCCGCGCGGCCACTTTGATATTATTGGAATAGACGATGAATTAGCTCTTGCAATCGACTGCAAAGCAAACGACAACTACGGAAGAATCCCTCAGCTATCTAAGCAGATCGCCGACTATGCTTCGATGCGAGAACGTTTTGCAAGCCTCGTTAATAAGGAGTATCCGGTCGCAGCAAGGCGCCAGGTTGTATTTGCCATGTTCCTCGCAAATGCGGCATTAACGGACAATGATCGTGCCAGCGCAAAAGAAAACCAAATTCTTCTCTTCGATGAACACGACTTAGACTACTACGAAACACTTGTGGGTCATTTAGGCCCAGCTGCTAAGTACCAGCTCTTTGCTGACATGCTTCCGGGAAAGGCTGTGGCAGGCTTAGCGATCAGAGTCCCGGCCGTCAGAACGAGGATGGGAAGCACCAATTGCTACACTTTCTGCATCACGCCAAGCTACCTTTTAAAAATATCATACGTATCTCACAGAGCCAAAGGAAGAGCGTCTGACGTTCATACCTATCAACGGATGCTCAATAGAGGACGTCTTCGGAGAATTCGAGAATATATAAGTCAAGATGGAATTTTCCCCACAAATATAGTAGTAAATTTCGAGGCAAAGCGGCTGCGTTTTGAGAGAATTCAGCAGGAGGACCAAGATAACGGCGTTCTAGGCTGGCTAGAAATTCGGCCTACATACAGGTCGGCATGGATAATTGACGGGCAGCATCGCCTGTTTGCCTATTCAGGGCACGAAAGGGCAAATTCTAGTCGATTGTCAGTATTGGCCTTCGAAGGCCTTCCGCCAAGTAGGCAGGCTGGATTATTTATTGATATCAACGCGAAGCAGAAGAGCGTCAAGCAGTCTCTTCTTCAGGAGCTTTACGCCGAGCTGCATTGGGATGCAGAGGAGCCTGAGATACGTGTAAGAGCAATCGTCTCTAAGGCAATCCAGATGTTGGATGCAGACCCTGAGTGTGCGCTATATCATAGAATTCAGACAGCGGATGCCGCGAAGAGCGAGACTCGCTGCATTTCGTTGACGAGTCTCTATGGTGCTGTAGAAAAGAAAGAATTCCACATAGCTAAAGAGCGAAAGGGGCAAGTCCTGGAGTATGGACCATTATGGGGAGGAGACAACGACGAAACGCTTCGCCGAACATTTTTTATACTAAAGAATTGGTTCGATGTTATACGAAGTGGCGCTCCTGAGTGGTGGGACACGGGGGCCGGCGACGGCGGTGGTCTAGCGATGAACGATGGCGTAACAGCGTGCGTAAATGTACTGAGGTCAGTTTTTGCTCACCTTGCGGAGCACGGCCACAAGCTGGTGCGCCTAGACTCTGAGGACCTATTTGCCGTAATCCGAAAGTACGGGGAAGAATTGGGTTCATACTTTGGTTCATTTACAGAACAAGATAGGAGAGCCTTTCGTGACCTTAGAGGTGTCCAAGGCCAAACACGACGTACTCGGATGTGTCAGCAGGGACTGCACGCCAGATGGCCGGAGTTTAATCCGCCCGGGCTGCAGGAGTTTATCCGCGAGCAGAAAGCTCAGACAAATACTATGGCGAAAGAAATAGTTGACCGAATCGAGACTGCTCTGCAGCGAGTTGTTTTTGAGGAATTAAAAAGAGAATACGGAGCTGATGAATCGCAGTGGTGGATTCTTGGCGTACCCAAAACTGTCCGGCTTAAAGTTTCTCAGCGGCGCGAGGATGACGATGGGGCGCGCGGAGGTAACGAATATTACTTCGATTTGATCGATTATAGAACTATTGCAATGCAATCCCAAAATTGGCCTATATTTGAGTCTCTTTTCGGCTTTGGCAAGGGTAGCAAAGAGAAGCGGACTGCCTGGTTGGTATTTGTCAATGAGAAGCGAAGGATAGTTTCGCATGCCTCGTCGGCTGTGACTATCTCAATCGAAGACCTCGGAAGGCTACAGGAATATGACCGTTGGTTGGCTTCTCGCTTGACGGGAGAGGAAGTCTCCGGCGGTGAAGAGACCATCGAAGGCGATGACTAATCGCCAACTGTGCCTTCTGTCCTTTAGGTTTAGGGAAGCGGCAGGTTGTGCGGCCTCTCATCAGGCGGCCCGAGACAACAACCGCTGCATCGTCTTCGGCTCGCGTTCGATGGCTCGCAGCAGGGCCCTGGCCGGTGCGTCCGGTGTGCTCCGGCGCTGCTCCCAATCCCGGAGCGTGCTGACGGGCAACCCGAAGGCTTCTGCGAACTCCACCTGCGTCATGCCGAGCCTCTGTCGTAGTGTCTTCACTGGCGAGACCCTGCGCATCTTCGCGAGCTCTTCTGGGCTCAGGGGCTGGGCGTCTGGGTCGGACAGCGCTGCAGCGAGCACTTCGTCCTCAGTCATTGCGTCTACGTGAGCCCAATCAGTATCGCCGCGAGGCGGCGTATCAACAGGCTTCACGGTCATCTGTGTAGTATTTCTCTGCGATCGGTGTTCCACTCGTATCGCCCCGATGCTACTGGTTACCAGGACCCGCGTCAACACCGCGATCGGTCCCAGGAGAGTCAATCCTATGAGCGCCCACGAGCGAGCCCGCCACGTCGAGCCCATCACCGTCGCTGGGGGGACATGGACTCGATGGGCCATGTCGGCGGCGAGCCCCCGCGCACCTTCCGCTGGACGGCGGACCAGCCCGAGGCCGGCGGCTTGGCGGAGCTTTTGGGCGCCCACGGCATCCGGGTGCGCCAGCTTGTAGGGCTGGTGGCGCGGGGTTCACGTTTGTGCTAACCTCCCTGGGTGCGTGAGGTCCGCTTCTACCGGACCAGGTCCGGCGATTGCCCAGTTGAGGAATTTCTCGATGCTCTTGGCGGTAAGCAGGCTCAGAAAGTTGTCTGGGTGCTGCGCTTGGTGGAAGAGCTTGACCCGGTACCCTCCCAGTACTTCAAGAGGCTCGTCGATACCGATGGCCTCTGGGAGGTCCGGGCTCAGCACGGTGGAGACGCTTTCCGGCTGATAGGCTTCTTTGACGGGGCCAGGCTTCTGGTCCTCACCAGCGGCTTTGCGAAAAAGACCGAGAAAACTCCACGGCAAGAGATCGCAGTAGCGGAGAAGCGCCGACAGGACTATCTCAGCAGGAGACAAGAAGATGAGCGACCTGACTAAATATGCACGGGCTCGGGTAGCGCGTGACCCTGAATTTGCCGATGATCTTGAGTCAGGCTATGTAGACTTCAAAGTCGGTGCTCTTCTCCGCCAAGCTCGGGAAAAGACCGGGCTGACCCAAGAGGAAGTCGCAAAGAGGCTGGAGACGAAAAAGTCCGCGATCAGCCGAATCGAGAGTAGCGCCGGCAGCATCCGGTTCTCCACGCTGGAGCGTTATGCGCGAGCCATCGGATGGCAACTGGCTCTGGAGCTCCGGCCTCCCCAAAAAAGCCCCGGCCGTCGTAGGTAGGCGGGGGAGGACCGGTTGGACCCTTGAGCTGACAGAGCCATATAACAGGCTTTGCTTCACGAACAACGCTAAATGCCCGCCCGCGACCGAGCCAACCACGTCGAGCCCATCACCGTCCGCTGGGGGGACATGGACTCGATGGGCCACGTCAACAACGCCAAGTACTTCACCTACTGCGAGTCGGCCCGCATGAGCTACTTCGCGGCCGTGCGCATGAACGAGCACCGGGAGGGCGAGCAGCACGGCCCCGCCCTCGCCGCCGCCTCGCTCAATTTTCGCGTCCAGGTGCGCTATCCCGCCGAGCTCGAAGTCGCCACCCGCGTCACCGAGATCGGGAGGTCGAGCTTCAAGATGGAGTACGAGCTCCTCTACCGCGATACGGACGACCGCGTCGCGGACGGCACGGGCGTCATCGTCTGGGTGGACTATGCGACAGGGCGGTCGATCCCCCTGCCGGAGGCGCTCAAGGAGGAGATCCGGCGGTTCGAGGGGATGACAGGGACATAAAAGGACACCAAGGACCTCAAGGCCGGCTCGATTGTAGCCTTCGGAGCCCTCGATGTCCTTGGTGTCCCTGGAAGGTGGCGGCGATCCAGATCTCGTACGCGCCGGGCTGGCTCGTGCGATGCCAGCCGGCTCGCTTTCGGCTCTGTCAGGCACCAGTAATATGGACGCTTCATATCTTTTCAAGGAGGTGCGTATGAAAACGCGTTCTCTAGGGATGTTGTGTCTGCTCTGCCTCGCTTTGGCGGGATCCGCGTTTGCTGCGGACCGGGCCATCCAGAACGGGATCGACGTCTGGCAGACCAAGGGTGACGGCTCGACCTTGGTCGATTTCGCCCGGAACCCGATCCCCGCCGGCTTCTTCTGCGCGGGCTCGTCGTCCTTCACGGGCAAGGTGGCGTTCCAGGGAGTGCCCGTCGCGACCGGCACTCCCCATGCCCTGGGAGCCACCGACACGATCGTCCAGCGCTTGGACGACGCCGTGTTCAACAGGCGGGGTGTGGCAGTGACCCGGACCCAGGTTCGTGCTTTGTCGCTCAAGAGCGTGGCGCCTCTCCAGACCGAATGCGGGCAGTTCGAGGCCACCGTGCGGCTCAACGGCGTTCAGCCGATCACGCAGATGGTCATCCGGCGTGAGGACGCGAACGGCGGCACCTTCTCCGGTCCGCTTTCGCTCAACGTGAAGGTGAGCTTCACGCCAGTCGGCCGGGTCAGCCGCGAGGCGCTCGAGATCCCGCTGGAAATTCGGTTCCCAGCGAACGCCGCCTATCCCTGGCGGACCAAGGTGGCCGCGCCGGTGCCCGCCGGCTTCGTGCACGTGGACACGGATGGCGATGGGGTCGCCGACACCTACCTGCCCGGGACCTCGAACTTCTTCGCCGGGCAATCCGGCAGGGCGGGAGCCTTGGAGAAGAGGCAGGTCTGCCACGACGACGGTACCGGCCAGATCCACTGCACCACGATCTGCAATACCTGCCAGATCCCGTAGGATTCTGTCCCTCTCTTCCTCCCCCGGAGCCGCTATGCAGGTCCTCGGGGGAGGGCGCTCCCTCCGCTCTCTTCGCCTACGGATACCGCTTCGTCACCCGCCACCCGTCCTCGGCGCGTTCGTAGACCGTGCGGTCGTGGAGGCGGAAGGTGCCGGCGATCCAGATCTCGATCCAATGGGGGATGACGCGAAAGCCGGACCAGTGAGGGGGGCGGGGAATGGCCCGCCCGAGATAGCGCGCCTCCAACTTCGCCACCTCGGCCAATAGGTGGGCGCGGCTGGAGAGGACCTGGCTCTGCTGCGACGCCCAGGCGCCGAGTTGGCTGGTGCGGTGGCGGCTCGCGAAGTAGGCGTCCGCCTCCTCGTCGCTCACCTGCTCGGCCGTGCCCAGCACCACCACCTGCTTGGAAAGCTGTCGCCAGAAGAAGCTCAGGCTCACCTTGGGATGGGCCAGGATCTCCCGTCCCTTGCGGCTCTGGTAATTGGTGTAGAAAACGAAACCCCGCTCGTCCACCCCCTTGAGCAGCACTACGCGAGAGGACGGCTGTCCCTCGCCGTCGACGGACGAGACCACCATGGCGTTGGGGTCCGTGATGCCCGTGGCCTCGGCCTCGGCCAGGATTTCGCGAAAACGGTCGAACGGCTCGAAGGACGGGACGGTGGTGTCGGTCATGGCGAGGAGGATTCTATGTCCGCCGACCGGACTTTTTCCTCACGGCCCCGCCGCAACCGCGCCCTCGTCCTTGAACACCTCCGCCGTGTCGAACGCCAGGGCCTCGACGTTGGTGTCCGAGCTGTTGGAGAGGACCATCACCGACAGGTCTTCTTTTGGATAGTGGAGATAGTACGAGGTGTACCCCATCCAGAGCCCCGAGTGGCGGTAGAAGACGTCGCCGCTATCGGCGAGCTCCACGAACCAGCCGAAGGCGTACGAGGACGCCTGCCCGTCGTCGAAGCGGCCGGGCGTGAGCATCTCCTGCAGCAGGTCGGGGCGCAGCAGGCCGCCGCCGAAGAGCGCGCGGTCGTAGCGGGCGAGGTCGGCGACGGTGGAGTAGACCTCGCCGGAGCCGTAGAGGAAGTTGAGCGGGCTGTAGTCGTTCAACACCCAGCCGCCGCCGCTCCGTTCGTAGCCGCGGGCCCGCTTGGCCTGGTGGAGACGGGCATCGTCGTAGATGAACGTTTCCTTCATGCCGGCCGGGCCGAAGATCCGCTGCTGCATGAATTCCGGAAAGGGCATTCCCGAAACCCTCTCCACCACCAGGCCCAGGAGGTCGAAGCCCGCATCGCTGTAGGCGTACTGGCTGCCCGGGGAAAAGTCGAGCCGGCGCCATTGGGCGAGGAGCCGCAGGGCGTCGTCCCCCGTGGGCCTCCCCGGCCAGTCCTCGAGCGCCGAATAGGTGTCCGGGATGCCGCTCGCGTTCTGCAGCAGTTGGCGGATCGTGACCTTCCCGCCCCAGCCCCGCATTTCGGGCAGATACCGGATCGCGCGGTCGTCCAACCCGAGTTTGCCGTCCTGGACGAGGAGCAGGATCGCCGCGGCCGTCATCTCCTTGCCGCAGGAGGCGAGGTGGAACGCCGTGTCCGGGTCCACGGGCTTCTTCCGCAGGATGTCCGCGGCGCCGTAACCTGCCTGGAAGACCACCTGCCCCTTGCGCACCACCCCCACGGCGGCCCCCGGAGTATCCTTCCTGAACTCCGAGAAGAGGCCGGCCATCCGTTGCCGTGTCGTCTGGCCGGCTTGAGGCCGCAGGCCGACGTGGGCCACCGAGAAGGCCTCCAGAGAAAGGCAGGCGCAGACGGCGAGCCCGAGCATCGCGGCGTAGATCAGGGGGTGATGTTTCAGGGGCATCGACGAATCCTCGGTACGGGACCTATGCAAGAACCACGACCAAGATAGTGCAGGGGCCGCGGGAAGATGAGTGCTGGAGTGTAAATTTTGATGCGCGAGACGTAAAGCTCGACCATGACGGCACCGCCAAAAGCGTTGTCTCCGATTCGGCCGGTCTGGACTTTCGGGCGGATCTCCGCGCCGCCGAGGCCCCTCATCACCCCCGCCCTCTTCTCTCAGACTCCCCCCCGGCCGCCGGGAGAAGAGGGAGAACAGCCCGCTCCCGTCCCCTCAACCCCGCTCCAACGCGTCAACGTATCCGTAGAGACGACCCAGACCGTCCACGATATCCCTTCGCCCACGATAACGGCGGGTCGTCTCCGAGGCGGCGATACCGGTCCGACGTTGTTTAACGTGGGGCGTCAGCGGTCGAGCGCGTTTCGCCCGGGATTGAAATCAAGATCGAAATCCCAGAGGGGCAAACCCTTCAGCTCTGCTTCGGCGTCTTCTCCGGCGGCCGATCCGGCTGGATAGATCGCCGGATTATGACAAAGGCGACATAGGAGAGCGTGATCCCACTTACCGCCAGGTAAATCCGAAAATGCGATAAATCCGGGAGTTTGTCTTGGAGCGGACAGGCGATCAGAATAGCAGCAACGGGAATCAGGGCGCCTCCCAGGAATGCCTCAATGACACTCGCCAGGAAGTTTCCCTCAGCCGACTTGAACTTGAAGGCACGCCAAACGGCAACTATCAGCGCAACGCCTATAGCGCAGCACGCCTCATACCAATCAGTGGGCATGCCGTAAGTGCAGAATTAGAACTCCAGCGCCCACGATAGCCCCAAGTAGCGCCCCCATCGCTGGAGCGCCCGCGAAAAGCTTGCCGCCTAGCAACGCTCCGCCCAGAGACAAGCCAAGAAATCGCGCGATGGCTTCATCGGAGGGCATCACCAGCCTCCGTTTCTCTTTGCCGCGGAAGACAACCTGAGAGCCGGAAGCCGACGGCTCGTGAAGCTCAACAGCGGGGGTAGCCCGATGACGTATCATGGTTTCGTCGCTCTCTCTTGCCGAGCCTGCCTGGAGCGGACCTGCACGGCCATACCAAAATAGCGCTCCTTGGGAACCTTGTCAATCCCTTTGCCACGCCAAACGGGGCTGGTGGTGCCGCGTCCAATCTCACTCGGAGGCCCCATCCGGAATCCGCCGCTTGGGCAACTCCTCAGGAGGCTGGAGACCAAATCGGACGTGCCAGTAGGCCCATGACCGGGGATCGAAGACGCCGGCGGGGGGATGGGACAGAACCTCCCGCAAGGCACTGTCCGGAAAGTAGCGCTCGACGACGATCAGATCCTCGACGGTGCCGTAGGTCATCACCTGGGCAAGGAAGCGGTTCGGGTCCGCCAGCGCTTCAGCGGGGGTCTTCCACCAGAAGAGGCGCTTGGCGACTTGTTCCAGGTCGGTCATGGGGCGATGCCTCCTGGAAGAGACTCGAATCGGGGGAGTCTCTTACTGTCTACTCTTTCGACGGCACGGCTCAGCCTCGACCGCAGGCTCTCGGGCAACACACGAAGGTCTCCGTCGCCGAAGTAACTGAGGGCTTTCAGGCTCAGGAGCGGATTGAAGGCCTCGCCGAACACCGCCCGTGCGGCCCCGAGCGCCTCGGCGAGCTCGATCCCCTCTTCCAGAAGCCGGCCAAGGTCCAGGTAGTCCTTGGCCTCGGCGCGGTCCTGGACCACCCTGACCTTGGTGGCCGCGAGATCCAGGAGGGACGCCACGCGGAACCCGGGTCCCTCCACCGGCTCGGGCTCGTGGACGCGCTTCAAGGTCAGGCCGCCGAAGAACGAGAGCTTGACGGGACCGCTCCTGTCGGCCAGGGAGACCAACGTATTGGGGGAGGACTGGAGCCTCTGCGTCCCTTCGAGAAAAGGGATCTGCCGCTCGAGGTCGTCCGGCCGGAAAGCCTGATTGGAGAAGAAGTCGAAGTCCTCGGAAGACCGGTGTCCCAGCCGCAGGGCTAGGGCGGTCCCTCCATAGAGGACGAAATCCGTGGGGATCTCGCCCAACTCGGCCCAGAGCCGGCGCTGGGGGGCAGGGAGGATGGCGAGGTGGGGGGGGAGCATGGGGGTGAGACTCCGCGGGGCTATTGTATAGTTCCTAGGACTCCGTTTTGACACAATGTGCCAACCGGATTAGCCTATGGGTATGGCGCACCGGACGACTCTGAACGTGTCCCTCACCCCCGACCTGGAGCAGTTCGTCTCCTCGAAGGTCGCTTCGGGCCGGTATCAATCTGCCAGCGAGGTGATCCGCCAAGGGCTCCGCCTCCTCCAAGACGAGGAGATCACCCGGAAGGCTCACCTCGACCGGTTACGGAGCCAGATCAACCTCGGGCTCGACCAGGCGAACAGAGGGGAGTTGCTCGACGGAGAGGATGTCTTTGAAGAATTGGAGAAGCGCTTCTCTGGACCCGATCGGTCCCGATGAGCCGCTTCGTCCTGACTCCTGCGGCCAGAGAGGATCTGGTCGAGATCTACGACTACATCTCCAAGGATAGCCCCAACGCTGCGCGGCGTGTCCTTGCTGAGCTGCGAAGCGCCATGAGTAAGCTGGCCCGGATGCCTGAGTTGGGGCATTTCCGCCGGGATCTCGCGTCCGAGCCTTTCCGGTTCTGGTCGGTTTATTCTTACCTTGTCATCTACCGCTCTGAAGCACGCCCCATTCAGGTCCTACGCGTCCTCCACGGCGCGCGGGATGTCCGTGCCATTCTGGAAGAAGGCTCTTGAAGCGTTCCTCATTGTCGAGCACGTCGAGGATCTCGGCACGAATTCACTGTGGCTGGGATACCTTTAAAAATCGGGACTCGGCGTCATCCAATAACGAACACCAGAAACCGGCCACCAGATCGAACAAAGGAGGAAGCAGGTCGTCCTGGTCATCAGACAAATTACCATGCACTATCTTATTTCTGCTCGCTACAATTTCGGCCCAGTCAGCGAAGCCATCGGAAATCGCCCCGCATTTCTTCAATTCCCGTAGCTTAACCTTCATCCCTAAAAGTTCCGGGCTGGAAATTCCGTATCGCGTTAATAAGCCTGTCAAGAAAGATTCAATTGTCGGGTAGAACTGCCGAAGCGCACTGAGCCACTTGCCTTGACCTTGCAGCTCCAGCACCTGGGCCAAGCCAGACTTATCTACCTTACTAAGAAGAGGGGAGCACTCCATCACTTTTCTCATAGATGTTATGCGCCCAGAGCCTTCGCCGAAACGGAAGCCGCGATCTTCCGTCTCAACAAGGAGCAATACCGTATCCTTGAGATATTCCAACCTATCCAACACCCTCTCTACGAGGCGATCACCAAAATCTGTCAACCTTGCCTTGTCACTTCTCTGATTAGAATCTGACTCTTCACGATCGACAACCCCGTACCATTTGAGAGCTATGGGATATTGATATGCATCCAGGGCACCCTCCTTGGACAACCGAGCGAGAGTCGCCTCATTGGGATAGCGGCTAAATCGCTTAGAGGAAGAGCCAAAGCAGACATCTAGCGCCAGAAGAAAGGAAAGAAAAGAAAAACTCCCAAGTCGCAAAGCGTAGTGACCTAGATTAGTAAGGCGCCATCTCGAAAGTTCGAAATCCCACACAACAAACTGATGCTCCCTTAGCAGCTCGTACACGAGAATAAATTCTGGATAGTAGCCAGGCGAAAAGCATCTATCCAGCCTAGCAATAATAATCTCTTTAGTGCTTTCTGGTTTCGCGCTATCGAGAGCCCGAGCCGCACGCGTTTGGATAGGTGAAAATATTGCATCAATTTGTCGGCGCAGAGCCTCCCTCAGAAAGCCAGCCTGTTCCTCAGGAGGGACCCCAGAATCACGCAGGCTCAGCAAGCAAAACGAGATTCTTTTCTCGAAGCGGTCGCGATCAAGAATATCGTCCAACGCCACCCGGGCTTGGCGGCCAGCCTCTATTTGTAGCACTTTGTCCTTGGCATAGGAGTAAAAAAATGAGCGCAATATGGACACGTCAACTTCAGGTAGCGAGAAAAATACAGTGCGATCACCCCCGCGAAGGGATACGTCCCAAAGAGCTTCGCGTAGAGAACTTACCAATGTCAGGCGATCCATATATATCTATCTATTCTGCATGAACGACTCGAAAGCCGGACGATTTATCTATGGTTAACTCAATGATGCACTATTGTGGTATATCCCTCTCCTACGAGGCTCCGCGTCCATTTTAATAGTTCCCCTACGGCCTCAGCCTCACTGCTCCAAGGGCTGAGTCCAGTCTTCCAGGATCAACCCAAGATCCTGGAAGTGCCGCGCATTGCTCGTCACCAGAATCGCCTGATGTTTGCGGGCCAACGTAGCGAGGAGGAGGTCGAGATCCGAGATCGACCTTCCAGTACGGTGACGGTCAGCCCAGAGATGGGCTGCGGAGCTCCAATCCTCGAAACCCAAGTTGCAGGGGATCCAGGGCTCCACGAGCTCATGGTAGAGACGCATCAGCCGATCGGCTCCCTTGAGCTCCAGATAACGCGTCAGCTCATGATGGACGACCGAGGCCAGAAGGAAACGGTCTCCCTCTTGGACTGCTCGACGCAGACGATCTGAGGCTGGTTGCCTGCTCTTCAGGACGTAGTTCAGTGTGTTCGTGTCGAGAAGAAGGACCCTCATGGCTCCTCAGCGAGGCTTCTCAGGCTGAAAGGGTGCTCGCGTTGAAAGGACTCGAAATCATCGAGGATCTTCTCTTCTTCCGGCGTCGCTTGAAAGGAGAGTAATTTCGCAAGGGCGGCCGCTGTCGGCTGAGCGGGTCGAGTTGCGTCCCATAGAGCGTTCTGAGAGCTCGCGAGGACGATCACCTCAGCAGGCCCGGAGGGGAAGTCGTCTGGAAGGTGGACCGAGATCTCGCGGTCTTGATCCTCGGGAATGGTCACCTGAAGCTTGTGGGCATGCATTGGGAGCACCTCCGAGCCAATGGCTCCACCAAATTGTACCTCAGGACAAGCCGGCTCCTACCCCGACCGCCGCTCTCCCTCCCGCAGCACCCGCAGGAAGTTCCCTCCCAGGATCAGCCGCACTCCGCCCTGGTCCACGCCCCGCTCCAGCAGGGCGGCCTCGAGGGCGGGGAACTTCGAGGGATCTTCGAAGCCTTCGAGGACGTCGGGGATGCCGTCGAAGTCGGTGCCGATGCCGGTGTGCTCTTCGCCGCCGATCTCGATGAGGTGGATGACGTGGTCCACATAGGTGGCGAGGGGAACTTTGGGAAGCGGGTGATCGGCGAAGAGGCGGGCCCACTCGGGCGCGATCTTGCCGGGGTTGCGGAGGTATTCCTCTTCCGTCTCGAGGAGGATGGGCTTGAGCTCCTTCATGCGCTCCGAATCCGCCCGGGAGGCCTCAGGTCCCACGAAGGCGGGGTAGGAGTTGGCCATCACCAGCCCGTCCTTGTGGGCGATCTCCCGGATGAGCGGATCGGGAAGGTTGCGTGGATGGTCGCAGAGGGCGCGGGCGGAGCTGTGGCTCGCGATGACCGGGGCCGCGGAGACATCCAGGGTGTGGAGGACGGCGTCATCGGAGACGTGGGAGACGTCCGGCAGAATCCCGAGGCGGTTCATGCGGCGGACGATCCCCTCCCCCTCTGGCGAAAGGCCCTTGTGGCGGGGCTCGTCCGTCGAGGCGTCGCACCACTCGTGGCTCGCCCAGTGGGTGAGGGTGACGTAGCGCACGCCGATCTTGGCGCAGTGGTCCAGGGCTCCGGGCACGGTCAGAGGGCGGCCGTTCTCCAGGCCGAAGAGGACGGCCACTTCGCCCCGGCGGGCCGAGCGCTCGAGGTCGTCCGCCGTGGCCACCTGGACGAGCTGGCCCGGGATCAGCGCCCGCTCGGAGGCTTCGTAGAGCGTCTTCACGTGCTCCCACCCAAGCTGCGGATCGAGCTCGGCGGGGACGTAGAGGGCGAAGACCAAGGCGGCTACGCCCCCCTCGCGCAGGCGGGGGAGGTCGACTTGGCGGTCTGTCAGGCTTTGAGAAAGGTCTGCCGGGCTTTCCCAGAGACGGAGGGGAACGTCGGTATGGGCATCGATGACGAGGGTTTCCTGGGCGATCGGCATGGGGGTAGTTTAGTGCGACTTGGGCGGGGGAAGCCGTCCCCCGCCCTCGCTCAACCGAGCCTCACGCGTACCACGCCCACTTCCAGATCTCCTGAATCGTCGGCTTCTTGCCGTACATCAGGATTCCTACCCGGTAGATGCGGGCGCAGATCCAGACCATGCCGATGACGAAGCCCAGGGTCAGGGCATAGGCCAGGGCAAGCTGCCAGGCGGGGGGCACTTCGATGGCGAGTCGCAGCGGCATGATGAGGGGCGTGAAGAGGGGGATGAGCGACATCGTCACCGCCATCGTCGAGTTGGGGTCGTTGATGACGGGGTACATCACCATCACCGGCGCGACGATGAAGACGATCGCGACACTCGCCACCTGCTGCGCTTCCTGGAGGTTGTTGAAGGCGGCGCCGATGGCCGCGTAAAGGGTGGCATAGGCGAAGAAGCCGAGGATGAAGAGGCAGGCGAGGTTGAGCACGATGCCGAGGGTGAGCGACGGCAGCTTCGTCCCCGGCGGCAGGAAGGAGAGGGAGGCGGCGATCCCCGGCGCCGTCAGCACCATCACCGTGGTGAGCCAGATGCCGAGCTGCGTCAACCCCACGCAGCAGATCCCCAGCAGCTTGCCCATCATCAGCTCGAACGGCGTGATGGCCGAGATCAGCACCTCGATCACCCGCGTCCCCTTCTCCTCCAGGACGCCGACCATCACCTGCTGCCCCCAGATCAGGATGCTCATGTAGAGAAGGAAGAAGAGGATGATGGCGAAGATCATGCCGGAGACGCCGCCCCCGCTCGCTCCCGTCCCGGCCACCTGGACGGCGCTGAGCTCCACCCGCTTCGTCATCGCCTCGAACCGGACCGGGTCGATCCCCGCCTGCTGGAAGCGGGCGCGTCGCACCACCTCCGTCAGGTCGTCCCGCAGGGCCTCCTGGGTGAAGAGGTTGGTGGTGTTGCGGGCGTGATACTCCGCCTCCTCGCCCGTCAGGACCCCTTTTCCGATCCAGACCCAGGCGTCGATCTTGCCGCCCCGCACCTGGGCGTCGAGCTCCCGCTTCTGGGTCTCCGGGTCCGCGGCCGGCGTTTGGGTCTCGATGACGAAGTCCGCCATGCGTGACTCTTTCCCCTTGGGCGCGGGCTTGGGCGCCTCCGTCTTCGCCTTGGCCTTCAGGGCCTTCAGGGCCTCGCCGATCCCCTGGCCCGAGCCGTCCACGACGACGATGGTCTGCTTCGTATGGCTCTTGAGGAGCATGAGGCTGGGGAGCGTCGTCACCGCCGACGCGAACAGCGGCACCGCCAGAGTGGCGATCCAGAACCCCTTGTTCTTGACCCGCTGGAAGTACTCCCGTTTGAGGACCACGAGCACGTTCTCAAGCCGCATCGCGCACCGCCTTCATGAAGATCTGCTCGAGCTCCGGCTCTTCGGAGCGGAACTCGCGGATTTTCAGGAACCCGACCATCTGCCGCAGCGCGTCGGCGCCATCGACCTCCGGCCGGAGCATCAGCTTCGCCGTCCCGTCCTGAATCGCGGCCTGCTCCACCTCGGGCATGGTCTTGAGCCGCTCCAGATCCCCCTCCGCTACCACGTGGTAAGTATTTCCTCCCACCTGCCGCTTGATCGCCTTGAGCTCGCCGTCGAGCACGGCCCGGCCGTTGGAGATGAGGCAGATGTGGTCGCACATCCGCTCCGCCAGCTCCATGCCGTGGGTGGAGAGCACCACGCTCTTGCCCTGCGCGCGGTAGTCCTGGAGCAGCTCGCGGAACAGCTCCTGGTTGATGGGGTCGAGGCCGGAGAACGGCTCGTCGAGGATCAGCAGCTCCGGCTTGTGGAGCACGGTGCCGATGAGCTGCACCTTCTGCTGCATTCCTTTGGACAGCTCCTCGATCTTCGACTTCGCCCACTTGGTCAGCTCGACGCGCCCCAGCCAGCGGTCGATCTCGGGCTCGAGCTGGGCGCGCTTGAGCCCGCGGATCTCGCCGAGGAAGAGGAGCTGCTCCGTCACCGTCATCTTGCGGTAGAGCCCGCGCTCCTCCGGCAGGTAGCCGATGCGGCGCAGGTCTTCGCCCGTGCGCGGGTGGCCGAAGACGAGGACCTCGCCCGAATCGGGGGCCGTGATGTTCATGATCATGCGGATGGTGGAGGTCTTCCCCGCGCCGTTCGGCCCCAGGAGACCGAAGATGCTGCCGGGCGGCACCGCCATGGAGACACCGCCCACCGCCACGAAGTTGCCGTAGCTCTTGCGAACGTCCCGAACTTCGAGAATCGGAGTCATGTTTTTTCCTTTGGTTGATTGCGCGCTCTAGATACGCAGGCGGGCGCGGGAGGTTTTCCCGTCCGGTTCTTCGGCCTCGGCCGTCCTCCTTGGGGGACAAGGAACCGGGGGGCGCGGAAGAGATCTTAGACCAGGACCCCGCTTGCCGCCCCCAGGCGCAACTCTTGCGTCGTAATGTGCGTAGAAATCTTTGGCGACTAGTCTTTCGTTCCGACTGGTCCCGGCACCCGGGCGGCGACCGCCGGAGGAGAGGATACGTATCATGGAGCCCAACCACCTGTCGTCTGAAGAGTTGCGAACCTTTGCCGAAGGCATTCTGCCTTACGAGCGGGCGCGGACCGTCGTCGCTCACCTGCTGCGCGGGTGCGATCCCTGCCGCGCCAAGGCGGCACCTCTGTGGAGCGCGCCGGAGCCGGTGGCGCCCGAGGCCTATGACGCGGCCTTCGACCGGGTCGCCGCGGCTCTCGGCGGGGCGGGCCAGGTGGACGACCTCCTCGAGCGCGCCTGGGACTTGCGCCACGACGATCCTGCCGAGATGCTGCGCGTGGCGCGGCTCGCCGTGCTCACGGCCAGTGGCCTCTCTGCCGAGCTCCTGGACAAGCCCCGGCTGGCCGACCTTCAGGGACGCGCCTGGGCCAGCTTCGCCAACGCCTGCCGCATCGCCGGTGACCTCGAGCAGGCACAGGGGGCCCTCGACCGGGCCGCCGGGTTTCTCGAGCAGGGCACGGGCGATTCCTTGAGCCGGGCGCAGCTCTACGACTTCCAGGCCTCTCTGGAGTCCGCCCGCGGCAACCATGAGCTGGCCCTGGCGGCGCTCGAAACCGTCCAGGCCATCCATCACGAGCGGGGAGACCGGAAGCTGGAGGGGCGCGCCCTGATCTCCAAGGGACTGCAGACCGGCTACGCCGGTCGTCCGCGGGAGGCCTTCCGCCTCACGCAGGAGGGGCTCGCCCTGCTGAACGAGGAGGAGAACCAGGGGCTCGTCGTCTCCGCCATTCACAACCAACTCTGGTTCCTGGTGGAGAGCGGGCATGCCGAGGCAGCCCGCGACCTGCTGGCCGCCCACCGGCAGCGGCTGGCGACCGGCGGCGCCCAGCGCCTCGACCTGCTGTGGCTCGAAGGGCGGATCAAGGCCGGCCTGCACGACTTCAGCGGCGCTCTCGGCGACCTCGAAACCGCGCGGCAGGCCTTCGCCGCCGCCGGCCGGCGCTCGCAGGCCGCCAGTGTCCAGCTCGACCTGGCAGCGATCCGGATCCATCTCGGCGAGCCCGTCCTCGCCCTGGCTCTGGTGCGCGACGCCGAGGAGGCCTTCGCCCGGCTGGGAGCCTCGGAGACCACCCGCAAAGCCCTCGCCTTCCTCCGCCGGGCCATTTCCGAGCGGGAAGTTTCCGCCCGTCTCATCCTGGGCCTCGCCGACCTCGTCCGCCGCCACCAGACGCTGGCGGTGCGCGGGTAAGCGTTCCGGGATAGAATGAAGATGACCACAGGATCGGCAATCCAAGGGTCCCGACTCATCGTAGAATTGATGAACGAAGCTCACGCCGCGCTCTTGACGCGGGGAGAGGAGGCTGTGGTGGAGGATCACCCGACACCCCAGGAGCTTCGGGCGTTCGCCGAAGGCGAGCTGCCCAAGGACCGTGCCCGGATCGTCGTCGCCCATTTCGTCCACGGCTGCACGACCTGCCGCTGCCAGACCGCGGCGTTGCTGCACCTGGTGCGCGTCCGGCGCGGCCCGGAGTATCCCACTCCGGACCGGATCCAGACCTACGATCAGGCCTTCGACCGGATCTACGACGCCCTGCGGGCCGCCCGCCTGCCCGAGGCGACGGAGGCCGGAGGGGCTGGCGATGCGTCGTGGCTCCACGCCCTAGCGGGGGTTCCCCCCGGCCTGCGTGGCCCCGAGCTGGTGGAAGCGCTCCTCGCCCGCGCCTGGTCGCTGCGGCACGACCGGCCCGGCGACATGGTGCGGATCTCCCGCCTCGCCGTGCTCACGGCCGGCAGCCTGAGCGCCGAGACCTGGGGCCAGGAGAAGGTCGCCGACCTCCATTGCGCCGCCTGGTCGAGCCTCGGTAACGCCTGCCGGATCACCGGCGACCTCGACCAGGCCCAGGACGCCCTGGATCACGCCGCCGCCCTGCTCGACTCGGGCTCTGGCGATCCGCTCCCGCGGGCGCGTATCTACGACTTCCAGGCCTCGCTCGAATCCGCCCGTGGGCGCTACGACCAGGCGCTCGCCGCCCTCGACGTGGTGGTGTCCATTCACCGCGAGCGGGGAGACCAGCACCTGGAGGGGCGGGCGCTCATTTCCAAGGGGCTCCAGGCGGGGTACGCCGGCCGTCCCCGGCAGGCCCTTCGCCTCACCCGCGAGGGGCTGGCGCTGATCGATGAGGAGCGCGATCCGGACCTCGTCCTCACCGCCCTCCACAACCAGCTCTGGTTCCAGGTGGAGAGCGGGCGCCCGCGGGAGGCGCAGCGTTTCCTCGAAGCTCACCGGGAGCAGCTCGCCACGGGCGAGACCCAGCGCCTGGACCTGCAATGGCTGGAGGGGCGGATCGCGGCGGCATTGAACCGTCTGACCCTCGCCCAGGGGCTGCTCGAAAACGCCTATCAGTCCTTCGAGCTGGCTGGCTTCGCCGGCAAGGCCGCGAATGTGGCGATCGATCTCGCCGCCCTCGCCTTGCGCCTCGATCAGCCGACGCGGGCGCGGGCCCTCATCCGCTCCGCCGAGGACGCCTTCCGCGACCTGGGCGCTCCCAAGAGCACCCTCGTCGCCCTGAGCTTCCTCCACCGCCGCCTGACGGAGAAACGGGTCCCCTTCCACCTCGTGCTGCGGCTAGCCGAGCTGGTGCGAAGGACCCAGGCGGAGTCGGGGCGGGGAATGGAGCCGGTGGATCAGCGGCCGTGAGGGGGCGCGGCCCGGGACCGCGTCGTCGCAGCCCCGGGAGATCAGCGGGTCAGGATCACAGGCAGCGGAACAGGCCGCAGGAGTAGGTCGGGCAGTCGTCGCAGGTGTGGTTGGAGTCGCCGCACTGAGCGGGAGGGAGGCTGAAGGCTCCCACGACGCCGCCCAGCTCCTTCGAGTCCAGGTTGCGCACGGTCTCGCGGTGGAGAACGAGGGCCTTCAGCTTCCGGGTCATCTTCTTGTGCATGGAGTCTCCCTTTTGGGCACGAGCTTTGAGGTTCACCATGGACCTCGCCCATAGAGAGAGTGCCGCCGCGAGGGGAAACCGTGCCCCGTCCTCTAGACCTCGAACCGGGCCACCACCGGCGCGTGATCGCTGGTGCCCACGTCCGCCAGGACTTTGCAGGAGCTGGCGGTGGCGGCGAGGGGATCGCTCGCCAGGACGTAGTCGATCCGCCAGCCGATGTTGCGCTGCCTCATGTTGCGCCACGGCGCCCACCAGGTGAAGAGGTTGTCGTTGTCCGGATCGAGGGCGCGGCCGACGTCCACCAGTCCCTGGGCGAGGAGGGCTTCGAAGGCTTCCCGCTCCTCGGGGCGCTGACCGATGACGAACGGTTTGCGCTCCTTGGGGTGGACGTCGCGGTCGGTGCGGGTGACGTTCATGTCCCCGGCCAGGACCACCCGGCGGCCGGCCTCGCGCAGCTCGCCGGCCCAGCGGGCGAGGGCGCGGAGGAAGTCCATCTTGGCTGGGAAGTCCTTGCCGCCGTTGGGCACGTAGATGGACGCCACCACCAGGTCGCCCGACTCGGCGGTGACGATGCGCGTCTCGTGGTCGAACGGGGGATGGCTGAACTTCGGCTCTTCCGGGAAGGCGGAGCGCCGGAGCTGGAGGCTCACCCCCGAGTAGCCGCCGGCGCCGTGCCAGTAACACCAGTAGCCGTCGAGGTTGCAGACGGTCTCCGGAAGCTGCTCGGGCTTGGCCTTGATCTCCTGCAGGCAGACCACGTCCGGCTGGTCGCGGCCCACCCATTCGAGGAACTGCTCCTGCCGGGCGCGGATGCCGTTGACGTTCCAGGTGGCGAGGGTGAGAGCCATGACGGTTGGATGATACCAAATGGCGCGGCGAGAGGGCGATTGTCGCGTGGAGAGGAGCCCGGTTCCTATTCCTTCTAGGGCATAGGCGCTAACTTTTCGGGGAGCGCCGCCCACCCAAGACCCTCATCCCCTGCCCCTTCTCCCGCCCCCTCACCACCCCCCTCACCGGGAGAAGGGGTCCCGGACGGGGCGTTCTTGCTGTTCGTCCTTGCTGTCCTTGTTGTCCTTTCCGTCCTTTTCTGGGCTGTTCTCCCTCTTCTCCC
>DASUEN010000087.1:0-27195 GCA_036275055.1 Thermoanaerobaculia bacterium
GACCGCCCCGTGCTCGGCCGCGACCTTGGGCTTGATCCCTCGCCACGACCCGCCGTAGCGGGCGAGGACGACCTTGCCCTTGACGTCTATCCCGTGGCGCTCCAGCTCCTCGTAGTCGCGCGGCACGCCCTGGTTGACGTAGACGACCTCGCCGGTGACGTCGCCGTCGATCGAGTAGGCGTTGTAGAGGGGGAGCTGCTCGGCCGTCTGGCTGGAGGTGGAATCCCCGGGGACCGGCGGCTCGGCGAGGCTCGCTTTGAAGCGGGTGGGAGCCTCCATCTCCAGCAGGCGGACCTTGGGGGTGGGGAAGAGGACCTTGAACTGCTCGATCTGCGTCTGGAATCCCCAGGAGCGGAAGAGGCCGGCCATGAATTCGGCGTTGTCCTTGTCCCATGGCGAGCCCACGTGGTGCGGGTGGGAGGTGATCCGCTGCATCCACTGCCGCAGGTTGGCGGCGTTCAGGGCGGCGTCGAAACGCCCTTCGAGGGCTCGCTCCTCGGCCGCATGGTCTTTGCTGAAGCCCAGGAGCGGCTCGGTGGAAGGGGCAGGCGTTTCGGCCGCGACCTGGCCGGCCATCACCAGGGCGAGGAGAGGAAGCAAAGGACGTCGTCCGAACATGGGATCACCTCCAGGGTTTAGGCACTGCGGCGCATTCTAATGCCTCACTTCGCCGCCAGGATCGCCGTCGCCTTGTCGACCTCCTTCGCGAAGCTCTCGATGGCGCCGGCCACGATGGGGATCTCGTCGGTGGCCTCCTTCCAGTTGCGCTGCTCCAGGGCCTCGCGCACGGCAGGGAGGGTCTTCACGCCATAGCCGGTGTAGAAGCCGGGGGCATAGATCTGGTGGACGTACCAGGAGCGGCGGGGGAGCCCCTCCGGCCGGGTGAGGGCGCGCTCGGCCTTCATCAGCACGGCGTTCAGGCGGTTGGCCGTCTCCACCGGCAGGGCCTTACCGCCCGCGGTGGCGGCGGCCCAGGCTTTCCCGTACTCGGCGGTGCTCTTCTTCAAGGCCGCGGCGGCGTTCTGCAGCGGCGCGAAGTTGAGGTACGGCACGGGATCGAGGCGCGGCGGCGCCACCCAGGTCTGGGTCGGATCGTCCACCGCCTGGAAAACCTTGTCGTCGAGCCGCCGGTTGCGCTCCTCGGCTTCCTGGCGCAGGGTGTCCGTGAGCTTGACGACCTCCTCCACGTACTTCCCGACGGCCGTGGAGAAAGGATCGAAGGAGAGCGGCAGCACCTCGGCATTGGCCAGGCGCAGCACGAGCCGGCCGTTGGTCTTGGAGAGGGCCACTCCGTACTCGAACTTGGGATCCACGAAACGGGTGAAGTGGTCGAAGGAATCGTAGATGGAGTGGTACTGGCCGTACTCTTCCTCGCCGCCGTAGCCGACGTTGAGAGCGGCGACCCCCAAGTGCTGGAGGAAGGGCGTGAAGTCCGAGCCCGATCCCAAGGCTTCGAGGTGGAGCGTTTTGCTGGTGCGCGCCTCCTGCTGCTGATCGGGCGGTCCGAAGAGGAGGTTGCCGGCGAGCGCCCGGTCGAGCACGCTGATCCCCTTCTCGGGATCGGGCACGTCGCGCACCACCTGGTTGACGAAGGTCTCCAGGGTATGGGAGCCGCCGGCGCCGAAGAAGCCGCGGGAGTTGCTGTCCGTGTTGATGTAGACGACGGCCTTGTCGCGCAGCTCGGCGCCGTGGGTCTCGGCCCATTCCGTCGATCCCAGGAGGCCAGGCTCCTCACCGTCCCAGGCGGCGTAGACGAGGGTGCGCTTCGGCTTCCAGCCGGCTTTCACCAACTCGCCCAGGGCGCGGGCCTCCTCCAGCTCGGCGACCATGCCGCTGATGGGATCGGAGGCGCCGTTGACCCAGCCATCGTGATGGTTGCCGCGGACGATCCACTCGTCCGGCTGCTCGGCGCCGGGGAGCTTCGCAATCACGTCGTAGACGGGCTTCAGGTCCCAGTTGAATTCGAGCTTCAGGTGGACGCGGGCGGGGCCGGCGCCCAGGTGATAAGGAATGGGGAGCGAGCCCCGCCAGTCCTCGGGGGCCATGGGGCCGCCCAGGGCCTTGAGCAGGGGGAGGGCGTCGCCGTAGGAAATAGGAAGGACGGGGATCTTGGTGATCGTGGGCGCGCTCTTGACGTCCAGGCGCTTGGCGTCCTCGGTGGCGCCCACGCCCGGGGTGAGCGGGTCTCCGGAGTAGAGGGGCATGTCCGCTACGGAGCCGCGCTGGCCGCTTTTGTCGCCACGGTAGCCCCCCTTGGGATATACGTCTCCCTGGAAGTATCCGTCCTCGTGGGGATCGGAGAAGATGATGCAGCCGATGGCGCCGTGCTCGGCGGCCACCTTGGGCTTGATGCCGCGCCACGAGCCGAAGTAGCGGGCGATGACGATCTTCCCCTTGACGTCGATCCCCCGGCGTTGCAGCTCCTCGTAGTCTTTGGGCACGCCGAAGTTGACGTAGACCAGCTCGCCGGTGACGTCGCCGTCGGTCGAGTAGGCGTTGTAGAGGGGTAGCTGCTCGGCGGTCTGGCTGGAAGTGGAGTCTTCGGGGATGGGCGGCTCCGCGAGGCTCGCCTTGAAGCGGGTGGGAGCCTCCATCTCCAGCAGGCGGACCTTGGGAGTGGGGAAGAGGACCTTGAACTGCTCGATCTGAGTCTGATATCCCCAGGAGCGGAAGAGGCCGGCCATGAGCTCGGCGTTCTCCTTCCCCCAGGGCGAGCCGACGTGGTGGGGATGGGCGGTGAGGCGCTGCATCCACTGCCGCTGGTTGGAGGCGGTGAGGAGCGCGTCGAAGCGCCCTTCCAAGGCGCGCTCCTCCGTGGCGCGGTCAGGGCTGAAACCGAGGAGAGGCTCTCCGGCAGGAGCCGGAGGGCTTCCGGCGGCGGGGCCGGCAAGGGCCAGAGCGAGGAGCGGGATGACCGGCATGAAATGACGTCGTCCAATCATGGGATGGATTTCCTCCGGCACGGCCGCGGACCGGCGTGCTTGGTTGAGGTCAGGCAAGCGGGGGCATTGTAGCGTCCGGAGCACGGCGCTCGGCGATCTGGAGAGGTACGGAATTTGACGCTGGAAGGTTCAGAGAGTCTCGGTCTACGGTTGCGGCGGCGGTTGGAAGGCCTGTCGGTCGAGGTGCTGCTGTGGGCCATGAGCCTGTTCTGCGTCACCATGGGGGCCTTCCTGCTGGTGGCGCCCCACCACTTCCAGAGCCCGCCGTACCGGGCGCTCCTGCCATACGGCATTGGGTGGGGAACCCTGGCGCTCGCCTCGGGCGTCGGCTTGCTGGCGGTGGCCGTGCTGCGCCCCTCCCGCCGGCTGGCCCTCGGCGTCCACGGGCTCGCCGCGCTGACCCTGCTCATCCTGGCGGCGAGCTTCGCCTGGGTGGGCGGGGTGACCGGGGGGTTCATCTACTCCGTCCTCGCCTTGGGGACCTTCGCGGGCGGGCTGTTGCCGCGCGGCCGGCGGACGCGTGGAGACCTCTTCGGTTTCCTCATGGGGGTGATCGCCACCATCGCGGGGGTGATGATGATGGCGTTCCCCCGCTTGTTTCAGAGCGCGCCGTACCTCATCGAGCGGCGGCAGCTCCCGCTCCTGGGCCTGGTCCTGTTCCTCGCCGGCCCGCTTCTAATGGTCGCCAGTCTCGGCTTCCGCCTGACGCCCAGGGTATCGTGGGGAATTCATCTGCTGGCGGGCGCCGCATTCCTCGCCTTGGGCACCTTCCTCGCGCTGCCCAGCCGCGCCTGGACGGGAGTCGCGCTCTATTGGGGAGGGGGAGCCGTGGTGGCGGTGCTCCCCTGGCTTCGCCAGCGGCTGGCAGCGCTGGACACCTCGTCGCTGCGCGCCCGGCTCTCGCTCGCCTTGGCCCTCGCGTCGTCGGTCGCGCTCATCCTGGCGACGGCGCTGGTCACGGCCCAGGAGGAGAGCCTGGCGGAGGGGCAGGCGCTGGCTCTCCAGTCCGTCGAGGCCGGGGCCATCGCCCAGAACGTTTCGGACTACGTGGAGATGAACGGCGCCCGCACTCTCGCCGTCGCCGCCCTGGCCGGCCGCATCCCAGTGGCGCCGGTGCCGCAGGCGGCGCTCCTCGCCGCCTCCCGCCGGTCGTATCCGGAGGTGGCCGCCTTCCGTACCCTCGATCCCGAAGGGCGGGTGATCGCCGCCGACGGCACGGCCCTTCCTCCCCGGCTTCTGCGGCGTCTGGCCACCGTCATGGGCGAGGAGCGAGAGCCGCGCATCCAGATCATGACCGCCACCGTCGAAGGGCGTCCGCTGCTCTTCCTGGCCGCTCCCATCAAGGATACGGGCAGTAAGGTGGCCGGTCTGCTGGTGGCGGTCTACGACTCGGCGGCCCTCGGCGACCGCATCGCCCGGTCGGGGTCCCGAGTCTCCCTCAACGATGGCTATGGACAGCCGATCGTCGCCCGCGACAAGGTGCCGCAGGGAGCCGAGCCGCTCCCCCCCTTGCCGGAGGGCTGGGACCGCGTGATCCGCTCCCGCCGGACTCTGGAGCGCGAGGGCGTCGTGGCCGGGTTCGCCCAGGTGAAGGTCGTCCGCTGGGTGGTGGCGGTCGAACGCCCGCGCTCGGCGGCCCTCGCCGGGGTCCGCCGCGGGCGTGACGTGGCCTTCGCCCTTCTCCTCCTCGTGGTACCGCTGGCAGCGGCGGGCGGCATCCTGGTGGCCGGCCGCATCGCCCGCCCCCTGCACACCCTGCTGAGGGCGGTCGGCGAGCTCAAGGCGGGGAACCTGGAATCGCCCCTGGAGGAGAGCACGATCACCGAGGTGGCGCGCCTCTCCTCCGGCTTCCGGGAGATGCGCGACCGGCTGGCCGAGCGCACCCGCGAGAGCGAGCGCCTGGCCGCCGAGCTGCGCGCCCGCGCCGAGGCCCTGGCCGAGGCCGACCGCCGCAAGGACGAGTTCCTCGCCATGCTGGCCCACGAGCTGCGCAATCCCTTAGGCGCGATCGCCAACGCCTCCTACCTGCTGGAGCAGGCGGGAACCGCGTCGCCGCCGATGGCGCGGTCGGTAGCGATCATCCGGCGCCAGATCCAGCACCTGGTACGCCTGGTGGACGACCTTTTAGACGTCTCGCGTATCACCCGCGGCAAAGTGGAGCTGCGGCGCCAGCCCCTCGACCTGGTGGAGATCGTCCGCCATGCGGTTGAGATCACCCGGCCGTTGGCCGAAGCCAAGTCCCAGCGGCTGGAGATGCATCTCTTCGCCGAATCGCTTCCCATGGAGGGGGACGTCACCCGCCTGGAGCAGGTGCTCACCAACCTGCTGCGCAACGCCGTCAAGTTCACCGAGCCGGGCGGAAACGTCGAGGTCACCACCGGCCGCGGTGCCCCGGGAGAGGCGGTGATCCGCGTGCGCGACGACGGCATCGGCATTCCGGCCGACCTCCTCCCCCGCGTCTTCGACCTCTTCGCCCAAGGCGAGCAGTCGCTCGACCGCGCCGGCGCCGGTCTCGGCATCGGCCTCACCCTGGTGCGCAGCCTGGTGGAGATGCACGGCGGCCAGGTGGAGGCCCGCAGCGAAGGACGGGGACGGGGGAGTGAGCTGGAGGTGCGGTTGCCGTTGAGTCAAGCTTGATCTTGACAATCGGTGTTCGATTTCCTAACATCTTCCCTCGGAGAAGATAAAGGAGATCGCCATGTCCATACAACAGGTAGAGCTGGCCCGCCGGCTGCGGGAAGCGCGGGAAGCGTCCGGCCTGAAGCAGGAAGATGCCGCCCGCCATCTCGGAATCGCACGTTCCTCCTTGGCTCAGATCGAGCTCGGAAACCGGGCGGTCTCCAGCCTGGAGCTGGACCGTCTCGCCTATCTGTACGGCCGGGACATCCGCGATTTCCTGGCTCCGGAGTTCAGCCCCGAGGAATCTCTCGTAGCCCTCTTCCGGGCCGATTCCGGCGTCGCTGCGCGGGACGAGGTGGTCAAGGCGATCGGCGATTGCATCGCACTGGCCCGTGAGTTGGCAGGCCTGGAGGACCTTCTGGGCCTCGGCCGTACCCAACTCGGAGCGCCTTTCTACTCAGGCAGCGTCCTGCACACCAAGTGGCAGGCCATCGAGCAGGGGATGCGGGCTGCCGTCGACGAGCGGCGGCGTCTGGGCCTTGCCGTTCGCCCGGTGGAGGACGCCGCCAGCCTCCTGGAAAGCGAAGGAGTGCGCACCGCATTGCTCGATCTGCCGGAGGACGTTTCGGGCCTCACCTTGATGGACCCGGCACTCAGTCACTTCGTAGCGGTCAATCGCCGGCATTCCGTGCTGCGCCGCCGGTTCTCGTGGGTCCATGAATATGCTCACGTGCTCTTCGACCGTCAACTGCGCGGAACCTTGAGTCGCGCCTCGAACCGGGACGAGCTGCTCGAGGTGCGGGCCAACGCTTTCGCCGCCTGCCTGTTGATGCCGGAAGAGGGAGTCCGCGATTTCGTGGGCGGTCTCGGTAAGGGACAGCCCAGCCGGGAGCGCCTCGAAGTCTTCGATGGTGTGGCGGCCGTGCCCGCCGAAACCCGCGCCGAGCCGGGCTCGCAACGGCTCCAGATCTACGATGTAGTGCTCCTCGCCCACCATTTCGGCGTCAGCCGGACCGCGGCGCTCTATCGCCTGCGCAATCTGCACCTATTGTCGCAAGCAGAGCTCGACAAGCTGCTCGCCGAGGAAGCGGCAGGCCAGGGGAAGAGGATCGGCCGTCTTCTGGGACTTGCCGAACCGGACCACGACGCCGGCCAGAAAGAGCTCCTTTCCCGGCTCCTGGGATTGGCGCTCGAAGCTTACCGGCGCGAAAAGATCAGCCGCGACAAGCTGTGTGAGCTAGCGGCGAGCGTCGGCGTCTCGGGGGAGGACTTCACCGCGATCCTCGAGGGTGTGGGGTTCGTCGAGGACGAAGGGAACTCCGCCTTGCTGCCCGAGGGGTTCGAGTAAGACCGGTGCTCGGGCGCACTGTGGCGGTAGACGCCAACGTCCTCATCAACTTCGCCAACCTCAACCGCCTCGATCTGCTGGGTGCGCTCTCGGGGTTCGACTTCGTAACTCCTCCGGAGGCGAGAGAAGAGGTGGCGAGCGCCGAGGCCAGAGACCGTCTCGACTTCGCCTTGGACGTTGGACATCTACGCGAAACGCGTCTCGAAGGGACGGAAACCTTGACGCTTTACGCAGACTTCCGCCGCATCCTGGGTCAGGGAGAATCGGCTTGCCTCGCCCTCGCCGCAACGGAAGGCTGGTCCGTCGCATCCGATGAGAAACGAGTGTTCCTTCGCGAGGCACGGCTCCATCTTGGAGCGGAGCGCATCTTCAACACGCCGGGTCTCCTGCTTCTCGCCGTCCGGCGGAGCCTGCTATCCGTCGATCAGGCCGACAAGGCCAAAGCCGTTCTCGAACGGTGCCGGTTCCGGATGACCTTCGGCTCGTTCCGGGAGATCGTCTGACCTGCTAGGATCGCCCTCTTTCAACCGAGCCCAAAGCCGATGACCAAAGAGCGCATCTTCAAAATCGTCTTCCTGAACCAGGGCAACGTGGTGGAGCTTTACGCCCGCCAGGTGGCCCAGGGGAGCCTGTTCGGCTTCGTCGAGGTCGAGGACCTGGTCTTCGGCAGCCGCTCCGAGGTGGTGGTGGATCCCAGCGAGGAAAGCCTGCGCAGCGAGTTCGGCCAGGCCAAGCGCCTGTACCTCCCCATGCACGCCATCCTGCGGATCGAGGAGGTGGAGAACGAAGGGGTGGCTCGGATGCGGTCGGTCAAGGGCGAAGAGGCGATCGTCCGGGCGTTTCCCATGCCTATTTTTCCACCGCTGGGTCCGCGGGGGAAGTAGGGCGGGGCGCCGCGGGTTGTAGCAGCGAAGGAGGAGGGAGCGATGTCGATCGAGACCCCGGCGGACCTGGAGCGGCTGCGCGAGATCGGCCGGATCGTGGGCCTGACGATCCAGGAAGTGAGGAAGTACGTGCGGCCGGGAGTCACCACGGCCGAGCTGGACGAGATCGCCGACCGCTTCCTGGCCGGCCAGGGAGCCAATCCCGCGCCGCGGCAGACCTACGGCTTTCCGGGCGCCATCATGATCTGCGTCAACGACGAGGCCGTGCACAGCGTCCCCGGCGACCGGCGGATCGAGGCGGGAGACCTGGTGAAGATCGACATCACGGCGGAGCGGGACGGTTACTACGCCGACGCCGCGATCACCGTCGCCGTGCCGCCGGTCGAGAACCTGCAGCACAACATCATCCAGGCCGCGCAGTCGGCCTTTCGCAAGGGGGCGCGCGCCGCTCGTGCCGGCAACCGGGTGAACGACATCGGCCGGGCGGTGGAGACCGAGGTCCGCCGCCGGGGGTTCACCGTGCTGCGCGAGCTCTCCGGCCACGGCGTCGGCCGCTCGATCCACGAGGAGCCGCAGGTGCCCAACGTCTACGACCCCAGAAGCTCCCGCCGGTTGACCGAGGGGTTGGTCTTGACCATCGAGCCCATCATCGCCGCCGGCGCCTCGCACGTGAAGGTGGACGGCGACAAGTGGACCACCCGCACCATCGACGGCAGCCTCGCCGCCCACTACGAGCACACCCTGATCATTACCCGCGACCGGCCCATCCTGGTGACGCAGGTGGCCGAGAGGTAGAAGGACGGCTCGCTGCTCACCGCCCGTACAGCGACCCCGGCAGCCGCTTGACCCAGCCTTCCAGCTCCAGCACCAGCAAGGCGGCGAGGACCTGGTCGACCGGCACGTCGAGGCGGACGGCGATCTCCTCCGCCACCCGGCCGGCGCCCTGGGGGATATCGGCGAGGATCTGGCCCGCGAGCCCGGGGGGTGGCTCGGGCTCGGCAGCGGCCGCGGACGGCTCGTAATTGCCGCGGAGGGCGAGCTGCGCCGCCGCGCCGGGGAGGCGGGGGACGAGCGTCTCCAGCAGGTCCGCAGGGTGCAGGGCGAGGCTTGCGCCGTCGCGGATGAGGGCGTTCGCCCCCTGGGAGCTCTCGTCGAAGATCCTCCCGGGCACGGCCCAGACGTCGCGCCCCAAGTCGAGGGCGTGGCGGGCGGTGATCAGGGAGCCGGAGCGATGGGCGGCCTGCACCACCAGGGTGCCGGCGGCGAGGGCGGCGATCGAGCGATTGCGCAAGGGGAAGTGCCAGGCCCGGGGGATGAGGCGGCAGGGGAACTCCGAGACCACGGCGCCGCGCCCGGCGATCTCGGCGGCGAGCGGAGCGTGCCCTTTGGGATAGTCCACCGCCAGGCCGCAGCCGAGGACGGCGACCGTCCGCCCCTGGGGAGCCGCCAGGGCGCCGCGGTGCGCGGTGGCGTCGATGCCGCGGGCGAAGCCGGAGACGATGACGACGCCGGCCGCCGCCAGGGTACGGGCGAAGAGCTCGGCCGCCTCCCGCCCGTAGGCGTCCGCCCGGCGGGAGCCGACGATGGCCACGGCCGGCCCTGCGGGCAGCTCGCCGCGGACGGTGATCACCGGCGGCGGCGGCGAGAGCTGCCGCAGGCCGGACGGAAACTCAGGGTCGTCCAGGGTCAGGATGCGGCCGCCCAGCCGCTCGGCCTCCTCGCTCTCGCGGCCGGCGACGTCGCTGGCCCGCTCGCGCAGGGCGAAGGCCTTGGCGCACTGCGCCTTGGGGACGCCGATCTCGGCGGCCAAGAGATCGGGCGGGCCGCCTGCGTTGAACCAGCGGTCCAGCTCCTGGGACAGACGGTACACGGCCGGCCGGGAGATCTCGGCCGCGGTGTTGAGGGCGATCAGCAGCTCACGTCGGGATGGGGTGGTCATGGGTCGCGGAATCCTCCTGTTTGGGTCTCACCCCTATAAAGACGTAAAAACGGCCTCCCGTCGCTCAACTTTTTTCGTTTTCGTGGCGATGGCCTCGTTTTCCCCTCGGAGGAAGGGCAGGAAGGAGCCCTCGGTGAGGGTCTCGGCCGCGGACGGAGGACAGGAAGAGGACGGACCGCGGAGACCCGCGGCACGCGTTGTGTATACTAGGCCCCTCGGAAAACACGGGCGATGACGTTCCCCCCACTCACCCACCCGGTCCGCAAGGCACCGGAGCCCATGCTGAGGTCCCACTCCATGCGTTTGCGCTCCGCCATCCTCTGCTTCGCCGCCGCGATCCCGTTGTTCACCCCTTGCATCGGCTACGGTAAGCCGAACCAGTCCTCCGCCCAGCTCGCCTTCGGCGTCGACATGGCCAGGCATGGGCTGTGGAAGGAGGCCCTCTTCCGCTTCCAGGAAGCCGAGAAGCTCGATCCGGAGAACCCCCGAATCCAGAGCAACCTGGGAGTGGCCGCCGAGGCCGCGGGTCAGTTCGACAAGGCCCTGGGCTACTACCAGAAGGCCCTGCGCCTGGCGCCGAACGACAAGGGGATCCGTACCAACTACACGCGCTTCGTGGAGTTCTATCAGGGCTTCAAGGGACAGAAGGACACGAAGAAGGGGAGCTTGACGATGCCGGCGCCGAGCAAGCCGCCCGCTCCGGCCAAGCCGGAGGCCGGCGCGGTGCCGCCCGCTCCGCCGCCGCCGAATCCCGCCGCTCCCCCGCAGGCTGCGCCGGCCCCCAAGCCGTCCACACCGGAGGACACGCCGCCCCCGCCCGCGGACAACCGGCCGCCCCGCCAGGAGGAATCGAAGCCATGAACCACCGGAACCAGAGCCGCACGCTCGCCCTCGCGACCCTCCTTGCGCTCGCCGCCCTCCCTGCCCTGGCCGGCACGGTGGAGGTCAAGCTCACCCTCCCCCAGCGGGCGCGCCTCGACCTCCAGGGGCGCAAGACGCTCGCCGTGTCTCCCTTCATCGTCGTCAAGCAGGAGGGCGCCCAGAAGGTCAAGGGGCGCGACATCGACGTGCAGAAGGAGTTCGATCGCTACCTGCTCAAGGTCCTGCGGCGGGAGACGCAGCTCAAGGTGATCGAGCCCGGGCCGGTGGACTTCCCCACCTACGACTTGGAGCAGCTCGCCAAGCAGACCGACTTCTGGCGCGCCCTGGGGGAGCGGACGGGGGCCGACCTCATCCTCGCGGGCGGGCTCGACTTCGACATCCAGGACCGCACGGGCTACCGCACAGAGGAGTACGTCTCCCCCTTCAACGGGCGCACCTACCTGCGCCAGGTCCTGGTCGAGCAGACCGGCTTCCAGTACGACATCCTGATGCAGGTCTACGACGGCAAGACCGGCGCCCTGCTCTACACGGACAACTTCAAGGACTTCCAGAGCTTCCAGGGCGAGAACACGGACCCGCTGGCCGGCATGTTCGAGAACTTGATGTCGCTCGAGGACCGCATCGTCAACGTGTTCACGCAAAAAGAGGTCGAAGCCAGTCGCATCCTGTTCACCCAATAGGGGAGAAAAGGAGATCCCGTTGACGCGCTCTACGCATCGTCTGTTCCTCTCCGGGCTGCTCGCCGCCGGGCTGCTGCTCGCTATCGCACCCCTCCACGCCCAGGACTACGGGGGCGGCGCCCTGGTCGCGGGCTCGGGGTTCAGCAAGAACAAGATCCAGTACCGCGACTTCAAGTGGGAGATCTACCACTCGCCGCACTTCAACGTCTATTACTACAAAGAGGAGCAGTCGCAGCTCCAGAAGGTGGTCTCCTTCGCGGAGAGCGCCTACGACAAGCTATCGCGCGAGTTCAACTTCCAGATCAAGGACCCGGTGCCCCTGATCTACTACGCCACCCACTCGGCGTTCGAGCAGAACAACGTCATCCTGAACTTCATCCCCGAAGGGGTGGGCGCCTTCGCCAGCCCGGCCCGCTTCCGCATGGTGCTCCCCATCGACGTGCCGGACCCGGAGCTGATGCAGCTCATCAGCCATGAGCTGACCCACATCTTCCAGTACCACATGCTCTTCCAGGGGAGCCTCGCCAAGGCCGTGGCTTCCGGGCCGCCCACCTGGTTCATGGAGGGCATGGCGAGCTACATGGCGAAGGACGAGTCGCAGCGCGACCGCATGTACCTGCGCGACGCGGTGGTGAACGACCGCATCCCGTCGGTGGCCCGCGGCGAGGTCGAGGGATTCTTCGCCTACCGCTTCGGCCACGCCGTCTTCGACTTCATCGAGGAGCGGTGGGGGCGGGAGGGGTTCCTCGACTTCATCTACGAGGTGCGCAACACCATCGGCTCACGGGTGGACCGGGCCATCAAGCGGACCTTCAAGATGGAGCCGGAGGACTTCGACATCGAGTTCCGCAAGTGGCTGCGCAAGAAGTACCTGCCGCAGCTCGTGCAGACGGGCGAGCCGTCGGATTTCGGCAAGATCTTCCGCGTCGAGCAGGACCGCACGGGCGGCAGCGAGGCGATCTCGCCGGTGGCCTCCCCCTCGGGCGACCTGGTGGCCGCCCTGACGGGCTACAAGGGGAAGATCGACGTCGTGCTGTTCGACGCCCGCAAACGGCGCCTCTTGCGCAGCCTCACCAAGGGGATCTCGCACGACTACCAGTACCTCATCTGCCAGGAGCTGTCGACCGGCCGCCGGCTGGGGCGCGACCTCGGCTTCTCGCCGGACGGCAACACCATCGCCGTCTTCGCCAAGCGGGAGAAGGGGCGCAGCCTGCTGCTGATCGACGTGCTGTCGGGCAAGCTCTCGACCATCATCGACATGCCCGACGTCGAGCAGCAGGGCTCGCCGGCCTTCTCGCCGGATGGCCGCTCCGTCGCCTTCTACGGCGCGCGCGGCGGCCAGTTCGACATCTTCACCCTCGACCTGGAGTCGCGGACGATCACCAACGTCACCAACGACGAGATCTTCGACGGCGCTCCCGTCTACTCGCCGGACGGCAAGTCGCTGGTCTTCGTCTCCACCGTGGGCACCGGCTACAACAAGATCTTCCGCGTCGACCTGGCCAATCCGGCGATGCGCTACCAGGTCACCACCGGCCAGTCCAACGAGAACGACCCTGTCTTCTCCGCCGACGGCAAGCGGATCTACTTCACCTCCGACCGCAGCGGTCCGGAGAACATCTTCAGCCTCGACCTCGCGACCGGCAACCTGCGCCAGTACACGGACGTCGTCACCGGCGCCTTCATGCCCACCGTGCTCAAGGAGACGGAGGGAGCCGACCGGATCGTCTACGGCGGCTACTGGAAGCAGAGCTTCGACCTCTACGTGGCGAACACGGACGAGCCCGTCAAGGAGGTCCAGAAGGTCGAGGTCCCCCAGGGTCCCTCCAATGCCAAGGACCTGCCGCACTTCGAGCCCGACATCCAGGTGAGCCTGGACGACGCCAACAAGGAGAAGTACCGCGGCCGCAAGTTCTTCCTGGAGGACGCCGAGACCTTCATCGGCGTCAACAGCGACCAGAGCTACGAGGGGCGGATCCTGCTCAGCTTCACCGACTACCTGGGCGACCACCGGATCTTCGCCAACCTGAGCGCCATCGACAGCTTCTCGAACTTCGACGTCACCTATGCCGACCTTTCCCACCGCTGGACGTGGCAGATCGAGGCCCTCGACTACCGGACGTTCTTCCAAACCGGCGATCCGCTGCTGAACCCCACGCAGGGGCGCACCGACTACGCCGTGACCGGCGCCATCGCCTCCGTGGCCTATCCCTTCTCCTTCTACCAGAGGGCGGAGCTGGGGGTCGGCTATCTCTGGCGCAAGGAGTCCATTCCCTTCGTCAACAACGATGGCACCGTCGGCTTCACCCCGACGTTCCGCGACAACTTCCCGGTGATCCAGGGCGCCTGGGTGGGCGACTCCGCCGTCTTTTCCAACTACGGCGCCGTCTCCGGAAGGCGCTGGCGGCTCAACCTCTCCTACGCTCTGGACGCGAGCGGCGGAGGAGGTACCAAGTACACTGCCGAGGACGTGGAGCTGCGGCAGTACTTCCGCGTCACCGACCGCAGCAACTTCGCCTTCCGCGCCTTTGCCGGCACGTCGAACGGCAACCAGCCGACCCCCTACTACTTCGGCGGCCTCGACACGGTGCGGGGCGTCGACTTCCGCTCCCTGGTGGGCGACCGGGCGTTCTTCACCAACTTCGAGTTCCGCTTCCCGCTGGTCGACCTGCTCGCGACGCCGGTCCTGGCCTTCCAGGGGATCCGCGGCGTGATCTTCATGGACGTCGGCGGCGCGTGGTATCACGACATCCAGCCCTTCCGGTTCTACAACTCCGACACCAAGCGGCTGCAGGACGCCATCGCCTCCTACGGCTGGGGTCTGACCGCCCGCATCCTGGGGCTCGACTTCAACTGGGACTTCGCGCGCCAGTGGGACCTCAAGAGCTCCGGGAAGTTCGCGACGGAGTTCTGGATCGGCACCCGGTTCTAGGGAGTCCTCTCCCGTCCTGGCCTGACTTTCACCTCCTTCCCCTTTCCCTTCCGGGAGAGGGGAAGGGGCAGGCGCTTGTCCCCCAGGGAAGCGGGGGATACAATCCTTTGTCTATATATGCTGATCCAGGTCCTAGGGGGCTACGGCGGCGAAAGCCTGGAGTGCAGGATGACGTGCCTCCTGATCAACGGCACGATTGCGCTCGATGCCGGCTCGCTCTCCCAGGCCCTCTCCATCGAGAGGCAGGTGGGGGTACGCACGATCCTCCTCAGCCACTCCCACATGGACCACACCAACTCGCTGCCGTTCTTCATCGAGAACGTCTACGGCAAGAGCGAGGGGGCGATCGACATCTACGCCTCGCCGGCCACCATCTACGCCCTGCGCAAGTACCTGTTCAACAACGCCACCTGGCCGGACTTCACCCGGCTGCCCAACCACCTGGTGCCGGCGGTGCGCTTCCTGGAGCTCGAGACCGAGGTGCCGGTGGTGATCGACGGCGTCAAGTTCACGCCCATTGCCGTGGACCACCTGGTGCCGACCCACGGCTTCCTCATCGAGGCCAACGGCTCGGCGGTCCTCTGGTCGAGCGACACCGGCCCCACCCAGCGCTTCTGGGAGATCGCCAACCGCACGCCCAACCTCAAGGCCCTGTGCATCGACACCAGCTTCGACAACTCCCTGCAGCAGGTGGCGGACGTCTCCCTCCACCTCACCCCCCGCACCCTGGAGGTCGAGCTGCGCAAGCTGCAGAAGCGGGTCCCCATCCTGATCCATCACCTGAAACCGCCGTGCGTCGAGAAGATCAAGCAGGAGATCGCGCAGCTCCGCAACCCCGACCTCGACTTCCTGGAGCAGGGCAAGGAATACAAGTTCTAGCTGACCCTCCAGAGAGAGCCACAAAATGTGGTACTTTCTGGGAGGTGGTGCTCCCCTTGGACAGGATCTCCCGGCGGCGGCAGGACCTCGAAGCAGCCGGGCAGCAAAGCTTCCTCGATACCTGGGCTCCTGCTGCGCCCCCGGCGGCTGAGGCGGACGCCGCG
This sequence comes from Thermoanaerobaculia bacterium, assembly GCA_036275055.1. Classification (GTDB taxonomy): domain Bacteria; phylum Acidobacteriota; class Thermoanaerobaculia; order Multivoradales; family UBA5704; genus DATARR01. The sequence goes on from DASUEN010000087.1 coordinate 15,270, forward strand.
GTGCCCGCTCCGCTTCCCCCTCTTCCGCCGGCACCGCGCAGGGCGGGACCGCCGCTGCGCATCGGCGTCCTCGGCTCGGGCAGCGGCGGCAACGCCGTGGTGGTCGAGTCCGCGGGCAAGCGGATCCTGATCGACGCCGGCTTCTCCTGCCGGGAGCTCGGGCGGCGCATGGCGGTCCTCGGCGTCGATCCCAAGACCATCTCCGCCGTCGTCTTGACCCACGAGCACCAGGACCACTGCAAAGGGGCGGACGGCTTCGCCCGCCGGTACAAGGTCCCCGTGCTGGCCACGGCCGGCACCCTCGAAGGCGCCGGGCTGCGGGAAGAGCGGATGCGCTCCGCGACGTTGCTCAGGTCGGGAGAGCCGCGCGAGGTGGCAGGGTTCGTCCTCGAGCCGTTCCTCATCCCCCACGACGCCGCCGAGCCCGTGGGCTTCGTGGTGGAAGACCCATGCGGCCGGCGGCTGGGGCTGGTGGCCGATATCGGCTGCCGCACCAGCCTCGCCTGGGGACGGCTCAGCGACCTGGACGTCCTGGTGCTCGAAACCAACCACGATCTCGACATGCTGCGCAACGGCCCCTACCCGTGGACCCTCAAGCAACGGGTGGCCGGCCGGCACGGCCACCTGTCGAACCGGGAGGCCGCGGAGGGCCTCCCCGAGCTGATGGGAGAGCGCCTGAGCTGGGTCGCCCTCTACCATCTCTCCCGCACCAACAACCTGCCCGCCCTGGCGGCGGCGGCGATCGGCGAGGTGCTCGACCGGGAAGGGTGCCGCGCCCGCCTGGCGGTGACCGAGCAGTTCCACCCCACGCCGTGGATGGAGGTCCCTTGAGATCATGAAGGCAAGAGTGACGGTCTATCCGCGCCGCGAGATCCTCGACCCGCAGGGCAAGGCGATCCGCGACGCGCTCTCCCGCGTCGGCTTTCCGGGGGTGGCGGACGTGCGCGCCGGCAAGAGCTTCGAGATCGAGCTGGGCACGGAAGACCCTCAGGCCGCCGACCGCCAGCTCCGCGACATGTGCGAGAAGCTCTTGGCCAACACCGTGGTCGAGGACTACTCGGTCGAGCTCCTCGCCGGGAGCGAGGGAGTCCGGCCATGAAGTGCGGCGTCGTCGTCTTCCCCGGCAGCAACTGCGACCACGACGTCTACCACGTCCTGAAGCACGTGCTGGAGCAGGAGGTCACCTTCCTCTGGCACCAGGACGACTCGCTCCAGGGGTGCGAGCTGATCGTCCTCCCCGGCGGCTTCGCTTACGGGGACTACCTGCGGGCGGGCGCCCTCGCCGCCCTGTCGCCGGTGATGGGCGCCGTCAAGCGGCACGCCGAGGCCGGCGGCCTGGTGCTGGGGATCTGCAACGGCTTCCAGGTGCTGCTCGAAGCTGGGCTCCTCCCGGGCGCCATGCGGCGCAACGAGAACCTGCGCTTCCAGTGCCTCGACGTTCACCTGCGGACCGAGCGCACGGACCTGCCGTTCACCCGCAAGCTCAGGACAGGGCAGGTGCTGCGCCTCCCCATCGCCCACTCCGAAGGGAACTACGAGGACTCAGCCCCGCGGCTCGACGCTCTGGAGGCGGGCGGCCAGGTGGTCTTTCGCTACTGCGAGCCGGACGGCCGCGTCACCCCCGGGAGCAATCCCAACGGCGCGGCGCGCAACATCGGGGGGATCGTCAACGCCGGCGGCAACGTCCTCGGCCTGATGCCCCACCCCGAGCGCTGCTCCGAGGCCGTGCTGGGGAACACCGACGGCCTGGCCCTCTTCGCCGGCGCCGTCGAAGCCGCCCTGGTGGGGGCCGCGCGGTGATGGTGCATCAGGAAACGTCGGAGCCGGCGGTCAATGCCGAGACCGCGCGTTCGATCGGCCTCACCGGGGAGGAGTTCGAGCGCCTGCGGAAGATCCTCGGCCGCGAGCCCACCTGGACGGAGCTCGGCATCACCTCCGCCCTGTGGAGCGAGCACTGCTCTTACAAGTCGTCCAAGATCTACTTGAAGGAATTCCCCACCGAGGGGCCGCACGTCCTCCAGGGGCCGGGCGAGAACGCCGGGGTGGTGGACATCGGCCACGGCTGGGTGGCTGTCTTCAAGATGGAGTCGCACAACCATCCGAGCTTCATCGAGCCCTACCAGGGGTCGATGACCGGCGTCGGCGGCATCCTGCGCGACGTCTTCACCATGGGGGCGCGCCCCATCGCCTGCATGGACGCCCTGCGCTTCGGCGAGATCGACGCTCCCCGCATGCGCTTCCTGATCGACGGCGTGGTGCGGGGGATCGGCGGTTACGGCAACTGCGTCGGCATCCCCACCGTGGGCGGGGAGACGGGCTTCCACCGCTGCTACAACGGCAACATCCTGGTCAACGCTTTCGCCCTCGGGATCGCCCGGCGCGACCGCATCTTCCATGCCCGCGCGAGCGGCGCCGGCAACCCCGTCCTCTACGTGGGGAGCCGCACCGGGCGCGACGGCATCCATGGCGCCACCATGGCCTCCGAGTCGTTCGACAAGGAGAGCGAGCAGAAGCGGCCGACCGTCCAGGTGGGCGATCCCTTCACCGAGAAGATCCTTCTCGAAGCGTGCCTGGAAGCCATGCGTACCGGCGCCATCGTGGCCATTCAGGACATGGGCGCCGCCGGCCTCACCAGCTCGACCTTCGAGATGGCGGGCCGGGGCGGCACCGGCCTCCATCTCGACCTCGACCAAGTTCCCCTGCGCCAGCCGGGGCTGACACCCTACGAGATGATGCTCTCCGAATCGCAGGAGCGCATGGTGCTGGTGGCGAAGAAGGGGCGGGAAGAGGAAGTCGAGAAGGTCTTCCGCCGCTGGGGGCTGGAGGTGGCGACGATCGGCGAGATCACCGCGACCGGCCGTGCCCTCCTCACCTGGCACGGCGAGACGGCCGCGGACATCCCCATCCAGCCGCTGACCGAGGAGGCCCCCGTCTACCGGCGGCCCGTGGCCGAGCCCGCGGACCTCGCCGCGCGCTGGCAGGCACCCGAGGTGCCGCAGCCGGCGGATCCCCGGCAGGCGCTCTCGGACCTCCTCGCGACTCCGGAATTCGCCAGCAAGCGGTGGATCTGGCAGCAGTACGACCACACGGTGCGCACCAACACCGTCCACGGTCCGGGCGGCGACGCCGCGGTGCTCCTCCTCAAGGGCACGCCCTCGGGGCTCGCCATGACGTGCGACGTCAACCCCGTCTACTGCTATACCGATCCCCGGCGGGGGGGTGCCCAGGCCGTGGCCGAGGCGGTGCGCAACCTCGCCTGCGTGGGCGCCGAGCCGGTGGGGCTCACGGACTGCCTCAACTTCGGCAACCCGGAGCGGCCGGAGATCTCCTGGCAGTTTCGCGAGGCCGTCCGCGGCATGTCCGAGGCCTGCCTCGCGCTCGCCGTGCCGGTCATCTCGGGCAACGTCTCCTTCTACAACGAGACCGAGGGGGAGTCGATCTACCCCACCCCGGCGGTCGCCATGGTGGGGGTGATCCCCGACCTCTCGAACCTGCCCGATTCCTGGTTCCAGCGCGAGGGGGACCGCATCGTCCTCTTGGGGGAGGACCGCGCCGAGTTCGGCGGCGCGGCCTACCTCCGGCTCCTCCACGGTCTGGAGCAGGGGCGGCCGCCGGAGGTGGACCTGGGAGCCGAGCTCCGCCTCGCCCGCCTGCTGCGGAGCCTCGTCGCCCGCGGGCTGATCCGCATGGCGCACGACCTCTCCGAGGGCGGCTTCCTCCTCTCCCTGGCCGAGGCCTGCTTCGGCCGCCGGCCCATGGGCGCCCGGGTGGAGGTGCCAATGGCCGGAGCGGACCTGTTCTCGGAGACTCAAGGGAGGGCGCTCGTAGCCTGTGCGGCCGGGTCCCTGGACCGGGTCCTCAGGGCGGCCGAGGAGGCCGGCGTGCCGGCGCGGGAGATCGGCGAGACGGGCGGCTCCGATCTCGAAGTTCGCAGCGGCGGCGAGATCCTCACCGCTCCGGTCGCCCGGCTGCACGAGATCTGGTCGACGGCGCTGCCCAAAGCCTTGGGGTTGTAAGAGAATTTCGCAGGGGTCTCTTTCGTTGCTTGAGGAGCTATGTGCGGGATCTTCGGCATCGACGGCTGTAACGACGCCTCGAACCTGACCTACCTCGGTCTCTACGCCCTGCAGCACCGGGGGCAGGAGAGCGCCGGCATCGTCTCGTGGGATGGCGCCCAGCTCCACCTCGAGCGTGGGATGGGGCACGTCTCCGACATCTTCAAAGAGAAGGTCATCGCCCGCCTGCCGGGGCGCCGCGCCCTCGGCCACACCCGCTACTCGACGGCCGGGTCGAGTGTCGTCGCCAACGCCCAGCCGATCGTGGTCAAGACCTCCATGGGGCCGGTCGGCATCGTCCACAACGGCAACCTGGTCAATCCCGCCGAGATCCGGGAGCGCCTGGAGCTCGAAGGCTCGATCTTCCAGACCACCAGCGACACCGAGGTCATCCTCCACCTGATGGCGCGCAATCCGCGGCAGGACCTGGTCGAGTCCTTCATGGTGGCGCTGGGAGAGGTGCGGGGCGCCTACTCGCTGCTCCTCATCACCGACCGCTGCCTGATCGCGGCGCGCGATCCGAACGGCTTCCGCCCGCTCCTCCTGGGCGATCTCGACGGCTGCCCCTGCTTCGCCTCCGAAAGCTGTGCCTTCGACTTGCTGGGAGCGCGCCTGGTGCGCGAGCTGGAGCCCGGCGAGGTGGTGGTGGCGCGGGACCGGCGGGTGGAGAGCTATCACCTGCCGCAGCCCGTCGAGCCCACCCGCTGCATCTTCGAGCACGTCTACTTCGCCCGGCCGGACAGTCGCGTCTTCGGCGACTCGGTGGCCCAGACGCGCCTGCGCATGGGGGCGCGGCTCGCCCGCGAGGCCCCGGCCGCGGCGGACATCGTCGTCCCGGTGCCGGACAGCGGCCTCTACGCCGCCATCGGATACGGCCGCGAGAGCGGCCTCCCCCTGGAGTTCGGGCTCACCCGCAACCACTACGTGGGGCGCACGTTCATCGAGCCCAAGCAGTCGATCCGCAACTTCGGAGTGAAGATCAAGCTCAACCCGATCCGCGAGCTGCTCACCGGCCGCCGGGTGGTGCTGGTGGACGACTCGATCGTCCGCGGCACCACCTCGCGCAAGATCGTGCGCATGGTCCGCGAGGGCGGCGCGGCCGAGGTCCATGTCCGCATCTCCGCCCCGCCCACCGAGTGGCCCTGCCACTACGGCATCGACACTCCCTGCCGCGACGAGCTGATCGCGGCCCGCAAGTCGCTCGACGAGATCCGCGACTACATCGAGGCGGACAGCCTCGCCTACCTCTCCCTGGACGGCATGCTCTCCGCCGTCACCGGTCCCCGCGACAGCTACTGCACCGCCTGCTGGACGGGCGACTACCGCGTCGCCGTCACCCCGAGCGACGGCCGGCAGGCCGAGCTGTTTCCGATTCGGTCGGAGGGGGAGTAGGACACTTCCGTTCACGCCTGTCGTGGCGTATGCTCGCGACAATGAGCGCGATTCCGCTACCGACACCCGAAGCCAAAGAGTTCGCCCGGCGTGGCGAAGAGATCTACGAGCGCGACATCCTTCCAAGGTTGCTTCCCGAGGACGACTGGAAAGTCGTGGCCATTGAGGTCGAGACGGGCGATTATGAGATCGGCAAGGACGAGGTCGCTGCCGCCCATCGCCTGCGTGGCCGCCATCCCAAGGTTCCGTTCTGGTTCCGGAGAGTCGGCTCTCATTATCTCCATCGTTTTGGTTATCTCTCCATCGCTGCGGCGTAGGGTCAAGGTGAGACCATCCTTCCAAGGGCGGAGTAGGACGCTTTACAGACTCGGGGTAGGATAGAGGCATGAGCTCGTCCCTTAAGCCCCATCCCCGCGAGAGCCTCAACGTCGAGGACAGGATTCGGTCTCTCGTCGAGCAGGGAGAGATCTTCGAGGCGCGCCAGCTTCTGGACTCCGCGGGCGAGCTCGTTCCAGCGGAGTCGAAGATCCGGGAAATCCTCTCTCCTCCGCGTGTCAAGCAGAGCGAACGCAGAGACGTAGACCGCAGTCCGGAGTTCCGCTGGATCAAGATGCACGCCGCCAGCCATCAAGGGAAGTGGGTGGCTCTCGTGGAAGAAAGACTCGTCGCTTCCTCCGACTCCCTCAGGGAGTTGCTTGGGCAAATCGACCAGATGCAGTTCGACCGGCGGCCTCTGATCCATCATCTCGTCTAGAAAATGCTCATCCTGGATGGCCAGCGGTTCACCTCTGGTCGGTCCCGATTCCTCGATCAGCACCCGAGGTTTCGGGAACCGACGGCCAAGGTCTTCGTGAAGGTCGCGTTTCCCGGAATCAAGGACACCGTCATGGCCCAAGTCGATACTGGGGCGGCGTACTCCACGCTTGAGCCAGACGTTGCCGAAGCGCTGGGTCTCTTCGACTTGGCGGGACAACGGACGCGGATCAGCACTCGTCTCGGCACCATCGCCGGTCAGCTCATCCGTATTCCCCTCACTCTGGTAGCGGATGAGGGGACGTCTCTTGATCTCGATGCGACCTTTTTCGTTTCGCCGGATTGGAAGGGCACGACGTTTCTGGGCTACGTTGGGCTCCTCGACCGCCTCCGGATCGCCTTGGATTCACCCACGAATCTCTTCTACTTCGGAGAAGGTGACTGACTTATGGCTGATTTTGCCGCCGTCAGCACCTACCTCCTCGCCCTCCAGGACCGCATCTCCGCGGCCATCGAGGCGGAGGATGGCGCGGAGCGTTTTCGCGAGGATTCGTGGGAACGGCCGGAGGGTGGGGGCGGCCGGTCGCGGATTCTGAGCGGCGGCGCGGTTTTCGAGCAGGCGGGGATCGGCTACTCCCACGTTTTCGGCCCGGCCCTGCCTCCGTCGGCCACCGTCCACCGGCCGGAGCTTGCGGGGCGGAGCTTTCAGGCCCTCGGCGTCTCTCTCGTCTTCCATCCGCGCAATCCCTACGTGCCCACGACGCACATGAACGTCCGCTTCTTCATTGCCGAGAAGGAGGTGGAGGAGCCCGTCTGGTGGTTCGGCGGCGGCTTCGACCTCACCCCCTACTACGGCTTCGAGGAGGACGCCAGCCATTGGCACCGCGTCGCCCGGGAGGCCTGCGCGCCGTTCGGACCCGAGGTCTACCCCCGCTACAAGAAGTGGTGCGACGAATACTTCTACCTTCGCCACCGCAAGGAGCCGCGGGGAATCGGGGGGATCTTCTTCGACGATCTCAACGAATGGGGCTTCGAGCGCTGCTTCGCGATGCAGCAGAGCGTCGGCGACCATCTCCTGGAGGCCTACCTGCCGATCGTCCGGCGCAGGAAGGACACCCCCTACGGTGATCGCGAGCGGGATTTCCAGCTCTACCGGCGGGGACGCTACGTGGAGTTCAACCTCGTCTGGGACCGGGGGACGCTCTTCGGTCTCCAGTCGGGCGGGCGCACGGAGTCGATCCTCATGTCGCTGCCGCCGCTAGTCCGCTGGCGCTACGATTGGAGCCCTGAGCCCGGATCGCCCGAAGCCCGGCTGTACGAAGAGTTTCTACGGCCTCGCGATTGGGCGGAGGAATGAAGCCGCGCCAGAAGGGAGACGCCCTGCGGAATCGCGACGGCGGCCCCGGCTTCCGGGCTCGCGAGCTTTCGTTCCGGCTTCTCCATCTCCGGTTGCCAGAGCCCCTGCCGCGGTTCCGGGGTCCCATTCCCTGCTGCAAAACTCGCGAAGTTTGCTGCGAAATTCGCTTGCCCAGCCGCAAAACTCGCGAAGTTTGCAACAAAGCTCGCGGATTTTCACGAGAATTCGTGAAGCGCGGACCGGGCAATGCGAGCCCCGCCTCGCGGCTCGCGAATTTTGGACCGGGGCTCGCGAGATTTGCAGCAAACTTCGCGAGCCCAGGCCGAAATTCGCCAACTTTGCAGCACATTTCGCGAGGGTGGGAGAGGGGAAGGGGAATGGACAGGGGCGCGTAAGGACCTCGAAGCGGCGCGGTGTACAGCGTGCGGTTTGCGGTGTAGGAAGCTGGCTGGCGCCGCGGGAACCAGGGACTGAAGGGGACTGCAGAGACAACAGGGACGAAAGGCAAGAAGGGGGCCTCCCCGTCCCTGAAGTCCCTGGTGTCCCGTGTTTGTTTGGCGGCCTGCCGGAACCTCAACAGGCATGCGGGGGACAGAACGCGGGCTGAGGGTTGGGGCCACAGCAAAGGACCTTGGTCACGATGTGCGGCCGGTGGGGCGCGACGGACAGCCCAGTGAGCAAACTCAGAAACAGCAGAACGAGGACGGTGCGCATGTCAGTCTCCTTTGAGCGCGGTGGACCTATATAAGGAAGGAGTGCGGAGACGAGGCAGCGCGGGACATCCACAGGCCGCGTGAACGACCGGCGGTTAGGGCTCATTCCGTCCCGCCCAGCCGCCGCACCGCGATCAAATACTCCTTCACCACCTCGCCGCCCAGGAGGTGCTCCTTGAGGATGCGCTCCAGCACCGGCGGGTCGCAGTGGCCGTACCAGGTGCCGTCGGGATAGACGACGGCGATGGGGCCGCCCAGGCAGATGTCCAGGCAGTTGGCACGCGAGGGGTGGACGCCGGCTTTGGCGAGCCCCAGCTCTTTGACGCGCTTCTTGAGGAACTTCCAGGCTTCGAGGGAGCGCTTGCGGCTGCAGCACTTGGCCTTGGTGGGATCGCAACAGAGGAAGATGTGGCGCTCGATCTCGGGCACCCCGAGCTTCCCGGCGATGCGGCGCTGTTTCTTGAGAGTCTCCTTCGCCGGCTTCGTCTCTTTCATGACCGCTCTCTCCTCGCGGCCTAACTGTACCAGTCGCGAGTCCCGGGGTGCCCCTCAGCGCCACACCGCCGATCTCCACCGCCGGCTCGCCCGCATCCAGCGGTGGAGATGGGTGGTCCAGAAGAGGAGCCGGTGTTGGCGGCGTCGCAAATTCATCCCGAAGGGTCGAGCTCCCGTTCTACAGGTGCCTTCGTAGACGGACGGGCGCGGCGATCTCCGGCTCTCCCGGGCGAGCGTGGCGAGCGATATACTCCCCGCCGATTCCCTGAAAGAGGAGGAAGAACCATGGCGAAGAGCAGCGGCAACACCGACCTTTCCAAGCTCTCGGTCGAGGAGCTCGAATCCCTCGCGAAGGACGTCCAGGCCGAGATCACCGCGCGGCGCGAGGCCGAGAAGGAGCGGGTCCTGAGCCAGATGCGCGAGCTCGCGGCCAGCCTCGGCCTGACGCTCGAGGAGGTCGTCCGTCTGGAGCGAAAAGGCGGTGGCGGTAGTGGTGTCGTGCAGGCCAAATACCGCAACCCGGACAATCCGAGCCTCACCTGGTCGGGACGCGGCAAGCGCCCAACCTGGGTCAACGATGCCCTCGCGGCGGGCAAATCCCTGGACGACCTGGCGGTCTGAGAGAAGAGGCTACCCCGTATAGGAGTCGTCCTGCTCGATGGTGGAGAGCACCCAGTCGAAGGCGCCGCTGGTGATCTTGGCGCCGCAGTGCTCGCACTCGCCGGCCATGTTGACGTTGAGGGGCGCGCCGCAGTTGGGGCAGGTCTTGTCGGCGCGCGGCGCCCCCTTCACCCCGGCGCCGCGGATCAGGGTCCAGTATTCCGAGTAGAAACGGTCGCGCTTGGGATCGCCGCTGACCAGTTGCCCCGTGGCCTGGCGAACGGTGGTGTCGTGCCCCGTTCCCCAAAGGCGGATGGTCAGCGAGTCGTAGTGGCGGTCGCGGATGATCTTCACCGCCTTCCACTGCACGATTCGCATGCCTTCGAGCACGTTGCGCAGCCCCTGCGTCTGGTAGGCCGTCACCCAGTATTGCAAGTAGTCGAAGAGCCCGTCGGAAACGTAGGGACGCGCGGTCCCGAGGTCGCCCCGAGTCCAGGCGGCGTTGAGCTCGTCGTAGATCACCTTGAAGCGGGCGGCCAGGGCTTCTTGAGTGACACCCGGATCGTCCCGCACCAGCTCCGCCCAGCGGGCGTTGAGCTGCGGGTGGAGGATCGTCGGCAAGTCCGTCCCCATCTCCTGGACGTCGGAGGTGAGCGCCGGGGGCCGCTCTTCGAGTTGGAGGAGGTCGATCGTGGTCACGCTCCAGTCGAACCGGCCGCCGGAGACCACCTGGCCGCAGTACTCGCAGCGGTCGCCCCCCTCGGGACCGAACGGCGCGCCGCAGTTGGGGCAGTGGAACGTCCCCACCTGCTCGGGGGGCTTGCTCTGCACGCCGGCGTCGCGCACCAGCCGCCAACGCTCGCGAAGGTAGTGCGTCTGCTCCGCGCCCGCCGTCCCCACCGTCATGTTGGCTTCGAATTCGAGCACTACCACCACCTGGGGCTGGGGCGTTCCCGCCGTCGCGGTACTCGGGATCGAGAGTTGCACCACCCGCATGGCGCCGATCACGACGCCTGAGACCGGCGCCCCCACGGGTTGCCGTTTCGCGAGCTGGTCGCGGGCCGCCTGAGCGAGATAGGGCGACAGCGATTCCAGGTCCCGCGGGTTGGAGCGCGCCTCGTGAGCCTTGGCGTAGAGGGCATAGGCGAAGTCCTGGAACAGGACGACCGAGAACTCCGGATCGAGCTGGCGAACGTCGTCGAGATCGCGCGATGCCCGCGCGGCCGGGGCCTGGTAGGCCCCAGGCGTGGGGACCGGAGCCGAATTCCAGCCTTGAGAACCTGCCGCCGCCTTTCTTTTCTGATAGGAGAGGAAGGCCACGATGCCGATGATCGTCAGCGGGATGCCGATCAGCGGGTGTCGGAAGACCAAATTGATCCAGAGCTGGAACAAAAGGACGATGCAGCCCCCGCCGCCACCCCCGCCCCCGCTGCCGCCATGACTGCCGCCGGAATAGCTCTGGCCCCCGCCGGGCCGGCCGAACGCCACGACCGGGAGGAAGAGGAGCGCCAGGAAGGCGAGACCGGGCAGAACCCGGGAAAGGCGGCGAATTTTCATCGGCAGCACCGGCACCGTCAGCACACCTCGTTGGGAAGCTCGTCCACGTCGTTTTCGCTCCGCGGCAGGACCGGTCCCAGCACGGCCGCCAGACCGCTCACCTTCGCCGCCACTTCGACGCCGGAGGCGCCGCGCCGCACGGCGCTCTCGATTTCCCCCGCCGCGGCGCGCCACGCCTCCGTGGCGGCCAAGGCTTCCACGGCCAGGTCGACGACCAGGACGGCTTCCCGCTCCAGCAGGGAGACGTAGAGAAGGATGCCCGTCCTGCCGGAGGTGCTGTGCACCCGCCGCTCGACGAAGGCCGACCGGGCCGCCGTCTCCACCTGGGCTCGCCGCACCGTGCGCCGGGTGAAAGCCCGGTGGAGCAGGGGGCTGCGGGAGAAGGCGAGCGCCGCCAGGGCCCCGGCCACGACCGGGTCCACCAGGAACCAGGTCAAGCCGAAGTCCGAGGGCGAGTAGAGCAGGACGGCCAGAGCTGCCAGCCCCACCAGGATGCCCACGGTCAGCTCCACCTGGAGCGAGCTTCCCGAGCGCTGCCGGACGGCCACCACCAGCTCGGCGCTGCTCGCCTGCTCCACGGTGCGCACGGCGTCGGAGAATGCCGCCTTGGACTCGCCGGTGAGGAAGGGTTTCGCCATGGGGATTCCTGGGAGGGAGTCTATCGCAAGAGGGAGAACAGCCAAAAAAGGACGACAGGGACAGCAGGGACACCAGGGACACCAGGGACGAACAGCAAGACCGCCCCGACCAGGGACCCCTCTCCCGGGGAGGGCATAGGCGCTAACTTTGCGGAGAGCGCCCCCGCCCAAGACCCTCACCCCTGCCCCTCTCCCGACCACCCCATCCCCCTCCCCGGGAGAGGGGAACCTGGCCGAGCCGTTCTTGCTGTTGGGTGGGGGCTCCCTCTTCTCCCGGTGAGGGGGCTGGGAGGGGGCGGGAGAAGAGGGCCGGGGTGATGAGGGTCTTGGGGGGCGGCGCTCCCCGCTAAGTTAGCGCCTATGCCC
>DASUEN010000088.1:0-22266 GCA_036275055.1 Thermoanaerobaculia bacterium
GAGGCGACCATGGCGCAACGGATCAGCCGCGCCAAGCAGACCATCAAGGCTTCCGGTGTGCCCTTCGTCTTGCCCACCAGCCAGGAACGGGTGCACAGGCTCCGCGCGGTGCTGCACGTGCTCTACCTGATCTTCAGTGAGGGCTACACGAGCAGCGCCGGCCCCGAGCTGCAGCGCACCGATCTGTCGAACGAAGCGATCCGTTTGACCCGCGCCGTGCACAACCTGCTGCCCGGCGACGGCGAGGTCGGCGGACTGCTGGCGCTGATGCTGCTGACCGATGCCCGGCGCCCGGCACGCACCGGCGAGAACGGCGAATTGATCCCGCTCACCGAGCAGGACCGAAGCCTGTGGGATCGAGACGCCATCGCCGAGGGCATCGCGCTGGTCACCGCGACCCTGTCGCAGGGGTCGATCGGCGAGTATCAGCTCCAGGCCGCGATCGCGGCGGTTCACGACGAAGCCGCGCGCGCCGCGGACACGGACTGGCCGCAGATCCTCGCCCTCTATGGCGTGCTCAAGCGCATGTCCGACAATCCCATGGTGACGCTCAATCATGCGATCGCCACGGCGATGGTGCACGGCCCGGCAGCCGGACTCGAGCTTCTGAAGGCGCTCGATGCCGATGAACGGCTGGCCGGCCATCATCGCCTCGACGCCGTCCGCGCCCACCTGCTGGAGTTGGCTGGAGATCCTCAGGCCGCCATTGCGCACTACCGGACCGCGGCTGGACGGACGACGAGCCTTCCGGAACGGAATTACCTCCTGACGCAGGCCGCGCGATTGGCGGAGGCCGGCGAGCTCGGCACTTTCGATTGAGCCGGGGCCCCGGACGTCAGGAGGATCAGACCAGAGCGGGCCGCCAGACCCGATCGCTGACGCCTCTGCTCCTCCTCTCTACCCTCCGTACTGGACGTGCACGTACCCGCCCGTGTGAAGGTTGTAGAGCAGATACCAGCCGGGATGATCCGGGTCGTCGTAGACCACGAAGTCGTCGCCGCAATCCCAGCACCAGTCAACGGCAAGTGGCCAGTCCCAGTCAGCCACCAGGAAAACGGAGCTGCCCAGCCAGAAACGGTGGTGCTCGCGGTCGAAGCGGGTGACTTCATAGCGAAAGGACGGGCCGACGTGTGCAAAGCGGCCGTGCTCGAACGCCCGCGGCTGATGAAAGCGCGGATCGTCCGGCCGGTCGTGGCCATACCAACGGTCGTGGTTGACGTGCGGAATGGCGTTCGAGCGCCCGCCGTCGAAGCGCTCCGCCTCGGGCTGGATGCCCTGGCCTCTCCGCGCCGAAGGGGGCGGCGGAGGGTGGCCCTGGTTGGCACGGGGTCGAGCATGCTGCTCCGCGCCGCGTTGCCCAGGGCCACGTTGCGCGGACAAAGGAGCGATTCCCAGAACCATAAGCGTAAGCAGCAGAGCCAGTTGTCGTTTCATGGTTTCTCCTGAAGGCCCCGGGTGGCAATCCCGAACGCTCCTTCGGGGCCGCGAAGCGTCCAGAGGGGGTTGTCGGCGCAACCGTGGCGCCAGCCTCAGGTCCCTGCAAACGGCGGGCCGAACCCACCGGGGGCCAGGCAGCTCGAGTGAGAGGATTTCGCCACCTACTCCGAAACGCTCTTCCCGGGGTAGTCGTCCGCTGGCGTCACTTCCACCCGCGCATCGTTGAAGCACGCCCCCTGGCCGAGGTCCGTGTAGGTATCGGGTGCCAGGGCGTTCCCGGTATTGCCCGAGAAGGTGTGGCGGTTCCACATCCCCTTGGGGAGGAGGACGACCCCCGGCTTCATGTCGGGGTTGAGCCGCGCGGTCACCCGCACCTCGCCAAGGTCGTTCCACACTCGCACGGCATCGCCCTGGGCGATCCCCCGGCTTGCCGCGTCGGCGGGGTGGATCTCCAGCGGCGTCTTCTTACGGTTGAGCTGGCCGAAGGTGGAGCTGATCGTCCGGTTCGTGGCCGGCGAGATGAGGGCGAGCGGATAGCGGTCGCTCGCCGGCTCTTCCTGGAAGAAATAGAGGCCGTGCGGCGCCTCGCGGTCCAGCGCTTCGGGGACGAGATGGGCCTTGCGGTCCGGCGTCAGCGGGAAGGAGTCCCCGAACTGAATGGGTGCCGGCCCGCAATCGGGCGAGGCGATGCCGTCCCGCTCCAGCTCCGTGCGCATCCGTTCGGAGCGCCGCAGCAGGGCCGCGGCCAATTCGTCCGCCGTCTCCGGATCTCCCGGACGGGCGAGCCCCAGCCGCCGGCCGAGCTCGGCGAAGACCTCCACGTTCGAGCGTGCCTCTCCCGCGGGAGCCGCCACGGCCGTCCCTCGCTGGAGCACCAGCGCGCCGTAGCCGCGGGAAAGCTCCTCGTGCTCCAGGAAGTGGGTGGCGGGGAGCACCAGGTCGGCCCAGTGCGCCGTGTCCGTCCACACCTGGTCGAAGACGATGGTGAAGAGGTCCTCCCGCGCCAGGCCGCGCCGCACTTTCTCCTGGTTCGGCATGGTCGCCAGCGGATTGCAGTTGTAGGAGAAGAGGACGGTGACCGGCGGATCGTGCCGCTCCAGCAGCACCTCGCCGAGGCGGTTCATGTTGATCGTACGGGTCGCGGGCTCCGGCGCGCCGATCGCCTCGCTGCGATCGAAGGCGAAGGCGCCGGAGTTGCTGAGCACGTAGCCGCCGCCCCGCACCCCGAACTTGCCGCCCACGGCGGGGAGGGCCAGCACGGCCGCCACTGCCGAGCCGCCATTGCGGTTGCGCTCCAGCCCCCAGCCGCAGCGGATCACGGCGGGGGACGATTCGCCATAGAGACGGGCAAAGCTTTCGATCTCCGCCGCCGGTATGCCCGTGGCCGCCGCGGCCCGCGCGAAGGTCCACGGCTCGGCCCGCCGGCGCAGCTCGTCACCGCCGGTGGCATGAGCGGCGAGGAAATCGAGATCAGCATGGCCCGAGTCGAAGAGCCAGCGGATCACCGCCAGGGCCAGGGGGAGGTCCGTGCCCGGCCGCGGCGCGAGATGGAAATCCGCCTTCTTCGCCAGGTTCGTCCGCCGGGGATCGATCACCACCAGCCGCGTCCCCTGGCGCTGCGCCTCCTGGAGGATGGGCACGAGGTGGATGCCCGAAGCCGAGGGGTTCACCCCCCAGAGCACGATCAGCTTGGCGTGCGGGAAGTCCTGGAAGGCCACGCCCGCCATCTTGCCATAGAGCCCCGCGGCCGCCCGTCCCGTGGCCGCGGCGCAGACGGTGCGGGCGAGCCGCGAGGCGCCCAGCCGGTAGAAGAGGCGCGCGTCCGTGGTGTCCTGGGTCAGGAGGCCGTTCGAGCCGCCATAAGAGAACGGCAGGATCGCCTCGCCGCCGTGCCGCTCCTTGGCCTCGCGCATCTTCGCGGCCGCGAGGTCGAAGGCCTCGTCCCACGAGATGCGGACAAACTGGCCCGATCCTTTCGGCCCCACGCGCCGGGCGGGATAGAGGATCCGGTCCTCCCCATAAAGGTGCTCCGGCAGGCGCCGCACCTTGGAGCAGATGTAGCCGTCCGTGAGGGGATTGAGACGAGTGCCGTCCACCTTCACCACCCGCCCGTCCTCCACCCGCACCTCCAGGCTGCAGGCGTCCGGGCAGTCGAGGGGACAGACGGAGGGGAAGGTGGCGGGGGTGGTGAAGGTGGCGGTCATGGGGGTTATTCTAGCCGAAGCGTTTCCGCCGCCCGCCCAAGACCCTCATCACCCTAGGTGCTACCCTTGCTGACTCAGCGCTCCCCCTCCCAAGACCCTCATCACCCCGGCCCTCTTCTCCCGCCCCCTCGCCTCCCCCCTCACCGGGAGAAGAGGGAGAACAGCCAAGAAAAGGACCCAAAGGACGGCAGGGACAACAAGGACGAGGAATTACAGCCAGACCGCACCAACCGGGACCCCTTCTCCCGGTGAGGGGGCGGGAGAAGGGGCAGGGGATGAGGGTCTTGGGCGGGCGGCCCCTACACCCCCGCCTCCAGAGCCCGCACGATCGCGTCCGTGAACTGCGTCGTGGTGGCCTCTCCCTCGAGGTCGTGGGTGCGGATCTTCTGGTTGACCACCACGTCGCGCAGGGCGCGGCGGATGCGTTCGGCCGCTTCGTCCTTCCCCAGGTGGTAGAGCATCAGGATCCCGGAACGGATGAGCGCCAGCGGATTCGCGAGGTCCTTGCCGGCGATGTCCGGCGCGCTGCCGTGGACGGCTTCGAAGACCGCCGCCTCGAGGCCGATGTTGGCCCCGGGCACCACGCCCAGGCCTCCCACGAGGCCGGCGCAGAGGTCCGAGACGATGTCGCCATAAAGGTTTTCGAGCAGCAGCACGTCCCACTCCTCGGGACGCATGACGAGCTGCATGCACATGTTGTCCACGATCTTGTCGTCCGACTGGATCTCCGGATACTCCTGGGCCACGCGGCGGACGCAGTCGAGGAACAAGCCGTCCGAGAGCTTCATGATGTTGGCCTTGTGCACCGCCGTCACCCGCTTGCGGCCGTGGCGGCGGGCGTAGTCGTAGGCGAAGCGGGCGATGCGTAGCGAAGCCTTTTCGGTAATGATCTTGATGCTCTCCACCACCCCTGGCACCACCGTATGCTCAAGGCCCGCGTAGAGGTCCTCCGTGTTCTCCCGCACCACCACGATGTCCACCCCCTCGAAACGGCTGGGGATACTGGGCAGCGAGCGCGAGGGACGCAGGTTGGCGTAAAGCTCCAGCGCCTGGCGAAGCTGCACGTTGATCGACTTGAAGCCGCCTCCCACCTCGGTGGTGACAGGTCCCTTCAAGGCCACGCGGTTGCGCTTGATCGATTCCAGGACCTCGGGCGGCAGTGGATTCTTGTACTTTTCCACGGCCTCTTTGCCAGCGATGTGGCGCTCCCACTCCAGATTGGCGCCCGCGGCATCGAGCACGCGGACGGTGGCGTCGCTGACTTCCGGACCGATCCCGTCGCCTGGGATCAGGGTGATGGTGGTCTTGCTCATCTCTTCACACTCTCTCTTTCAACTCTTTCCACGGGGGCCGTCCACGGCCAGGGGGTAGCGAAGGGTCTTCCGCAGCCACTCGCCGTTCTCCTTCACCTGGCGTGCCAGCTCGGCGACCAGGCGCTCGCGGGCGTCGTAGAGGCGGTATCCCTCGCGGGGGCGCAGGTAGCCACGGGCCTTGGGCTCTTGGGTGTAGAGCGCCTCCTCGCCGATCTCCGCCGCCCGTTGCGCGTAGCGCTCGCGGTTGTCGAGCAGCGCCTTGACCAGGAACGGCATGAGCATGGAGTAGTCGGACTGCACGCTCTCGGTCGTCTGCTGGTAGGTGTCGCGGTCCACCTTCCCCCAGGTCACGGCCTCGGCCGGCGGACAGGAGGAGAGCGACCCTTCGGTCACCGGCGCGGTGACGATCTGCACGTCGAAACGGTAGCCGCTGACGTTTTCCAATCCCAGGATCTGCCCCAGGGCCGGCTCCGGCTGTAAATTGAAGTTCTTCGGCACGCCGCCGCCCAGGATGAGGGTGGCGAGCGAGCGCGCCGGGCTTTCGAACAGCCCCCAATAATGATAGGCGCACGACTCGAAGACCTCGGCGTGGAGGTCGAGGGCGAACTCGTATTTCTCGATCAGCCCGGCCTGCTTCATGGCCCACAGCTTCATCGAATTGAGGAACAGGCTGCCGTCCCCCGGCGCACCCACCAGGACGGGGATGGCCAGCCGCTGGCAGGTGGCGAGGAGCCCCGGCGCCACGCCGTTCTGCGCCTCCTGGGCGGCGTAGATGCGGCCCAGGAGATAGCGCAGCTCGGTGCCCGCCATGGTCTTCTGAAGCTCGGGGCGCAGCAGGCAGGCGGTCATGAACCGGTCCTGCTGAAAGAGCACGTCCTCGTCGAACGCCATGTCGGTGACGCGGATGGTGTGCTCGTCGCGCAGCGCGCCGTCGTCGCCGAAGATGGGAACCTCGAAGATCGGCCCCTCGCGATGCTCGTCGAGGCTGCGGTGGCCGTCGTGATAGCAGACCGCGTCCGTGGTGCTCAAGTAGGCGACCCAGCCGCTTTCGAGCAGCGGGATGAGCCACGCTTGATGCTGGCCCGAGACCGTCACCGGCCCGGCGATGGCGAGCGTCAGCGGGCACCCTTCGCCGACCGCGGCGTCGAGGATCGTATAGAGCCGCCGCAGGTAGGCGCCGCCGAAGGCCGGCAGGCAGTGCAGGAAGACCTCGTCGAGCGAGCCGCACTCGTCGACCCGGCGCACCTCCACCCGCCGCCGGGCTTTGAGGTCGATGGCCTGAGGGTCGCGCGGATGGGAGTGCTGGTGGTGCCCGTCGCTCATGGGGGCGTACGGTACAAGGTCCGGCCGGGGGACGCAACGGGGGCACCACGGCCTCCTCGGTCAGCTCGCGCGGCGGAGCTGCTCTCAGCCCTCAGACTGCGACCCGTAGCGCCGAGGTGTGTCGCGCCGGACGATAGTGATCCGTGGATTGGACGTCGAAGTTGATGAACCAGCGGTCCTTCTCCTGGTTCCACTGCAGGTTGATCGTGCCCTGTCCGACCCCTGTATGGCTTTGGCCGGGGCGGTTGTCGTTGTCATGCAAGAGAGTCGAGGAATCGATCACGTCGACCGACCACGAGTCGCCGTCGAAGACCGGCGTACCCACGAGGAATACTACGTGTCCGGTGTCCGTGCCCCCGGGATCAAGCCCCCAGGCGAGGATGTCCCCGCTCTGCAGGGTGGCGAGATCGAGCTTGTCGTTGCCGCCGAGCGACTGCAGAGGCGCCGTCGCCTGCCCCAGAATGCCGAGGACTGCGAAGTCCGCGGCGCTCGGCCAGTTCTGGTGGTGTTGCTCGTCGATCGTACGCAGATAGCCCCCCAACTTCGAATCGAAATCCCCTTTGATCTTCCCAACTTGCTCTTGGATCGCGGCATACGTATTTGGATTCAGGTGCTGCACCACCCAGGAGATGAAGCCGGAGCAATCAGTAAAGGCGATCCAGCGCTTCTCCTCCCCCTGGCCGAACTTCCCGACGAGCGGCGAACCATTCGCATCCGGCCAGCCGAGGTCATACGGCGGATGCATTTCCTGCCCTGGCTCCGGCGGCTTGCAGGGGCCCTTTGCCTCCAGCAGATGGACGGCGTCCTGGCCGTCCACGACAACCGCACCGTACCAGTAGCAGTTCAGGGGCACCAACTCCTGGCTCAGTCCATAAAGAACGGCTTGCGCCTGCTCAAGAAGTGTCATGTAAATCTCCTTTTGGTTGGACCATGCGTGGTTGGTATAAGGTAATCACTCACATTTCTACGCTTTGAGCAATGAATATGCCAAGGTTTCCAACAGGTCAGGGGTTGCGGCCAGATATGTCGGCGACACAGATCGACAATTGCAAGCTCCCGGATTCGACATAAGCCGACATATATCTCGAGCTCGCCGAAACTACCGGAGTCATCGCATTCGCTCACGACCGGCGCCAGGAAGGATACTGGCGGGGCCGGCTGAAGCGGCGTCCATAGATCCGTCGAGCCGGGGACGCAACCGGCGGGAGCGCCGACGCGTCAGCTCCGCGGGCTGACGTGTCACTGACGTGTCAGTCCGCTGACCCCGGACCTCCATGCCCCTCTGGCAAGCTCTTTTCGTGATTGGCGTTCCACTTGCAAGCCATCACTTCCGGCCGGCGTGGCCCCCCTGACCTCTTCCGCAAAAGGAGACCCCAAGATGGCTGACGAAGCTCCCCCCAAGGACCTCAACATCTCCCTCACCGAGCTGCACTCGGCGGTAACCGCCTTATCCGAGAAACTCGACAAGGCTGCCAGTACCCAACCCTGCTACACCACTCTCTGTGCGCCCCCGCCCTGTGTGGCGCCGTGCGCACCGCCGCCGTGTGTAGCACCGTGCGCACCGCCGCCCTGCGTCGCGCCGTGCGTCGTCACGCTCTGCACGCCGTGCTATCACACCGGCCCGCAGCCGCTCTGCCATGCCTGCTACGGCCCTCAGCCGCTGTGCCAGCCCTGCGGCCCGCAGCCGCTCTGCCAGCCCTGTTACCAGGCAGCCACACACCCCTGTACGCCCTGTACGCCCTGCGCCGTCCACCACTGCGTGCTCTGCGCGACGAACTGCACGCCGTGCGCGACTCAGTGTGCGAAGTGCGTTTGCTGCACGCCTTGCGCACAGTGTCAGTAGACTCGCTCTAAAAGCGCTTTCCAGGCCACGCCGGCCGGGAGTGACGAAAACCATGACCAAGATCCGCCTCAGCCCGTCCGCCAGCATCACGCCCACCTCCTCCGGGGTCGTCCTGCGCTCCGATCTCGGCGTCTTCCAGCTCCAGGGAGAGGACGTCAAGCTGTTCCTCACGCAGATGGTGCCGCTCCTCGACGGGGCGCGCGATCTGGACGGCGTGGCGGCGGCGCTCCCCTCCTACACCCGCCAGAGCATCCAGGGTTTCCTGGAGCTGCTCACCCAGAAAGGGCTCGTCGAGCCCGTCCCCGAGGATGCCTCCGGCGAGCGCTGGCAGGCACAGGAACGGTTTTTCCAAAAGTGGGGATTGCCGGCCGGCGAAGGAGCGGAGCGCTTGCGGCGTGCCCGGGTCCTCGTCGCCGGGCTCGATCCCTGGGGCGCCGCGGCGGCCTGCGAGCTCGCGGCGGCTGGAGTGGGGGCCCTCCATCTGCTCGATGACCGTACGGTTCGCGAAGACGATCTTTTGGGAGTCCGCTCCTGGGGACCGCAGCACCTGGGCCTGCCGCGCCGCGAGGCGCTGCAGAGCGTCCTGGCTGCCACGGCCCCTCACTGCGCGGTCACCACCGGACCTCTCGCGCCGGCAGACGGCGGCGAAATCGCCATCGCGGACGGCCCCTGGGACCTCTTGATCACCGGGCTCACCCACGACGACCTGTTTCTGCTGGAGCGCCTGGCGCGTTTCGCCCACCTCGCGGGCCTGCGCTCCCTCCATGGCCACATCGACGGCATCGAGGCCTGGATCGGCCCCGCGGTGGTGCCGGGTGAAACCGCCTGTTGGAACTGTTTCCGGCTGCGCAAGCTGGGCAATGCCGATTTTCCCTCGCCGGCGCACGAGATCGATCGTTCCCTGCGCGCCGCCCCCGGCCAGCCGCGGGAGCGGACGTTCCTCGCTCCGATGGCGCCCCTCGCCGGGCACCTCCTGGCCATGGAAGCGCTCCAGCTCCTCACCGGCTTCGCCGCCTCGCGGCTCCCCGGCCGGTTGCGCATCGTCAATCTGATCAACGGCGAGAGCACGCTGCACGGCATCGTCCGCATGCCCTGGTGCGAGCTGTGCGGCGGCGCCGCGAGCGCTCCGGCCGGCGGGGACAATGGAGACCCACGGACCGCCGCCGGCAATCTCGGCTCGGTGCGCAGCTCCGAAGAGCTGCGCCAGCTCCTCGCCGGCTGGGTCGATCCGCGAGTCGGCGTCATTCGATCGTTGCAGAGCGCCCGCGGCGTCGCCGCCGCTCTGGGCGAGCTCGAGCTCCCTATCGTCGGCACCGCCATCATGGCCACCTACACAGAGGGCGAGCCGCCGCAGGTCCCGGAACCGATGGTGGGCTCCGGCAAGGGGCTCTGCGAGGTCGATGCCCTCGTGGGCGCCGTGGGCGAGGCGATCGAGCGCTATTCGGCCTCCCGCTACCGGCGCAGCGATCTGCTGGTGGCCCCTTACAACGAGATCGCGGACGAGGCTTTCGATCCGCGCCGGCTCTGCCTGTATGCCGAGAGCCAGTACGACGAGCCCGGCTTTCCGTTCGCGCGTTTCGATCCCGAGCAGCCGATCCACTGGGCTCGGGGCTTCTGGCTCGACGACCGGGCGCCGGTTTGGGTGCCGGCTCTCCCTGCCTTTTTCAATTTTCAGGTGGGGCCGCCGGAGTATTTCTGTCAGGTTTCCTCGAACGGCCTCGCCGCCGGAGCGAGCGTGGAGGACGCGGCCCTGCGCGCGCTTTTCGAGCTGATCGAACGCGACGCCATGATGCTGACCTGGATGTGCCGGCTGCCCGTCCGCAAGATCGCGATCGACGACAGCCTGGAGCCCGGAGCGCGCGAGGTGGCGCGGCTGCTCGCGGAGCGCGGCATCGCGGTGGAGCTGGTGCTGCTCGATGCCGGGATCGCCATTCCCACCGTGGTCTGCCTGGGGTTCGGCAACGGCGAAACGACGCCGGCCGTCTCCGCCGCGCTTGCGTGCCATCCGGACCCGCGGGTGGCGGCGCGCAAGGCGGTCCTCGAGCAGGCGCACGTGCAGCCTTACCTCTGCCGGATCCTGCGGGAATCGAAGATCCCCGCCTCGCCGGAAGAGGTGCTGTCCCTGGACGATCACGCCCTGTATTACGTGCCTGCAGAGCGGCGTGCCGCCGTGGACTTCCTGCGCGGCGAGGGCGAACCGGTGCCGCTGGGCGATCTGCCCGTGAGAGAAACTTCGATCGAAGCCTGCGTCCAGCAGCTTTCCGCCGCGGGGCTACGCGCGGCGGCCGTGGACGTCACCTCGCCGGACGTGGTCCACAGCCCGTTTCGCGTCGCGCGCGCTCTCGGCACCGACATCCAGCCGATTCATTTTGGAGAACGTTTCCGGCGCCTCGGCAATCCGCGTCTCACCGAGCTTCTCGGCGGCAGGGAATTGAACCCTCATCCGCATCCGGTAGCCTGAGCCATGCCGAAAGCCCTGGAGCCGGACCTCGCGCGCCTCTACCATTTGAACTCATCGAACGTCCGGTGCATGGCCCCGGACCTCGAGCTCGACGAAAGCCGCCGTCCCGCCAAGCGGCGTCTCGATCCGGGAGCGGAAAGGATTCCCCTTCCCGGCCGCGATTTCGATCTGTCTGTCTCTCTCGGGGCCACGCTCGCAACCCGCCGATCGCGGCGCGATCTCCAGCTTTCTCCGCTCCCTTTGGATATCCTCGGCCGCCTGCTGTTCATGAGCTTCGGGATCGCGAGCTGGCGCGAGGCCGCGGGCACCCTGGTGCTCGAGCGCCCGTTTCCCTCCGGGGGCGCGCTCTATCCGCTGGAGCTGTACGTCGTGGCGCAGGAGGTCACGGACCTGCCGGATGGCGTCTATCATTACGATCCCTGGACCCATGAGCTGGCGCGCCGCCGCAGCGGGCGTTTCCACGAGCAGCTCGCCGGCATGGCCTTCGGGCAGGACGTGATTCGCCACGCCAACCTGGTGATCTGCCTGACCGCGATTTTCGAGCGAACGACGTGGAAGTACGGCCAGCGCGGCTACCGCTACGTCCTCTTCGAAGCGGGGCACGTCAACCACAACCTTTATTTGATCGCAACGGCCCTCGGCCTCGCCGGTTTCGCGGTGGGCGGCTTCTTCGATCAGGAAGTCAGCGGCTTGCTGGATCTCCAATCTGGCGAGGAAGATCCGCTCTACCTCTTCTGCGCCGGCCAAGGAGGGAGCTGACCATGCGCGTCCTGGTCTGCGGCACGGGATACGGCGCCACCTATCTCCAGGCGTTGTGGAACAACGACAGCGGCCTGCGCCTCGCGGCCGTCCTGGCGCGGGGGAGCGAGCGCTCCCGCGCCCTTGCGCGCCAGTGGAACGTACCCTTCTGGCAGAGCGCCGAAGAGATTGCGGAGGCGGGGGAAAAAGCGATCGATCTTGCCTGCGTCGCCGTGGGAGGGCCAGCCGGCGCCGCCCTCACGCTCGCGCTCCTGCGGCGGGGCATCCACGTCCTCGCCGAGCATCCGGTGGGTCCCGAGGAGATGGCGGCGGCCCTCGCGGCGGCGCGGGAGCATGGCGCGATCTATCACGTCAACGCCCATTATGCGGACCTCGAAACGGTGGAGCCGTTCCTCACCACCGCCGCGGCTTGCCGGCGCCGCTCTCCGCCCCTTTTCGTCACGGCGGCGACCAACCCGCGCGCACTCTACTCGTGTATCGAGATCATCGGCCGGCTGCTGGGGGCGCTGGAGCCGTTCACCTTTCACGCCGCTATCGAGGAAGTCCGCGGACCGCTGGCTTCGGTGAAGGGCACGGCCGGGGGAGTCCCCATCCTCATCGAGTGCCAGCGGTCGGTGACCCGCGAGGACGACGGCTCGTTCCTGTGGGCCAGCCACCAGGTGAAAGCCGGCTTCGCCGAAGGGACTCTGATGCTCGCAGAGACGGCAGGCCCGGTGTTGTGGATACCCGCCTCGCCCTCGACCGCGGAGCTCGCTTCCCCCGGCGCCGCGGCGCGGCTGGCCTGTCCATCCTGGAGCCTTCTCTCACCACCGCCGCCTTCGACCGGCGACTTCCTATTCCGCCTCCGCGATCGCGCCAACCGCCTGGCCCTGCGGCGCATCGCCGATCAGATCCGCACCGGCCGCCCCGCGAGCGAGCAGAGCGAAGCCCACCTCCTCGCCGTCAGCCGCGCCTGGAGGGAGATCCTGGATTGCGTGGGACCGCTGGAGGTGGTGGGTTCGTGATCGAGGGGCGGCGCCGCGGGTGTGTTAGTGTTTTTCCCGCATGAACCGCGTGCCGGTAAAGCCCGAGATGCTCCGTTGGGCCCGCGAGCGGGCCGGCCGGAGTTTGGCGAGCCTGCGGGAACGAATCCCGAAGCTCGAGCTTTGGGAAAGCGGCGAAGAGAACCCGACGCTGAAACAACTGGAAGGCTTCGCCAAGGCAACGCATACACCCGTCGGCTATCTTTTCCTGCCGGAGCCGCCCGTCGAACGCGTGCCGATCCCGGACTTCCGCACGGTCGGCAACGAGCACCTGGAGCGTCCGAGCCCGGACCTGCTCGACACCGTCTATCTCTGCCAACAGCGCCAGGAGTGGTACCGCGACTTCGCGCGCTCCACAGGGGAGAGAACGCTTCCGTTCGCCGGCTCCGCGCGCCCTACGAGCGACATCGAAGCGACCGCGGAGGACATGCGGCACGCGCTCGGCTTCGACCTGGAGGAGCGCCGGCAGATGCCGACCTGGACCGATGCGCTACGCCGCTTCATCCAGCAGGCCGATGAGCTCGGAGTGCTGGTCATGGTGAGCGGCGTCGTGGGGAGCAACAATCGGCGCAGGCTCGACCCCCAGGAGTTTCGGGGTTTTGCCCTGGCGGACGACCTCGCGCCGCTGATTTTCATCAACGGTGCGGATACCAAGGCAGCTCAGATGTTCACGCTCGCGCACGAGCTTGCCCACATTTGGCTCGGCCAATCCGCCCTCTCCGACGTCGAGCCGGTCTCCGCGCCTTCGCATCGCATCGAGGCTTGGTGTAATCAGGTGGCCGCCGAGCTCCTGGTGCCGCTTGCCATCCTGCGCCACGAATATCAAAGGAGCTCCGAGCTACGCGTCGAGCTCGACCGCCTGGCGCGGCGCTTCAAGGTCAGCACGCTGGTCATCCTGCGCCGCATCCATGACGCCGGGGGACTCACCAAGGAGGAGCTCTGGGAAGCGTACCGAGAGGAGGTGGCACGTCTAAGGTCCATCCCAAAGGGGAGCGGCGGCGACTTCTACCTGACACTGGGAGCCCGTGTCAGCAAGCGCTTCGCCCGCGCCTTGGTAGTCAGCACTCTCGAGGGTCAGACTTCCTTTACAGAGGCGTTCCGTATGCTCGGGCTCAAGAAGCTGGCGTCGTTTCAAGAGCTTGGGCACAGCCTGGGAGTAGGCGGGTAATGGCTTATCTCCTCGATGCAGACGTGTTCATCCGCGCCAAGAACCTTCACTACGGGTTGGACTTTTGTCCGGCCTTTTGGGACTGGCTCGTCGAAGCGAACGCTGCCGACAGACTCTTCAGCATCGAGAAGGTGGGTGACGAGGTCCAGGCGGTGGAGGATGAGTTGTCGACCTGGGCTGCAACGCGAGGTGTCGATTTCTTTCTCCGGCCGGACGCCACAGTGTTTCCTGCGTTGGCAGCAGTCAGCATCTGGGCCGGAGGTCAACGCTACGAACCCGCCGCCGTGAGCACGTTTCTTCAGGTGGCCGACTACTACCTCGTAGCCCACGCGCTCGCGGGCAAGCACACTGTCGTCACGCACGAGATTCCCTCGGCATCGACTCGCAAGATCAAGATTCCCGACGCCTGTATCGGCCTCGGCATCAAGTGTATGACGCCCTTCGAGATGCTCCGGCTCGAGCGGGCGAGGTTTGTCCTGGGGTCACAAAAATGACCAGGCGAACGAGTAGATCAGGGAAAGTGGGGCCGCTTTTCGGATCGAAAAATTCAGCCCGCATCGCGAGGAATCCTCGGCGGCACCGGGCCAAAGGCTCGAGATACCTTGGATGCTACGAAGGGGGACGCTCTTGGCCGGCTCGCGCTCTGCGTGCCTTGTAGCGGCGCGCGGCTTTGCTGCGCCGCCGCCGCATGGGTTGTTCAGGCGAGCGCGGATCGATGGCCACGATCTCGTAATCATCGTCCGGAAAGCCTTCGCCGGTGATGCACGTGAAACAGGAGAGCCCAACCATGGCGGAGCCGATGATCCAAATCGGCGCTCCGCAGTGGCACACTTCGCCCCGTGCGTAAGCCTCCCTGGCGTAGCGAAGGCGCTTCACCAAGTCCTCGCGGTCCGTGCCGGGATTGGCCTTGAGGTGAAGCTCGACGTAGCGCTCCAGCGAAATCGGGATGAAGCCTCTCTTCATGTCAGGATCTCTCCATCTCGGCGGCGATCCGCCGATCGCTGAGGCGTCGCTGCCGCTCCTCCTCCTCATAGACCGCGTCTTCATGCATCACAGCATATCGCAAGTAGGGAAGTTTTCTCCATCCGCGTTCACCCGGACTCTTGCTCTCACACATCGCCATGAGTAGCCTATTGGGAGGAGGAGATGAGATGCCCACGAATCTCGCTCTCGACGACGCTCTCCTTGAAGAGGCTGTAAGAATCGGGAATCACCGGACGAAGAAGGAAGCGGTGACGGCCGCCCTCCAGGAGTACGTGCAGGCCCGCAAACGGCGAGAGATCCTGGACTGGGTCGGCAAGGTCGACTATTACGACGACTATGAGCCCAAGCGGCTCCGTGACCGCAAGCCTCAGTGACCGGCCTTGTCGACCGCCATCATCAAGGCGTGGTAAAGGCAGGGGGCTCGGCCAAGCCCCCTGCCGCTCACTGCCTACAGGCAGCCGTTGACGTGTCTGCCGATCCCGGTGTTGCTGAAGGCGCTGCAGCCGTTGGCATTGCAGGCGCGCACGTGGAAGTAGGTCGTCCCTCCGACGTTGACGAGCTTCGTGGTATTCGGGCCGGAGTAGAAGAGGCTCGAGAAGGTGAAAGTCGAGGTGCTCGATCCCCACAGCTCATAGGCGGTCGCGCCGCTCGAAGCGGTCCAATCCGCGGTGTTCAAGCCGTTGCAGGCCTCGTTGGTGATCGTCAACGTCGGCACGGCCGGAGGCGCACCCGCACCCGGGAAGGAGATGCACTTGTTGGCCGCGTTCGACCACTCGAACTGATAGCCGTAACCGCCAACGAGGAACGGCGGCGGCGACCAGGCGCACTCGTCGTCGGCCTCGAAATTGTTGGCGTCCGTCCAGCCGAGCCCCGTCGGGTCGGTCACGGCCTCGCGCGTTTCATGAGTGATGAAGTGTTCCTGATTCTGCACCGCCGTCCAGCCCGCGACCTGGCAGCCGGTGCAGCTCGGATAGGGCTGGACGGAGTACTTCGTGGCACTGGTCCCGCTGCCGATCCAACTGTGGTAGGCGCAATAGGCCAGGGCTGGTCCGCCGCACGAGGTGCTCGTGCCATTGGAAGAATACGAGGTGCTCGGCAGGACGACCTCGTAGATCGTATTGGCGTCGAAGGTATGGCTCGCCAGGTAGAGGTTCACCTCACCCCGCACCGCGGTGTCGGTGACGTTGGCCGGGGGCGCCGACGTGTCGAACCAATCGACCGTTCCCGATCCGAGGTTCGACAACTGGATCCCCGAGTACTCCGTGATGGTCTGGTACTCGGGAGTCGTGCCGTACTGGTTGCGGAAGCTGATCAGGGTCTGGGCGTAGGAGAAGTCGGCAGAACCGGGGTTGCTGAACGTCGGTCCCCAGAAGATCAGGACCACCTTGGCCGAGGTGATCGTAGGGCCGCCATGGTAGGTGAGAAGCGCAGCCTTGAGCGGGATGCTCTGTCTCACCGGCGTACCGTGCCCGGCACCCCGGATGGGGAGAAAGCCGGCCCTGAGTGGCTCAGGAGCATCCTGGGCCGCGGCACTGCCGGCGACGATCCACAGACTGCATGCGAGCGCCAAAACGTACTTGACACTTCGGATTCCCATCGGTCGCATCCTCCTTGAAAGAGAGTTATGAGCCAAACTGCCAGAACGGCTTTGATAAACATGGTGCAGGAGCCGGCCGGGAGCGCGTCGCATCGAAAGCCGGCTGGCCGCTCCTGGCTTTTTTGGGAAAAATTGGAGGGGGACTGTCGATTTCGTTGAGGTCCATTCGACTATAGGACGAACCCACCACGAGGACCTACCTCGAAAGGAGACGAGACGATGGAATACCTCATGCTGATCTACTCGCGCGAGAGCGACTGGGCCGCCCTGTCCGACGAGGCGCGGGGTGCCCTCTACAAGGACTACTACGAGTTCACGGAAAGCGTCCGCCAGAGCGGCCACTACAAGGGGGGCAATCCGCTGCAGCCGGTCGCGACGGCGACGACCGTGCGGGTCAACAACGGCAAGACGATGACGACGGACGGCCCCTTCGCCGAGACCCGCGAGCAACTCGGCGGCTACTACCTCGTCGAGGCGGCGAACCTCGACGAGGCGATCGGCATCGCAGCCCGCATCCCCGGCGCGCGCATGGGCTCGATCGAAGTGCGGCCGATTCAGAAGATGTAACGGCCGGCCCACCATGGGATATCCTGAAAGCGCCCCTCCCGCAGCTCCGACGGCCCCAGCGGCAGGATCGGGAGGGGCTGTTTCATGACGCCTCACTCCAAAGAATCGAGCCACGAGGTCGAACGGGTCTTCCGTACCGAGCGGCAGCGGGCGCTCGCGACGCTCATCCGGCTTCTCGGCGGCGATTTCGACCTTGCCGAGGATGCTCTCCAGGAAGCTTTCGCCGAGGCTTTAACCCGCTGGCCCGGGACCGGCGTGCCGGCCAATTCCCGCGCCTGGCTGGTGAGCACGGCGCGTCACAAGGGGCTCGACCGTCTGCGGCGCCAGTCGGTCTTCGAGGAAAAGTGGCGCGTGCTCGCCTGGACGGCGCCGCGTTTCGAGCCGCCGGACGTTTCGACCCTGGAGGGTGGCTACGACGGCGAGCTCGGGGACGACCGGCTGCGGCTCATCTTCACCTGTTGCCATCCGGCGCTCGCGGCCGAGGCGCAGGTGGCGCTGACCCTGCGTACCCTCTGCGGCCTTGGGACCGAGGAGATCGCACGAGCCTTTTTAGTGCCGGTGCCCACCCTCGCCCAGCGGCTGGTGCGGGCCAAGCAGAAGATTCGCGTGGCCGGCATTCCCTACCGGGTGCCGCCGCCGGAGCTCCTCGCCGAGCGGCTCGATGCCGTTCTCTGCACGCTCTATCTGGTGTTCAACGAAGGATACGCGGCGACCGCCGGTCCGGAGCTGTTGCGGGTCGAGCTTTGCGACGAAGCGATCCGCCTCGCGCGCCTGCTCGTGGAGCTGCTGCCGGAGGAGACGGAGCCCAAGGCGCTCCTCGCCCTGATGCTGCTCCACCACGCGCGCCGTGCCGCCCGGCTCGATCGCGACGGCGAGCTGGTGCTCCTTGAGGAGCAGGACCGCTCGCTTTGGGACCGCGGCGAAATCGCCGAGGGTCTCCCCTTGGTGGAAGAATGCCTGCGGCGTGGAGGTGCAAAGCCCTATGCTTTACAGGCTGCGATCGCCGCCCTCCACGCCCGCGCGGCCACGGCAGCCGAGACGGACTGGCCCCAAGTGGCCGAGCTGTACCGGCTCCTCCTCAACCTTCAGCCGTCGCCCGTGGTCGAGCTGAACCGGGCGGTCGCGGTCGCCCAAGCGGAAGGCGAGGAAGCGGGTCTGCGCCTCCTGGACGACCTCGACGCGCGCGGCGCGCTCCCCGGCTATCACCTGCTGCCGGCCGCCCGAGCCGATCTGCTGCGGCGCCTCGGCCGCACCGCCGAGGCGGCGGGCGCCTATCGCGAGGCTCTTACCCTCGCCGGCAATTCCGCGGAGCAGCGGTTCCTCGCCCGCAGGCTGAAGGAAGTGGAAGTTGGTCGGTTTTCTTAGTCATTCTCTACCGCATCCCAATCGACCCATCCGCCGTCCGCTCCATCACTGGCGCGTAGAGGCTCAGCTCCTGGCGCCACCACCAGCGGCCCGTTTTTCGCTTCTCCTCCGGCGTGGTGAAGCCGTACTGCCAGAGGACGGCGCGCACTTGCGCGGGAGGCGAGCCGGTGAAGGGGTCGCGACGGAAGAGGCCCAGCACGTCGCGGCTCCCTTCGAGCAGGCGGATCTCGGTGTTTTCGACCCAGGTATTCTGTCCCACCGAGCCGAGGGAGGCGAACCAGAGGTTCCATTCGAATCGCGGCTGGTAGGGCGCGTAGAGGCCCGGCGCCTCGCGCAGGTCCTGCGGCTTGTACCGGAAAGGATAGGCGATCCAGGCCGTCCCGTCCCGGCTCCCCTGAAACTCGATCTCGTAGCGCTCGGGGGTCATCACGGCGAAGAGGCCGTACTGATTGGCGATGCGGAACGGCTCCAGGGCGCGGGCCGGTGCCGCCAGCATCCGGTTCCCTGCCGCCAGCCATGGAACGAGGGTCGCGTAGAAGATCCACGCCAGGACGACGGCCGCGGCCGCCATGCGCCAGCGCGCCACGGGGCGGATCGCCGCCGGCGCCGGGACGCGCAGGCGGAGCTTGGCGAGCACGCCGTCGTCCAGCAGCAGGAATCCCAAGACCAATACCAGGTAGTTGAGGAAGGCGTAGTTGGCCGTGAGGATGATCCCCACCTGCAGCAGGGTGCAGATCGCGAAGCAGGCGAGGCGGAACGGGCGCGGCAACCAGGCGAGCCACACCAGGCCAAGCTCGACGATCAGGGTCGCGAGCGCCGTGCCCGCGTGGAAAGCGTGCGGCAGCCGCTGTTGCACGTACCAGCCGATCCAGGACGGCAGTGGTCCGTTCTCATAATAGTGATCCATCGCGGTCAGCCCCCGCCATTGCGGATCGCCGCTCGCGAGCTTCACCACACCGGATTCGAAATAGATGCGGAACCACTCCCAGCGTAGTAGGAACAGGGTGATGCGGGATGGCGGCTGATCCGCGCCCAGCCCCGGCCAGAATCCCCGCGGCGCGAAGAAAATCGAGAGGAACGCCGCTTCCAGCAGCATGCCGTCCGATTGATAGGAGGCGAAATCCTGCGCCGCACCGATGAACGAAAGGAAAAGGATCAGGCAGGCGGCGATCATCCCCCGCGGCCAGACGTTGACCGTCAGCAGCGCCGAGGCGATCAGCCCGCCCCACACCAGGGCGGTGAGCGCACCGTTGCCCGCGCCCAGCCAGAGGAGCGTCGGCGCGCACCAAAAGCGCAGGCCCCCCGGGAAGGCGCGCGCGACCATCTCCAGATAGGCCGCGGCAGGCAGCAGGCCGTCGAGGCCGATCAGCCCCTTGATCTGAAAGGCGAGCGAATAGAACGCCGAGAAGAAGATCAGCCCCAAGGCCCGCAGGAAGAGCCAGCGCGGCCAGAGGGCTCCCCGCTCGCCGGTTGTGCCGGGGCCGAAGAGGTGGGGAAGGAGAGACCTGGCGTCCACCGCGCCGCCTCATAAAGCCCGTGCGAACACCTGCTGCACCTTCACCCGCTCGAATCCCAACCGGTCGTAAAAGGCATGCGCCCGGCCGCGGATGACGTTGCTCCGCACCCGGAGCGCGCGGAATCCGTGCTCTCTTGCCCAAGCCGCCATGGCCTCCACCAGGACGGCGCCCGTTCCCCGGCTCCTGCGGTTTTGGTCGACCACCAGGGCACCGATCTCGGCGAAGGGATCGGTGTCCACCCGGTGGGCGCCGAAAACGTGACCGTAACCGATCACGGCGCCGTCCTCGTCCTCCGCCACCAGCACCGCGGCTTCGGGCTGGGCGAGGACGTCCCGCAGCCGCACCTCGGCTTCTTCGGGCGTGTTGGGGTAGCCGAGCTGCGTGGCCAGGTTGGCGATCACGGCGGCGTCTTCAGGGCGGGCGGAGCGGACGTTCATAGGGGAATCTTAATTCGACTTCGCCGGATCCCCCACCCAAGACCCTCATCACCCCGGCCCTCTTCTCCCGCCCCCTCGCCTCCCCCCTCACCGGGAGAAGAGGGAGAAAGCAAGAAGGGACGACAGGGACAAAAAGGACAGCAGGGACAAAAAAGGACGAGCGAGAACAGCAAGAACGGCCCGGCCGGGACCCCTTCTCCCGGTGAGGGGGGTGGCGAGGGGGCGGGAGAAGGGGCAGGGGATGAGGGTCTTCGGGTGGGGGAGCGGGACCCGATACGGACGAGAGAGATCCGGGCCGGCCGTTCATGCTCGTCCGTGTTGGTCCGTGTTTCCCTGGGGACTACCGTGCGCGCCTACTCCCTGCGCAACGCTCCCATCACCGCTTGGATCAAATCCTCCGGCAGCTCTTCCTCCGGCTCGCATCCCTCGGGCTGGAAGGCTCCGCGTTCCAGCTCCAGGGTCATCCGGTAGGTGCTGAGGTAGGCCGTGCACGAGGGGCAGACGGCGAGGTGGCGCTCGAATTCCGCGACCTTGGCCGGCGGCAGCTCGCCGGCCACGTAGGACCAGAGGAACTCGATGACCTCGCTGCACGGGATGTACGGGCCGCTCATGCGTGGACCCCTCTCAAGTGCGGATCGAGCAGGGTGCGCAAGGCCTGACGGGCGCGGTGGAGACGGATCTTGAGGGCGTTTTCCGTGACGCCCACGGCCCGCGCCGCTTCTTCCGTGGAGAGCTCCTCGATGTCGCGCAGCAGCAGCACCGTGCGATAGCTCTCCGGCAGCTTGTCGATGCACTGCCGCACCAGGGCGCAGATCTCCTGGCGTTGCAGCAGGGCGTCGACCGGCTCCGCCCAGTCCACGGACGGCTCCACCTGGTGGCCGTCCTCCACGAAGCGGGGGAGGAGGTCCTCGATCGCCTCTTCGGGACGGCGCTGGCGGCTGCGCAGCTTCATGAGGCAGCAGTTCACCACGATGCGGTGGAGCCAGGTCGCGATGCGGCTCCCTCCCTCGAAGCGGTGGAGAGACCGGAAGGCCGAGACCATCGCCTCCTGCACGGCGTCGCGGGCGTCCTCTTCGTTGCGCAGCAGCCGGCGCGAAACCGCGAGCAGCCGACCGCCATGGTCACGCAGGAGGCGGGAGAAAGCCTCGTCCTTACCGGCCCGCAGGTCGGCGAGGAGAGCTTCCTCCTCATGGGCAAGGGGGAGTGAAGGAGAGACGTCCACGGGCGGGAAAATATAGCAGAAGCACCCATCATCCAACTTGGATGCCGGGGCGGGGCGGGAGGTTTCGGACTAATACGGCATGTCCTCCTCCTCCAGCCCGAAGTGGTGCCCCAACTCGTGGACGACCGTGTCCCGGACTTCGCGAATCACCTGCCGGCGATTGGTGCAGGCGCGCAGGATGGGGCCGCGGTAGATGAAGACCCGGTCCGGCATGGCGCCCTGGTAGAAGGAGTCCCGCTCCGCCAGGGGAACCCCTTGATAGAGGCCGAACAGCTCGTCGTCCGGCTCCATCCCGAGGGCTTCGAGGTCTTCGGGGTCCGGCTCGTCCTCCACCATCACGGCGACGTTTTCCAGCAGGTCCGCGAAATCCTCGGGAAGACCCTCCAGGGCCTGCTCGACCAGGGCTTCGAACTCTTCGGGCGGCACGCGCATGCCGCAAGGGTAAACGAGATCGGGATAGAATTCGCCCATGACCGTCCGTCTCGACAAGTGGCTGCACGTGGCCTGCGTGTTCAAGACCCGCAGCCAGGCGACGCACGCCGTGGACCTCAATCGCGTCCGCGTCAACGGGCAGACGGCCAAGCCGCACCGCAACCTGGTCCCCGGCGACCGCCTGGAGGTGGTGCAGGGGGACTGGACCCGCATCCTCGTCGTCAAGGAGCTGCGCGACAAGCCGGTGTCGAAGGAGGAGGCGCGCACTCTTTACGAGGACCTGAGCCCGCCGCGGCCGGCGTCCGATCCGCTGAAGCGCCTCCTGCTGCGCCCTCCCGTCCTGCGGGAGAAGGGCGCCGGGCGCCCTACCAAGAAGGACCGCCGGGACATGGAGCGCTGGGGCGAGGGCGGCGAGGAGCCCTGAAAAAGGGACATCAGGGACTACAGGGACGGCAGGGACTACAAGGACTCTCAAGGACGATGTTGGTGTCCTTGCAGTCCCTGTAGTCCCTGATGTCCCTGCTGTCCCTGACTGTCGGCAAAGGGCGCCGCTGCCTCAGGTGCCCAGGAACTCGCCGACCGGCGCCAGCGGCTCGCTGTGGTCGCAGAAGATCT
>DASUEN010000089.1:0-18262 GCA_036275055.1 Thermoanaerobaculia bacterium
GACTCGGGGACCGACACCCGACTCCGATCGAAGAAGCAGATAGGGACAGGCCGCCCTGGCGGCCTTGCTATTTGGGGCCTTCTCATGGAAGACGCCCCGTTTCCGGGGGGAACCCCCGGTTGGGGCGTCTCCGAGGCGGAGATAACACCTGATCCCCGAAGACGGTCCGCGGGCACATCGCCCTGGATCCCCGGATTGCCTGGTGTCGCCGAGACGATCCCTTCCGGTTCGAACCGTTGTCTCCGCTTCGGAGACGCCCCCACCGGGAGTTCCCCCCGGAAACGGGGCGTCTCTACATTGGGGAGGGACCGGTGGTGGTAGAGGGACGGTGACGCCTTTGCAGTGGGATGTACCCGTCGGGAGAAGAGGTCTTGCGCCCCATGCCCGCTGTCCCGCTCTGGGCTCCCCCCGGCACTGATCGTTAGGTCGGTCTCTGTAGGTTTGAAGCTCGATTGATTTTATGATTTGGAGGGGAGTTGCCATGGCTGCCATTTCACGAAACGTCTTTTTCTACCTCGCTGTCCTTCTGGTCTTCGGAACGGGGATCTACTTCATCCTGGATTTCGGCTCGCGGTTGCGGCCGGACGCGGCGGCCTCGGCGGCTGCAACAGCCCGCCCCGCCGAGGCGCACCCTGGCGTTGGGCCGGAGGTGAAGAAGGCGCCGGGGGGCGGCATCGCCCATACCCTGGTCGAGAGCGTGCAGAGCCCGTTGAGCATCCTGCTCCTCCAGGTCATCGTCATCGTGGCTGCGGCGCGGCTCCTCGGCGCCGCCTTCGCCAAGATCGGCCAGCCGCCGGTCATCGGTGAAATGGTGGCGGGGATCCTCCTCGGTCCCTCGCTCCTCGGGCTGGTGGCTCCCAGAGTACAGACGTTCGTTTTCCCGGCGGCTTCGCTGGGTTCGCTGCGGATGCTGAGCCAGATCGGCGTCATCCTCTTTATGTTCGTGGTGGGCACCGAGCTCGACCTGAAGCACCTGCGCCAGCGGGCGCACGCGGCGGTCATGGTCAGCCATGCGAGCATCGTGGTGCCGTTCTTCCTGGGTTGCGGCTCGGCCTTTCTGCTCTACCGCTCCCTGGCTCCGGCGGGGATCCCGTTCAGCGCCTTCGCCCTGTTCATCGGCGTTGCCATGAGCATCACGGCTTTCCCGGTGCTGGCGCGGATCCTCGAAGAGCGGCGGATGACGCGCTCTCACCTCGGCAGCACCGCCATCGCCTGCGCTGCGGTCGACGACGTTACAGCTTGGTGTATGTTGGCCGTGGTGGTCGCCATCGTCAAAGCCGACGGGATCGCCGGATCGCTCCTGACCATCGGTCTCACCCTGCTGTTCATCGCCGCCATGCTCTTCCTCGTCAAGCCTCTGGTGAGCTGGATGGGGCGGGTGCGCCCCGAAGGGCAGGCAGCGAGCGTGGGACTCCTCGCCACCCTCTTCGCCTTCGTCTTCGCTTCGGCGCTGGCGACCGAGATGATCGGCATCCACGCGCTCTTCGGCGCCTTCCTCGCCGGCGTCTGCATGCCGGCGGACTCAGAGCTGCGCCATTTCCTCCGTGAGCGGCTGGAAACCTTCAGCTCGGTCCTGCTGCTGCCTCTCTTCTTCGCCTTCACCGGCCTGCGTACCCAGGTCGGCCTCCTCGACGACTGGCAGAGTTGGTTGATCTGCCTGGGGGTCGTGGCCGTGGCGATCGCCGGCAAGCTGCTCGGCAGCATGGGCGCGGCCCGCTGGACGGGGATGAGCTGGGGGGACTCCTTCTCCTTGGGCGCTCTGATGAACACCCGCGGCCTGGTCGAGCTGATCGTGCTCAACCTCGGCTACGACTTGGGGATCCTCTCGCCGCGCATCTTCACCATGCTGGTGCTGATGGCCCTGATCACCACCTTCATGACCGGGCCGCTCCTGCAACTGCGCTCCCTGGTGGACCGCCGGCAAGTGCTGATGCCGGCCCTGGAGAACCGGACCGGCACCAGGGCTTGAAAGCCGCGCAGCGAGTGTTAACAGCAGATGCCGCAGGTCTGCTTCGGCCACCAACAGCAGGCCCCGCCGGTGCCGCACTGGGAGTTCTTGCTGCAACGGCACACGGGCCTGCCGATCACCCCCAGCAGATCGGGCATGGCGCTCGCCGGGGTGACCGTGGCCGCCGGCACCACCGGCGACTGGACGGGGGCCACCGGTGCCGGGGCTTCGATCGTCTGAGCCGGCTGGAGGGTGGCGGCGGTCTCCGCCGAGGCGGCCACGGGCGAGACGAACAGGGCGAAGGCGACCAGGACGAACGCGGCGAGGACGAACCCACTCTTCTTCTGCATGGGAGGCTCCTTTCTTTCCCCGGGCCATTCCGGAGAAATTACATGCAGATATTAGAATTTGAAGAAGACTATGGCAATCCCGCGAGCCGCCGCCGTCTAGCCTTTCTCCTTCCTCACGGAGACGGAGATCGAGCCGTTGTTCTCGAGGATGGCGGTGTGCACCTCCTCGACGCAGGTGCAGCCGGCCTGGCGCAGGGCCGAGTTGAGCTCGTGGCGGGTGAGTTGGGCGCGGGCGAGGACGTCCTCGAAGAGCTTGCCGTTGTGCACCAGCACTTGGGGTCGCCCCTCGATGAGCGCCTCCATCTTCTTGCTGCGGAAGGTGGCGGTGCCCACGGCGTAGTTGAGGGCGATGAGCGTCGCCGCGGAAATGAGGCCGCCGGTGAGCGAGTTGTCGCCGCCGTTCATCGAGTTCTGGACCGCGTTGGAAAGGACGAGGAGCAGGACGAGGTCGAAGGGGGCGAGCTGGCCCACCTGGCGCTTGCCGGTGATGCGCAGCACGATGACCAGGAAAAGGTAGACGAGAACCGAGCGCAGAATCAGCTCCCACCAGTGAATGGTCGGTATCCAGAGCTCTGACATGGGTTGGGTATCCTCTCTTTCGTTGGGCTGGGAGAGAGTATAGGCCCCTTGTGGGGGGCCAAGTCCGCGATAGGCTTGCGGGCCATGAAGCCGATCGAGACCCTGGCCCGGGAGAGGACGCCCGAGGGCGACGAGCTCGTGCTCTCCCGGCGGGACGGCGCCTACACCCTGAGCATCGGCGGCCAGGAGCTGATGACGAGTCGCGCTCACGGCTCCGAGGAGGCGCTGGCCCGCCTGGCCTGCGCGGCGATCCCGGAGAAGAAGGTGCCGCGGGTGCTGATCGGCGGGCTCGGCTTCGGCTACACCCTGCGGGCGGCGCTCGACCACCTGCCGCCGGGAGCCGCGGTGGTGGTCTGCGAGGTCTTCGCCTCCTTGCTGGAGTGGAACCGGGGGCTCCTCGCCGGTCTCGCCAGCCGTCCCCTCGCGGACCGGCGCGTCACCGCCGTGCGGGCGGACGTGCAGTCCCTCCTCGACGGCCGCGAGCGTTTCGACGCCATCCTGCTCGACGTCGACAATGGCCCGGAGGCGTTCACCCTGCGCTCGAACGACCGTCTCTACACTCCCGAAGGTCTCGGCCGTCTGTCGCGCAGCCTGACGAAGCGGGGAGTGCTCGCCGTCTGGTCGTCCTCCCCGGCCCCGGGCTTCGAGCGCCGGCTCCGGCAAGCCGGATTCGAGGCCCGGAGCGAGCACGTTTCCGCCTTCGGCCACGGGAAGCGGCGCCATACGCTGTTCCTCGGCTGCAGGTCCTGACAGTTGTTTGGAAAGCTCGGTCGCGATGCCCACCCCCGCCCGGGCATAAATGCCAGGGCTAGGAACGACGCCGGATGAATCCGGCTTAAAGTCCCTTTCTCAGGGAAAGTCCCCTTCAGGGGACGCTGTTCATAGCCCCGGCATTTATGCCCGGGCGGGGGTGGAGTAGATCTAGTGGTACCTGTACACGTCTAGCGCCACTTTCGCCTCGTCCTGGGGATCGATGCGGACGTCCACCACGGCACCGGGCTGGAAGCGGGAGGTATCCAGCCGGGAGATCAGGCTCTTGGGGATGGTGGCGGAGTACTGCGAGCCGTCCTCGCGGGTGACCTCCACCTCGAGGCCGATCACCGGATCGTCGTTGACGGTGATTCCCGTGTCCCAGATCTTCACGATCCGGGCTCTCGCGGCCACCCCTGACTCCTGAAGCCGTTTCGTCTCCGCGACACCGCTCATGCGGTCGATCATGGCGCAGCCGGCGAGGAGCGAGGCCAAGACGGCGATGACCGCGCAGAACGTCCGGCGATCAAACTCCAAGCTTTTTGCGGACTTCATCGAAGGGAATCCCCTCCCGTCGCTCCCGGGCTTCGAGGAGCCGCTGTCTCATCGTCTCGCTCTGCAACAGGTAGGCGGTTTCGCGTTCCGATGCGATCTCCCGCCAGAGGTCAATAGGCACGATGACCCCGGTAGGGTTGCCTTCGTCGTCTGAGATGTACTGAATATCCAGAAGGGCCATGTCAGCCTCCAGGACTATGATAGCGCGCTTTCGAGCCGCGCTGCTGTTCGCTGTCCTCCCCTCTCTCAGGTATACCCACAGCAGCGCCGGCTCTCGGCGCGACGAGCGCCTCAATCCGGAACGCAGCGGCAGCAATCCGGCGGCCTCAAGACCGGGTGCTGACCTGTGGGGCAAGCGGCGCAACGGACGGTCGAGCAGTCTACCTTGTCGCCCGGGGTGGGGCTCGGATTGTCAGGGGAATTCATTTTGTGCGAGGCGCAGGCGCAGAGCGCCACGAGCCCTATCGCCAGGGCGAGTTTCCTCAGGCTCTTCATGGGTCCTCCTTTCGCGCGTTTCCGCCCCTTGACGGCGGAGTCAGCGGAAGAAAGACGCAATAACTGGACCAGGTTCTCATCCCCCGCCGTCTTCGCTGCATTCCACGGTGAGGTGATAGATCCACCCCTTGGCCATCATGTCCTTCTGGGGCGCCGCCTTGTCCGCGTGCCGGAAGGACTCCAGGGCCTTCCCACGCTCGCCCAGGTAATAGTGGCAGAGCCCCATGTTGTAAAGGGTATTGGCATACAGGTCCGCCGGCTCGGCGCCGAAACTGTCGAGGGAGCGCTGGTAATAGTCCAAGGCCGCCCTGTAGTCCCGCATCTCCTGGAAGACGATGCCGGCGTTCGCCAGGGCCGATTCGGCATCGGGGAGATAGTAGAAATGCTCCGCGTATTTCCGGATTCCCTCCGCCAGGCTGCGGCTCAAATCCGCATTCGCCGTCTTGGCGACGGCGACGATCTGATTCAGGTGGAGGTTGACCGTGGCCGGATCCCACTGCGCCAGGTTGAGCAGCGCCATCAGCCCCTCCGGCGCGCCGTCCGATACGGCGAGCTGCAACTGGCTGATCGCGGTGTTGAGGTCTGCCGGGCCAAGCTCGTGCAGGAAGGTGGCAATGGCCGCCTTCGTCTCCACGAGATCGGCGGCAGGCGTACCCAGGCAGAACACCGAGGTGGTGATCGCCTGGATGGACGGCTGGTGGATGGCGAAGCCGCCGCGGGCCGCGAAGTACTCGCCGAGGGCGTGGAAGTTGACCATCATCGAGAACGAGGCGTGGTGCAGCACCAAGTCCGGCGTTTCGGCCGAGATCTTGGGGGGATGGCTCGCATTGGCCTTGTCCGTCGCCACCAGCAGCAGGTGCCCGCCGGCTATCTCGAGCAGGTCACGCAGGCCGAGTAGCGTGGCGCGAGGAAAAAGGAAGCCCTGGTCCGGCAGCGTCTCGCGGTAGCGCTCGAGGATGCCGTCGAGAACCGCGTCGCTGTAGTGCGGCAGCCGCGCTTCGTGCAGCTCCAGGGAGATGCCGAGCTGCTCCAGGCTGAAGGGGGCGTTGTCCAGCTCCGGCAGCGCGGCGCCTTCGGGCAGACCTCGCGTTTTCCCTTCGAAAAGCCGTCCTCCTTCGACTCGAAAAGCGTCCTGGGGCAAGGTGTCGAACACGTAGTTCGCGAGCACGATCAGGGGTGAGCCGATGCCGCCGGCCGGCTCCAGGACCACGCCGGATTCCAGGAGCTCGATCGACCGGCTGGTGCCGATGTCGTATCGGGCGAAGTCGAGGAGGCCCCGCGCCACGAAGTCCTGGAGCGCCGGGTGGTCCCGCCAGAAGGCGATGTTTCTCTCCGAGAAATCGCTCATCACGTAGACGAACGCCAGCTCGTCCAGCCCGAGCGAGTCGAGCAGAGCGAGCAGCCGCTTGACCACGTAGAAACCGAACAAGCCCGGGCCGCTGCCGAGCTCCAAGAGGAAGACCGGCCGGTTGACCTCGCGGCCGGAACGGGCTTGATCCTGCAGGAAGCGCACGATCAGATGAGCGTAGGCGTTGGCGATGACCGGATTGCAGGTGGACTGGTACGGGACCTTGCCGTTCCAAGCCAGGACTCCTTGCTCCTGGTAGAAGCGCCTCTGCGCGTGCCAGAGGTTGCATTGGGAGAACGGCACCGCATCGCCGCCCGGGCGGCTTTCCTCGCAGGGCTCCAGCACGGCTTCCTAGACCTTGGCTTTGTGTGCCTCGCCGGTCTGCGCCAGGAACGCCCGCAGCAGCGCCTGCTCCTTCGGCTCCTTGATGCGGGTG
The DNA here is from genome assembly GCA_036275055.1 of Thermoanaerobaculia bacterium. Taxonomy (GTDB): domain Bacteria; phylum Acidobacteriota; class Thermoanaerobaculia; order Multivoradales; family UBA5704; genus DATARR01. Next base: position 6,462 of record DASUEN010000089.1, read on the forward strand.
AACATCTTCTCCCCCAAGGTCCGGATGGTCTGGGGGCGGTCGAAGGGCATCTTCTCGTACATCGTGCCGCCCGTGAAGTGGCAGGGCTGGCAGCGCTTCTCCAGGATCGGGCGCACCTGTGTTGGAAAATCCACTGCCTGAGCCTTCGGCGGGTGAGGACTAGGGCTCCCGGCCAGCAGGCCCGCCGCGAGGATCAGAAGGACGATGAGGACGCCCGCTGCCGGCAGCTTCGCGTTCATGGTCTGATCTTACTCCTGTTATTCGTACCGCAGCGCCTCGATCGGATCCTGCCGCGCCGCTTTCATGGCGGGCCAGAGGCCGGCGGTGAGGCCCACGGTGGTGGAGACGCCGAAGCCGAGGAAGACCGACCACAGGGGGGCCGCGGCTTCGAAGTTGAAGGCGAAGCGGGCAAGGAGCGCCGCTCCGAGCCCGATCGCAATTCCCAGGCCGCCGCCCACGCCGGTGAGCGTCACCGCTTCGGCGAGGAATTGCACGCCGATGTCCCGCTTGGTGGCGCCGAGCGCCTTGCGTAAGCCAATCTCGCGCGTGCGCTGGGTGACGTTGACCAGCATGATGTTCATCACGCCGACGCCGCCGACCACCAGCGAAATGCCGGCGATCAAAAGCATCACCGCCGCGATGCCCCCCGTGATCTGGCGGAAGTTGTTGATCATTTCCATGCTGGTGAAGGTCGCGAAGTCGTTCGCCTGGTTCGAGCGCAGCTTGCGGCGGGCGCGCAGGATCGACGTCTCCTGATCGATCATCCTGTCCACGTCCTCGGCCCGCTTGGGCACGGTCGCGATGTGCAGGGTGTCGCCGCCGCCGTCGCGGACCTGCGGGAATTGCTCGTCGAAGGCGGTGATGGGGATGACGAAAAGGTTGTCGTTGCTGCCGCCCAGGAACGAGCCCTTTTTGTCGAGCACGCCGACGACGTCGTAATCGATGCCTTCGATCTGAATGCGGCGGCCGATCGGGTCACGATGGGGGAAGAGCGCGTCGGCCACGTCGGCGCCGAGGACCACGACGCGGGCGGCGTGGCGCACGTCGGCGTCGATCAGGAAGCGGCCGTCCGCGACGGAGGAGTGATTGGCGAGCGTGTACTCCGGGGTGCCGCCCACCGGGGTCGGGCTGTTGGCGCTCTCGCGGCCGGCGCGCACCTCGACCTCCGCGAAGAGGTAGCGCTCGGGAGAAACCGCCGCAGCCAAGGTTCCCAGCCGCTTGAGCGCCGCGGCGTCCTCCAGCGTCAGGTCGCGGCGGTTCTTCTCATCCTCCGGCCGGGTGCCGGGGCCGAAGCGTGGCTCGTATTTCTGGAACTGCACGAGATGGGTGCCGAAGCTGGAGAAGGCCGTGCTCACCGAGCGGTCGAAACCGGCGATGAAGGAGACCATCATGATCACCGTCGCCACCCCGGCGACGACGCCGAGCAGAGTGAGGAAGGTACGCAGCTTCTGCGCCCGCATCGCCACCAGTGCGAAGCGGACGTTCTCCGTCCAGGAAAGACGCAGGCGGGAGACCGGCCGCGGCGCCATCACTCGGCCCTCAAGGCATCGACTGGCAGCAGCTTCGAGGCGGCGACCGCCGGCCAGTAGCCGGCCAGCAGGCCTACGGCCACTGAGAGGGCGAGCCCCAGGGCGGCGATGGCCGGCGTCACGTTGGCGGGAAAGTGCGCGATGCGGTCGACGCCCAGCGCCACCAGCGAGCCCAGGATGACGCCGGCGATGCCGCCCGCGAGCGACAGCAGCGAGGCCTCCAGCAGGAATTGCCGGCGCACGTCCCGCTGGCGCGCCCCGAGAGCCCGGCGCAGGCCGATCTCCGCCGTACGCTCGGCCACGGCGACCAGCATGATGTTCATGATCACGATCCCCCCCACCCCGAGCGAAACCGAGGCAATGAGCACGGTGAGCAGGAACGCCGCGGTCGAAATCTGGCGCCAGATCTCCTGCAGGCTTTCGGCGGTGACGATGCCGAAAGGATCGGGAGCGCGGAAATCCGTGTGGCGCAGCGCCCGCAAGAGCGCCCGCGCCTCGTCGGCCGAAGAGTCGACCCCTTCGACGCCACCGCGGGCCTGAACCATGACGTCGAGCGTCGCACGGCCGCCGCTGAACGACTTGCGGTGCGTGTCGATGGGCACCATCACCAGGTTGTCGCGGCTGGCACCCAAGGTCTTCCCCTGCTGCGTCAGCAGCCCGATGATGCGGAAGGGAATGCCACCGATCGAGATCTCGCGGCCGATCGGGTCGAGATGGGGATAGAGCTCGTCCTTCACGTCCCAGCCGATCACCGCCACGGCCTGGGACGCCCGCGCTTCACTCTCCAGGAAGAAGCGGCCCGCGGCGAGGTCGAGGCTCATCAGCGAGGCGAAGTTCGCCGTCGTGCCGTCGATGCGCACGCCGTCGAGCCGGTGGTCGCGGAAGGTGACGGCGGAGGTGCTTTCCACCCGCGCTCCCACCGCCTCGGCCTGGCGCAGCTCCGCGCGCAGCCGCAGATAGTCCTCCCAGGTGATGTCCGGGCGTTTCAGGGCGTCGAGGAACTCCTGGTGGCTGCGCAGGATGCCGAACTTGGTCACCACGAACACGTCGGGCGCGAGGCCGAAGAGCTTGTCGCGCACGAAGAGGTTGAGCCCCGAGATCGCCGAGATGACGCCGACCAGCGTCGCCACCCCGATGACGATGCCGAGCAGCGTGAGGAAGCTGCGCAGGGCATGCGTCCGGATGGCCCGCAGCGCTTCCCGGAAGAGCTCCGTGAGGTCCATTTACTTCGTGGGGCCGCTGCGCCCCTCCCCCTTCTTCGGCTCCTCCAGCTTGACGGCATCGCCGGGATTGATCTCCCGCAAGGCCTTGAACGGGCCGCTGATCACCGTCTCGCCCCCCTTGAGCCCGTCGACCACCTCGATCGCCAGATCGCCGATGAGGCCGGTCTTGAGCGGCTGGAAGCGGGCCTTCCCCCCTTCCATCAGATAGACGCCTTCCTGCTCGCGGGGCGCGTCCGCCTTCGGCGCGGGAGCGCCGGGTTTGCGTTCGATTTCGCGCACCACCAGCGCCTGAAGGGGCACCACCAGAGCCTGGGCGCGGAAACCGGTGAGGATGTCCGCACGCGCCGAGAGACCGGGCTTGACGTCGGCGGGCGGATCGTTCACCCGCACCTTGACCTTGAACTTGATCGCCTGGTTGGTGGCGGTCACCAGCGGGCTGCTCCCCACCTCGGTGACCGTGCCGTGAAAGGTCTGATCAGGATAGGCATCGAGCCGTACCCGCGCCTCCTGGCCCAGCTTGACGCTGGGGATCGAGGTCTCGTCCACCTCCATCTCGGCCTCTACCACCGACATGTCGGAGATCGTCAGCAGCACCGTGCCCGGGCTGTTCTGGATGCCGATCACCGCCACCTCCCCCTCCTCCACCCGGCGGGCGGTGACGACGCCGTCCATGGGCGAGCGGATGGTGGTCTTGGCCAGGGTGTCGCGGGCGCCTTCGAGCGTGGCCCCCGCCTGCTCCACCCGCTGCTGGGCGGCCTGGACGGCAGCCTCGCCCGAGCGGACGGCTGTGCGGGTGCGTTCCATGTCGGCGGCGGGGATGATCCCCGCCTTGTAGTTCCCGTCGGCGCGCCGGAAGTCGGCGCGGGCCTGCTCCAGCGTGCTGCGGGCGGATTCGAGGTCCTGCCGCAGGGCTTGCATCGAGTACTCGTTGCTGCGTGCCATGGCCCGCGAGTTGACCTGGTCGATCTGCAGCAGGAACTGCCCCTTCTTGACCTCGTCCCCCTCGTCCACCGCGAGGTGGGTGATCTGGCCGGGGATGGTGGCCGAGATGTCTACCTTCTTCTGCGCCTGGATCTTGCCGTTGGCGCTGACCTTCGCCTGCAGGTCCTCGCGCCCCACCGTCGCCGTCTGCACCTCCACCGGCTTGGGGCCGCGCTTGGCGTAGGCGAAGCCGCCGAGCGCCGCGAGCAGCACGACGGCGACGAGTATCCAGAGAACTTTGCGTTTCACGAAAATTGTCTCCCGAATGGCCTGATGGTATCCCAAGGCACAGTCCTGCCGCTGCGGTCCTGGGGGCGGTACCTCTGTAGTACGCTGAGGGGCGGGAGAAGTTACCCATAGGCGCTAAGGGTTGGGGGCCCTGGGGCACAGGCGCTGCCTTTGCGGGGAGCGCCGCCCGCCCAAGACCCTCATCACCCCGGCCCCTGGGCGGGTAAGCCCGAGTGCGGGACCTGATACCAGAAGCAGGAGCAGAACCGGTACCAAGATCAGATTCGACTTCTTCTTCATGATGCAGCCTTTCCGGGGGAGGGGTTAACCCGGGAGCCGTCATCGGCTGGGGTGTAGAGGAGTCCTCCCCCTGCGCCCCATAGTGGACCAGAGACGGGGGAGGCGCACCCATGTTAGGGGAGGGGTAGCTAAGGGTGGTACGCATCCAGGGGACAGTTACGCCAGTGTTACGCAAACGGGGAGCGCCAAGAGGTGAAACCTAATGTCAGTGATTTGCCCACAGCCCGCTCTTCTCCCGGCGACGGGGGGAGGCTGGGGGAAGAGGGCCGGGGTGATGAGGGTCTTGGCGGGCGGCACGGCTATACTTCTGAGCCATGCCTCCTCCCCGCCGGGTCTCGGCTGGCCTCGTCGCAGCGGTCTTCGCGTTGGCGCTCCTGGCCTGCCGCGATTCCGCGGCGGCTCCCCATTCCGCCCTGTACGCCGACCGTATCCTGGTGGAAAAATCAGCCCGGCGCTTGACGCTGCTCTACCAGGGGCGGCCGGTGAAGTCCTACCGGGTTGCTCTGGGCCATGAGCCCGAGGGCCGAAAACAGTGCCAGGGGGACGACCGGACGCCCGAGGGGCTCTACCGCATCGATTCCCGCAATGCGGGTTCGGGTTACCATCGCTCGCTCCACGTCTCCTATCCCAATGCGGCGGACGTGGCCAACGCGCGTCGCCGGGGCTGCCGGCCCGGCGGCGACATCATGATCCATGGCATCAAGAAGGGCTACGGCTGGGTGGGCTCGCTGCACGCCCAGAAGGACTGGACACAAGGCTGCATCGCCGTCACCGACCAGGAGATCGAGGAGATCTGGAGCGCGGTGCCCAACGGGACGACCGTCGAGATCCGTCCCTGAGGCTCTCCCTTCCCTCTCCTGGCCGATTCGAAATCGGGCATGACCGATGCTTCATCGAACGCGACCGACGTTCCGGCGAACACGATCATCGGGCCGTCGAACACGATCGTCGGGCCGTCGAACGCGATCGTCGGGCCGGCGAACACGATCATCGGGCCGTCGAACACGATCGTCGGGCCGTCAAACACGATCGTCGGGCCGTCGAACGCGATCGTCGAGCCGTCGAACACGGTCGTCGGGCCGTCGAACGCGATCGGCGGGCCATCGAACGCGATCGTCGGGCCGTCAAACGCGATCGTCGAGCCGTCAAACGCGATCGTCGAGCCGTCGAACACGATCGTCGAGCCGCCGAACGCGATCGTCGGGCCGTCGAACATGATCGTCGAGCCGCCGAACGCGACCGATGGGCCATCGAACGTGATCGCCGAGCGCAGACCAGGCTGGCCTCGTCGAGCTGCGCAACCTCCTCATATCGCTCATATCGCCGGTAGGTCATGTCTCACGGATGAGAGGTGACCACGGCACGCTCGAAATCGCCGAGAACGGCCATCCCCGGATCGATCAGGATTCCGTCCGCATCGAGTTTTTTCACGATCGCCTGCGCCTCGGCCTTGCGCCCCAGCTTCTCCAGCACCTTGGCCAGGTTGAAACGGATGTTCGAGGCTTCTCCTTTGTAGGTGGAGTCCGCATGGCGTAACGCCGTCTCGGCGAGTTGCAAGAGCTCCCGTTTCCCTTCGGCCCGGCGAACCAGGAGGGCCCCGAGGTCGTTGTACTGCTTGGCGTCCAGACCGGTATCCTGGGGCGCAAGGGCCTGGCGAGCGTACGTGACCGCCTGCTCGCTATCGCCGGTTCCGTCGGCGATCAGCGCGTGCGCCGCGATGCAGGCCGTGCCCTTGCAGGCTCCCGCCTTCTCCACCTCGGCCAGCGCCCGGGACGCGTTCTCCCACTTCTTGGCGCGCATCGCCATGTCCACCTTGATCCACGGGCTCATCCGTTCCTGCGCCGGAGCGGCGGCAGCGCTGAGCAGGAGGAGCAGGAACGGAAGCAGCTTTGGGAGGGTCTGCCGCATCATCGGAGTTGCTCTACCTTCGTCTTCGAGACTATACCCTTTGGCCATACTCCTGGTGACGGGTGGTGGGAATCCATTTCCGCCCTTCAAGGGCAGGCTGGCGTCTCCTCCCAGGAGTAGCTGCCGACTCCGCCGCAGATGTTGTTGAACTGCACCCGGCAACGGACGAAGACGTCGCAGAACTGGGCCAGGGTGCCGTCGCTGCAATGGATGCGGCAGATCCCCACGGGATCGGCGGCATAGCCCATAGCGAAGGCGCAAAGAGTGAAGGCCACTGCCAGGAGCAACGTTCGCAAAGCGTTCTTCATGAGCCTCTCCTTTCGGGTTTGAGGATGGTCTCTACCCCTTGAGAGTGCGCGAAGAGGCTGGGGGTGAGACGGAGGGTAGCTCTCGTTGCCACAACTTTGTCCCAGCGACCCCCTTGCAACTTCCGCCCCATTCCCGAGTATAATACGAAGGGAGGACACTGAACGTCATTCCCAAGGAGGAGATATGTCCGAAGACAACGCCCGCGGCCGTTTCGTCTGGTACGACCTGATGACCCCCGATCCGGAGGCAGCCCAGGCCTTTTACACCGCCATCATGGGTTGGGGAACCAAGGTTTGGGACAACCCCGCGATGCCCTACACCATGTGGACGGCCGGCGACCGGACCTTCGGCGGCCTCATGAAGATGCCGGCCGAAGCCGTCGCGGGTGGAGCGAAGCAGCATTGGCTGGCCTACGTCGCCGTGCCGGATACGGATGCCACCGTCGCTCGCGCCCAGGAACTCGGGGCGAAGGTCATGGTGCCGCCCACCCCGATACCCACCGTCGGCCGTTTCGCCGTCATCGCCGATCCGCACGGCGCCCTGATCGCCCCGTTCACTCCGGACCCGGCATCCGCACCCCAGGGGCCGCCCCCGGGAGGAGACTTCACCTGGCACGAGCTGGCGACGGACGACTACGAGACCGTCTTCGCCTTCTACCACGAGCTCTTCGGCTGGGAGAAGACGTCGGCGATGGACATGGGTCCCGCCGGCGTTTACCAGATGTACGGCATCGGCGGGATTCCCATGGGTGGCATCTACAACAAGCCCGACCACATGCAGGGCCCGCCGGCCTGGCTCCACTACGCCAGCGTGAAAGACGCCGCCGCCACGGCCGAGAAGGTCAAGGAAAACGGCGGCCAGGTGCTGAACGGCCCCATGGAAGTTCCGGGAGGGGACCTCATCGTCATGATCATGGATCCCCAGGGCGGCATGTTCGCGGTGCACGAAAAGAGGTCGGCATAGGCCGATGAGGCAAGGGTTGGGATCGCGGATCGTGATCCCAACCCGTTGGGGCCGGGCCGCGAAACGTAACAGATCGGCTCGCCAAGCGTAATACGCCCGTTCCGAGGCGACGTGTCCGTAGAGACGTTCCCAGCCCGTCCACGATGTCCTTCGCAGGTCTACGACGGCGGGACGTCTCTTCGAAGAGCACACCCTTTCATCGATCGATGCCCGCGAGAAGGCCGCGAAACTCCCCTCCGCACCGTTCCTGTTCGATATCGGTCCGGAAAAAGAAGGCAGGCCGCAACCCGTGCGATATCGGTCCGTAAAAAAACGGCCGCAACCTGTCCTGGGCAGATGTCGCAACGCGCGCCGGCATGCCCCTCCGGAGACGTCCCGCCATCGTAGGCCTGCGAAGGGTGTCGTGGACGGGCTGGGACGTCTCTACGGACTCTACGGACACGGTGCCACGGTGCCGTGGGGCTGTCAGGTTTTCCAGCGGGCGGGGTTTTCGCGATTGCCAAGCTCACAACAGCCCGGCCCGCATGGCCTTACTCACCGCCGCGGACTTGGTGTGGACCTGGAGCTTCTCGTACACGTTGCGGATGTAGTTGCGCACTGTGTTGATGCTGATCCCGAGTTGATCGCCCGCGACCTGGTAGCTGCACCCCTCGGCCAGCAGGCGGAGGAGGTGGACTTCCTGTGGCGTGAGCGCTTCCTCCAGCGCCACCGGCGGCGGGTTGCGCCGGAAGAGCTCCACCACCTTGCGGGCGATTTCGGGCGACATCGGCGCCCCTCCGTCGCGCGCTTCGCGCACCGCTTCGAGGATCCGTGCGGGCGGCGTGGACTTGAGGAGGTAGCCGATGGCGCCGTTGCACAGCGATTCGAAAACCTTGTCTTCGTCGGTGACACCGGTGAGCATGAGGATCGCCGCCTGCGGCCACCGCTCGCGCAGCGAGCCGGCGCCTTCCGAGCCCGGCATTCCCGGCAGCTTGATGTCGAGCAGCACCACGTCGGGCGGCTCGCCGCCGCGCGCGGCCAGGGCCTGCTCCAGCGAGCCAAAGGCCGCGCTGCACTGGTAGCCCGGAGTGCCGTCCACCAGCATCCGGAGGCCCTCGCGAGTGATCCGGTCGTCTTCCACGATCACTACGCGGATGCGGTCCTGATCGGTCATGATCTTCCTCCAAGGTTGATTACAACCGCAGGCTCAAACGCACGCGGGTTCCCTCGCCTGGCGCCGAATCCACCGCCAGTGTGCCGCCCAGCCTCGCTGCGCGTTCTTTCAGATTGCGCAGGCCATTTCCGGAGTGTCCGTTCCCGGAGCAGCCGTTGCTCTCGAACCCGACGCCGTCGTCCCGCACTTCGGCCACCAGCTCGCGGCCCGTCGCCACGACCTCGATCCATACGTTTTGGGCCTGGGCATGCTTGCCCGCGTTGTGGAGCGCTTCCTTGAGCACCAGGTACAGGTCCCGTTTCATCTCGGGGCGCAAAGCGATCTCGGCAGACTGGGGCGGAGCGGCGAACAGCACACTGACGCCGCGCCCCTCCAACAAATCTCCCGCGAAACGCCGGATGCGGGCCAGCAGGCTTTCGAGGTCGCCGCGGCGCGTATCGATCGCCCAGACGATATCGCCCGTCGCCTCGATCAGCTCGCGAGCGGTTTCGCCGATCTGATCGAGAATCGTCGCCTCTTCGGCATCCGCCATCCGGCGCCGGCCGAGCTCGGAAAGGATCGAGATGCGCGAGAGGCTGGAGCTCAAATCGTCGTGCAGATCGGCAGCGATGCGGGTACGCACGCGCTCGAGCTCCAGCAGGCGCGACACCTGGGCACGGTGAAGAGCCCAGCCGATCATGGCGGCTGCCGAGGCGACGAGGAGCACGAACCACCAGCGCTGCCAGAAAGGCGGCAGCAGCGTGAACGAAAGCGAGGCAGGGGCGGGGCTCACCACGTTGTCAGGCGTCACGGCGCGGAACAGGAAGCGATACGTGCCCGGCGCGAGATTGCCCAGCAGCACCGAGCGCTCCGTCCGCGGCTCGCTCCAGCCGGAGCGTGAGCCGTCCTGTTTATATTGGTAGCGCAGCCCGGCGCCGGACGCGAAGCTGATGCCGATGAAACGGACCTCCACCTGGTTGCGATCGGCCGGCAGCGTGAGACCCGAGAAATCATGGAGGCCGAGCGGCGGCAGCGGCGTGGGCACTCCACCGACGCGCACGGCGCTCAGGAAGATGGGCGGCGGCGCCTCGGTGCGGTGGACTTCCGGCAGGTAGCGCGACGGCCCCGATGGAGTGCCGAACCAGAGGCTGCCGTCGTGGGCGCGAAACGCCACGTTGACGACTCGCGAAGGGAGCCCGTCGGCCGCGGTCAGGGTGCGGATGCGGCCGGTCGCGGGATCGAGCTGATCGATTCCCCGGCCGTGGCCGAGATAGATCAAGCCCCGGCGGTCCTCCGTCACGCACAGGATGCGGTCGCTCGACAAGCCCTGCGCACCGGTGTAGACGGTCGTCCGCGGCTGGGGAGCGTCGAGATCCTCCATCCGGATCACGCCGCCGTTGGCGGAGGCGACCCAAAGGCGCCGGCGGCTGTCGACGAAGAGGTCGTTGATCGATCCTGTCGCCACGCCGCCTTCGGTTAGAAAGAGATCGGCCGCGTCGCCCCGCATTCGCGCCAGGCCGCCGGCGGAAAAACCGATCCAGAGATTGCCGTAGGGATCCTCGGCAAAAGCCGAGGGTGCGCCGCGCCCCAGGCGCTCGACCGCGGCCTCGGGAGTGAAGCGGCCGGAGCCCCGGTCCCAGCGCGAGAAAAAGGTTTTCGGACCGGTGCCAGCCCCGAGCGAAGCCACCCAGAGCCGGCCGTGCGAATCCTCGAACAGGCGGGAGACCTCCCCCGTCTCGGGCGGGGCTTTCCAAAACGCTTTCGGTATCCGTTTCAAGGAAGCGGGCGCGGCGACTTTGGGAAGGCGCCAGATTCCTGCCGCCGTGCCCAGCCAGATCTCGCCGCTCGCGTCCGGCATCAGGATCTGGTGGCGGCCCCGCCCTGACGAGCCGGCGCGCTCGACCACCTCCGGCGTCACGTCCTGGAGCTGCTCGCCGTCGAAATGAAACAGTTTCGAATGCAGCCGGTCGCCGCCCCAGACGTAGAGGTTGGCCTGGCTGTCCTCGAAGATCTCGGCGACGCCCGGTCCGCCGGTTTCCTCCGCGGCACTATAAGTGAGAAATCCGTTATGCGCGAGGCGCATCAGGCCGTGGGAGTGGGTGCCCGCCCACAGGTTGCCGTCGCGGTCCTCGGCCAGCCCGGTCAGCTCGTCCGGCAGCAGCCCGTTGCGGCGCGTGTAGGTGCGGAGCCCCTGGCCGTCGAACACGGTGAGGCCGGCGGTGGTCGCCATCCAGACCTTGCCGTCGTGGGTTTGCAACAGATCGCCCGAGCGCCGCATGCCGGCGAACCCCGAGGCGGAGTCGAACCGGCGCACGGACGAATTCGCCGAGTGGCAGGGATCGCCGGCTGGAGGGGTCTGGAGCACGAAAAGCACCTCGGAGGTGGCGATCCACAAGCGGCGCTGGGCATCGAGGAGCAGCGCCGCGATGCCCGCCTGCGAGGCCGGGAGGAGCGGGCACTCGCTCCAACGGCCATCGGCGAAACGGTGCAGGAGGCCGGCCTGCCCTCCCACCCAGAGCCCTCCCGCGCCGTCGAGAGCGAGCGACGTGGCCCCCGCCACCGACTTGCCCGTTTCGCGTTTCACTTCTTCGAGCTCGATGCGACCGCCTGCCTCATGGAGCCGGAAAAGGCCGCCGCCGGCCGTGGAATCGGCCAGCCAGGTTGAGCTGCCGTCGGCGAGCAGCGCTGCGATCCGTCCCAGACGCCGGAGGGAGCCCGGCACCGGCATGAAGATGTTGGCCGGCGAGCTGGGTTCGAGCTCCAGGCGCGCCAACCCGCCGGTCGTGCCCGCCAGCAGGCCGCCTTTCGAGGTTTCCAGCAAGGCGGTGACGTGCGGGCTCGGCAGGCCCTGCCTGGGGTCGTAGCTGACGAACCGGGAGCCGTCGAAGCGGCTGAGCCCGGAATCGGTGCCGATCCACAAGTAGCCGCGGGAGTCCTGCAGGATCGAGTCGATCTCATCGCCCGCCAGGCCGTCGTCAACCGTATAGACCCGGATCGGCAGACGCTCCGCCAGCGCCGCCGGGCTCAGAGCGAGCATCCCCGCCAGCAGAAGTGGCAACCAGGTCCTCGGCCTTGAACCCATGCTCCCGAGTCTACTCCGAAGGGGCGCAGGCGCTAACGTTGCCCGAGAGCGCCGCCCGCCCCAAGACCCTCATCACCCCGGCCCTCTTCTCCCGCCCCCTCCCGGCCCCCCTCACCGGGAGAAGAGGGAGCCCCCGCCCAAAACCC
>DASUEN010000090.1:0-4547 GCA_036275055.1 Thermoanaerobaculia bacterium
CCGCTCCGCGGCGGAGGGAGAGCACGACATGTCCCAGTCAACGCTTCGACGCGGCCTCACCGCCGGAGCCCTCGCCGCCGTCCTCGTTGCGGCCGGCGCCGCTCCGGCGGGCGCCCACGACCCCGTCACCGCCGGCCGTGCCTGGCTCTGGATTCAGGACATCTGGATGCGAGGCATCTCCACTGTAGGGTATCCAGGCGGCGAGCCCAAGCCGTCAGCCCTCCCCTCCCGGGAGAAGGAGAAGGGGATGTCTGCCGCCTCCACCGCTCCCGCCGCTCCCAACAGTCCGGCCCCGTCCCCTCCGGGCCCGGGGAGCTCGGCTTGCGGGAGCTGCGATCAGGGTTACGGTGTCGATCCGGACGGCTAGAGAAGGGCGAGAAGTTTCGTCTCTCCTCCTTCCCCTTGCGCTCTTGCGACATCTATAATGGGATTCTGCATCGGAAAGCATGCCCGGCGGCAGGAGGGGTGATGAGCGACCACGAGACTCCGGAGGAGCTGGAGGGGGATTTAGAGCGGCGGCTGTCGTCGAAGGCGAGCATGCGCCATCTCCTCCGGGGTTGCAGCACCTGCCAGGCTGCCGCCTGGGAGAGCCTGCTCTTCCTGAAAAGGGCCGCCCGCGGCGAGCCGGCGGCCGAGGGTGCGATCACCGATTACTCCGACGCTACGTTCGACCGGGCCGCCAGCAATGCTCTCTTGGCGCTCTCGCTCCCGCCACGGGAGCAGCGGCGTTTCCTCGCCGCCACCTCCGCCCTGCGCTCGGGAGACGGCGTGTTGGCCATCACACAGAGCGCTGAGATGTCTGTCCAGGGCTTGGGGATCTACGAGGCCCTGCTCGCCAGGAGCTGGGCCCTCCGCTACGAAAGCCCCACTGAGATGTGCCACCTCGCCAGGGTCGCCATGGAGGTGGCGGGTGGGCTCGATCCGGCCGCCTATGGCGCCGCGCGGGTGGCGGACCTGCGGGCACGGGCCTGGGGCGAGCTCGCCAACGCCTACCGGGTGGCGGACCGCCTGCGGGAGGCTGGGAGCGCCTTCGGCGAAGCCTTCGCCTTCGCCCGCCAGGGCTCCAGCGACCGCGCCCTGAAGATGCGCCTGCTGGATCTCGAGGCCTCGTACCTCGGCACTCTGCGGGAGTTCCCTTTGGCCCTGGAACGGCTGACGATGCTGGCGAAGCTATACCAAGAAGGTGGGGACGACCACCTCGCCGGCCGAGCACTCATCAAGAAGGCCCTTTATACGTACTATCGCGGCGACACGGAGGAGGCGTGCCGGACGATCGAGGAAGGCCTCTTCCTCATCGACCTCGGCCGCGATCCCACTCTCGGCGTGACGGGGACCCTCAATCAGCTCCTTTTCCAGGTGGAATGCGGACGCTTCACGGAAGCGAAGAAATTGTTGTTCAGGAACCGGGTGCAATTTCAGTCCCTGGACCGGATCCTCAAGCTCCGGCTCCGCGGCATCGAAGGACGCATCGGCTATGGCCGGGGCGAGCTCGAGAGCGCCGAGATCGCCTTCCGCGAGACCAAGGAAGGATTCGCCGGCGCCGGCATGAGCTTCGCGTGTGGCATCGCCGGCCTCGACTTGGCCTTAACCCTGCTGCGCCTGGGACGCCGGGACGAGGCCATCGCCGAGGGGCTCGAATCGGCGGCGTTGTTCTTCTCGGTCGGCGTCCACCGGGAGATCTACGGCACCGCGGCGCTGCTGGAGGACTGCTTCCGGAAGGAGAGGACGGACCTCGCGCTGCTGGAGGCCTCCGTGCAGTACCTACGGAAAAAGATGATCGAGCTGGGAGTGGGATAGGGCGGACCCGCCGGACGCTGCGCGACCCGTGGGCTGCCAGGCCTGACCCATGGGGCACGGTGCCCGATCCAAGGGTCAGGGTGCTCGACCCACAGCTCAGGGGTCTTGACCCAAGGGTCCGGACGCTTGACCTTTGGGTCGCGAAGCTCGCCCCATGGGTCGGGGAGCCTTGACCCCAGGGTCGGGGCGTTTGACCCAAGGGTCAGAGGTCTCGACCCGAGGATTGGGGCGCTTGACCTATGGGTCGGAGGCACTGACCCAGGGGTCGCTGAGCGCGACCCTCGGGTCGGGAAGCGGAAATCTCGGGTCGAAAGGCAGGACCCGAGGAGCGCACCGCGCCGTTCCCGGGTTGCACAGTGGGCTCGGACGGTCCCGTCAGGCGCTGCGCGGGTCGTGCGATCCCACCCGGGAATTGTGGAGGGGAAGCGCCGGGTCCCGCGGCTGGCTCGAAGGCTCTTTATACGGCTTTGCTCTGCAGCAGCACTACAACGAGGCCAACCTCCAAGCTTCGTGCCCTCTTCGCGAATGGCTGATCGAAGGTGGCGAACCGATCGGCGTCTCCGCTGGAGGCGAGGTGGAGGGCATCTGCGAAATCCAGGCCCTGATCGTAGAGGGTCAACGCCCGGAGCACCGCGCCGCGGTCCTCCACCTGAAGCCGCGGGTAGCCGAGGAGCTTGCGGAAGACCTCTCGGATGGCAGGCCGGCTGAGCTCATAGCTATACCGCAGGACCCACTCCGTCTCCAGGAAGACCGTCTTGCAAACCCAGAGGTCCCCGACCTCGAAGACGGCGCGGGCGGCTTTGAGCTGACCGGAATCATCCGCGGTCACGAGACGGACGATGACGTTGGTGTCGAGTGCGATCACCGGCGTTCCCGCGCGCCTCGTGCGATCCCGGCTTCCATCTCCTCCAGGGTGCGGGATGGACCCGCATAGCCGGCGCAGCCGATGAGATCCTCCAAGGTGGTTGCAGGGAGGTCTTCCACTCGGCGCAGGACGACCGAATTCCCGTGATCCTCGACGATCAGCTCCATACCGGCGGTCCAGCCGTGCCGCTCCCGAATTTCTTTCGGGATGATGAGCTGGCCCTTGGTGGAAAGGTGGGTCACTTCGGACCGAGCTGCAGGTTTCGCCATAAAGGCTCCTCTTCCCTCGCGCCGAGTAAGACGAGAGTAAGACCATTCTAACCTTTGGGGAGCAGGTGTCAACCAGAGGTCTTCGGCTGGACGCCGGACCACCCCTTCCCAGTGGGCCCCCAGGGCGCGAGGTGACCTATACCGTCGAGGAATTGAGAGAGCGTCTGGACGAGATCCTGCAACAGGCCGGTACCGGTGAGCGGGTCGAGATCGTGGAGAACGGCCAGGAGATCGCCCGGATTCAAGGTGCCGATGGAGGCCGCCGCCAGGAACTGCCGCCGGTTCATGGAGCCGTCCTTCCCGCCCAACTCCAGATCAAGAAGGTCAATGGCGACGAGTACTGGTCCAAGGAGATGAGGGACCACCTCGAAAACTGGGTGAAGTATCCGGCCGCCGCTCTAAGGCGCCTACAACCTGCGCGAGCCGGCGGGCGAGGTGGTGGTGGGGTAGGGGCGCCTTCTCCGCTGGGGGAATGCCCCCTGCACCTTGACCTCAGGGCCTCACGTCATTGCGGCGGCGACGATCTTCATCAGGTCGGCGTTGTCCTGGCAGGCCGACAGCACGGTCTGCCAGTCGCGGACGGGCGGAGCTTGTTGGCAGCTTGGGGAGAGTATCGTAGGGAGATTCCGTCGAGACCGCGGGCGCCGTGCCATGACGGCCCCGGCCGCTCCGCGGCGGAGGGAGAGCGTCTCGCCCCCCAGAGGTCTTGACCCAAGGGTCCGGACGCTTGCCCCTTGAGTGGTAGTGGGGGATAGCAGGCGACGGCGGCGTGAGAGGCACACAAATTTTCCCCACTACCCCTTGGGTCGCGGAGCTTGACCCGTGGGTCGGAGAGCCTTGACCCCAGGGTCGGAAAAGGAAGTCACGGAGCGCGGGGCGTCAATGGCCCAAATAGGTTAAGAACAGGAAGGCTAAAAGGGCGAAAATTCCAAAGACAACGCAGCCACAATTCGACGGACAACCACACCCCAAGCACCCACTGGCTGCCGCCGACCCTCGTTAATACAGTCTGATTGCGCTGACGCTCTCGCTCGCGTCTTTGAAGTTCTAAGTCGTGAATTTCCTTTTCAGCCAAATCGGATTGGCGACGGCGCTCATCTCGCTCTTGCTCTTTCCGTTGAGCTTCTTCTTGTCGAGCCCAATAGTCATCATCGCTCATAGGATGGCGCCTTGCTATCTCTGGACTAGCTATTCTACCACCCTTGCCTGATTCCGTCTGGTGCTGCGCGAAGATGACGCTTCGGGGTCACGGCCGGCATCCCTGCGCGGACCATCACGAAATTAGGACACCACCAATCTCGGTGGATGGTACCTGGGAGAGCTACAAGAAGCTCCACGGTAAAGACCCACAATGGGAACTATACGTTCTCCATACCGACCGGGAGGCTCTTGACATCGGCGAGATCCGTTGGCTGGGTCTGCGTTTGGCTTCATGAAGATCCGTCTGCAGGGAGGCCTATCTTAGGGCTCGTCACAGAATAACTGCACCAGTTCCCCGGAGCTCAGTCCTAATTAAGGCGTCTGGCCCAACGGGCCGGGATACCTTAGCCCAGGGCTGAGGCCGGAGGCCGATGCCCTGGGTGGCAGGATCACAAAGCAGTGCGGCCTGAAGGGCC
>DASUEN010000091.1:0-4086 GCA_036275055.1 Thermoanaerobaculia bacterium
CCCTCACCGGGAGAAGAGGGAGCCCCCACCCAACAGCAAGAACGGTTCGGCCAGGTTCCCCTCTCCCGGGGAGGGGGATGTCGGGGGTCGGGAGAGGGGCAGGGGTGAGGGTCTTGGGCGGGGGAAGCCCGGCTGGGAGAGGCGGCACGCTACTGAGAGGCTGTTCTCCCTCTTCTCCCGGTCGGGGGGAGGGCGATGGGAGAAGAGGGCCGGGGTGATGAGGTCTTGGGTGGGCGGCGCTCTCCGGCGTGGCCCGCAACCATCCCCGCGCCAATTCGTAGATACTCTCTCCGGCGGCTCCGGCCGCCTTGGCTTTTCTCTGCGTCCAAGGAGCTTTCGATGATTCAGCGTCTCGCCGCCGTCTCGACTTTCGCCTTCCTCGCGCTGACCGCACCGGCGGCAAGCGCCGAGGAGCCGCCGGCCGCCGCCAAAGAGCGGCCGCTCGCGGCTCTCCCCTACACGCCGAGCCTCGATACGTCGGTGATGGACCGCTCGGTCGATCCCTGCGTCGACCTCTATAAGTTCTCCTGCGGCAAATGGCTGGAGAAGAACCCGATCCCCGCCGACCGCCCGCGCTGGAGCGTGTACGGGAAGATGGAGGAGGACAACCAGCGCTTCCTCTGGGGGATGCTGGAAGAGGCGGCACGCCCCGACGCCGGCCGCGACGCCAATACCCAGAAGATCGGCGACTACTTTGCCTCCTGCATGGACGAGCCCACCATCGAAAAGGCTGGCGCCGGCCCCTTGAAGCCCGGGCTCGCGGCCATCGCCGCCCTCAAGTCACGAGAGGAGCTGGCGCCTTTGATCGCCCGCCTCCACCTGGAGGGGGACTCGGGCACGCTGCTCTTCGGCTTCGGCTCCGGCCAGGACCCGCGGGACGCCTCGCGGGTGATCGGCTTCGCCGGCGCGGGTGGCCTCGGCCTGCCGTCGCCGGAGGACTACTCGAAGAACGACGCCAAGTCCAAGGAGACCCGCGAGCACTACCGCGCCTACATGCAGCAGATGTTCGAGCTCCTGGGCGACAAGGAGCCGGCGCGCCACGCCGTCGCCGTGATGCGCCTGGAAACCGCGCTCGCCAAGGCTTCCCTGACGCCCGTCGAGCGCCGCGATCCGTACAAGACGGCCCATCCCATGAAGCGCAAGGAGCTGCAGGCGCTCACTCCCGCTTTCCGCTGGGACGTCTACCTCACCACCGTCGGCCAGGGCGGCCTGGAGGACTTCAACGTCACTGAGCCCAAGTTCCTCCAGGAAGTGAACAAGCAGATCGCCAACGCCTCGCTCGACGACCTGCGCGCCTATCTCCGTTTCCACCTTGCGCGGTCGCGCGCTCCCTACCTTTCCAAGCCGTTCGTGCGGGCGAACTTCGATTTCTACCGCGCCTACCTGACGGGCGTGAAAGAGGAGTCGCCGCGCTGGAAGCGCTGCGTTTCCTGGATCGATCGCGACCTCGGCGAGGCGCTGGGGGAGGTCTTCGTGCGCAAGGTTTTCCCGCCGCAGGTGAAGACCGACACGGAGCGGATGGTCAAGCAGATCCGCGACGCCATGGCGGTGCGCATCGAGCAGTCTCCCTGGATGAGCCCGGAGACCAAGAAACAGGCGCTGGTCAAGCTCCAGGCGATGCGCGACAAGGTTGGCTATCCGGAAAAGTGGCGCGACTATTCGGCGCTCGAAGTGCGGCGCGCCGACTTCGCCGGCAACGTCGAGCGGGCGGCGGCTTTCGAAACCCGGCGCGACCTCGCCAAGATCGGCCAGCCGGTCGATCGCGGCGAGTGGGGGATCACGCCCTCGACGGTCAACGCCTATTACAACCCGTACGTGAACGACATCAACTTTCCCGCCGCCGTGCTGCTGCCGCCGCTGTACGATCCCAAGCTGGACGCCGCTCCCAATTACGGCAACACGGGCGGCACCATCGGCCACGAGCTGACCCACGGCTTCGACGACGAGGGGCGGCAGTACGACGCCCAGGGGAGCCTGCGCAACTGGTGGACGCCGGAGGACGACAAGGAATTCCGCAAGCGCGCCGCCTGCGTCGCCGATCAATACGCGCAGTACACCGTGGTGGACGACATCAAGATCAACAGCCAGCTCACCCTGGGGGAGGACGTGGCGGACTTGGGCGGCCTCATCCTCGCCTGGCTCGCCTGGCAGCAGGAGACGCACGGCCAGAAGCTGGAGCCGATGGACGGTTTCACGCCGGAGCAGCGCTTCTTCGTCGGCTTCGCCCAGTGGGACTGCGGCGGCGACCGTCCCGAGGCCCTGCGCGTGAGCGCCCGCGTCAACCCCCACTCGCCGCACGAAGCCCGCATCAACGGCGTGGTGGTGAACATGCCCGAATTCGCCCAGGCCTTCTCCTGCAAGCCCGGGCAGGCGCTGTACAAGGAGCCGGAGAAGGTTTGCAGGATCTGGTAGGGGCCTACTGCTTCATCTTCATCGTCCTCTTCACCTCCTCCGGCAGCGCCGCGTACTTCTTGTCGTAGGCCTCGATGTAGGCGCGCAGGAAGGCGATGAAGGTGGGATTGAAGATGTCGTTGTGGTCGCTCATCACGCCCTTGTCGGTCTGGATCACGAGGTAGGGCGAGTGGACGTCCCAGCCCCGCCGGAGGCGGTCCTCGGTGAGGCCGAGCTCCAAGCCGCCGCCGATCTTGCGGGCTCCTGAGCTCGAGTCCAACTGCACGTCGAGGGGCGGCATGGCGGCCAGCCCCTCGGCGACCTTGGGGCAGCCGCAATCCGATGAAACGGTCGTCCGCTCGTCCTGGTACCGCGGGGGCGCGGTCAGGCGGTGCGTCACCTGCGGGGCGTAGCGTCCCATACCCGTCCAGTCGGCCTTTCCCAACTGTCCCCAATGGAAGGTGAAGAAAGCCTGGAGGAAGCGCGCCGGCGGAAAAGCGCCGCCGACCGCGGTGTCGGCTTCGGAGGCGATGGTGAGCAGCACGGGCATCTGCCATTTTTGATAGGGCTGCAATTTGTCGTACGGCAGGCCCTGGCGCAGTAGCTCGCCGTGGCAGTCGGGACCGCTGCAATGCACCCGGTCGTCGCGCAGATCGGCGTCGAACGGCCGGTACTCGCTGGCCTCCAGGGCCGGATTGACGAGCACGACGAGGTCCCCGAACCCCGCCCGCAGGGCCTTCTCCTTGCGTTCCAGGGCTTCGACCCGGCTCTCCTCGGACCGCACCACCCGGAGGTCGCGGACCTTGCCGAGCTCGATGTCGGAGACGTCACCCGTGAGCTTGCTCTTGATGGCCGAGTAGACGAGCGCGCCGCCGAGGCTGTGGCCAATGGTGATCATCGAGAGGTCGAATTGTTTCATCCAGACCCGCCGCTCGAGCTCGAGGAGGATCTCCTTGCCGGCGGTGCGGCCGATGTGCTCGGCGACGCGCTTGCGCCCCCAGAGGGTGGCCGTGTTCCAGCCGTCGTAGGGGAGCGACTCGCCGCGCCATCCCAGGTACAGCCCGACCACGTTCTTCCCCTCTCTCGCCATGCCGGACTTTTTCATCTCACTCAGCATCGTGCGGAAGCAGCACAGATTGCTGTCGCAGGTGCGGGCCCCGTGGTGCCAGCCGTGCGCGAAGACGACGAGGATCCCTCCCGGCTTCGTCTCGCGCTCGATCCAGTCCATCACCATCTCTTTCTGCTCCGGATTGACCGAGCCTTCGTCGCTGATCTCGATCACGCCGAGCGAGAAGCCGTCGTATTTTTCAATGGATTGATGTTCCATCGAAATCTGCCGTGCCCGGTGGATCTCGTCGGAGCCCACCAGGTCGCGGGCAGCCATGGGTTTCAGGGTGCTCTCAGTTCCGCGGACCTGATAAGCGGTCGTGCAACTCGTGAGGGCAAGAGACGCAAGCAGCAGCGTGATGATGCGGCGCATGAGAGACCTCCAAAGCTCCAGACGAAAAAACGGGGACGCGGGGCGGGATTGTATACGAGCCGCCGGCCGGCGCGAAACAGGCTTCTCCTGATAGAGAATCTCAAAGGTTTCGAGACCGCTACCGCCGGGGGCTGAAGACCCCGGCTACCGACGGTAGTCCCTGCGGGACCGCGGCTTGTTCTTCATGGGTCCCGCAGGGACTACCGTCGGTAGCC
>DASUEN010000092.1:0-7306 GCA_036275055.1 Thermoanaerobaculia bacterium
TTCATGGGTCCCGCAGGGACTACCGTTGGTAGCCGGGGTTTTCAGCCCCCGGCGGTAAGCGGTCGACACACCCCTAAGATTATGATCGTGCCCACCAAAACATTGCGCACCCCCTGAATCGAAGCCGCCCCCCTCCGCCGCAATCCGTCCATTCTTGACACACTGCGGCATCGATCCCTACGATGCACCCATGAGCCTCCTGGAAGCCGAACCCGCCACGAAAGTCCAGACCAGCCCGCCCTCGGGAGCGCTGGCCGTCGAAGAGGGGATCGCCTGGCTGCGCCTGGACGATCCCGGCAAGCGCGTCAACACCCTCTCCACCCGGCTGATGACCTGGTTCGAAAGCCAGATCGCGCGGCTGGAGGACGAGCGCCCCCGCGGGCTGGTGATCTACTCCGGCAAGCCCGAGACCTTCGTGGCCGGCGCCGACCTGGAGGAGCTCCTCGCCCTCGAAGACACCGAGTCGGTGATTGCCATGCTCCAGCGCGGCCACGAGCTGATGGAGCGGCTGGCCGCCCTCCCGTTCCCCACCGTGGCGGCGGTCCACGGCGCGTGCCTCGGCGGCGGCCTGGAGCTGGCCCTCGCCTGCCGCCGCCGGGTGGCGACCGAGCATCCCAAGACCAAGCTGGGGCTTCCCGAGGTCCAGCTCGGGCTCATACCCGGCCTCGGCGGCACCCAGCGCCTGCCGCGCCTGATCGGCGTGCCGGACGCCCTCGACCTCATCCTCACCAGCAAACAGGTGGATGCCCGCAAAGCCAAGCGCCTGGGACTGGTGGACGACACCTGCCATCCGGCGGACCTGCGCACCGCGGCCGAGCGCCTGGTGCGCGGGGGAGCGCCCAAGGGGGCCAAGCGGCCCATCGCCGCGCGGGCGGGAGACTTCCTGGCCCGCACGCCGCTGGGCGGCAAGTTCGTCTGGGACAAAGCCCGCGCCGGCGTGATGGCGAAGACGGGCGGCCATTATCCGGCGCCCCTGGTGGCCGTTGACGTCGTCCGCGAGGGGCTGAAGCTTCCCCTGCGCCGGGCGCTGGACCTGGAGGCCGGGGCCTTCTCCGAGCTCGTGGTGTCGGAAACGGCGAAGAACCTCATCTCCATCTTCTTCACCAAGAACGACGTCGAGGCGCGGGCGGCCAAGCTCGGCCGCAAGGCGCGGCCGGCCCAGCCGGGAGCCGCCGTGGGCGTCCTCGGCGCCGGCTTCATGGGCGCGGGCATCGCCCAGGTGCTGGCCCAGAAAGGGGTGCCCATCGTCCTCAAGGACCGCGACCTCGCGGCCATGGGAAGGGGTTACGCCTTCTGCCAGCAGCAGTTCCGTGAGCGGGTGAAGCGCCGCCGCTCGACCGAGGCCGAGGCCAAGGCGGCCATGGGGAAGATCCTTCCCACCGCCGACTATGACGCGCTGCGGCGGGTGGGCATGGTGGTGGAAGCCGTGTTCGAGGACCTGGAGGTCAAGCGGGCGGTGATCCGCGAGGCCGAGGCCGTGGCACCGGAGGGGCTCATCTTCGCCTCCAACACCTCCTCCATCCCCATCGGCAAGCTGGCCGAGGCGAGCCGCCGGCCGGAGAACGTCGTGGGCATGCACTTCTTCAGCCCGGTGGCGAAGATGCCGCTGCTGGAAGTGATCCGCCATCCCGGCACCTCGGAAGAGACCCTGGGTACCACCGTCGAGCTCGGGCGGACCATGGGGAAGACCGTGATCGTCGTCGGCGACGGCCCTGGGTTCTTCACCAGCCGGGTCCTGGGCACGATGCTCAACGAAGCCTCCTGGATGCTGGCCGAAGGAGCGCGCATCGACCAGGTGGACGGCGCCATGACCCGCTGGGGCTGGCCCGTGGGTCCCTTCGCCCTGATGGACGAAGTGGGCCTCGACGTCGGCGCCCACGTGGGCGAAGTGATGCGCGCCGCCCTCGGCGAAAGAGTGGCGCCGCCCCCCGTCTTTCAAAGGATGCTCGACGACGGCCGCCTCGGCCGCAAGGCGAAGCGCGGCTTCTACCTCTATCAAGAGGAAGGGAAAGGCAAGGGGAAGAGTGCCAAGCCGGTGGACGAAGCCGTCTACCCCCTCCTCGGCTGGCACGAGCAGCCGATCCCCTCCGAAGAGATCGTCGAGCGCTGCTGGCTCCAGATGCTGAACGAGACCGCCCGCTGCATGGAAGAAGGGATCATCACCAACCCCGCGGACGTCGATATCGGCGTCATCTTCGGCTTCGGCTTCCCCCCCTTCCGCGGCGGCCTGCTGAGGGAAGCGGACCGCCAGGGACTGCGCTGGGTGGTGGACAAGCTCGACGGCTACGCCGACCGCTACGGCGAGCGCCTGCGCCCGGCGGGACTGCTGCGGCAGATGGCGGAGCGGGGGGAGAGCTTCTACAAGGCGTAGGCGGGGCCGGGGAGGAAGAGCGTCCGAAAAGCGAGGTCGAGCGTTCCGCGGCCCAGGTCGAGCGTTGCGAAAGGGAGGACGAACGCTACCTCCGGGGAGGAAAAGCGCTCCGCAAGGGAGGAAGAGCGTTCGAAAACCCAGGTCGAGCGTTCCGCAGCCCAGGTCGAGCGTTGCGAAAGGGAGGAGGAACGCTACCTCCGGGGAGGAAGAGCGCTCCGCAAGGGAGGAAGAGCACCGCGAAAGGAGATCGTGGCGCTCCGAAGGCCGGCTCGAGCGTTGAGCAAGGGAGGCCGGCCGCCGTGCTTTGTTCTCCGGCAATCCCTATCCTCCGTGCAGAAAGGGGATAGGATCGCGCCCATGCACCGTTCCTCCCTCGCAATCGCCATCCTGTTTGCGGCACCTGTCGCCGTTGCCGCGATGGCCGAAACCAATCCGTTCCTGGAAGCCGGGATTCCGGCGGCGACCCGCACGTGGTCCGGGCCCGACTACGAGCGAGCCGTCGAGGTTCTCACCGCCGGCAAGGTTCCGCTCCCCAGGCTCGCCGATCCGCAGGGAGCCGCTCTCCTGCGGCGCGCGACCTCCACAGACAACCTCTCGCTGCAGAGCGACAAGAGCGTCCCGCTGGCAGCGCGACTGCAGGATTTCCTGCAGGTTCAGCAAGGAGTCAGCAAGCTGCTCAGCCTCTATCTCGTCGCCAAGGACGGCGGCTACCGGCCGGAGTTGGCGCGCGTCGCGGCCTTCCTCCTCCACTCCTCCGCACAGGGAGTCGACTTGGTCGAGGAGATGATTCCGACCTTTCCCAAGGATGAAAAGTACGCCACGAGGATGGAGGGCTTGAAGAAGATGAACGAGGGCCTGACGAGCATCTTCGTCGGAGCCGAGCAGTTGCTCGCGGAGCAGAACGGCTTTTCCGCGGAGGACCTCTCCCTCCTCCTGGACGTCATGGCCAGCACCCTGCCGCGCCTCAAGAAGGGCTTTCCACCCGACGTCCGGATCGAGCTGCGCAAGAAGCTCGAGACCGACAAGGCCCGCTTCAAGAAGGACGAGGACGCCCACCGGCTCGACCAGATGATCGCCGAGCTCGGGCCGGTTTGACGTCGTTTCCAGCCCCTGCGAATCCTGGAGAGTCTTGGCCGGCGGGGCGAAGCCAGCGCTTTTTTCCCTCGCTACCGCCACTTCAACCGGCCGTACCCGTCCCGTCCTGGAGCGCTGGCTGTCCCGCCTTCCAAGAAGGAGAGAGCCAAGCCGTATCCTGGCGAGCTCGGCTTAGTGCTACTAAAGTTCGACCGAGGAAGAGATAGGGCGTCCAAGTCAAGGCCCAGGAGCTAAGGTCCGGGACGATTCCGGCCGGGTTATCGGCGTGCAACGGGCCAGTGCCCGCGTACAACGAACCGTTGTTGACCCGGCACTCAGAACGGACCGCTGAACACGAGTGGACGAAGCAGTCTACACCTCCTCGGCTGGCACGATCAGCCGATCCCCTCCGAAGCCTCCGAAGAGATCGTCGAGCGCTGCTGGCTCCAGATGCTCAATGAAACCGCCCGCTGCATAGAAAGAGGGGATTCACCCTGCACGTGGATATGGCGTCATCGTCGGCTTTCCCCCTTCCGCTGAGGCCTGTTGAGGGAAGCAGGCCGCCAGGTGCTGCGCTGGGGTGGTGGACAAGCTCGAATCCTACGCCGACCCGCTGGCAAGGGCTAGTTTATCTCCAACGGAAAGCTCTGACTTTGGCGCCCCACAACTGAGATCGGCCGAAGCCTTAGTGTGAACTGGGGAAAGAGAGGACTTGCGTCCGTCTAGAGCGATAAACAAGGTCCTTTCCCAAAGGAGGTCTCTTCCATGGCTCACAGGTTCTTTTTGGTCTTTCTGGTGCTGGCATTGGCATTGTCTTGGCCTGGCGGGGCGCAGGTACCCAGCGCACCCCTGAGCCCTGCGTCGATGAGGATTCCGGTTACCGATCCCCAAATTCTCGACACCTGGGCACGGTACTTCTACAGTCACGACTGGGAGAAACTCCAGGAGTCTGTGCGCGAGACCCTGACTACCCAAAACCTGCAACTCAAGCCTGAGAAGGCTCCCCCGGTAACCCATGATTTTGATTTCCAGCACAACTACTACCGCATAGCCTTTGTCTCCAAGTTCGCCAAGAGCGATGGAGAACTAGTGCAGTTCCTGGCCCATGACGGCGGCTTAGAGCCCTACGCGAACCGCCTTCCAGGAGTGGACAAATTCTTTGACGTTTTTGTGGACATGCAGGGGGATGCTGTACTCCGTTCCACTTATGTATCGACACGGGTGGCGAATCCACTAGTCGACAAAATACCAAGCTTTATTAAGCAAATCGATCTGGGAGGACTAGCTAAGTTCACCAAAGTGGGTCCGGAAGCCGTGGTGCCGATGTTGTTTGTCCAAGTGAGTTGCATACCATTGCCCTTCCGACGGGCGACCATCGCTATCAGCGACGAAGCGACGGCACCCGCAGGCCTCGTTGCTGCAGAATTGGCCAAAGCTTCTACCAATCTGCAGAAGGCAGTGGCCTTACGTGAAGCGGGCGGCTCAGAGTGCGCAAGAATTGTTTCCAATTGTCTTGATGTATCGTTAAGGGTCGGCCTAGGGGAGATCGTAGATGAGAGCGCTTGTCCTCAGAACCACCATAAGCACGGTGCCCCTGATCCTTCTGCGGAGATAAAAGAGTGCAGCAACGCTATTTCCGATCCTGGAGTGCTCCGCTGTAAATTGGGTAAAGCGATGCAGCGAACGTACGACTCCGTGGTGAGTGAAGAAATGACTTGCAAACAGGGCACCGCAACGGACTTCGCAGCAGCCACTAAAGTAGAGGAAACATACAAGACCCTGCTCGGCGGTACCCTGACGAAGGTGAAGAGAGATTCTAGTTACGAAAATGTTCCCCTCGAACGCTTTAGCCTTGGAGCCATCGCTTCGGTAATCGTCTCGACTTCCGGTGACCGAAGGATCAAGCTGGATTCCGGTAACCTAAGTGCCAACCCCATTTCTGGAACTCTCAGTATGGCTACCCTGAACATTCACCCAACACGTTTCGATCCTAAGACTGCAGAGCCCACAGCTGCCGAGAAGTTTCGGTTTTTCGTAGGAGCTTGTCTCACGCCCGAGTTCGGCTTGGGCGGGGGGGCAGGTTATTCTCTGATAAGGGGACTCTCAATCAACGCCGGCTTCGCTTGGCTGCGTGTGGACACCCTTAGAGATGGCGACCAATTGGGACATCCGCCCTCTAATCTCAAAGACCCCTTCAAGAATGGGATCCGGAGAGTCATATTCGTCGGGTTCGGCTACAACTTCTGAATTCGTGGGAAGCCCGGCGTTCGGCTTGAGCCGGGCTTCCCCTCTTTTCGCTAGAATACGAGTGTTACGCCAAGAGCCGATAGGACTGGCGAGATGGGCGAGAAGAAACTTCCGCCCTCCGCACTACCGACATGAAGGCCGACCGCCTTGTGCGTCCCGCTCTCGAGTACGAGAGCGCCCGAATCGCCGCCGTCCGTATAGGGAGTGCATAGAACCTGATTGGCAAAGCCCAAAATGCCAACTTCCGGGTAGGGAACGGCACAGTGGAAATCGGCGTCGAGTACCTCCCCGGACGTTAGATCGGTGGTCCTCCCGACCTTCTCCACAACCATGTCACGGTGGGCCAGCACGGTTCCAGTCGGTCGGACCTGAAGCGTCCGAAGCTCAACTTGGAGACGCTGGAGAGCTGCCGGAGCGAGAGAGCCTATAGCCGCGTCCACGAGATTTACAAAAGCCCCACCGGGTTGAAAGGGTACAAATCGTATGAGTTCTCCCACTATATCTGTAGCCAGAGTGCCGCCGTCTGGGGCTGGTCCTGGATACAGAATTGGCTCGCCTGGTGAAGCAAGGCCGCTACGTGCTAGAACATGACTATTGCTCAAGACCATAAAAACATGTCCGTCGGTCACCACAGCTCCGAAGGTTCCTGGCTCCGCCGCAGGGTGACCTATGCTATTGCCGGGCTGAACCGGATTGCGAACAACGTTGGTGTCAGGCCGGAGCTCCCCAAGCACTACAACGTCAGTCGGGATGACCTGCGAGCCGCTAAGGACTGCCGGTAGGGAAGGCGGAACGAACTCGTCGGCTGACAATTGTTTTTTCTCGACCTTCTCGCGGACATAGAAGGTGAGGGCGAGAGGGCCGACCGCCTCGCCATTCGTGCGTTTTTTTGCGATCCCCACTCCGACGATGTTCGCGGATGAGAGCACCCCTCTTAGATCCTCCATCGGAGCCAATTTTGTCTTGGAGAGCAACTCCAAGGTGGGTACGGTAAGGCTCTTGAGAATTTGACGAATTCTTTTTTCTGAAGCTGCCATAGACTCCTCCCTCGGTTAAAGGCCGCCATTACAGAATAGAGACGGACCTCGCGAAGATCTTCGCGGTATTCTAAGGGTGTCAGCGGAGGTTGCTGTGGAACCGGGAAAAAGAACCAAGGCCGCCGCTCAGGTCGAGCGTCGTGAACGGAGGAGGAGAGCTACCCCCGGGGAGGAGGAGCGCTTCGAAAGGAAGAGCACCGCGAAAGGAGATCGTGACGCTCCGAAGGCCGGCTCGAGCGTTGAGAAAGGAGGCCGGCTGCCACGCCTTGTTCCCCGGCAATCCCTATGCTCCGTGCAGAAAGGGGAGAGGATTGCGCCCAATGCACTGTTCCACCCTCGCAATCGCCATCCTGCTTGCGGCGCCTGTCGCCGTTGCGGTGCAGCGATCCTAGAAACCCCACTGGAAAGGCCTCACCGTCCCTCTACCACAACCAATCCCTCCCCACTGTAGAGATGGGATGAGAAGGCCAACCTCCTGTGACGCAGTGTCAGAATACTGGCCTGCAAACAGGGTAATCGCGCGGCTAGACGCGAAAGGAGGTTGACCGTGATTGAGCTTAGCAAAGTGGAGGCGCAG
>DASUEN010000093.1:0-25918 GCA_036275055.1 Thermoanaerobaculia bacterium
GGCCTTCGGCCTCAGCCCTGGGCTAAGGTATCCCGACCCGTTGGGCCGGACGCAAACTGGCACAGTTATTCTGTGACGAGCCCTTAGTCTACGGAGAAACGAGTAAGCTCTGTGAGCAACATATCCTCGGAATGGCGAGAAGTAAGCTCCTTGGCAGATTTCGGAGAGCTTACTGTGGCCTGGTTGAAAGGAACGCTGAAGTACCACCCTACCAATGGTGACCTGCCAGATTCCGAAACCAACGAGATTGTTGAGGGTCTGGTTCAGTTAAACCGCCGTGGTTTCGTTACGACGTTTTCACAGCCGGATGTATCAATCCCTGAGAGTGGCTCTGGGCAGCAGCGAGCTGCGGTGGAAGGCTTCCCCAACCAGGCAGAACGCGTTCACACGCCACTGCCGGTTAGGCCCCAGCCTTACTGCAGATAGACTACAGGAGGAGCTAAATGTCTGCAAGCGGGAGTTCACTCTTGGTAGACTTGCAGGGGCTGGCAAATCAGAATGTATTCGTAATGATGCGTTATCGTCAGACTCATCACTTCGCGGAAATCGAAGCGTGCATTCGTGATACTCTCCGTGAGTTCTCCCTTACCGCACGTCTCGCCAAAGATGGCGCCCTTGTCGAAAGCCTGTGGAGCAATATCGAGTTATACATGAAGTACAGTCGCTTTGGTGTCGCGGTCTTCGAAGACATAGAAGAGAGAGACTTTAATCCTAACATTCCATTTGAACTTGGATACATGTTCGCCCTAGGTAAGCGATGCCTAATCCTAAAAGAACGGCGTATGCCACGCCTTCCAACCGATATGCTTGGCTTAGTCTACAGAGATTTCGATGTCTTTGACTTGCAAAACTCTCTGAGGCGACAGATCAGAAGCTGGTGCATCGAAGACCTAGGCATGCGACCGCCTCAATCTTCTGCGCAGCGAGAGCCCTTGGAACTCGTGTTTGATAATCAGGCCGAGGACCCTGAATTCCGCACTTGGGGCCGCTTTAGCACAATAGGCGCTTTCCATCACATTAATCTGACGTATAATAATGCTTGTGAAGAAGGCAGTCTTCATCCGCCAGTACTTGAGCTTACAGCAAATGGGTCCGAGTCTCTGGGCATCAACAGGCCATTTACTTACCTTTGTGGCAAGGCTAGGTTCGACTATAAGGCGCTGAGTTCGGGTGCCACGAATCCTAATCTCCTATTCTGTATGATACCTATGCGAGGGAAATTGTCTGAACTGCTTGAGGTAGGAGCACAGCACTGCGATGAGCCTGCGAACGCCTACTCTCCATATCGACTGCGCTACTTTGTGCCAGAGGTTTACATCGGAGATGACACGTGGCATACAGCGGAAATCGATTTCGACTTTCAAAACGTACCGACAGCATCTTACAGTATATTTGCTCCAAGAATTAATGAAGGTTGCCCAAGACCAGGGCCGGGCCAGTTGCAGATTCGTAGGATTGAACTATATGCCCCTAAGGTGAATTCGAGTGCGAGTATGCTTGATCACGGGTGCTGAAGACGTGCTAAAGGATCAGAGAGGTCTCAGGGTGTTCGCCGCTGCGTTGCTTCTTGGAACCATTACAGTCACGGGAAGTTGTACTTCTTGGAGAGTGCCTTCTCTGAAGGGGCCTCCTAATGGCAGTATGCCCGTGGCCGTTGAGGGCCTTAAGGGAGGCCGTATCAGAGTTGAACGAGCGGGCCGGAAGTTGGTCGTAGACCTTGCCCAGGAGATCTCAGGCTGCACAGGCCGCACCTACGATCGTACGGTCAATGAAGAATACGCGGGCGGGGTCGGTTTCGAGATCGTGGATGAAACCGAGAGGGCCCCCTATATCTATTTAGTCCTCCTTGCCTCGGCTCAAGCCAACTGTAATATACAAGGCCGTTGCGGAGCAGCCGTGGACTCTACTCTCATCTGGTTGAAGCTCACCAGGGAGCTCGGGCTGGCTGGCAAGCAGGCATTCGCCATTGCCGACTGCAGGGCTGAGAGGTCTGCACGGGTCGAAGGTGAAGGGGACCCTGACTTCCTTCTCGAAGCGAAGGATTTAACGTGGACAGGTGACGTGTTACAGATTCGATATGAGGAGTCGGCCGGGGACTCGGAAACTCTCTGGCACCTGATCTACGACCGTCAGAACCCCGATGCGGGTTTTCAGAGAGCTCCAGAACGCGGTACCGGGTCATCGGCGAAACGGCCTGAGGATGCTGGAGGACTCGCAGCTCCGCGATCCTTCGAATGGGCGGCACATCGCTCCTGGTGACGCACGAACCGGCGCGGATGGGTGGGAGCCGGCGCTACGTCCTGAGCGGGCGGTCGCCGCGGATCCCGTGATTCGTGGCCTCACTGAAAATGGCGGATTTCCGCGGCCGTGATCGGATCGATGTTGAAGTAGGCCCTGGACACCGCCTTTGCCTTCGGATCGTTCACCGCCAAGACGTCGAAGCTGTGGCTGCCGAGGTCCACCAGGTCCTGTTGTTGAGACTGCAGTCCGAGGGATCGCAGCAGAGCGTACTCCTCGCTGACGAAAATCACTTTGTACGCAGTCTCAGGCGTCTTGCCGTCGCCGGAGCGCAGGATCGAATCGAGGATTCTCTTTTCCACGTACCGGTGATGTGCCGCCCGCTTGGCGTCGCCCAGCTTGTCCGCCGCGATCATCCCGACGTAATGAGCATCGACGTCCAGGTAATTCTCCGCGAGAACTGCGTCCACCCGCTGGAGCGCCGCCTTGTAGTCGCCTTTTCGAAAGGCCGCAGACATCTCCTTGGTATCCGGCGAGAGCGGACCGTAAGAGTCGAGCTTGGTGAAGAGAGCACGGAGACGGCCGAAATCTACCGCGGCATCGGACTTCTTGACGCGGGCAAGCAACTCGTCGAACTCTTTTTGTTTGGCTCCCGCATCTTGGCCAGCTTGCGCGTAGGCTGCCGCCAGGAGGAGCGTCAACAATCCCGCACCGGCGTTCCTGAGAATTCTCTTCATGAGACTCTCCTCTTTGGACCCGACTCTCTGCTCTGTGTCTCCGCAAGGCCTGTGCCATCTTACTCTTCCGAGGAGAAGCGCGTGCTGGCTCCGAAGTCCGAGCCGAGGGAAGACCTCCATCGCGATCAGACTGTCCTCCCAGGGGGACGGAATAGGTGCCAGGGTCGAGCCTATAATAGAGGATGTCGGAAACCTCTGATCCCTTTCAAGGAGGCCCTTATGGCTCGGAAAAAGTTGTTGCTCCTGGTCCTGTCCCTGGCCGTCGTGGCGGGCTCGCTGGCGGCTCCCCGGGTACAAGCTGCTGACGACAATCTCGGAGGAGGCAGTTGCACCCTTTGCTCGACCAATCCGGACGGCCTGCGTTGCTGCTCGAATTGTCAATGCGACGCGTCAGGGACGCCAATCTCCTGCACCGATGTCATCTGGTGTTATCGCGTCGACTGACGCGGCGAGATCCTCACCTGGAAAACCCTCTAGCTCGCCCCAACCGAGCCCCCCTCTCCCGGGGAGGGGGGCAGGGGTGAGGGTCTTGGGGGAAGCCCGGCTGGCTACGGCTCCGCGACGATGCCGTTCACGATCGCCACCGGACCCGACCGCTTGCCGTCCGTCGGGGTGACGCGGCAATTCACTTTGTCTCTCGGCTTCGCCATGCCGGCGGCGAGAAAATCCGTCAATCCCGCGCTGGTGACGGAACGCACCAGGCGGTTGTTCACCCGCCACTCGTAGTGATAGCTAACGATGTCGAAGTCCGGGTCGCGCAGCAGGAGCGGGCTTTGCACCACGCAGGTCAGGGCCTGCCCATCCACCGGATGGGGCGGTGTAAGGTGCGCCGTGATCCGATTGGGCGGCCGGTTGGCGACTTGCCGCGAGGTGGCGACCACTTTGAACGGCGCATCCACGATGAGGCTGTCATTCATCACCACCTGATAACGCCAGTTTCCCACCTGGTTCAAGTCGAGGTCGAACCAGCGGGTCAAGACGGCGACCTCGAACAGTACGTCATTGCCGAAGAGTCCCGAGGCTTCGGCCGCGACCTGACTGTGAGGATTCAGGATCCGCACGTCGAAGACGGAGCCGGCCGGGAGGTTGTGCATGTCGATGCGGGCGCCCACGGTCTGGAAACCCTTGACGAACGTCGCCGTGCGCTCGTTCGCATCGAGGAGCAAGGTCTCGCGGTCCGGAAGCGGGATCGTGCCGTGCGTCATGTAGAAGTCGATCGTGGCGAAGTCCCGGTTGACCGGCGGCTGGGAGACCCAGAGGCTGTCCCCTTGGTGGCACGGTCCCGTGGAGGGCTCGATCCAGTGGCCGTCCTTCTGCGTCTCGAAGTGGAGGTGCGGCCAGTTGCTGATGCCGCTGCTGCCGGTGAGACCGAGCTGCGTGCCGGCGGTCACCGTCTGCCCCGGGGAGACGGCGACGCTTCCCGCCCGAAAATGGAAGTACCACCCGAAATAGCCGTTGCCGTGATCGATGATGACGTAATTGGCCTGGTTCGCATCGTCCCACACCGTGTTCATGTCCGGCTCGCCGTCGTGGGTATCCACCACCACGCCGGGGAGCACGGCGAAGGCCGGCACGCCGATGGCCTGCTCGCGGAAGCTGCGGATTATCGAGTCGTGACCGGTATGGCCATCATAGGTGTAGTCGGAGCAGTCCCAATCTTGAATCTGATCGTCGCCCCGGCGCGGATTCTGGTCCGTGAAGTTGGAGAGGTAGAGGTCCTGCCCCTGGATTCCGGACTGGGGAAAGAACGGATAGAGGAACGGGACGTCGTCCTTGGTCCGCGTGCCCAGGGCCGCTTTCCGTTTCTCATAGGCGGAGATGGCCGAGCGGATGTGCGCAAGCTGCGCCGGCGCGATCGCGTCCGCCGGCTTCGAGATGCCATGGAGCGTCATCTGCCCATCCGGGGATTGGATCGATTGGATCGTCTCACCCAGCACGGGAGAGGCGGTCAGGAGCAGGACGAGGGGGAGCCCAAGGGAAGAGAGACGAAGAAGGGTCCTGAGCACAGCGTTTCTCCTTTCAGCCACCGGCACCGAGAGGTCCTTCACCTTCAGCGCTTCCTATTGTAGTGCAGATGGGTGGGGAAGTGTTTCGGAGGGAGGGGGCCGAAGGGCTCCTGCCCCTCTCCCGGCCACCCCATAGGCGCTAACTTTGCGGGGAAGATTCGGACATGCGGAATAGGCGCGCAAGCCCTCACCGCGAGCCCGTAGGGCGGCAGAGCGTAGCCCAGGTCGTAAGCCCTGGGCTGGCAGAGGCCTCGGCGCCTCCTTTCCAGTTCTGACCAGGGCACTCTGGGCCGGGCTCCTGAGGAGGGGACGGCCGTCCCCTGGCCCAGGGCTTACGGCTTGGGCTACGCTCTGCCGCCCTACGGGCTCGCGGTGAGGACGGAGGTGCAGCGACTTGCGGCATCGCGGCGGAGACGACCCGCCGTTTTCGGCCTGCGTGAGGGTATCGTGGACGGGTCTGGGTCGTCTCTACGGTCCGTTGTCGAGCTTTTCTGAAGGGATCACTTGACGGAGGCGATCGGAGACAGGGGAGATGTTCCGCGTGCGATGGTTCTTTGGCCGCTTACAACGTCATCTGGTACGCGTACAGGAGCTCGTTGTACGAGTACGGAGAGACATCGCATGCATGCAGGGGTGTGTTGTTCACGTACGGCGAGAGATTGCCCGCGTACGAGGGCTCGCTGTAAGGGTACAGAGGCTCGCTGTAAGCGTACAGAGGCTCATCGTAACCGTGCGGCGCTCGTCGTAAGCATGCAGAGGCTCGTGGTAGGCGTGCAGGGACTCGCTGTAGGCGTACAGAGGCTCGTCATAAGCGTGCAGAGGCCCGTCGTAAGCGTGCAGGGACTCGCTGTAAGCGTACCGAGGCTCGTCGTAAGCGTGCAGAGGCTCGTTGCAAGCGTACGGAGGGTCGTTGTACGGATACGGCGAGCCATCGTACGCGTACAGGGGACCGCTGCACGCATGCAGAGGCTCCTTGCACGCGTACAGAGGCTCGTTGCACGAGTACAGTGGAAGATCGTCCGTTTACGGCGAGGCATCGTCTGCGTGCAAAGGAGATTGCATGCGTACGGCGGACCGCTGTACGGATACGGCGAGCCATCGTACGCGTGCAAAGGCCCGCTGCAAGCGTGCAGAGGAAGACCGTCCGTATAGGACGGGCCATCCCCTGCGTGCCATGGGAGATCGTCCGAGTGAGGCGGCCTGTTGCCTTCGTGCAAGGAACATCGGTTGCGTACGGCGGGCCGTTGTGTTCAGTCGATGGAACGCGCGCCACGTACGATGAAGCGCCGTCTCATCTCGCTCCCAAACCCGCCGCTCTCCCCGTGGCCCAGGCCCAGAGGAAGTTGTGGCCGCCGATGGGGCCGAAGGCGTCGAGGATCTCGCCGCAGAGGAAGAGGCCGGGATGGCGGCGGCTCTCCAGGGTGCGGGGATCGATCTCGGAGAGGGCCACGCCGCCGCCGGTGACTTCGGCCTTGGCGTATCCCTCGTCGCCGGTCCAGGGGAGGAGGTGATCGGCTAGGGCTTCCACGAGCCGGCGGCGCTCCTCGCGCCGGAGCTGCGGGAGGGGACGGCCCCCCTCGACGCCCGCGTCCAGGAGGAGGGCCTCGGCCAGCCGGTCCGGGAGGTGGCGGCGCAGGAGGGTGAAGGCGGTGCCCGGGGTTTCCCGCAGCAGGCGGTCCCAGGCGGCGGCGTCCAGCTCCGCCCACTGGACGCGCAGGGGCTGGAGGGCGCTCCCCGCGAGGCGGGAGCGGACGGCGAGGTGCGAGACGTCCAGCACAGCCGGGCCGCTGTAGCCGCGATGGGTGAAAAGGAAGCCCCCATGGGGGGTGAAGGTGCGTTTGGGACCGGGAGCGCGGAGCGTCACCGTCCGCGAGATCCCCGCGAGCGCGGCGTAGCGCGGGGGCTCCAGGGTCAGCGGGGTGAGGGCGGGATAGGTCTCGTGGATCGTGTGGCCCAGCCGGCGGACGATGGCGAGGCCGGTGCCGTCGCTCCCCGTGCCGGGGAGGGAGAGGCCGCCGGTGGCCACGATCACGGCCGAGGCGGCGAGGTCCTCGCCCTCCGCGAGCCGCACCCGCCAGGAGTGGGTGCCGTCCGGCGGCAGGAGATCGGTCACCAAAGCGTCGAAGCGGATCTCGGCGCCGCGCCGGCGGGCCAGGGCCAGGAGCTGATCGCGGACTTGCCGGGCGCTGTTGGAGGCCGGGAAGAGCTTGCCGGTCTCCGCCTCCAGCGCCAGGGGGATCCCCGCCTCATGCTCGAAGAAGCGCCGCTGCTCGGCGAGGGGCCAGGAGGTGAGGATCTTCCGCAGGGTGTTGGGCGAAGAATCGGTGACGAATCGCGAGGGATCCGCCACGGACGGCAGGATGTTGCATCGCCCGCCGCCGCTGACGAGGATTTTCCGTCCGCCGTCCCGCGTACGCTCGAGGACCACGACGCGCCGCCCCTGCTCCGCCGCGAAGATCGCCGCCATGAGCCCGGCGGCCCCGGCGCCCAGGATGAGGATGGGAGACGTCATGGCGAATGTCCGTTTTCGGCGAGTCCGAGGTGGTGCCCGAAAAGTGCGGCCGCCGCCTTCGAGATGACGTCGAGCCACCTCGTGGACGGACCGTTATCCGCCGCCTCGAGGCCCTCACTCCCCCAGCCCCTCTCTCCCAGCCTCCCCCCCGGCCGCCGGGAGAGAGGGGAGCCAGAAGCGCGTAGGGTGCGTTTTTCGCACCGGGAAGGCATGGAGGGTGCGCACAACGCATCCTACGCGCCTGGGCGGTCTTGCTGTTCTCCCTCTTCTCCCGGCGGCCGGGGAGGAGGCTGGGAGAAGAGGGCCGGGGTGATGAGGGCCCTGGCGGCGCGGATACCGGTCCGATTCACGTCGCCTTGGGAGGCGGCACCCGCCGGCATCCTCAGACCGCGGGGAGTCTATCTCGCATCGGGCGCCTCAATTCCGTGTCACGTTATTTAATTCTAAAGTACCTGTAGCTTTTAGGAGGCCTCGCTGACGAGGCCGTCCCGACACCCACTTGGAGGACTCCAAATGAGAAAGCTAGTCGTGTGTCTAACCCTCCTGGCCGTGACCGCCGGCGTCTCTGCTGTGCATGCGCAAGCCTGCGGCGGGGTCCTCGCCTGCAACATTGCGCCGCCGAGCTTTACGATGACCAACGTGACGGGAGACGGGTTCAATGGCATACAGGGCGGCGCCTGCGCTCCCAACAACGTCGGCGCTCCCCTGGCCGGGGTTCTGGGAGCAAGCCTGGGGAACTTTGGGGTCGTGGGCTACACCAACGTCGGTGAGGCGGGCGTCTATGGTTTCAACACGGTCTCCCAGTTCTGCCCTGCCACGGCTGTGGTCGGCGGCGAGCTGGGCGTTCGCCGGGGCGGCGTGAACTATGGTGTTTTTGCGATCGGCAACTTCGGAGGCACCGGCGCCAAATTCTTCGTGGAGCCGCACCCGACCGATCCCACCAAGGAGATCCGCTACGTGTCTCTCGAAGGGCCCGAGGCCGGCACCTATTTCCGCGGCACCGGCCGTACTCACAACGGCTTCGCCACGATCGTAGTTCCCGACAGCTTCCGCATGGTCACCGACGCGCAGGGACTGACGGTGGTGGTGACGCCCACGGGCGAGTTGGCGCAGATCGCCGCCATCTCGAAGTCGCTCGACAAGATCGTCATTCAATCCTCGAAGGACGTATCTTTCGACTACGTGGTCAACGGCGTGCGCAAGGCGTTCCGCGACTTCAAACCGATCACCGACAACGACGACTTCGTGCCGCAGGGTCCGGACGACAGCAGCCGTTTCTTCAGCCTCCCCGCCGAAAGCCAGAAGCGCCTGGTCGACACCGGCATCTACACCCCGGATGGCAAAGTGAACCTCGACAAGGCGCGCGAGATGGGTTGGGACCGCCAGTGGGCGCAGCGCAAGGCGGTCGAGGACGTTCTCGCGCTCGCCGCCCAGCACAAGTAAGACGTTGACTGCCGGTTGAAATGTTTTTTCAGGGGGCCGCGGCCGAGGCGACGAGCCGGAGCACGGCCTCCAGATATTTCTCCGCCGCCCGGAGGCTCAGGCGGTCCTCCGCATCCCGCAGCCGCCCTTCGGCGTCCAGGCTGAGGAGGGGGATCTCCGCGATCAGCGGCGCCGCCAGCCCGAGCGTAGAAGCGGAGAGGCCGCCAGCGATTCCCAAGCCGAGATCGAGCCGCTGATCGCGCAGCGCTTTCAGAAAGCCGAGGCTCCTATCCGTATCGAACAGCAGCCCCTCGCCGCCGCTCGCGTCGAGGAGAACGTGATCGATCGTCCCGGCGTATTCGAGCGTGATCCGCTCCGTCAGCCGCGCGGGGGAGTCGCCGACGATCTGCAAGGCCCGCCGGCCGATCTGCAGGATGATCTCGATCTCCGGCCGCTCTCCGCGAAACGCCGTCAGGGCCTGGGGTGAAGGCCAGGCGGCGTTGATCTGAATCCCAGCGAGCCGCGGACCTGCGATCTCCGCGACTCTTTGAAGCTGCCCATGAAGATCGCGGCGCGAATCCGGCCGGTAATGGACGGCGTTGAAGGCCCGGGGATGAGCGGAGAGCAGCGTTGCCACGTCCTCGCGCCGGGGATAGCGGGGAGAGGGGCCAAGTCCGCCCTCCAGCGTGGCGGCATCGGCCAGGACGCCGAACATCACCCGCCGGCCCGCCTCGCGAGGGAGCGCGGCGGCGATGGCGGCGGTCTCTTGGGGCGTGGTGAAGCCGGTGATGCCGAGGTAGGGTTTGGGCATGGGGTAAGATCATCCCATGGATCTCGAAGACCGCCTTCGCCGCAGGATCTCGTCTCTCCCCGCCGTACGATTGGCCGTGCTCTTCGGCTCAACCGCCCGGGGCGAGGCGCGACCGAGGAGCGACGTCGATCTCGGTATCCTCCTCGATCCGGATACGCGGGACCTCCGCGTGGAGGCCGAGGCCGAGTTGGGGCGTGCCGCCGAGCGCGAGGTCGACGTGATCTTCCTCTGCGAGGCGCCGCCCCTGCTGCGCTTCGAGATCTCCCGGGAGGGCGTGCTGCTCT
This sequence comes from Thermoanaerobaculia bacterium, assembly GCA_036275055.1. Lineage (GTDB taxonomy): Bacteria > Acidobacteriota > Thermoanaerobaculia > Multivoradales > UBA5704 > DATARR01. The sequence goes on from DASUEN010000093.1 coordinate 10,011, forward strand.
TCGAGAAGGAAGACGGTCTCTGGACCGGCTTCAAGGTCCGGGCGATGGTGGATTGGTGGGACTGGGCGCCGTACTCACGAATGTTTACGAAGGCAGCGGTGCAGCGGCTGCGAGAAAAGGTGAGACATGGTCAAGCCTGACGTGGTTGGAAAGAAGCTGGCCCGCGCCACGGACTGGCTCGATGACGCGGAAGAAATCCTGTCCCGGCCGCCCGAAGAGTTCCTCGATGATACGAAGGGCCGGGATCTAGCCAGTTTCTACCTGTTCCTGGCTATTCAGGAGTGTATCGATCTCGCTGCTCATTGGGTTGCCGACGCGCGCTGGGGATCGCCCGATGAAGCCGGAGCGGCCTTCGACATCCTGGCCGACCAGCGTGCCATCGATCGCAAATTGGCAGGCCAACTCCGCGGCGCGGTCGGCCTGCGCAATCTGATCGCTCACGGCTATTCGATCGTGGATCATCGGCGGCTTCAGATCGAATACAAGGAAGGCGTCGAAGCGTTGCGGCGGTTCCTGGCTTTGGTTTCGGAGGAGGCCGGGCTGTAGGTCCCTCACCGAAAATCATGGCTGGGCACCGCCACCAGCTCCTTCAAGGACCAGAACTTCTCCCCCTTGACGGAGATCGTCCCGTCCCGCTTCTGGAGGATTCCTTCCACCAGCAGGCCGGGGGAGCCCACGATCAGCTTGCGGTGCTCTTTCAAGAGGTCGGGGGAGACGACGGCTTGGGACATGCCGGTTTCGTCTTCCAGGGTGAGGAAGAGGAGCCCCTTGGCGGTGCCGGGGCGCTGGCGGACGATCACTGAGCCGGCGGTGCGCACCCGGGCGCCGTTGGGGAGGGCGTCGAGGCCCACGGCGGTGGTCACGCCTTTCGCCGCGAGGAGCTCGCGGTAGTAGCTCATCGGGTGAGGCCCCAGGGTGAGCTGGACGGTGCCGTAGTCCGCCATGGTCTCTTCGGCCGGGGTCATCTCGGGGAGGGGCGAGGGCTCCGGGTCCGTGAGGCGATCGAGGAGAGGGCCGGCGGGACGCCCCAGGCGGGCGACTTGCCAGAGGGCGGCGCGGCGGGTGAGGCCGAAGCAGGCGAGGGCTCCCGAGGCGGCCAGCACCTGGAGCTCGTCTTCGTGGAGCTCGCAGCGCTGCACCAGGTCCTCGGCGCTGGCGAAGGGAGCCTTGGCCTGCTCGGCTTCGATGATCGCTCCAGCCCGGTTGCGCAATCCCCTTACGAAACGGAATCCCAGGCGAATGGCGCCGAGCGCCGGCGCCAGGCCCGTGCGTGGGTCTCTCTCGCCTTCCCGTAGGGGGCGGTCCTCCCAGCGGCACTGCACGTCCGAGGTCTGGACGTCCACGGGCCTGATTTCGACGCCATGGCGCTGGGCGTCCTTCACCAGGGTCGCCGGGTGGTAGAAGCCCATGGGCCAGGCGTTCAGCAATCCCAAATAAAAAGGCGTCGGGTGATGGGCTTTGAGGTACGAGCTGGCGTAGGCGATGAGGGCGAAGCTCGCGGCGTGCGACTCGGGGAAGCCGTAAAGGGCGAAAGAGGTGATCCCCTGGACGATCTCGTCCTGTGGCTTGCCGGTGATCCCGCGGGCCGTCATCCCCCGGCGGAGCTTCTCGACGATGGCGTTCATCCGCTCGACCGAGCGCTTCGAGCCCATGGCCCGTCGCAGCTCTTCGGCCTCGCCGCCGGTGAAGCCCGCGGCCACCATGGCGACGCGCAAAAGCTGCTCCTGGAAGATGGGGACGCCGAGCGTGCGCTCCAGGATGGGTTTGAGGCTGGGGTGAGGATAGGTGACCGGCTGCCGGCCGTTGCGCCTTTCGAAGTAGGGGCTCGCCAGGTTCCCGGCGATGGGGCCGGGGCGGATGATCCCCACCTGGATGACGATGTCGTAGAACTTCTCAGGATGGTTCCTGGGGAGGGAGGCCATCTGGGCGCGGCTTTCGATCTGGAAGCAGCCCACGGTGTCCGCCTCCTGGAGCATGCGGAAAACCTTGGGGTCGTCCGGCGGCAGGTGGGCGAGATCGACGTGCACTCCCTCGCGTAGCTTGATGGTGGGGACCATCTCTTCCAGGGCGGCGAGCATCCCCAATCCCAGGAGGTCCACTTTGATGATTCCCAGGTCGGCGCAGTCGTCCTTGTCCCATTGAATGACCACGCGCCCCGGCATGGAGGCAGGTTCCAGGGGGACGACCTCGTCCAGGCGGCCGGCGGCGATCACCATTCCCCCCGTGTGCTGGCCCAAGTGGCGGGGGAGGTTGTGGATGCGCGTCCACAGCTCCATGAAATGGGCCAGGCGCGGCTCGTGGGGATCGAAGCCGGCGGCGGCCAGCTCGGCGGTGAGGGATTTGTCGTCGCCGCGGTGGATGTCGTAGGTGAAGTGGCCGAGCTGCCCCGCGAGCTTGTCGATCTGCTCTTCGGAGTAGCCGAAGACCTTGGCCACCTCGCGGGTGGCGGAGCGGTCACGATAGGTGATGACGGTGGCCGTCATGGCCGCGCCGTGGGGGCCGTAGCGCTGGTAGACATATTGGATCACCCGCTCGCGCTGGTCGCCCGAGGGGAGGTCGAGGTCGATATCCGGCCATTCCCCCCGCTCTTCGGAGAGGAAACGCTCGAAGAGGAGCTCCATCTTCACCGGGTCCACGGCGGTGATCGAGAGGGCGTAGCAAACCGCGCTGTTGGCCGCCGAGCCCCGCCCCTGGGCCAGGATCCCCTCGCGCAGGCAGAAGTTGACGACGTCCCAGACGATGAGGAAATAGCCGGCGAGGTTGAGCTTCTCGATCAGGTCCAGCTCTTTCTGGATCTGCGCCTGCGCCTTGGCCGTCAGCGGGCGGAAGCGGGCTCTGGCGCCGTTCCAGGTGACGTGGCGCAGGTAGGAAGCCAGCGTCTCGCCCGGTGGGAGGGGGTAGTCGGGAAAGCGGTAGCCGAGATCGGCGAGAGTGAAGTCCAGGTCCGCGGCCAAGCGGGCGCTATGGGTGAGGGCTTCGGGGAGGTCGGAGAAGAGGAGTGCCATCTCGGCCGCGCTCTTCAAGTGGCGCTCGCGGTGGGAGGCGAGGAGCCGGCCGCCCGCGTCCAGGGTGGTGTGGTGGCGCACGGCGGTGAGCACGTCGTGGAGAGGCTTGTCCTCGGCCCGTGCGTAGCGCACGCCGTTGGTGGCGAGGAGGGGGAGGCGCAGCCGGCGGGCGAGGTCCACGAGGGGCTGGTTGCGGTGCTCCTCCTCCCGCAGACGGTGGCGCTGGAGCTCGACGTGGAGGCGGCTAGGAAAGAGGTGACCGAGTCGTTCCAGCAGCCGGCGGGCGGTGTCGACGCCCCCTTCGGCGAGATCGCGGGCGAGGGGACCTTCCTCGCCTCCCGTGAGGCAGTGGAGGCCCGCGGCGTGCTCGGCGAGGAGGTCCCAGGAGACGCGGGCTTCCCCCTTGGGCCGGCCGCGGGCGGCGGCGGTGGCCAGCCGGCAGAGGTTGCGATAGCCCGCGGGGCTGGCGGCGAGCAGGGTGAGGCGGGCCTGGGTGTCCACCCCCCGGCGCTCGACGTCGGGCTTGGGAGGTTTGGGATCGGGCACCAGGCCAATGGGGCCGAGGCGGGCGCGCTGCTGGAAGAGGCTGGGCTCGTCCTCCAGGGTCACCTCGGCCCCCACCAGAGCCCTGATCCCGGCCTGCTTCGCGGCGTTGTAGAAGCGGGGGGCGGCGTAGACGCCGTTGACGTCCACCAGGGCCACGGCCGGCAGCTCCAGGGCCGCCGCCCGGTCAACGAGGTCTTCAGGAAGCGAGGCGCCGTCGAGGAACGAGAAGGCGGAGGCCGCGTGCAGCTCGGCGTAGGGGGGCGTCGCGGGCTTCCTCGCCATGGTGGGAGTTTATGGCGTAATGAGGGCGTAAGGCAATCCGGCCGGTCTGCGCTTCGAATCCTCACCCCCTGTCCCCCTCTCCCATCTCCCACCCTATCCCCCGCCGGGAGAGGGGGGACTTGGCTGGAAGGGGTTTGCCGAGAAGGGCGGCTTGTCGATAAATTAGGGTTGGAGAGAGAAAACATGGCGAGAAGAGAGTTCTTGGCTCCGGCGCCGGGGAAGCCTCGGACAGAGCGATCCCGCGCCCGGATTCTTCGGGAGACGCCGACTTCGGCGGAGAAGGTGATGTGGACGATCCTACGGGATCGGCGGCTGGGGAGGATCAAGTTTCGCCGCCAGGCTCCGATCGGCATCTACGTGGCCGACTTCTATAGTCACTCGCTGAAGCTTGTCGTCGAGCTCGACGGCGAGGTGCACGACAATCCACGGCAGGCCGCACACGACGAGAACCGGGATTTCTATCTCCGCTCCCTCGGCTGTACCGTCCTACGTTTTCCCAATCGAGAGGTTTTTGAGAACCGCGACGCCGTCCTGACCCAGATCCTGGAGGTCGCCGCCCGCCTGCAAACTTTCCTATAGGCAAATTTCCCCAGCCAAGACCCCCCTCTCCCGGCGGGGGATCGGGTGGGAGATGGGAGAGGGGCCGGGGGTGAGGATTCGAAGCGCAGACCTTCGGATTCAGGATGCGCTGGTGCAGAGCGTCGAGTGGCCAGAGTCCTTCTGGCGCGCCTTCGGAGGAGTGACCGAGGGCTTCGCACGCCCGCCACAGGTTCTGCAGTCAGCCTTTGAATCATGCCAACGCCGGTGCGTGGCTCTCCCGCTGCTCGTTGAGCCACCGTGCCATCTCCTCCCACTTCGGAACATCGACCCCCTTCGCGACGAGCCACAGGCTGAGCCCTAGCTCTCCGAAGAAGCCGGGTAGCATGAGCCAGGGGAAGAGCCACGTCCCTGCAAACTCCGGGAACAGCATCTGCGCCAGGCTGAAGGCGACGTAGCCCCAGCCTGCGACAGCCAGCAAAATGCCGAGGAAGCTGGGCAGATACCCTGATCGGTGGATCAGGTGGCCGAAGACGACGCAGCAGAAGCCGAAGAAGAGCAGGCTGACGCCGTAGCCGAGGCTATGCACCCGCAACAACATGTAGGACAGCGCTTGCAGTTGCCGGGGCTCGAAGACCTTCAGGTAGTCGGACGGCCCCAGCGCCACCAGGGCCGCAATCTCGAAGAGCTTGGCGACGCCGTAGATGCTGACGAAGACCAGACGGAAGAACGCTCCGAGCAGGGCCAGATTCCGGCTCACCGGCCGGAGCAGTACGTAGAGGATCAGGGCCAGCGAGGCGTCGCCCACGCAGGTGAGCATCTCGCCCGCCAGGCCGACGCGGAACAAGGTCTCGGAACGCACGAGGTTGTTGGCGGTCGCGGCAGCGTTGCCGCTCACGATGAGGTTGCCTCGGACGTAGGCCTCTCCGAAGAGGGCCGCCACGATGATGAACAGATAGATGGTCCCACCGATGCGGGCGTAGGTCTGCGGCGAGGCTTCCTGGCTCATTGAAGGTCCCCCCATGGGCAGCGACACGGCTGGCGCGGTCTGGCGTCCGGAGCCGAGTTCCATCTGTCCCCACGCTGCTTAGGGCACTTTGTTACGCAGACGATGGAGGGGCGATGGGACCGAAGCGGGGCAGTCCCTCAGCTTGTAGGATCCTTCGTGAAGAAGCCCTGGACCTTCACCCCGAGAGCCTCGGCTGCATTCGCCATGATTCGGTCGGCGGTAGCGACGACCTCGAATCCGGCGGCTTCGACGATCGCCAGGTGAAGGGCGTCCAGGGTCCGCAGGGAGTGGTCCGGAAGCCTTTCCATCAAAAGGAGAGCGCTCGCGATGTGCCCGTCGACCAGGGGCTCAACCTGGAGATGTCCCTCCTGAATGTCCTGTCGAAAGAGCGCGTAACACCGGAGCTCCTGTTCCCGAGTGATCTCCGCATACCGCCGCCGCCGGGCCAGGAGGCACCGCATCTCGACCAGGGTCAACGAGCTGATTCCCGCGAAAGGTAGCGACCGCAGATATTCCTCGACGCGATCCGACTGCTCCTCGTTGAGGTACCATTTGGCGAGCGCCGAAGTGTCGACGTACGAGCGCCCGGGCAAGGCCGGAATTCCCTCAGCCTCAACGGGCATCCCGATCCTCGCGGACCAGATCGGTGCTCGGTGAGAGCTTCGGCAACCGGCTACGATGCTCGACGTGCGACGGCATCGCCCGCTGAGGCTTGAGCGGCAACACCCGGGCAATCGCCTGACCCCGCCGGGTGACGATCAGCTCACCCTCTTGATCGATGAGCAGGTCCAACTGCCCGAGAGCTCCGCGCATTTCACGGATGGAGAGGGTCTTCATCTCTGTCCTCCGGACAGAATGTAGCACATCCAGGCATGATGTGGCACATGCGGGAGGAGCCGGCGCTCGCCGCTGCAAGCGTCCATCACCGTTTGGGGGACCCTGCCAACAGAATGGAACTCTGCCCCTCAACTCCCGGTGATCTCCAGCGTCGCAAGGGCGTTGGGCATGGTGAGGCTCACGGCGTCGTTGGTCACCGGCAGAGCCGACGCCCCGGGGATCGTCTGTTCGAGGGCGGTAACCGGCAGGACCTGGGCGGTGGAGGCCCCCGTCGCGTGGAGGTAGCCGGCGAGCGACAGGTCCACCGCCTGGCTGGTGTTGGAGGGCTGGTAGAGCCGCAGGATGACGGCTTCCGGATTCCACTGCCCTTCCTTGGCCACAGTGAGGAGGGCGTTGCCGCTGGTCACAGCCGCCAACGAGAAGCTGGCTGGGAATTGAACGGTGACCGGGTGGGAAGCCGTCACTCCGGCGGAAGGCACGTTCACCGCCGCGGCCAGCAGCGGCGTAGCAAACCCCCACGACTCCTCGAAAATCCCCAGACTGGAGGGCGGCAGGCCGAGCCCCTGCGGGACGCGCAGGGCATAGGCCCGCCGGTGAACGCCGAAATCCACGCCGTTGGCGCCGCGTCCCTCCGCCGCCGGTGGCCAGGGATAGCTCGCCGGAGTATTGCGCAGGATACAGCCGATGAGAGCGCCGCTGCCGTCGATCGCCCAGGCCGGGAGGTCGGAGTGATAGATGGCGCCGAGCACCGTGCCTCCCGCGCTGGGCACGACGAAATGATGGGCGGCCTGGAAGGTCGGCCCCTGCCAGTAGGGCACTGGAAGCTCGTCGTCCCAGTGGTAGGGCGTACCGCGCAGGACGCCGTCGACCGTGGCTGCCGAGCCGTTCGCGGCGAAGGGGAACCGCACCATCACGGCGTAGGGAGTACCGCCCCGCTCGGGATTCGCCGGCAGGGGCGCGGCGCCGGTAATCGCCATGCGCAGGAAGGGCTCGCCGTCGTGAAGGGCATACTCGACCTGATAGGTGGCCGACGAGCCGTTGCCATCGTCGAAGGCGACGCTCGCCTCCACCCGGACGCGCAAACCCCTGTCCGCCATCACCCGGGCGCTCCCGGCCGTGAGGGTGCCGGTGACGACCGTCAGACCGTTGGGGGCGAATTCGTTGCCGAAGTTGTAGAGGTTCCCGCCGTCCTGGTAGAAGGTCAGGGCGTTGGCGGCCTGCCCGGACGGCACGAGGTCCGGCTGAAGCTGGCCGTTGACGATGGGCTGTAGCGAGGTGACGGCCCAGCCTTGCTGCTGGCTGAGCGTGGCCTGGAGCAGCGAGTTCGTCAGAATCACGCTGTCACCGCCGGCTGAGACCTGGTAGGTGACGCTGCCGCCGCTTGCTGCCGCATTCGAGAGATATACGGTTTCATACCCCAGGCTCTCCGCCGAGGCCGCGAACAGCAGCATCCCTTCGGCCGTGGTCACCACCGGCCCCGTGCTGCTGTCAGAGCGGACGCTCGTCGCCGTGACGCCCGGCGGCGGGGGCATCTCGACCAAGCCGCCTCGCTCGAAGCCGAGCTGGTTAAAGACGGCGACCGGCGTCTCCCCCACCTTGGGCGTGGCGGCGACCACCTGCGCGATCTCCGCGATGGCCGTGCGCCGGGCTCCCGTTGCGATCGTATGCGCCGCGGCCAGCAGCGGGACCTGTTCCTCCGTATAGACCGAATCGACGGCAGTGCCGGTGATGTAGTCGTGGTGGGTGCTGGGCAGCAGCGCCTCCCAGCCCTGGGCCACGGCCTGCTGGCGCGCGGACTGAACGGGCGCCCAGGCGAGGTTGTCGGCGGTTTGCAGCAGATCCGCGATGGTGCCGAACACCTCGGCCCCGAGCAACGCCCGCACCGTGGCGTGGTGGAGGATCTTGTTCTCCGGCCGGCTGGCGTAAAAGCCCGTCCAATAGGGGGTGGGATCGAAGGCGCGGGAGACCAGCGTGCCCGGATTGGCGCCGCTCCACGCCTGCACCATTTCGAGGTATTGCTGAAGCGTGCCGACGGCGGCCCAGGTGCCGGTGGAGGAATATTGCGCGTTGTTCCAGGCCGTAGCGATGTCGAGCAGACAGGGAATCGGCAAGGCGAAATCGTTACCGCAGGGGAGGTAGACGTAGGGCGTCGGTGAGGAGGGCTGGTTGGCCTGCAGCATGCCGGCTAAGGCGGCGACCGCCTGCGGCATGTTGCCGCAATCGTTTCCCAGTGAATTGCCCTGGCTGTAGCTGTGCTGCTCGAGGTGCGCCAGCACGGAAGAGCCGTCGGCTGCTTGCCAGAAGAAGTCCGCGCCCTGCGCCATGATCTGATCGTAAAGGCTTGGGCCGCCGCCGAGCGGTGTGATCTGCGACGACGCCCACGAGCCCGGCATGCGCGAGAAGCTGATGGCCGGGAACCCCATGGCTTGCAGCATCACGGGCAACTGGGCGTCGTGGCCGAAGTCGTCGGGCATGTAGACGTAGACCGCGGGCAGGCCCAGCGTGGCCATCTGCCAGGCCCAGCCCGCAAGGTAGTTGCGCACGAAGGCCTCACCGTGCGGGAGCAGGTTGTCCGGCGAGGTGATGCCGCCACCCTCGATGCTGAGCTGCTGGGCGAGGCCGTCCTGCTGGAACTGCGTGAGGAGCGCCGGGTTGGTTTCGAGGGCGGCGCGCAGGAATCCCATTTCGCAGACGGAATAGAGATAGGGAGCCGTGGGGCCCTGGTTCTGGCTCATCAGGTTCCAGGCCTGTTGGACGATCTCCTGAACGGACCCCTGCGGGTAGCCGTTGCCCGTGTAGACGAGGGTTTGGAACGTATTGAGCCAGTCCCAATCCATGTGGGCGTCCATACCGAGGAGAAGGACGTTGGCTGCATCGTCAGGAACACCGAGAAGGGCGCGGATCTGTTGCTCCGTAGAGGTCATGCCGGTTCTCCTTTTGAAAAGGTTGTCGCCGTGACGTCAGCCGCAATAGCAACGGCGATGCCATGGGAGCGGACCGGCGGTCTGCGCGGGAAATCCATCCCTTCGGGGCGTTCTTGCAGCAAGGCTGACATTTTGACGAAGGTTTCTGACGTGTCAGCGACACGTCAGTCAGACTGCTCCGGCCGGCTTGCCAGGTTGCTCGCCAACGAAACCTATCTCGCACACGCGTTGCGAAGTCCCAACTCTGCGGCCCCACGGGCACTATGAGTGAGGGCCGCGGGGAGGCCGAGAGGAGCTTGGGCGTCAACCGGGCGTAAAATCAAGCAGCGGGAGGCCAGCATCGGGGGGGGAAAACTTTCCGTGCCCACGGTCGTTAGAGAGGATATGAAGCTGCTGGAGGAGCCGGGGACCCGGCAGCTCGACCCTTTGCTGGTGCCGTTCCTGGAGGCTCCCGACGGGGAGTGCCGGGAGGCCCTGGGCAGGCTGCTCGACGAGCAGGCCCGCCCGGTGCTGCAGGGCATTCTGCGCCTGAGCCTCGGATCGGGGAGCGCCGAGGCGGCCGACCTGGAGGCGGAGGTTGTCGTCCACCTGATCGAGCGCCTCCAGAGGCTGCGACTGGAGGGCGGAGCGATCCGGGACTTCCGGGGCTACGTGGCGGTGGCAGCCTACAACGCCCTCGCCGAACGCTGGCGGCGCCGGGAGCCCGAGCCGGCCCGGCCGCCGCGGGAAGACGGCGAGGCGGACCCTCTCGCCCTCCTCGCCGATCCGGCGCCCAATGCCGCCGCCGCTTTGCAGCAGCGCAGCCGTCTCGCCCTCCTCTGGGAGGAGATCCGCCAGCTCCCTCCCCGGCAGGCCACCGCGTTGCTCCTCAACCTGCGCGACGCGCAGCGGGAAAACGCGCTTTCGTTGCTGCCGCTGACGGGAGTTGCTACCATAAGGGACATTGCCCGCACCCTCGGCATGTCCGCCGAGACTCTTGCACAGATTTGGCACCGCCTGCCGTACGAGGATGTCGAGGTCGCTACGCTGCTCGGCGTCAGCCGGCAGCAGGTGATCAACCTGCGCAAGTCCGCCCGCGAGCGGCTGGCACGCCGGATGCGAGCATTCTAAGGTAAGCGCCATGCCCACTCACCTCTCCGCGCACCTGATCGACGGTTACCGGCGCCGCTCCCTGTCTCCAGCCGAGCTGCTGGAGGTGGACGACCACCTCGCCGAGTGCCCCGGATGCCGGCGGCTGCTGGCCGAGGGAGAGACGCTCACGGGCGCTTTCGGTGTTTGGGAAGAGCTGGCGGAGGGAGGTGGGAGCGGCGAGGAGAGGTTGGCGGTGGGGATCGACCTGGGAGCCCTGGCCGACGAGGCCGCACGCCGCGACGGCCGGAGGTGGATCGGCGCCAGGCGCCCGCTTCTGGTTGCGCTCTGCGCGGCGGGGGTGCTGCTCGGGGCGGGCCTGATCGCCTGGCTCGCGACCCTCCCCCTGCGTCGCGAAGTGGAGTCGCTGCGCACCGAGGTGCGGACGATGCGGCACGGAGCCCCTCCACCGGCGCCAGGACCTCAGGCCGCCGGATTGGAAGCACTGCCGGCGGGATTGCGCCAGGAGGTGGCCGCCGCTCTGCGCGACCGGCGGCTCGAGCGGCCGGCTGGAATCGCGGACCTGATCGTCGCCGGCTCCGTGCTGCGTGGCCTCGCCAGGTCTTCCGAATTCGCCCTCGGGTCGCCGCTCGGCACCGCCGTGATCGACGGCCGGCCGACCTTCCGCTGGTCGGCGCTGCCAGGGGCCAGGAGCTATCAGGTGCGGGTGTTCGATCGCGACTTCAATCCGGTGGCGCAGAGCGGCTCCCTCTCCAGCAAGGGAACGGAATGGACCCCCGGCGAGCCGCTGGCGGCGGGACGCGTCTATGCCTGGCAGGTGGCGGCCCACCGGGGCAGTGAGGAGCTGATGGCTCCCGGTCCCTCGTCGCCGCAGGCCCTCTTCCGGGTCTTGCCGGAAACGCAGGCGGCTGCGGTGCGCAGCGCGGCTCGCGAGGCCGGGTCGTCCCATCTCGCGCTAGGCGTGGTCTACGCGCACGCCGGCCTGTGCGACGACGCCGAGCGGGAGCTGGGGGCGGCGGCGCGGGAAGGCCCCGAGCCCGAGGCGGCCCGCGAGCTCCTCGCCAGCGTCGAAGGTTGGCGGGGACCATCGCAACCGTCTCAGTCGCCGCGCCCCACCAGCACGAACGCCGCCCAGTAGAAGGGATGCCGGTAGCGCTCCTGCCGGCGCACGGCGAGTGCCGCCTGGCGCAGCGCCTCCGCCTTCCCCAGCCCTTCCCGCCAGCCGCGATGGAAGCCGGTCATCAGCTTGCTGGTGCTGGCGGAGTCCACCTCCCACTGGCTCGCCAGCGTCGCGGGGCTGCCGGCGGCGGCCAGGGCCCAGCTCATGCCGATCATCCCTTCGCCGGCCTGCGGTTGGCCGCGCGCCGTCTCGCAGGCAGAGAGCACCACCAAGTCGGCATCGAGGTGAAGGCCGAGGACCTCCCAGGCTTCCAGCAGTCCGTCCTCACCCTCTCGCGATTGCTGAGAGAGCACCAGGCTGGAGTACAGGGGATTGCGGTCGTCGAGCAGGGCATGGGTCGCGAAATGCAGCACGCGGTACTTTCCGGCCTCGGCCTTGACCGCCTTCTCCGAGGCCTGCGCCGCGGTGTAGACCTTGCTGTGCTCCGCTCCGTAGAGCTGCACCAGCGACCGCACCTCGCGCTCCGCATCCGGCAGGGGACCGAGGCGCCCCGCGGAACGCAGGACGGAAGCCCGCGAACGGACCGCGGGGCCGAGCGCCGGATTCGCCACGGCCAACAGCGTCGGCGGCTCGGCTCCCTCCGTCCCCGGCTTTCCCGGCCGCCGCGCCGTGACCTCGGCGAGGAAGCTCAAGGACGGAGCGTAGAACACGGCGTGCCGCTCCAGCAGGGCCTCGGTGGCTCCCGGCTGGAGCGCCTGGAAGGGGAGGTCCCACAGCGCCCCGTCGGGGACGATACCCAGGGCACGTTTGCCGCGCAGGTCGGCTGCGGCGGGCGCGAGCAGGAGGGTGTAGAGGCTGCGGGCGGGGGCGCGGAAGCGCAGGTCACGCTGGGCGAGCTGGCGCCGGAAGGCCTCCACCCGGCGGGTGAGCTCCGCCCTGCCGATGGCGAGGCGGTAGAGGTGGACCGTGGGAGTGGAGGAGGAGGCGCCGTCCGCCGTCACCACGAAGAGGAGGGTGGAGGCTTCCTGTACAGCGTATTCGAGCAGCGCCGTGTCGCCCGTTTTCAGCAGGGCGCGGGCGGTCTCCAGAGTCCAGTCCGGCAGCTCCAGGCGCTGGGTGCGCAGGGCGGGCCGGGTGGCGTAGAGGTTGGTGGTGAAGGTTTCGAGCTCCAGCCGCGCCTGCTGCTGGCGTCCCTCCAGCGCCGCCAGGGCGCCGGGGTCGGCAGGTTGCGAGCGGGCGAGGAAGACCTCGCCGTTCACGGCTCTGAGCGCCTCGCGCAGCTTCGCCTCGGCGGCGCGTTCCTCGGGGGTGAGCTGCGCGGAGAGGTCCACCCGGCCGGAGCGCAGGACGTCGAGCAGGCTCCGGGCCTTGGCCCGCTCGGCGTGGGCGAGCGCTTCCGCCGCCTCGCCGCGGTCCGCGGCCAGCTCGACCAGCCGCTGGTAGGGCTCCAAGCGGCTGCCGAAGAAGGTCTCGCGCCCGAGCTCGCCGCCTGGCGCCGCCGTCCGCTCCTCTTCGACCAAAGCGATCGCCTCCCCGAAGGCGGTGCGGGCCGCGGCGTCCTGCCCCAGGGCATGGAACGCCTTGCCGGCGATGGTGCGCGCCTTCCAGAAGCTCTCCCGGCTGCCCGTTTCGGCAGCGGTCCTGCCGGCTTCCCCCGCCCGCTCGATCGCCTGTGGGTACTCGCGCCGTGCGAGGTGGATCCCCGCCAGGTTGTAGAGGGCTTGGCTGACCTCGTCCAGGGCCCCGGCGCCGCGGGCGAGCGCCAGGCTCTTGCCGTAGGCGTCCGCGGCGAGCGCGTAGCGTTTCTGGGCCTCGTAGATCGAGCCCAGGCTGTTCCAGTCGTGCGCCTCCGAGGCGTGGTCTCCCGTCCCCTGGGCGAGGTGCAGGGCGCGGGTGAAATGATCCAGCGCGCGTTTGTTATCCCCTTTCTTCGCGTAGTGGAGGCCGATGTTGTTGTGCAGGCGCATGACGGCGTAGTCGTCGTGCAGTTTTTCTGCAATGGCCAGGGCCCGGTGGAAATACGACAGGCCGATCTCGGAGTAGCCGAGGTCGCTGTAGGCGTAGCCAAGGTTGTTGAGCGTGTAGGAGACCTCGTCCTGGCTGTCGGTGGGCGTCTTGAGCGCCGCCTGAAAATACTCCAGGGCTTTGCCGTAGTCGGCCAACTCCAGGTAGACGGAACCGATCGCATTCAGCACTCCCTCCGCGATCCGGTCGTTGCCCTCTTCGCGGGCGAGCGCCAGGCTCGTTTCGAAGTGCTTCAGGGCGTCGAAATTCTGCCCGCGCGCCGCGGCGACGTCGCCCAACCCCCGCTCCGAAAGCATGAGGACGAGGCGGTGGCCGGTTTCCGTCCCCGCTACCACGGCGGCGGTGTAGCGGTCCCAAGCCGTGGCGAGGTCGTTCTTGCGGAGGGCAATATTGCCTTGGGCGTTGAGCGCCCTCGCCTCCATCCGCCGGTCGCCGGTTTCGCGGGCGGCGGCGAGCGCCTGGTCGAAGAGCGCTCCGGCGGCCGCGAGGTCGTTGCGGTTGGCGGCGCTCACTCCCGCGTCGAAGGCGGTCTTGGCGCGGGTGGCGGCGTCCTGGGGCTCGGCGGGCGCCTGCGTGGCGGCTCCCTGCAAGGTGAAGAAAAGTGAGACGAGACCTGCGAAGAGAAGGCGGAGCTTGTTCTTTGTCGTCATGGGCGGTTGAGTCCTTTCGCAAGCTGCGCAACGGCTTCGTTCTCAATTTTCATCGAGCGCTGATGGTAATACGCGCGGTCCCTTTCCGTCGTTCCCCTCAGACGTGTTCCACCGAAAGGAGACGTGAAGATGGGGAATCGTTCGTTGTGTCTTTTGGCGGCGCTCGCCGTCTCGATTCTGAGTCTGCCGCTGCCGGCCCGCGGCCAGCCGCTCACCGTCAACGTGGCCGCCAATCCGGTCGGCCGCCTCACCTCGATGGGCGACGGCCGCGCCCGCCGTTTCTTCGAGTACGACACGCTGGGCCGCGCCGTGCGCGTCGAGCACCGGCTGGATGGCGGCGCCTACGTGTTCTCCACCGCCTTCGGCTATCCACAGGGGGGCGGCACGGCCGGTCCCGGCACCGTGCCGCGCACGCAGACCTTTCCGGACGGCGAGGTCGCGGCCTATGGCTACGACGCCTCGGGAGCGCAGCGCACGATCACCGCGACCCGGCCAGGGACGGTAACGCCCCAGGACGTGGTGCGCGACGTCCGCCGCAACGCCCGCGGCCAGACGGTCTACGTGCTCTACGGCAACGGCACGGCCAGCACCCATACCTACAACGACGCGACCGACCTGCGCCTCAACCGCATTCAGACGACGGCCGGCAGCGGCCTGCTCCAGGACTACCTCTACGGTTTCGACGCCACCGGCAACGTCACCTCGCTGGCCGACGGCGTCGTCGCCGCGTTTTCGGCGACCTACGCCTACGACTCGCTCGACCGGCTGACCTCGATGACGAGTGGCAGCACCTTTTCCTATCAGTACGACAGCACCGGAAACCTGATCAACAAGGAGAGCGCGGCGCAGACCTACGGCGGCGCCGGCCGCGGCCCGCACGCCCTCGCCACGGCTGGCGGCGCGACCTACGCCTATGACGCCAACGGCAACCTCGCCTCGACCTCCACAGGGCTCGCCCTCACCTGGAACGCCGACAACATGGCAACCCAGGCGAGCCTGGGCGGCGTAGTGCAGAACCGCAAGTCTTTCCTCGGCGAGGAATTGTGGAAGAAAGTCGAAGGGGGCACGACGACGCTCTACCTCCCTTCGCTGCTGCTCGAAAACGGTGTGCCGCGCAAGTTCTTCGGCACTTTCGCCGAGCGCTCGCCGGACGGGTCTCTCAAGTTCTACCATAGCGATCACCTCGGCAGCTCGACGGTGGTGACCGACGCCACGCAGGCGGTCGTCCACCGCATCGCCTACATGCCCTATGGCGCCGACCGCGGGGTGGCGGGCGGCGGCTTCACTCCGCGCTATCAATTCAATTTCAAGGAGAAGGACGCAACCGGCTTCTACGACTATGGCGCCCGGCTCTACAGCCCGGCGACGGGCCGGTGGCTCTCGGCGGACAACGCGGTGTCCGACGGACCCAACCGCTACGCCTACGTGGCGGACAACCCTCTCACCTACAGCGATCCCACGGGCCATGACCTCGCAGGCATCGCGACCGGGCTGATCCTGAACGTCTATCCTTACCTGCAGATCGACTACGCGGCCCGCCACAACATTCCCATCGCCGTCTTCTTCGGCGGGATCCACAACAAGACCTATCCCACGCCGGCACAGATCGCGACGATGAAGAAGGCGCTCGGCGTCGAGCAGGTGATTTTCCTGGCCAACCGGCACACCCTGCTCCAGGCGTTCTTCGGCCTGACCTACAAGCCGCAGGCCCATGAAGGCAAGAGCATCCTCGAGTATGCAGCCAGGCGCGGCGTGCGCACGATCGTGGGCTCGTTCAGCAACGGCGTCAACGGCCTGTCGTGGGCCATGCACCACGCCACGCAGACCCACGTCACCTACGCCTACCTCCTCGAGCCGAATACCGCCAGCGGCCGCACGCTCGAG
>DASUEN010000094.1:0-19507 GCA_036275055.1 Thermoanaerobaculia bacterium
GGTCGAGCAGGACGGTGTCGTTGACGTCCCAGGTCTCCTGCCGCCACGGATCGAAGACAACCTTTTCCCAAGTGTGGTTCGGATGTAGGGTGGCGACCACGCGGCCAGCCGGGTCGTAGCAGAGGATGGGGCTGACGCCCACCTTGCGCGCCAACTCGAAGCGATGCGTGGCGGTGAAAAAGGGCTCGTATTGGCGGACGGGCTTGCCCTTGTTGTTGAAGACCGTCCAACCGCTGCCCACCCAGCGCGGGCTCAGGCCGCCCTCCTCCACCGGACCGGGCTCGGCCTGGATCTTCTTCTGGACCTCGCGCCCGAAGCCGTCGGAGTAGGAGAAGCTGAGCTGGATCTTCGTCTGCTGCCCTGGCGCAAGGTCGCTGTCGTGCGTTTCGCGCGCCAGGGTGTGGACCACCGGACCCTGCGGTTGAGCGTCCCCGCGGGTGCGCTGATAGGCGAAGAGGTCGTAGACCAGCCGCGTGGTGGCCCGCTTCAGAATGCCGTGCGGATCGGCGAACGGGTCCCGCAGGTGGGCCTCGATCACCGTGGGCGGCAGGTCGGCAGCGAAGCCTTCCAGCGAATCACCTAGGTTCTCCTCGGGCTTGCCTTGAACGGCCGTGCCCACCACCAGGCCGAGGGCGTCGAAGGCCACGGCCGCGCGATTGCGGTTGGCGTCCATCAGCAGCCGCGGCTGGAGCACGCGATAGTCGAGGCCGGAAGCGATCAGGTTTCCCGCCGCGTCGCGATCGCCGGAGGTGGTGCGGTTGCCCAGCGCGTCGCGGGTCTCCTGGATCATCAGGTCATGCGCGTCATACTCCACGGTGGTGGTCTGGCCGAACGGATCGCGAAAGCGGTGCGGCAGGAAGAAATGGCGGCGCGCGTGCGCGAGCTCCTGATGCGGCGAATCGCCGTCCCGCGGCGAGTAGAAGATCTCGCCGGACGGGATCCACCAGTTTTCATCCCCCTCGCTGTGCCGGTATCCGCCCTCTCTTTCCAGCATGGCGTCCGTAACCCGGTCGCCATAGACTTGCACCACCAGCCCCGGCGTCAGGGCCAGCAAGTGGCTCTCGAAAGGCAGCGCCAGCGGCTCGACCTGGCCGAGCGGCAGCGGACCGCTCAAGTCGTCCCGCCGGTAGAGCGTGCGTTTCTGTTCGATGAGGCGGCGGTATGGATGCTCCTCGACGGCGCCGCTCGCGTTGACGTCCTCGTAGGGCCGATCGTGCCGGCCGTCGCCAGCCCGCTCCAGCCCGCGGCGCATCTCCTCCCAGCGGAAAAGGTTGGTGACCTCGGGATGACAAGCGGCGGGCGTGAGCTTCAGCACCTCGTAGGTGCGGGCTTCGCTCGGCAGCGGCGTGCGATAGGCGTCGTCCTCCAGGACGGGGTTGGTGAAGCGGTTCTCCGTGGCGGTGATCCGCAGGCGCTTCTGCTCTTTCCGATCCTCCGCGGTGAGCACCGGATCGGGATCGTCGTGACGGCGGCCGTAGCCGACGGCTGCCGACTGCAAAACGTTTCCATAATCGTCCACCAAAAGCACGAACGAATGGGTGACGCGCGGATCGGCCAACTCGCGGCAGCCGATGGGAAAGAGTTTCCGTTCGTAGTGGAAATCGATCGTCTCGCGCGGATGGGCGAAGAACACCGCGTGCCGGTTGTCGCCGCGCGGCTGGAGGAGATTCAGGGTGTAGTTGCGCTCGGAGACGCTGTAGGGGCGGCCGGCTGCTTCCGTGCCGTCGAGCGCATAGATTTCCTGGCGCAGGATCGAGCCCTTGAGCGCCCGGCACGCCTCGCGCGCCTGCGGCGTGGAGAGGCCGGCGAGCAATACCGTGTCGTCGAGCAACATCGCCCGCGTCTCGGCGTCGCTCAAGCCCTGCTCCTGGTAATACTCGTGCTCGAACTGCCGGGAGACGCGTCCCCGCGCGAAGAAGACGCCGGTGTGGAACCAGGTGCGGGTGAGCATGGGCGGCACGTGCGATGCCGCGTCCCAGTTGGAGGCGCCGGCGGTGTCGGGACCGAGGGTGGAGAATTCCTCCGTATCCCACTGCTCCACCATGCCGAAACCGCGGAACTCACGCTCGACGCCGTCGAAGTGGCCGTGATGGTAGGCGTAGCGGGTGACGAAATGGTTGCCGCCGACGCGATCGAAAACCTCGACGCGCTCCACCACATGCACCGGGAAGGGAAGGCGCGTGATCCATGGCATGTCGGCGGCGCGGTCCGCAAGGTAGAAGCGGGTAGACGGCGCGTAGTGGATCCGCGTCTCGGCGCCGAGGTTGTTGCGGGTAGCGATCAGCAGGTGCGGCTTGGTGCCGCCCATCAGATCGACGTAACGTAGCGGCGAGCGCGCCTCGCCGGGGAGCGGCGAGGACCAGACGAGGCAGGCGGTGCCGTTGCCCAGCAGGTCGACGACGGTCACCGCGTCCAGCGGGCCGGTGATGGGAAGCTGCGGCAGCGAGCGCGCCGCGCTCCAGCCGTTGCCAGACTCGTTGAAGTAGATCCGAACGCCGTCCGCGCCGAGATAGATGACGTCCGTGGTGCCCGAGCCGTCGACGTCCGCCAGCCGGATGCGCCGCGGATCGAACTGATCCGCGTAGTCGAAGACCGGTGAATGGCCCATCGTGACCTTGGCGCCGAAATGCCCGTAGCCCTGATTCGGCCAATAGCAAATCTCGCCGTTGCGGATGCGGACGAGGTCGATCAAGCCGTCGCCCGAGAGATCGGCCAGGAAGATGGTCTCGCTGCGGTCCGCGAAGACCAGCGCCGGTCCGCGCTCCTCGTCGAGCGGGCGGGGGACGCGCTGCGCCGGGCCGAAACCGTCGCGGACGCGCGACGGATACCAGGTGAACACGTCGTCCTCGCTGATCAGCACGTCCGCGTGCCCGTCGCCGTCGAGATCGATCATCTTCAGGTTGGGGCTGTCCCAATCGAGGTTCGGCTCGTGCTCGAAGGGTTGGAAGGGCAGCCACCCCTCCTCCGGCAGGCGCTCGTAGAAGCCGGCCATGGGCCGCGCGAGTTGCACCAGGCTGAGGTGGCCGTCGCCGGCGAGGTCCATGAAATGTTGCCGGCCGCCGCCGAGATTGGAAAGCGACGGCTTGCTCGCCACCCACTCCAGCGGCTCGAAGCGGGCGGCGGCTACTGCGGCGGTGCCCTCCTCGCGCGGCAGAGCGCTGACGTTGCGCTTGTAAAACCAGGCGTCCGCCTGCTCGGTGAGGATGCCGGGCAACCCTTCGCCGTCGAGATCGATCCATTGATAGCGGCCACCGTCGGCGCCCGCCGGCAGGTTCTCGACACTCTCCCTCGCGACCCGGCGCAGCCGGTCGTCGATCCGTGCCACGGAATATTCCATCTCCAGGGCGGGCAGCGAGCGCGGGCTGAGCGCCTCGCCGGTCTGCGGATCGCAAATGCGATAGCCACCGTCCTCCGCATTGCGCAGATAGCCGGTCTGCGTCACCGCGACCAGCCGCGAATGGAGCGGCGTTTCGTCGTAGGTGAAGTCCGTGGACCGCACCAGGCAGGGCTCCTCGCCCAGCTCGGCAAAGTGATGGAACATCAGCACGCGCCGGCAGAGGCGGTGCGTACGGACCTCGAAGCCGGCGCGGTAGGACGAGAACGCATCCGGCCGGCTCGGCCAGACGCCGTCCTCCTCCACGCGCGGCGTCGCCGCGTCGTGCTCGCCGTAGTCGAAGACCAACTGGAAATGCCAGTCGTCGGGCAGGGCGGAGTCTTGCGGATCGTACGGCTGCGCATTGCCGTAGAGGATGCGCTTGCAATAGCGATTGGCGACGGCGCTGCGGTGCCGCTCGTGGAGCGCATCCGGGACGCCCTCCCGGTCTTCGGCTTTATATTCGTAGACGGCGACGTTGCCGCGGTCGTCCCAGCTCCGTGCCAGCAGCCAACTGAAGACCCGCGCCGGATCCTCGGGATCGGCGATGCGGCTGGCGGGCGAGTCGCCATAGAGGCTGGAGAGGTTCTCGCGCGAGATCGTCCGCCAATGCGTCTCGCCGGTCGCGGCGTCGCGCCACCGCTCGATGCGGGCGAAAGCGCCCTCGACCCGCGGCCGGTAACGCTGGACTTTGAACGTCGCGCCGCCGCGTGTCACCTCGAATTCGTCGCGTTTCCAATCGTCGCCGCACTGTACGAGACCGGGGACCAGGTCCTCGGCGTCCGAGATCAGGAAGACGTCGGACTCGCGGTCGTCCTCATAGAGTGGCAATCCCTTGTCCGTCTTGCGGGTGATGGCGGGGGCGGAAAGGTGCCAACCGAGTCCGAACGGACCGTTGCCGGCGCCGGAGTCATAGGAGAGCGCCAGTTGCGGCCCGAAGCCGGAGCGCCCCGGGCTGGCGGCGATGGGCACCGAGAGCGACCCCGTGCCGGTAACCGGATTGGCCCCGAACTTCTCGCCAATGCCGCGGATGGCGCCACCGCCCTTCGGCAGCGAGAGCGAAGGCGCCGCCATCGGGTTCGTGCCGGCCGCCGTCTCAGGGCTCTTCTCAGGTGGGGCGGAACTGCTGTGCTCGGGCATATTGTGGTTAGGCGTGGGGTGTGGGGCGTTCGTTACTGGGAATCCACGTGGCGATGGCGTGGGAACGAATGAAAATATGTGCAATTTGCAGAAGGCTTCTTAACAAATTCGATCCGTTCCCCACCCAAGACCCTCATCCCCTGCCCCCCTTCTCCCGCCCCCTCGCCACCCCCCCTCACCGGGAGAAGGGGTCCCGGCTGGGGCGTTCTTGCTGTTCGTCCTTGCTGTCCTTGGTGTCCTTGTCGTCCTTTTTTGGCTGTTCTCCCTCTTCTCCCGGTGAGGGGGGCTGGGAGGGGGCGGGAGAAGAGGGCCGGGGTGATGAGGGTCTTGGGGGGCGGAAGGCGCGCCCCCTCCTCTGCTACGATCCCCCCGCCATGATCTACACCCGCCTCGGCAAGACCGGTCTCAAAGTCTCCCGCATCTGCCTGGGGTGCATGACGTACGGCACTCCCGCCTGGCGCGATTGGGTGCTCGACGAGGAAGCCAGCCGCCCGTTCATTCGCCGCGCCCTGGAGCTCGGCATCAACTTTTTCGACACCGCAGACATGTACTCCCGCGGCGTGAGCGAGGAGGTGCTCGGCCGCGCCCTCCGCGACTTCGCGAAGCGTGAGGACGTGGTGATCGCCACCAAGGTCAACTACCCCATGGGCGACGGCCCCAACGACCGCGGGCTCTCGCGCAAACACATCTTCGACTCGATCGACGCTTCGCTGCGCCGTCTGGGTATCGATCACGTGGACCTCTACCAGATCCATCGCTTCGACCGCGAAACTCCTATCGAGGAGACGCTGGAGGCCCTGAACGACCTCGTCCGCGCCGGCAAGGTGCGCTACCTCGGCGCCTCCAGCATGCACTCGTGGCAATTCGCCAAGTCGCTCTACCTCGCGGACCTCCACGGCTGGACGCGCTTCGTCTCGATGCAGAACCACTACAACCTCGCCTATCGCGAGGAGGAGCGGGAGATGCTCCCCCTCTGCCGCGAGGAGGGGATCGGCGTCATCCCCTGGAGCCCGCTCGCCCGCGGCTTCCTGGCCGGCAACCGCCGCCGGGGAGAGGCGCCGGTGGAGACCGTCCGCGCCAAGACGGACGTCTTCGCCCAGGACTATTACTACCTCCCCGAGGACTACGACGTGGCCGAGCGGGTGGCGGCCGTGGCCGAGCGGCGGAGCGTTCCCCCCGCGCAGGTCGCCCTCGCCTGGCTCCTCCACCAGTCCGGCGTGACCGCTCCCATCGTCGGCGCCTCGAAGACGCGGCATCTGGACGACGCCGTGGCCGCCCTGGAGATCCACCTTGCGCCCGAGGAGCTCCAGGAGCTCGCAACGCCGTACCGCCCCCACCGGGTGATGGGGCACGAGTAGGCAATAGGGCGCGGCAGAGCGCCGCGGAATCGGATAGGATGAAGGCGGCGTATTCGTAATGCAGTTGAGGACCCTCGTGGTTGGGGAGTGCCGCCGTGTTCGGCAGCCCTCGTCCCGGCCGATTCAAAAGGAGAGGCGACGATGGCTGGAAAGTTCGAGCTGAAGAAGGCGACCAATGGGCAGTTCTTCTTTCACCTGAAGGCATCCAATGGGCAGGTGATCCTGGCGAGCGAGCAGTACAAGGAGAAGCGGGGAGCCGTGCGCGGCATCGAATCGGTGAAGAAGAACGCGCCCCTCGACAACCGCTACGAACGCAAGACGGCGAAGAATGGCCAGCCTTATTTCGTCCTTCACGCGTCGAACGGCCAGGTCATCGGCCAGAGTGAGATGTACAACACCGCCGCCTCGATGGAAAAGGGGATCGAGTCGGTGAAGAAGAACGCCCCCGAAGCGGCGGTGGACGACAAGACGGCCGCCTGATTCAAGATCCTCCGAGCACCGCCTCCACCCCGGCGCGGATGGCGGCGGTGAAGCTCTCCTGACTCTTCAGCACGGCCGCGGTGACCTCCGGCGGCGCCTGGGAGGGATCGCCCGACTGGAAAGGCGGCTCGGGCGCGTATTGCACGGAGAGCTGGGTCGTCATGCTTTGGGTGGGGCCGGAGATCAGGCTCACGAGCTCCAAAGCCAGGTCGATCGACGACGAGATCCCTCCCCCCGAGAAACGGTTTTCGTGGATGACCCAGCGCGGATAGCCGGCCGCGACCCGCAGGGTGGGAAAGAGGGCCAGGTTCTCCCGCTGGCTCCAGTACGTTGTGACCTCGCAGCCGTCGAACAGGCCGGCGGCGGCCACGATGAAGGCGCCCGTGCAGATCGAGCCCGCCAGCCGCGCCTGGCTGCCGGCGCTCTTCACGAAGCTCACGTAGGTGGAGTCCTGCATCACGGTGCCCACTTGGTCGCCGCCGCCCGGCACGAAGAGGACATCCAGCTTCCCCGCCTTGTCGAACGTGGTATGCGGCAGCACCTTCACCTTCTCCGTCGTCTCGATGGGGCACAGCTCGGGCGCCAACCAGACGACCTCGAATCCCGGCGCGAAAGCGAAGACCTGGGTCGCCCCCGCGAAGTCCAGCAGCGTGCAGCCATCATAGAGCACCATCCCGACTCTCATCGTCGCCATGTCTCCTCCTTTTCGATGCAGCGGCAATATACCCCTGGCTGAGCCGGCCGGGAAAGGACGAACACGGACGAGCAGGGCCCGAGGAGCGCTTTTTCCCGCCAGCGGCACCTACCTAGTGGGCCACCTTTGAGGAAACAGCAAGCTCAGGCTATCTAGAGTTACGGGAAGTCCCTGAAGAGAGTCGCAGCGGCTTCGATTCTGATCGCGGCCGTCGAGGGATTCCGGAGGTGTGGTGCCTCCCGGTCCCCATCGTCCTTAGGAGGAGGACAAACATGGCAAGAGCTCGTGTCCCGTCGTTGCTGTCTCTGCTGTCGCTGCTCGTCTTCGGCGCTCTCTTCGCCACCCCGGCGCAAGCCCAGGTGGCGAAGCAGGGCACGGACTTCCTGTCTTCCCTGACCTTCGTCAGCGACAGGATGGCCCCCTCCGAGCCCATCGAGCCGTTCGAGGACCTGCAGGGGATCATGCCCCAGACGTTCCGCAACGGCTGGGCCGCTTTCCAGATCGGCGCCAACCCTGGCTGGAAGGCCGCGATCGACAAACGGACCGGCCTGATCGCCATGGCCGAGGGCGGCGGTGTCGCCTGGATTCCGGGGCGGGGAAACAACCTCACCCTGCAGAGCCTGGCGAGCGTGCTCGGCACCAAGGGTCAGCCCGACCTCGCATCGCTCGACACCCTGGCCCGCAACTTCCTGCCGCGCGTGGCAGGATTGCTCGGCACCGCCGGCTCTACCCTGGTCCTCAACCAGGGGCGCTCGGGCCAGCCGGGCTCGCACGTCTGGTTCGTGGACTACGACGTGGTGCGCGACGGCATGGTCGTCGAAGGCGCCAGGGTCGTCTTCCGCATCAACAACGGCAACCTGGTGCAGTTCGGCACCGAGAACCTGCCCTCCCCCGGGGCGGTGGTGCCGCCCACCAAGTTCAACCGCGACCGGGCGCTGGCCGTCCTCGAAGGGTACGTCGGCAAGCTCCAGCTCGGCGACTTGCTGATCGATTCCGGCAGCCTCCACCTGCTGCCTTCCTCGGTCAACGGCGCCCCCTTCGCCGAGGGATACGAGCTCGGCAAGGGACGCGACCTCACCAAGGTCTGGCAGTTCACCTTCCATCGCGACGGCGTGATGGGGACCTGGCGGGCGCGGGTCGATGCCTCGACCGGCGAGCTGTTGGAGTTCCAGGACGTCAACGAGTACGCCCAGGCGACCGGCGGCGTCTACATGAATTCTCCGACGGTGGGCGCCGAAGTGGTGCGGGCCATGCCGTTCACCAACCTGTCGACGGGCGGCTTCACCAACTCGGCCGGCGCCTTCACTGCCACCGGCGCCACCTCGACCCTCTCGGGCCAGTTCGTGCGCATCGTCGATACCTGCGGCGCCATCTCGCAGGCCGCGGACGCCAGCGGCAACATCCTCTTCGGCACTTCCACGGGCACCGACTGCGTGACGCCGGGAAACGGCGGCGCCGGCAACACCCACGCCTCGCGCACCCAGTTCTACCACGTCAACCGGATCAAGGAAGTGGGCCGCGGCTGGCTCCCCACCAACACCTGGCTGCAGCAGCAGCTCCGCGTCAACGTCAACCTGAACCAGACCTGCAACGCCTACTGGAACGGCTCGACGCTCAATTTCTTCAAGTCGGGCGGCGGCTGCCGCAACACCGGCGAGCTCGCGGCCGTCTCCCTCCATGAATATGGCCATGGTCTGGACAGCAACGACGGCTCAGCCGCCACCGGCACGGGCGAAGCCTATGGCGACGTCACCGCCGCCCTGCAGCTCCACGACTCCTGCATCGGACCCGGCTTCCTGGGCTCCAACTGCAGCGGCTACGGCGACGCCTGCACCGCCTGCACGGGCGTGCGCGACATCGACTTCGCCAAGCACGCCTCAGGCGCGGCGGCGACGGTGAATGGCTTCACCCGCGTGCGCTGCGGCACGGGCGGCGGTCCCTGCGGGCGCGAGGTGCACTGCGAGTCCTACGTCGCTTCCGAAACCATTTGGGACCTCGCCAACCGCGACCTGCCGAGCCCCGGCACCGGCTCCGCGTGGACGATCACCGACCGGCTCTGGTACCTCTCGCGCAGCACCGCCACCACCGCCTTCGCCTGCACCACCGGCACGACTTTCACCAGCAACGGCTGCAACGCCGGCTCCTGGTGGAAGACCATGCGCGCCGTGGACGACGACGACGGCAACCTCACCAACGGCACGCCCCACTCCTGCAACCTTTTCGCGGCCTTCAACCGCCACGGCATCGCCTGCACCACGGACGCCGGGGCCAACACCTGCTTCCGCGGCTGCACCCAGCCGGCGACTCCCACCGTCAGCCTGACCCCGGGGAACAACTCGGTGGCCGTGAGCATCTCCGGCACCGGCGTCTTCGACGTGTTCCGCAACGAGCTCGGGTGCAACAACGGCTTCATCAAGGTGGCCAACGATCTCTCCGGCACCACCTTCACGGATACCGGCGTCGCCAACGGCACCACCTACTTCTATCAGGTCGTCGCCCAGCCCTCGGGCAACGAGGCCTGCGGCTCGGCGCCTTCGACCTGCCTCTCGGTGGTTCCGGCGGCCTCGGTAACGCCTGACTTCACCGTCTCCTGCGCTCCGGCGAGCCTGACGGCCGCGGCCGGCGGCAATGCCACGAGCACCTGCACGGTGACCTCGCAAAATGGTTTCAACAGCGCGGTGGCCTTGTCGTGCACGGGCCTGCCGAGCGGCGCCTCGTGCGCCTTCTCACCCGCTTCGGTGACGCCGCCCTCCGGCGGTAGCGCCACGAGCACGCTGACCGTGACCGTCGCCAGCGGCGCCACGGCCGGCACCACCTCCTTCCAGGTCAACGGCACGAGCGGTGCGCTCTCCCACAACGCCGCTCTCTCGTTGACCATCACCGGCCCTGGCCCGACGACCGTGTTCTTCGACAACTTCGAGACCAGCCTGGGCTGGACCACCAACCCCAGCGGCACCGACACGGCAACCACCGGCCAGTGGGAGCGCGGCGTTCCGCAGACCGTCGATTCCAGCGGACCGAAGCAGATCGCGGCTTTCAGTGGCACCAACGACCTCGTCACCGGCCGGCTCGCGGGCGCCGCGGCAGGAGACAACGACATCGACGGCGGCACCACGTCGATCCAGTCCCCGGCCATCACCCTCCCCTCCACCGGCACGCTGACCCTCTCCTTCGCCTTCTACTTCGCGCACCTCAACAACTCTTCGACGGCGGACTTCCTGCGTGTTCGGGTGGTCGGCACGACCACCACCCAGGTCTTCCTGGAGCAGGGATCAGCCGCAGATGACGATGCGGCATGGGCCACGGCGACGGCCAACATCAGCGCCTTCGCCGGCCAGACGATCCGCATCCTCATCGACGCCGCGGACGCCTCGACGGCCAGCCTCGTCGAGGCCGGCATCGACGACGTGAAGATCACGCAGAACTAGCGGTTCCCTCCCGCGGGGGCGCTACGGCGCCCCCGCTTTCACCGCGCCGCTTTTCGAGTTGCTGCTGTTCAGCGCCACCACCCCGCTCGACACCACCTGCAGCTTCCACCCCTCCGCCCGCGTGCCGCTCAAGTCGGTGTGGCCGGCCACGAAGAAGAGGCGCGCGGTGTCCGGTTGCGTGGGCGTGGTGCAGAAGCGGTCCTGAAGATAGAACGGCGGGATCGCCTGGTAATAGAGCGTCACCCGCACGCTCGCCGGCTCGACTCCCAGGAGATCCGCCAGGGGAATGGCATACGTCAGCGCGTCCCCTCCCCCGCCGAGGCCGCCTTCGGACTTCGGCTTGTACCAGGGATCGCTCACCTGGCCTCCGTGGCCGTCCGGCAGCTTCGGCACCACCTCGTGCACCAACTCCTCGGCGGGGAGCTTCGGGCTCCCCAGCCCTTCGTGCTCCGCCAGCTCCAGGGTGGGCATCCAGCCGCGGGGGAGGAGACGGTTGTCCTTCACCACGTTGGCGAGCGAGAGGAAGCTGGTGGTCAATCTCCCCTTCGGGTCGCGCACCAGCTCCTGGTAGATCTGCACCTGGTCCTGCCGGGTGATCGTTCGATAGTGCGGCTGGAATCCCTGCTCCGCCGCCGTCTTCGGCTGGCACTCGCTCTGCCACATGAATTCGCCCACGATGGGCTTGCCGGCCGGATCCACCAGCACGCCCGTGGCATCGGCGCGGCCGGAGACCCACAGGTCGTTGCCGTTCGCGTCCAGCACCTCGAAGGTCAGGAAGGCGCGGCGGAAACCCACGCCGGAGGGGAACTTGTGCCCCACCAGGCTCTCCACCTGCACCTCCGCCACGAGCTGGTCCGCGGTCCTCTGGAGCTTGGTGACCGAAACCTTCGCCGTGCCCGTGTCCGCCTGCTGGATCATCGAGTTGAAGGTGGTCTCCAGAGGCGCCACGCCCTTCCCTCCCAGCATCGGGTCCTGGATGCGGATGCCCAGAATGTCCGGAAATTGCTGGGCGAACTTGTTGAAGAAGGCGTTCAAGCCCACCAGCGCGTGGCGGCCGTAGGGGGAGCGGGTCGTGAGGTCGATATCTTTCTGCGACAGCCGGTTCTCGGTCTGCGGCATGTTGCTCGCCTCCTGAATGGAGGCGATCTTGAACTTGAGCGGCTCCGGCCCTCCCGGGTAGGTGGTGGCCATGTGGCAGTCCTGACACGACTGCGGCGTGGGGCCGCCGTCGCGGAAATCGCTGAACACCCACTCGGGGTATGTGGCCTGCTCGATGATCACCGCGGGCTTCTTCGTCCCCGGCCGCACCCACGGCTTGTCGCCGTCGAAGACCGGCAGCACCACGCCATGGCAGCTTCCACAGACTTTCGAGGAGCGCACGAGCGGATATTCCACGGGCTTCGCTCCCAGCGTGTGATCCATGGGCACCTGCTGCGGACCGTCGAAGGGGCCGTGGATCGCCTCCGGCGCCCCCACCTTGAAATCCCCCGTAAAGGTGTGGCCGATGGGCGTCTTCTCATCGATCTCGATGTGATGGCAGGTGGTGCACGAGACGCCGTCGCGAGCCAAGCCGCCGTACTTCGCATCCTTCTTCTGCTGCTCGTGGACGGCCAGGAAGGGGACGGCCTTCACCATCTCGCGCGAGAAGAGCTGGCGCGGCACGATGGGCTGAGAATTCCGGTCGAGCCCCAGGAGATTCGTGTTGTTGCACACCGCATTGCCCTGCTTCGGGTCCTTGAACTGATCGAGGCAGAATTGCCGCTGCCCCATGACGCCGTGGCAGTGGAGGCAGATATCCGGCGCGAGCTTGGCGAGCGCGGGATGGGCGGTCTGCTCCGTTTCGAGCTGCGAGAAGAAGATGGGATCGCGCCCCGCCAGGCCCATCGGCGAGCCGCGCCATTCGCCATAGGCAGCCAAGTTCAGGAGCTTGGTATAGGCCGGCTGGTCCGCCTGCTGGAGCGTCATGTCGTAGTGCAGGCCCGTCGAGCCCGCGGCGTGGCACCCCACGCACTGATCCGAAGTGAGGAAGAGGGGCGGGCCGTCCGGACCGGAAAAAACGTGATCGTAGACCTCCGGCGGCATGAAGAGACGCGTGATCTCCTGCGGGCCGGGTGGCGTGAGGCTCCGCGCGCCGAAAGTCTGGAGGAACGCGGACGAATAGTCGGTGAACGGCTGGCTGACCCGGTTCACCTGCTTGTTGGGCCAGGGCACCTTGTTCCACAGCAGCCGCGAGCTGCCGGGATTCGCCAGCAGGTCCTGCAACGGCTCGAACCGCTCGTGGGCCGAGATCGTCTCCACCACCGGCTGCAGCGGCTCGCCGACGATGGGCGGCTGGTCCTGATAGTAAAACTTGATGAACGTATCGGGATCGCCGAGCACGTTGTTGAGGCTGGAGAAGGTGGATTCGTTGCGCGCCGAGGCGTGGCAGTTGAGGCAGTAGTAGCCGAAGCCCATCCAGGGATAGGGGAGGTTGACGGGCGGCGGCCAGTCGAGCTGCGAGGTCTCGGTGGCCTGCGGGTCCCACGAGCCCCAGTACCAGCCGTCCTTGGAGCCGCGGCTGTCTTTCACCATCAGGGCGATCATGTTCGACTCCACCTTGGGAGGGGAGGGGTACTCCAGCCGCGCGGCCGTGGTGTTGCCGTACATCAGCTTGAGGATCATCGAGCCGTCGGCGATGGGGCGGACGGGCTCCTTGCCTTCGAGCTGGCAGTCCGGGCACGTCTTACGGCATTCCGCCACGAACTTCTTCTCGTGCGCCGCGTCCTGCTCGCACATCCAGCGGTATATGCCCGGCGAGTAGTAGACGACCACCGTGTTATGGGTACCGAGGGTCGAGGTGACCCACGACGGCATATGGGGATCGCCCCCCAGGGCCGCCCAGGTGGGACCGGTGGAACGGATCTGCTTGTCGTGATGCCAGCCCGCGTAGCACCCCGCCTTGAGGTAGCGGCCGAGGATGCGCTCGTACTCCGACTTGGCGAACGGGAATTCGCTGGGGAGAGGAAGAGGGCGCGAGCAGATCTCCGCCGGTACCGAAGGGGGTGCCTCCTGAGACGCCCCCACCGGCGGCGCCGGCTGCAAGCCGATAAGCGCCACGGCAAAGGCCGTGACGGGAACGATCAGGGACCACAAAGCCCGCCTGGAGCTCATTCTTTACCTCCATCCAACTGGGGTGGTTCAGCGGGAGGGAGGATAGCATTGGGGGATCGTGAAACCAACGAGGGATGCCTGCCGGGAAAGGCGAATCCGGCTGGGGCGGTCTGGCTGTTCTCCCTCGTCCCTGTTGTCCTTGCCGTCCTTGATGTCCTTTGGGCCCCGACCCTCTCAGATTTCCGTCCCCGCCATCAACCACAGCAGGATCGCCTTCTGCACGTGGAGGCGATTCTCCGCCTCGTCGAAGATGCGGCTCTGGGGGCCGTCCGCGACTTCGGCGGCCACCTCCTCGCCGCGGTGCGCCGGCAGGCAGTGGAGGAAAACGGCGTCCGGCCGGGCTTGGGACATCAGGGCGCCGTCCACGATGAAGCCGTGGAAGTCCTCGATTCGCTGCTGCGCCTCCGCCTCCTGCCCCATCGACGCCCAGACGTCGGTGTAGACCGCGGAGGCTCCCGCCACGGCTTCCTTGGGATCGTTGGTGAGGGTGATCCGCGTTCCCGCCTCCGCGGCGTCCTGGCGGGCGAGGTTCGCGTAGTGCGACTTCACCTCGTAGCCCCGGGGCGAGGCCACGGCGACGTCCATCCCCACTTTGGGGGCGCCGAAGAGGAGCGAGTGGGCCATGTTGTTGCCGTCGCCCACGTAGGCGATCTTGCGGCCGCCCAGACGCTCCAAGCCGCCGAAGACCTCGGTAAGCGTGAAGTAATCGGTCAGCCCCTGGCAGGGATGAAGGTCGTCGGTGAGGCCGTTGATCACCGGTACGGAGCCGTATTTCGCCAGGTCGGTCACCGTCTGATGCGCGAAGGTGCGGGCCATGATGCCATCCACATAACGCGAGAGGACCTTGGCCGTGTCCGCGATCGGCTCGCCGCGGCCGAGTTGGATGTCGCGGCTCGACAGGAAGAGCCCCTGGCCCCCCATCTGCGCCATGCCCACCTCGAAGCTGACGCGGGTGCGGGTCGAGGACTTCTCGAAGATCATCGCCAGCGTCTTCCGGTGCAGGTGGTTCTCGTACTTTTGCGGATGAGCCTTGACGTCCGCGGCCAGGCGGAAGAGGCCGCCGACCTCGGCAGCCGTCAGGTCGTGGATCGAGATCAGATGACGGATCATGAATATCTCCTCATCAGGAAGGGATCTGAATGGATCACAGGGGGTCCCTTTCGAGCGGCATGGTCATGCAGCGCGGACCGCCGCGGGCGCGGGACAGCTCGTTGGAGTAGAGGGCCACGGCCGTGGGGCCGCCCCCCAGCAGGTCGTATTTGCCGGAGAGCACGTCGTCCTCGAAGACGATCCGCCACCCCCGCCGCGCCAACTCCTCCAGGGTCTTGCGGTTGCGCCGGTACAGAAGGATCACTCCCGGCGCCAGGGCGAAGGCGTTGGCGCCATCCGTCCACTGCTCGCGTTCCTGATCGATCGCCTCGTTCGGGCCGCCGCAGGGCACCACGTCCAGCTCCATCCCCAAGTCCCTCAGCACGTCGAGCAGCGAGTGGCGCAGGGTGAAGGTCAGGTTCTTGGCCATGAGGTCGATCGAGTAGACGTGCGCCGCCTCGGGGCCACCGGGCTCGATCACGGGCACGTGCACCAGGCAGAGGTTGCGGTCGATGAGGGTGAAGACCGTATCGAGGTGCATGTACGAACGCTTGCGGGGAAGCTCGACCATGATGAGGTGGCGGAAGGAGGTTTCCACCCGCCGCAGATAGCCGGCCAGGACCTCGATGCCGCGGCGATTGGTGCGCTCGGAGAGCCCCACGAGGAGGACCTCGGGGCTCACCACGAGGACATCGCCCCCCTCCAGGCTCGGATAGGGGAAGTACGGGTTGTGCTGCGGCGCGCCGGTGGGGGGCACGTCGATCTCGTAGAGCGTGCCGTGGCCCGCGAGCGCCGGGTGGCGCTCGAAGAGGGTGCGGGAGAGGAGCGGCTCGCGCTCCCGCGCCGAGGTGGCCATGGAGGAGATGACGACGCCGTTACCCATCACCACCTGGGGATCGCGCATGAAGAAATAGTTGGGCACCGGGTAGAGGTCGAAGAAGACTTTGCGGCCGGCGTCCGACTCCTCGGGGGGAGTGCGGATCCCCTCCACCAGGGCGGTAGCCAACTCCTTCGGCGGCAGGTCCTGGAGGCGGCGCACGACGTGGAACGGTGCGCCGTATTCGGCCTCCAGCTCGTCGAGCAGCCGCTTGCGGGCCTCCTCGTCGCCCAGGACGTCCGCCAGCAGGTCCTGCGCGTCCAGCACCTCGACCCCGGCCGCCTCGATGACGCGGCGGAAGCCGTCGTGCTCCTCGCGCCCCTCGTCGCCGTCCAGGATGTCGTCGAAGAGCAGGCTCTCCATCATGGAGGGCACCATCCAATCGATCTCGCGCCCGGGCCGGTGGATCAGGACGCGCCGCAGGCGCCCGATTTCTGAATCGACTTTGATCGGCATGCTGTACCCCAGGAAGGTGCGCGCCCGTGGGGAGGGCGGCGGCGCATTGTAGCAGAAGGCGAGAGGGCGCCTGCCCAAGCCCCTGCTAGAATCATCCCCTCCATGCGCCGGGCAGCTCTCCTCGCGGTCCTCGCACTGGCCGTGGCCAGCATGGGGTCCGCATCTCCGGAGTCTCTCTCCCCCGGCGCTTCCCTGGAACGCGCCTTCGCCGCCGGTGATTCCCAGGTCTGGAACGCCGACCTCGCCGCCGGCAAACTGTATCTGTTGACCGTCGAGCTGCGAGGAATCCACCTGGTCACCGAGGTGCGCGGGCCGGACGGCGGGAGCCTCGCGGCGGTCGATTCCCCCTTGGACCGCTGGGGAGTCGAGACCGTTCTCCTTCGTCCGGCCGCCACGGATTCCTACCAGATCGAGGTGCGGGCCAAGACGAAGGGCGTGGGGCCGGGCCGGTGCGCGATCCGCCTGGAGGAGATCTCGACGGCTGACGGAGATCGGATCGCCGCCCTGGGCGCAATGACGGAGGCGGGAACGATCCTGCGCCGTGAGCCCACGGGCAGCCTCGAAAAGATCCTGGCGGCTTTGCAGAAGGCGCGCGGCCACTTTCAGGCCGCGGGTGACCGGCCGGGGGAGGCCGAGGCGATCGCCGCCCTGGCCGCCGTCACCCATCGTCTGGGAAAGCAGCTCCAAGCCGTGGAGCTCTATCGCGAGGCGGTCTCGCGCTGGCAGGAGCTGGGCCGCCCCGAGCGCGAGATGCAGGCGTGGAGCGACCTCGGGCTCACCCTCTGGGAGAAGAGCGAGCTACCCGCTGCCGACGAGGCACTCGTCCGCAGCCTCGATCTCTCGCGCCGCCTCGGTCTGGCCTATCCCGAGGCCGATTTGCGCAACGACCAGTGCTTGGTCCTTCAGGCCCGGGGCAGCGTGCAGCCGGCGCTCGCCTGCTACCGGGAGGCCTTGGCTCTCTTTCATCAGCTCGGCGAGACCAAGGACGAGGCCGATGTGCTCAACAATCTCGGCTTCGCCTCCTTCAGCCTGGGCGAGCCGCAGCCGGCTGAGGAGAGCTACCGGCAGGCACTGGCGATCCGCCGGACGATCGGCGACCGGGCCGGGGAGGCCCAGGCGCTCAACAACCTCGCCGTCCTCTACCGCAGCCTGGGGGAGATCGACGAAGCGCTCAAGGCCTATGGCGAAGCCCGGGAGATCCTCACTGCTCTGGACGACCGCCGGCAGGAAGCCGCCACCCTGAACAACCTGGGGGCTGCCTACAGCGCCCTCGGCGAGGCGGAGCGGGCCCGACTCTATTTGAACCAGGCCCTGGCGCTCCGCCGTGCGGTCGAGGACCGGCGTGGCGAGATCGTGACCCTCAACAATCTCGGCTGGCTGGAGCGCAGGAGCGGTGCGGCCGGCCAGGCGGCCCTCCTCCACCAGCAGGCTCTCGAGGTCGCCCGCGCGACCTCCGATGCGCGGAACGAAGGGATCAGCCGCAGCTTGCTCGGAGAGGCCCAGGCCGCGGCGGGTCGCTCCTCCGAAGCGCTCGCCGAGCTCGACCGGGCCCTCGCCCTCGAGCACCAGACCGGAGACCGCCTCACCGAGGCGCTCACCTTGCGGCGGAAGGGAGAGGCCTTGGCCGCGGGCGAGCGTGCCGCGGAGGCCTTGCCCCTTTTCGAGCAGGCTCTCGTCGCCTCACGCGCCGTGGGCGACCGCGTCAACGAGGCCATGACCTTGGCCGCTCGGGCCCGCACCCTGGGGGACCAGGGGAAGCCCGGTGATCTCGAACGTGCAGCGAGCGACGCTCAAGCCGCTATCGCCGCCCTCGAATCGCTCCGTACCCGGCTGGGCAATCCCGACCTCCGCGCCGCTTTCCTGGGCTCCCGTAGCGAGATTTACGAGCTCCGCGTCGACATCCTGATGCGCCTCGCCGCCGCCCATCCCGGCCAGGGCTTCGATGGCGCCGCCTTCGAAGCGAGCGAGGAGGCGCACGCCCGCTCGCTCCTCGACGTGGTGCGCGCGAGCGGGGCATCGATCCGGGCCGGCATCGATCCGGCGCTCGCGGCGCGGCAACGCGACCTCGAACGCCGCCTGGCTCTGAAAGCGGACCGCCGGCAGCTCCTCCTCGGCCGCGGCAAAGGGGATCAGGCGGAGAGCAAGACTCTGGAGATCGAGAGCGAGCAGATCCGGGCCGAGCTCGACAACCTCGACGCCGAGATCCGGCGGCAGAGCCCGCGCTACGCCGAGCTCACTCATCCCGGAGCCGCAAGCCTGGGAGAGATCCAATCCCTTCTCGACTCGGGCACACTCCTCCTCGAATACTCCCTCGGACGCGAGCGAGGATATCTCTGGGCGGTGGATGCGACCGGGCTGCGCTCTTTCGTCCTCCCCGCCCGGGAGGAGATCGAGCGCGCCGCCCGCGCTTTCCATCAGGCTCTGAGCACGCCCGCACCGGAGGGCGATACCCGCCGGGCTCGGATCGGGCAGACGCTGAGCGGAATGATCCTCGGCCCCGTGGCCGGCGACCTCGGCGATCATCGCCTGGCGATCGTTCCCGATGGGGCGTTGGGCTACATCCCCTTCGACATGTTGCCCGAGCCAGGGAGAGCGGGCTCTCCTCTTCTCGCACGGCACGAGGTGGTGGAGCTGCCGTCGGCCTCCGTCCTCGCGGCCGAGCGGCGGGAGCTGGCGCAGAGGCAGCCGGCCCGCGAGCTTGCAATCGTCATCGCCGATCCGGTCTTCCGGCAGGACGATCCCCGCGTCGAACCCAAAGGACGGAAGACCGCGGGCGATTCGAGAGGGGGCAGCGTGGACCCGCTCCTCCTCACCCGGCTTCGCTTCTCGCGCCAGGAAGCCCTCGGGATCGCCTCCCTGGCCCCGGCGGGTGCAGTCGCCACCGAGCTCGATTTCGCGGCCAGCCGCGATCTCGTCCTTTCAGGGCGCCTGCGCGATTTCCAGTACGTCCACTTCGCCACGCACGGCCTTTTCGACGCGGAGCGGCCGGAGCTTTCGGGCCTGGCCCTCTCTCGCGTCGATCGAGCCGGCAATCCCCGCGAAGGGTTCTTAGGGCTGCGCGACGTCTACGCCCTCGACCTCGCCGCCGATCTCGTGGTCCTTTCCGGCTGCCAGACGGCGCTCGGCAAGGAGATCCGCGGCGAAGGTCTCCTCGGGCTCACCCGCGGTTTCCTCTACGCGGGAGCGCCGCGGGTGGTCGCGAGCCTGTGGTGGATCGACGACCGGGCCACGGCCGCGCTCATGGCCTCGTTCTACCGGGGGCTGTGGAGCGAGGGCCTGCGCCCCGCCGCAGCCCTGCGCAAAGCCCGCCTCTCCCTCGCGCGCCAGCACCGTTTCCGCGATCCCTCCTACTGGGGAGCCTTCGTCCTCCAAGGGGATTGGCGGTGAGGGAGACCCTCTGAGAATCCGGAAAAATTTTGGGACTCTTGTCGCTCCGTCCTCACTCTACTCTCGAACGTTCCC
>DASUEN010000095.1:0-34870 GCA_036275055.1 Thermoanaerobaculia bacterium
CCGACGACGTGCACGCCCAGGCGGTGATGACGGAGCTCACCCGCCTGGGGCGTCCGCACCGGCTGCTCAACCTTGCCGAGTTCCCCATGAAGCTCGGCCTCACCGCCCGGCTCGACGGGGACCGCAGCGACTTCGCCCTCACCTTCGCCGATGGAGCACGGATCCCCATGGACGAGGTCCGCGCCGTGTGGTGGCGCCGCCCCCAGGCATTCGGCTTCCCGGCCGAGCTCAAAGACCCGGCGAGCCGCTATTTCGCGCAGTCCGAAGCCAACACCGCCTTTCACGGCATGTACCAGGCGAGCGAGGCCCTGTGGGTGAACAACGTGGTGCGCGACGCCACCGCGAGCCACAAGCCCTGGCAGCTCAAGTTGGCGCGCGAAGCCGGCCTTGCCATCCCCGAAACCCTGATCACCAACGATCCGGAAGAGGCCCGCGCCTTCTGGCACCAATACCCCGGCGAGGTGATCTACAAGCCGTTCCTCCAGACCTATCACGCCTGGCGCGAAACCCGGAAGATACGGCAGGAAGATGAGCCGCTGGCCGACGCCGTGCGGCTGACGCCCGTGCTCTTCCAGCGCTTCGTGCCGGCGGTCTGCGACCTGCGGGTGACGGTGATCGGCGATCGCCTCTTCGCCGCCGCCGCGCGCGCCGAGCAGTACGAGCTCGACATCCGCTTCAACACCGACGCCAAATATCAGCCGCACGCGCTGCCGGCCAAGGTCGAGGAGAGGCTCTTCGGCCTCATGCGCCGCCTGGGGCTGGAGTACGGCGCCGTCGACTTCCGGCTGACCCCCGAAGGGGAGTACGTCTTCCTGGAGGTCAATCCCGCCGGGCAGTTCCTTTACATCGAGAGGGCGACGGAACAGCCCATCGCCGCCGCCCTCGCCGGCCACCTGGCGCGCGGTGTCGCCACCTCCAGCGAAGCCGACTGGGCCTCGGAGGAGGTGGAGGTGAGCCGCGCAGCCTGAGCCGCTGTTTTCAAGAACCGTCGCCTTTCGGCGCCCCGCCGTTCGGAGGATTGGGCGGCGGGCTGCCGGTGCCACCCCACACTCCCACCTGATCGGGATCGCCATAGACGGTGCAGCCGTACACCTGGACGGTGCGTTCGTCGTTCGGCGTCCATAGCTCGGCGATGGAGATGTAGATGTAGAGCGGCAGGTTGGTGTAATAACCTTTCCAGCGGAGCTGGTCTCCGGAGAGCATCATCAATCCCGACTGGTGCTTGACGTCGCTGGTGCTGAACAGCACGCCGCCCGCCGCGTCGAGGAGCGCGAATCCCGCCACGACCTGCCAGCCCGCGTCGAGGCTGGGCGCGGTGGCGCCGTTGGTGCCGGTGCCGATCTGAACGTAGCTGAGCCCCGCGAGCGGCTCCCCGGTTTGCGCGAGCGGTCCGGTCACGAAGTTGACCTTCCAGGTGCCGACGAAATCCCCCATGCTGACGCTCATCGTGTCCCTCCTTTGCAAAACGTTTTCGAATTGATAGTGGGACGGCGGCCCTCGCTATCGCACCCTCCCGCTTCCTTCTTCCCCTTCATTGCCAGTCCCCTTGGAGCACGAAGCCGGCCCAGTAATAAGGGTCCCGCCAGCGCCGCTGCCGCCGCACGGAAAGCTGAGCCGAGCGCAAAGCCGCGGCAGGGCGCAGACCCTCGACCCACAGGGCGCGGTAGAACGCCGTCATCAAGGCCGCCGTGGCGAGGTCCTCCACGCGCCAGAGGCTGGCGACGACCCGCGGCGCCCCGGCATAGAGGAAGCCGCGGGTGAGGCCAATCAGCCCCTCCCCCTGCACCTCCTTCCCGAGCGCCGTGCGGCAGCCGGAGAGCACCACCAGGTCGGCGTCGAGCCGCAGGTTGTAGACGTCGTGCAGATGGAGGAACCCCTCCTGGGGGCGCCCCTCGCGGTCCACCATGGAGAGCGCCAGACCCGAGAGGGCCGGGTGCTCGGCGTCGATGACGCCATGGGTGGCGAAGTGAACGGTGCGAAAGGCGACCAGCCGGTCCTCCTCCACCAGGGCGCGGCTGGCTTCGAAGTCGAGGGCGAGGAGCGCCTGCCCCGGCGCCGCGAGGCCGGCGATCGCCTCCGCCTCGCGGCGCGAGCCAACGAGCCTTTCGAAAAGCGCGCCAGACGATGGCGGCGGCGCATTTCGGCCCGCCGTCACCCGGGGATCGCGCGCGTCGAAGACGGGATCGGCGAGCACGACGATCTGCTTCGGCGCCGGAGAGCGCCGCTCGAGCCGCCGCCTCTGGACCGCGAGCGACGAAGCCGAGGGGAGGTAGACGACCTCGCGCCCCGCGAGGATGGGCGCCTCCACACCACCGCCGCGGGCCGGCAGGGGGAGGGCGCCGAAAGGGACGTACTCCAGGGCGCCATCGGGGATGACGACCAGGCGCCGGGCGTCCAGGAGGTTCTGGACCGGGCCCAGGATCATGCGGCTCAAAGCTGCCGCGTCCGTGGCTTCCCGGCCGCGCCGGGCGGGCTCGAAAGCGCTCACCTCCTCCTGAACCCGGCGGGCCGCCTCCTCGATGGCGGTGCGGCCGGGGAGCTCGAACGCGGCGACACTCTTGGCGCTCACCGCCCAGAGGAAGCTGCGCTGCCGGCCCAGGGAGTAGCTCAAGAGGAGCGTGTCCGGGCCGAGGAGGGCCTGGATTTCGGCGGCGCTCGAGGGCTGCGGCTCGACGAGGGCGGCGAAGCCGGGGCTCCGTTCCCGGATCTCCGCCTCCACCCGCTCGAGATCGCGCAGGACGGCGAAACGGTCCCCCTCCAGGGCCGCCCGCTCGTCCGCGGTACGCGGCCGCTCGTGGAGAGCGCGCTCGGCCTTGGCGCTCAGGCGGCGCAGCAGGGCCGCGCGGCGCTCGCGGAGCGCTGGGTCCACGCCTTCGTGAACGTCGACGCCGGCCGTGGCCAGCAGCTCCAGGAGCGTGCGGGCGCGGGCGCGCTCGGTCGATTCCAGGGCCCTGCGGTCGTAGCCGGCGGCGGGCGCGGCGCGATGGGCCTCCATCAGGAGGTCGATATCGAGCTCATAGGCGTCGTGCATCAGCCCGGAGAACGAGGCCCGCAGATCGGGGCTGCCGATGCGGGTGCGCAGCGATTCGATCAAACCGAGCGCCGCCGCGGAATGGCTCCGCGCCTCCGCGGCATGGCCGAGCGCGCTTTCCGCCCGGGCAAGGAGGAACTCCGCCCGCGCCTCTTCCTCCCGCTGCCCCGCCGTCCGCGCCAGCTCCAGGGCACGCCGAAGACCCTCCACCCCCTTGACGGGCTCGCCCAGCCGGATGTACGCCTCACTCCGGTTGCAGAGCGCCTCGGCCTCGTCAGCGACCGAGCCGGCCGCGGCCAGCAGCTCGACGGCGCGATCGAACGAGGCGAGCGCCGTCGCCCGATCCGCGAGCTGCATGGCGGTGAGGCCGAGCTCCTTCAGGGTGATCCCCTCTCCCAGCCGGTCTCCGGCGGCGCGATGAAGCGCGAGGGCCTGTTGCAGAGAGGCGAGTGCCTCCTGCGACCTTTTCTCCAGAGTCTGCACCTGCCCCAGGGCGGTCAGCGTGGAGGCCTCGCCCTTGGGATCGCCCACCTCGCGCCACAGCCGCAGCGCCTGCTCGTAGTCCGAGCGCGCCCGGGGCCATTCCCCCAGGGCCTGATCGATCAGCCCCAGGTTGTGGAGGACGTTCGCCTGCCAGCGCCGGTCGCCCAAAGCGCGGAACGCCTCCAGGGCCTCCCCCGCGCGGGCGAGCGCCTCCTGATAGTCGCCCAACGCGTAACTCAGGAGGCCAAGGTGATTGAGGATCCGCGCCTGTCCGGCCCGGTCGTCGGTGGCCTTCATGCGGACGAGGGCCTGTTGATACCGGTCCCGCGCCTGATCGGGCTCGCCGAGGACGTCGTAGACCCGGCCGACGTTGAGCAGCGCCGAGCCCTCCAGGGCCTGGGCCGCCACCTCGTGGAGCACGGGGAGCGCCTTCTCGTAGCAGGCGAGGCCCGCGCGCAGCTCGCCGCGCGAGAGGTCCATCAGGCAGAGATTGCTGAGCGACACCCCTTCGCCGTAGCGGTCGCCGGTCTGCCGCTGCAGAGCGAGGGCCTTCTCGAACGCGGCCTTCCCCGCGGCGTTCTCGCTCAGCAGCCAGTGGTCGAGGCCGGTCTCGTTCCACGTGGCGCCCTCCCAGAGGCGGTCGCCCAGGGATTGCCAGAGGGGGATGGCCTCGTCTCCCCAGGCGAGGGCCTGCCGCGTGTCGTTCACCAGCCGGGAGAGGACGGCCAAGGCGTAGAGCGCCCGCGCCTCCCCCAGGCGATCGGCCGCGGCGCGCCACTCCTCCAGCGCCTGGCGATACTCGGCGATCGCCTGCCGCCGGGCCTCGGGCGTCCCTTTCAGGTATTGCTCGCCGGCGCGAGTCGAGGCGCGCTCCGCCGCCAGGCGATGGCGGTCCGCTTCGGAAGCTTGGGGAAGCTGATCGACCCGGATCTCGTAGCGGCCGGTGGGAGCCCCCGGCTCGTGAGAGCGCACCGTGATGCGGAAGCTCCCCTCCACCGGCGGCTCGATCAACACCGTCTCCGGCCCCTCGCGATCGAGAGGGCTGTCGACGGCCGCGAGAACCTTGCCGTCCGGCCCCAAGACCTCGACGATCACGTCGATTCCCCGCTGCTCGACGCTCACCCGCCAAGCCCCGCCCGCCGGCAGCGCGGTCTGATAGACGTGGGACTCCCCCGCCACCATCGCGCGCTCCACCGGCTGGCCGGGGAGCAAAACGGCTGAGGATTGGGGTGCCGCGGCGAGGAGGGCCAAGCCCAGGAGCCCCCAGAAGAGCGGACGGAAGAACGGCCAGAGGCGGGGCATCGACACTTCTCCAGTATAATCGGGCCGAGAATAGACCATGCCCCTCAAAATCACCATCTCGATCGACAAACCCGGCGTTCTGCCTGGTAGGGTGTTATTGGAGGATGCCGGATCTCTAAGCAGTGGACTTCATGATTCTCTCGCCCGATTGATCCAACGTCAATTGGGCTTTCCGTGGCGAGCGAATCTAAGGAATGAAGCCAAACGCCTGACGCGAGTCGCGCTCACCGGAGTCTCGGAGGGAAGCGGCGTGCTCATTTATGAAGGACTACCCACTCCGGACGTCACGGGGAGGCATCCTTCAGCCATAGCCGCCTTCGATCTGGTTACTGGGATTCGCGCTTTCACCGACTCGCAGGCCTGGCCCGCGTACTTGCCGCCTGTCGTGAGAAACCGGATGGGAAGCGCCATTGCGACCGCCATCTCGAACGATGATGACCTGATCGTAATCGCAGTAGAAGAGGACGGCCTGAAAGCTCAATGTGAAATTAGCCAGCGAGTGAAGGAGGCTATGCAAGCGACGGAAGTCTTCGCGCCGAACGAACCCGTAGAAGTTGTCGGAAAAATCGTGGAGCTCGACAAACGCAGTCTCAGCTTCAAACTAGAAACACCTTCCAGGACCCTGACCATCGAAGTCTCCGAATGGCAGTTTCGCAAAGTTGATTCCGATCTGCGATGGGAACGGGTCTACGTGGCCGGCTTCCCCAGGGACAGTAAATGTAGGACCATTCACAACGTGACGGATCTACGGCCTGCCGCAGTCGAGGAGGAGGATGGTTTCAACCTTACCGACGAATTGCGGCGAGGCGAAAAGACCGAAACCTACCAACAGGTCCAAACAAGGGCAAATGAGCTCCTGGCTCTCGACGACGGTTGGAATACCTACGGGGCGCGGAGCCCAGGGAAACGAGCTGTGTTTTTCGCGCTCCACTTCCTCAGGGACGCGATCGGCGTTTTGCTCGATCACGGCATCACCGTGCCGCCTCCTTTCCTGGTGCCGACGGCCTCAGGCGGGGTTCAATTAGAATGGAGTATCGACTCACGTGAGCTGGAGCTCGAAATTCCCGAAAAGGGCCGGTTTGAGTTTCTGCTGGTCGATGGTTCCAAGGAAGTGGAAGGAGAGGCTTCGCGCTGGATAGCTATGCGCTTGCTTCGATGGGTGGTAACCGGAGAGGACGTGTGAACCAGACCGCCAGCGCGAGCGATGTCCCCGACGAAATTGCTGATACTGAGGCCCTCAACCGGCGAATCCACCCGGATTTCGTCAGGCCGGACGGTTCTGTGTCCTCCCAAGCCTTCACGGACGTGGAGTTGTCCGTTGACCGCGCGGCCTATTGGGAAGTGGCACAAACGCTGCGCGGTTATGATGGCTACGGAGTGGCAAGCCTTATCGCCTTGGTTGCTCGCGGACTGCACCAAGAGGTCGTCGCGGATAAAAAGCCGCTGAATCCTGCACACGCCTTGGTCAAGGGAAAGAAGACAAAGAGCATCGCCCGGGCCTTGGCACGGTCGGCCGCCTGGGTAGCAGGTTTCGGAGGGGGTATTCCGACCTGAGCAACGGCATCTCGCAAATGTCCATGCCCCTCCCCGAGCCCCACGGTATCGATGTCCTGCACACCTACGGCGAAGGGTTCGCGGGGCGCGAAGTCGAGTTGGCCGCCCTCGGCCAAGCCTGGAGCGAAGGCGCCGTCCGCGTCTTCGTCCTCCACGCCGAAGGCGGAGCTGGCAAGACACGAGTCGTTGCCCGCTGGCTCAACCAGATGCGCGATGCCGGCTGGGGCGGCGCCGGGCAGGTTTTCGTCCACTCCTTTTATAGCCAGGGGAGTGGCGAGCAGCGCAACGCCTCCTCCGAGATCTTCTTCGAGCAAGCTCTACTGTGCTTCGGCTACCCGGGTCCGAATCTCATCGATCCCACCGAGCGGGGACGGACCCTCGCCAGCCTCATCCTCGCCCAACGCGGCCTGCTGATCCTCGACGGACTCGAGCCACTGCAACACCCACCGTCCCTCGACCAGGGGCGGCTCAAAGACCTCGCGATCCACTGGCTCCTCCTCTCCCTGGCTGCCGGCCGATTGAAGGATTCGAAGAGCGGCGGGATGTGCGTCGTCACCTCGCGGCAGCCCGTGGTGGAGCTGCGAGACAAAGAGGGTCGGGGCGTCATTCAGCAGCCACTGGATCGTCTGGACCCGGCGTCTGGGACCGAGCTCCTGCGGCAATTGGACGTTCGTGGCCCCGAGCCGGAGCTGCGTCAGGCAGTCGAGGATTCCCGCGGCCACGCCTATTCCCTGATGTTGTTGGGAACTTATCTGCGCGACGCAACGGACGACCATGAAATCTGGCGGCGTCATGAGATTCCGCTCCTCGACGAGGACAAGGAGCACCGGTACCACGCGCGGCATCTCTTCGGCGCCTACGTGAGCCACCTCGGCGCGGCCAGCGCGGAAATCGCGTTGTTGCGCCTGCTGGGTTTCTTCGATCGCCCTGCGGAGGAAGACCTCGTCACCGTCCTGCGCACAGCCATAGGGACCGAGCTCGACGTCCTCACCGCACCGCTTCGGAATCTCTCCGCCGCCGATTGGCGCCGCGTCCTTCGCCGTCTGGTCGACCTCCGATTGATCGACGTCGCCGTCTCCCCCTCGCCTCCCATCGACTCGCACCCTCTGCTGCGCGAGTACTTCGCCGAGCAGTTGCGGGAGCATTTTCTTCAAGCGTGGAAGGCGGGGCACCGGCGGCTGCTCGCACACCTTTGCGAAACGGCCGAGCACCAACCTGCGACGCTCGCCGGCTTGCAACCGCTCTACCAGGCCGTGGCCCACGGCTGCTTGGCGGGATTGGCACAGGAGGCTTTCGAGGTCTATCACGAGCGTATCCAAAGAAAATCGCTCTTCTTCCCCGGCAAACAGCTTGGCGCAACCAGCATGGACTTGAGCTGCATCGTAAGCTTTTTCCAGCAGCCCTGGACCACTCTTCGTCCCGGCCTGTCGGCGAAGGCCTCCATGGCTCTCTTCACCCGGGTAGCTGAATACCTAATTTTGCTCGGTAGGTTGATAGAGGCTAGGCAGGCGATGGGGGCCGCTCACCAGTTTGCGCTCGCCAATCGGCCGAAAAAGGCCATCAACGTGCTCATCCTTCTCAGTGAGCTGTCCATCTCGGAGGGAGACCTCCTCGCAGCGAAACGCTATGCCTCGCAAGCCCTACTTCTCTCACAAGAGCACCATGACACGTTTCATGAAGTGATCAGTTGTGCAGCCATCGCCGTGGCCGAGCGGGGCAGCGGTGACCTCGCTGCCGCAAGGGCGTGGTTCGAGGAGGCGGAGACGGTTCAATCCCAGCGAACGGGCGGTCTAGGGACCTTGTCCTCGCTTCAGGGATACGAATACTGTGAGTTTCTCTACGACCTGGCGAGCCGCTCCAACTCTCCGGAGGAGAAGCAAAAGAACCTGCAAGATTTGGAGTCGCGCGCCCGCAATTGTCTCAAATTTGGGGAAGATCACAACAACCAGTTGATCATCGGACTGGCAAAGCTGGCCTCCTCCCTTGTCTCACCTTCCTCGCCACAGTTGGAAAGTGCGGTAACCACTCTCAGGCGAACGGGCGATCTCCGATTCTTACCGCGCGCGCTGACCCTTCATGCCCTGGCTCTTTTTGAACGAGGCGCCAGGAAAGAAGCCGCTACCGTCCTAGACGAAGCCCAAAGCCTTGCGGAGCGCGGCCCCATGCCGCTTCTGCAGGCCGATGTCCATCTTTGCCGCGCGCGCCTGTTCAGGGACCGCTCCGCCCTGGCCGAAGCGCGCAGGCTGATCGAGAAACATGGCTACCACCGGCGGGATGGAGAGCTTGCCGATACGGAAGCCGCTGCCGCACACTGGAACGACAAGGAACCCGGCATGCCCACCAAAATCTTTATCAGCTACAGCCACGACAGTGAAGAGCACTCGCAGCGGGTGTTGGCGCTCGCCAACCAACTGCGCCGTCACGGGGTCGATGCGGAGCTGGATCAATACGAAACCCGTCCTCCTCAAGGGTGGCCGCGCTGGTGCGAAGAGCAGCTCCGGCCGGAAAACTCGGAGCTCGTCCTCGTCATCTGCACGGCGACGTAC
The DNA here is from genome assembly GCA_036275055.1 of Thermoanaerobaculia bacterium. Taxonomy (GTDB): domain Bacteria; phylum Acidobacteriota; class Thermoanaerobaculia; order Multivoradales; family UBA5704; genus DATARR01. Next base: position 8,917 of record DASUEN010000095.1, read on the forward strand.
CTCAACCGTATCGAAGGGAAAGTGCCGGCGGACGAGGGGCGCGGCGTCTTCTGGGAAGGCAGCGCCATCTACAGCTACCTCTACGATCAGAAAGGAAATGGACGTTTCATTCCCGTCCTCTTCGATCGCAAAGACGAGGCGAACATCCCACGCCCCTTGAGAGTCTCCACGCATTATCAACTCGGCGCCTTCGACTTCTCGGACGCCGGGTACACGGCGCTCTACCGCGAGCTGACCCATCAACCGGCGATCGAGAAACCGCCCCTCGGGGAAGTCGTCCTCCTGCGGGGCGACATAGATTTCGCCCTGAGCGCAGACGATGACCTCGCGGTTCGCCCACCTTTGAAGGCACGGAAGGTGCGGTCGACGTTCGCGCCCAGCAAGTCGGACCTGCTGGGAGAATTGAAGCGCCTGCCGTCCGCATGGTTCGACGAGCTCGTCTTCCTGTTCGATGCTGACAACGCCGTCTCCGCGAAACCGGCCCCGCAGGCCACCCGGGCGATCGACCTCCTGACCGTGGTCTGTGCCGAGGAAGACGGGCCGGACCGGCTGCGGGAGGAGATTCAGCGGTTGAAAGGGAAGCGGCGGTGAGCATGGATCGCCGCGAGCCACCCCCCGGCCTCCCTCCTCCAGAGAGCGGCCGGGGACCGCCCTCCTACTTCCTCGCCGCCGTCGTCGCGCGGATGAACTCCGCGACCTCCTTCTTGAGCTTCTGGTGATCGGCGCGGCGGATGTACATCATGTGGCCGGCGTCGTAGGTGGTGAGCTTCATATGGTTGCGCAGCTCCGCGGGCAAGCCGAGGTGGTTGGCGGTGTAGACGGCGTCGAAGTAGGGCGTCGCCAGGTCGTAGTGGCCGGAGGTGACGAGCACCTGAAGATTGGGGTTCTTCACCATCGCCTCGCGCAAGGACTCGGCAAGGTAAGGGTAGCGGAATTCGAATCCCGTCGTGGTCCAGGGGAAGACCTGGGCGAGGCGCTCGTAGACGTGATCGTCTTTATATCCCAGCTCGCGGCGCACGTAGTCGTTGAGCATCGCCACGTAGGGGCCGTCCGTCAAGGTGCCGGCGGGATCGTACTCAGGATTTTCACCCGCGGAGTCGATATCCCAACCCGTGAAGCGGCTGTCGAGGCGGCCGGTGATCTTTCCCTCGCCGCGCAGCAGCTCTTTACAGAAACGCTCGATCTCGATACGCAAATTGGAGCGCAGCACGTAGTCCACGGAAAGGCCCGTGTAGCGCGCCACCTTAGCCGCAATCTCCTGCCGGCGCGCGGCCGGAAGGGAATCCCCTTCCATCAATGCCTCGGCGTAGTCGTGCATGGCGAAATTCTCGACCTCGCGCAGGGTCTTCTCCAAGTCCCCGGAGAGCTCGGGCGGCAGCTTCTTGTGATACCAGGCGGTGGCGGCGTAGGTGGGCAGGTAGACGACGTAAGGCATGTCGTTGCCGGGGCCGAAGAGGATCTCCTGCCAGTTGAGCACGGAGGAGACCAGGACGATGCCGTTCAAATCCATTCCAAAGCGGGTCTGGAGGAACTCGGAAAGGCCCGCCGAGCGGGTGGTGCCGTAGCTCTCGCCGGCCAGGAACTTGGGGCTCGCCCAGCGCTCGTTGCGGGTGATCCACAGACGGATGAATTCACCCACGGATTCGATGTCCGGCTTGATGCCATGGTACTCCTTGGCGTCCACCCCAGGCACCGTGCGGCTGTAGCCGGTCGAGACTGGATCGATGAACACGAGGTCGGTGACGTCGAGGATCGAGGATTCGTTGTCCACCAGATGGCCGGGAGGCGGCAGTTGCCATCCCTCGTCGTTCTGCGCCACGACTTTCGGCCCGAAGGCGCCATATTGCACCCACACGGCCGCTGCTCCCGGGCCGCCGTTGAAGCTGAAGGTCACCGGCCGGTCGCTGGGGTCCTTCACGCCATCGCGGGTGTAGGCGACGAAGAACATCGACGCCTTGGGCGTGCCGTCCTCGTCCTTCATCAGGTAGTTGCCGGCAGTGGCCGTGTAGTCGATCTTCTTGCCGTCGATCGTGATCGAGTGCTTGGTGACGGAGGAGTGCTCCTCGGGCATCACCGGCGGCTTCTTCTCTTCCTTCTTCTCCTCTCTCTTCGCATCGCCCGGCTTGGCTGGCGGCTCCTCGGCCGCCAGGAACGCTGGAGTCAGCAGCAAAAGCAGCAGGAAAACAATCCTCAAAGGCGATTGGACGGGCATGTAAGTCTCTCCTCTCAATAGGCGCGGCGGGGCCGGTCGCCGAAGTGGTTCCATCGGTGAGGTACGCCCGGGAGGGGAGAAAGTTCCGGGACGGCGGTAGCTGCAGGCCGCTTTCGAGCTGGCCGGATAAGGCGGCAAAGCGATCGCTCACACCGTTTCGCGGCCGGCGATGTCCTCGTCCCACAAGTCGGGACGCTCGGCGATGAAACGGCGCATAAGCGCGATACAATCCGGATCTTGCAGCAGCGTCACCTCGACGCCGTGGGAGCGCAGGACGTCGGGATTCCCCGGAAAGTTCCGATCCTCGCCGATCACCACCGCCGGAATGCCAAACTGGAGCACCGTGCCCGTGCACATCATGCACGGGCTCAAGGTCGTATAGAGCACCGTGCCCGCGTAGTCCGGCCGCCGCCCCGCTTTGCGCAGGCAGTCCATCTCGCCGTGAGCGATGGGATCGCCATCCTGCACCCGCCGGTTGTGCCCCGCCGCCAGGACCTCGCCGTCCTTCACCAGCACGGCACCGATGGGGAGCCCTCCTTCCTGGTAGGAGGCAAGGGCCTGCTCGTAGGCAAGGCGCATGAAGTGGTGGTGGTCCATGAAGGCAGAGAATAGCGTAGACCGAGCCCAAGCCCCTCATCACCCCGGCCCTCTTCTCCCAGCCGGGCTTCCCCCGCCCAAGACCCTCACCCCTGCCCCTCTCCCGACCACCCCATCCCCCTCCCCGGGAGAGGGGAAACCGGTTGGGGCGGTCTTCCTTTTTTCCCTCGTCCCTGTTGTCCCTGCTGTCCCTGTCGTCCTTTCTTGCTGTTCTCCCTCTTCTCCCGGCCGGGGTGATGAGGGGCTTGGGTGGCGGCGCGCTCCAGTGATAATCTCGCGCAACCAAGCAAGCCTTCAAAGGAGGGATTCCGATGCTCCGCCTCACTCGCGCCGGTATCGCGCTCGTCGCGCTGGCCTTGCCCGCTTTGGGCCAATCCGAGATCCAGAAGCCCAAGAGCAACTGGCAGACGCCGGGAGAGATCCAGCAGCCCAAGGGACCGTGGCAGAAGCCCGGTGAGATTCAGGTGCCGAAGGGCATTCAGGCCATCCACACCCAGGAGGAGAAATGCAGCCAGCGCTTCCTGGTGGGATCGGACGCGCTCTTCGAGTTCGACAAGTCGACGCTCACGTCAGACGCGGAGGAGACGCTGAAGGCCCTCGTGCCCCTCCTCGCCAAGGCCGGCAAGCACCCGGCGACGGTGGAAGGGCATACCGACGCCAAGGGCGCGGACGCCTACAATCAAACGCTGAGTGAAAAACGTGCAATCACCGTCAAGGATTGGCTCGCCGTGCATGGTGCGCTCCCCGCCTCGACGCCGACGAAAGGTTGGGGGAAGCGCAAGCCGGTGGCACCCAACGTCAAGCCCGACGGCTCGGACGATCCGGCGGGGCGGCAGAAGAACCGGCGGGTGGAGGTGGTGCTGGACCTCTGCGAAAAGAAAGGATGATCAAGGGTAACCAAAGGCTCGCACCCCACTGGCGGAAACCAGCGGGGTGGTTCTTGGAACCGGGCGGGCAGCTTCAGACGACGCGTCTGCCCTGGATCAGGTGAACGATCGCCACGACGACGGCGATGATCAGCACGAGATGGATCAGCCCGCCGCCGACGTGGAAGGCGAAAAAGCCGAGGGCCCATAGGACCAGCAGGATCAAAGCGATCGTCAGTAGCATGGTTCTCTCTCCTTATGTCAAGGGAAGACGCGGTTATCTTCCAACTCTCTGATCGGATCCAACCTTCTGTTCCTGGTGACCGAGCTTCTCCTGCACCTTGCCGACGTTCTTCTCGACCTTGCCGCCGAGTTCCTGGCTCAGATCACCCGTCGCGGCGCCAGCGACTTCCTTCACCTTGCCTTCAACCTGCTTGCCGACGCCCTTGGCCACGTTGTTGTCTCCGCGCTCTGCGATACCCATGATCTAGTCTCCTTGCGGACCTGGCCGCGTTGTACTTCCAGGTGAACCTTGTTGTGCAAGGTCCGGGCCAGGTTGGAAAACGGGAGAGAAGACGGAAGGAGAAACAGGAAGGAAAGCGAGGGCGGCCCCGCAGGACCGCCCCTACGACAACGCTCAGGGCTGCGACGCCCGACGCCGGTCGCGAATCGTGCCCCAGATCAGCCAGACACCGCCAACGACGAGGGCGAAGGGCCAGAGGTCGAGCAGCCAATCGAGCCGGACGTCGAAATACCGGTCGACGATGGCGAAGAGGCCGATCAGCATGAGGAGGACCCCCGCCACCAGGCCGCCCTGGCCGGCCCGCGGATGGCGCGGCAGGTCGAGCAGCCCGAGGTCCTGGGCGTAGCCGTAATTGATCAGCGTCGCCTGGCGATAGGCATCGATCACGTTGAAGATCCAAAAGAAAGCGACGGCCAGGCCGAAGAGATCGTGGCCACGGATCGTGATGGACATGCAGGTGGCGATGATGAGGAAGAACGTGATCCCGCGCAAGTAGAGGCCGTTGTAGACGTTCCCCATCCCTGGGAACAACGAAAGGAGAGCGGCCAGGCCGGGATTCTTGCGCAGCACGGGCGAGACGCCGGCTGCGGGAAGAGGAGGAGCGGGTGCCGGCATGGGGACGTCGGCCTCGGGTGTACCGGAATGCGTTTGCCAATTCTCTGCAGGGGTCATTGCGATCTCCTAGCGGTCCCGGCGGCTCTCGTGCCGCGGGACGCGGTTCATGAGGTCTTCCGTAGTGGACGACAACCAGACGGTGAAATTGGAAAGCTCGGCACGGGCGCGACGCACGGAATTCGCCGCGGCCTCGTGAGCCCCGTCATACGCCGCGGCCGCGGCGAGACGCAGACGCGCCAGCTCTCTGTGCCCCTCGGCGCCCGCACCCTCCAGGAGCGGCGTGACCTCCTCGTGGGCGCGTTGGAGGGCCTGCTGGCCGCGGTCGGCGGCCCCGGCGAGGACCGGACCCAGAAGCAGCGCCAGGACGACACTGGCAGCCACCGCGAAGCGCGGGTTGCGGATCCACTCCGGAGGCACCGGGCGGGCGGGCTGCGAAGTCCGAGGAATGGCGCTCAGGCGCGAAGCGAGGGCGGCCGGCATGGGGAGCCGCGGCACAGGGAAGGGCAGCACGGCTCCAGGCTCGGGCGCGGCCAGGGCTCGCAGGTTCCGCCGCAGGCTCGCGGGCACAGGGAGGCGGCGTCCCGCGGCCTGCTCGATCGCGGCCGCGTAGGCCTCGCAGCCCGGGCAGGCCCGGCGGTGCGGAAGGTTGGCGCCTGGAGTGAAACGGGCGCGGAACCGGCGGCAGGCGAAGCTCAGCATGCCTCCACCCCCAGCCCTTGCAGGGCGACGGCCCCGGCCGGCATGCCAAGCCGGGAGGTGACGCGCCCGGCGAGGTCCAGCCGGCCGCGATGCAGGCGGGATTTCACGGTGCCCACCGGCACCTCCAGGTAGGCCGCGGTCTCCGCCAGGCTCCACCCTTGCAGGTCGCGCAGCAGCACCACCTCGGCCAGGTCCTCCGACATCTCTTCCAATCCCTGATAGACGGCCCGGAGCTGCTGGCGCCGGAGCGCCGCGCTCTGCGGGTCCTCACAGGCGGCGGGAATCTGCTCCAGCATCTCTTCGGAAACGGCGGCGGAGCGGCGCTCCCGGCGGGCGCAGCGGTAGTGGTCGATGCACAGGTTGCGCGACAGGCGGAGGGCCCAGGCGGCGAGAGGGACGTCGCCGCGGTATTGGCGCAGGTTCTGATAGAGCCGGAGGAAGATCTCCTGAGTCAGGTCCTCCGCGTCCTCCCCGCCACCCGCGAAGTGGACGGCGAGGTTGTAGAAGCGCTCGCCGTAGCGGGCCAGCAGCTCTTCCCAGGCGTCAGGACGCCCGGCCGCGGCGCGGCGGGCCAGCAACAGATCGGGGGATAGGATAGGCGCGCTCATGTCTCTCCACTCTTCAAGACGAAGGGGAGAGGAAAAAGGTTCGCGGGAATCGGTGCTGGCTGTTCTCCCTCTTCTCCCGGTTGGGGGAGGGCGATGGGAGAAGAGGGCCGGGGTGATGAGGGGTCTTGGGCGGCGGCGCTCGGAGACGAAGGTTGCACCTCTGCGGCCCCCCTGGCAGCCCGGCGCCGCAAAGGCTAAACTAGCCGCGGTTACAAGCCGACAGTCATCAGCGTTCCCAACCCACTCGGAGCATAGAGCGAGCCCATGCACATCTATCCCTGGGAAGTCGTCAGCATCATCGCCCTCGTGGTGGCCCTGGTCTACTTCCGGCGCATGCAGAACCCCAAGCCGGCGACGCGCGATCCCGTCACCGGCCGCAAGGTGGAGGCGAAGAAGGCGGCACGGACTCCCGAAGAGGAGTACATGGACCTGCGCCAGCAGGCCCTCACGACCGACCCCAAGCGGCTCGTCCTCCCCGGCGAGCTCAAGCCTGACGACGTCTATGGCGTGCTGATGGAGATGGGGATCTCGAGCTCGGTGGTGACCCTCGCCAGCTTCGCCGACGGCGACGCCGCCTTCTACTACAAGACGGGGGGCGGCATGAAAGGCGGGGTCAGCCACGAGAACGTCCGCGCCGCCTCCAAGGACCTCGTCGCCCGGGCCCAGAAAGCGCTGCCGCGGATGATCAAGACCACCACCTATCCCCTGCCCGGGGACGATCGGGTCCGCTTCTACGTCCTCACCCCGCGCGGGGTCTTCACCACCGAGACCAGCCGGCAGGCCCTCGGCGAGCGCCAGAGCGAGCTCGCGGCCCTCTTCGCCAGCGGCCAGGAGGTGGTGGCCCAGATGCGGCAGGTCGAGGAGCAGAGGCCGAAGTTCGCGCCGCCCCCTCCTATGCCGCCGGCCGACGAGCCGGAACCGGAAGAGGAAAAGCCGGCCTGACTCGCACCCGGCAGACGTCGCCTTCCAGCCCTCCTCTCCTGTCGGGAGAGGAGGGAGGAAGGCAGGGTTTTCAGTGGGGAAGGTCCTCGGCCGGAAGCGTCAGCTTCGTCGTCTCGGGTTGCCAGGCGACGTTGTAGACGTACCAGCGCTTGCCGTCGCTGAAGAGCTAAAAGCTGGTGATGCCGCGCACGAACGGCTTGGCATCCTCGGCGGCGTGGCGTGCCTCGTAGGTGCTCCAGACGTGGACGAGCTTGCCGAAGGCTTCGCTCCTGTGGGCGATCTCCTTCGGGACGTACCCCTCCTCGAGCATGTTGGAGTTGGTGTCGAACAGGTATTTCGAGGGCGTGAAGGTATGGGGCATGGTGCCGCTGTGCCCCTTCCCCTCGGCCGGCATCAGGCGCGCGCCGGGAAAGAAAAGGGAGAGGAAGCGGTTCCAGTCCCGTTTCTTCCCGGCCGGCCCGGAGAGCGCTTCGTAGTAGGCGGTGACGATGGCTTCAGGCGAGGCGACGTCCGCCGGCGCGGCCTTCGGCATTCCGGCCATGTGGCCGCCGGGAAACCCCGTGCCGCCGCCGTGCATCGCGGGGCAGGCGGGCGGGGCAGGCGTCGCCGCCGGCTCCTGAGCGCCGGCGGCGAACGACAGTGAGACGAGCAGCAAGAACAAGGCGACCACGATCCCAAGACGCGGCTTCATTCAGCTCTCCTCACGGTAGGACGACGTAAGGCCGCATCATATCGTTGTCTTCGTGCTCGAGGATATGGCAGTGCCAGACGTAGGGGGGCACGCCGCGCGGCGGCGCCGAGGCGCCGTTGGGGAGGTCGAATTTCTGGATGATGCGCGTGACCAGGCCGACGCCGTTGTCCGGATCGCCCGGGAACGCCTTGACGACGTCCTTCCACGCCGGCCGCTCGTTGGCTCCCGGCGCTTCGGGGGGAGCGATGAAGCGGATCTGCCCGGTGGACTGGAAACGGTTGAGGTCGAACTTCTGGCGGTTGAGGATCTGGAAGCGGACCAAATGGACGTGGATCGGGTGTGCGTCGGTCGTCACGTTGTAGAGCTCCCAGACCTCCGTGGAGTTGGCTTTCGGATCTTCGGTGATCGGCGAGCTCCAGTGCAGCGGACCCGCGGCGACGGTGCCCAACATTCCTTCGATGGGATCGCCGGTCGTGGGATCGTCGTCCTCGGAGAGCAGGAGCTGCCGCGTCTGGCGGGCGGAGTGGGTATCGATCAGCGGCACCGGCACGAGATTCGTGGGGAGCGGCTGGTCGGAATGGGTGAGCGGCAGCGTGCCGCGGAACTGCATGATCTGGGGGAGGTCCGCCCCGCCGCCACCGGGGAACGGCGCCGGTGCGTCGTTCGTCAGGGTGAACGACTTGCCGGCCTTGCCGCGGAAATCGATCACGATGTCGTAGCGCTCGGCAGGCCCCATCAAGAGGTCGCCCAGCGTCACCGGCTTGGGCAGGAAGCCCTGGTCGGCGCCGATCTGGTTGAAGTTCAGCGTCTCGTTCGCATCGCGGCTGTTGACCAGCGTCATGTGGAGGAAGCGGGCGTTGCAGGCGTTCAGGATGCGGAAGCGGTACTTGCGCGGCTCGACCTCGAGGTACGGGAAAGCCTTGCCATTGACGAGGGCCGTGTCGCCGAAGAACTCGGGGATCCAGATGGGCGGGATCGGCGGGCTCACCCCGGGGTCCTGCACGGGATAGTTCAGCGAGCCGTCGGCGTTAAAGAAGCGGTCCTGGATCATCAGCGGGACCTCGCACTTCCCCTTGGGAATCGGCAGCGAGTCCTCCGCCGAGTCGCGAACGAAGTACATGCCGGCCAGGCCGGCGAAGACGTTGAGGCGGGTGATACCCAGGGCGTGATCGTGGTACCAGAGCATCATGGAGGCCTGATCGTTCGGGTAGTGGTAGGTGCGATTGGAGAAGAACGGTCCCGTCTGGGCGAAGTCGTTGGTGAACCAGGCTTCCGGGTAGCCGTCGCTGTCTCCGAACACCTTGGCCCCGTGGAGGTGGACCACGGTGCGCACGTCGGGCACGGTCGACTCCGCGCCGTGGATGGTGTGGTCGATGGGCAGGAAGTGGTGGCTCGGCAGGTCGTTCTGCCACTGCACGGAGATCGGCTGCCCCGAGCGGGTCTCGAAAGTGGGGCCGGGGTAGATGCCGTTGTACCCCCACAGCTTGGTGGAGGGCAGATCGCGGTGCAGCTTCTGCTTAAACTGCGTCATGTGGACGTTCACAGTCGACGAGCCGGGGGTGATGACCGGGGGAATGGGCAGCGGGTCCACGAAGGGGGTGAGGGTGGGCGAGCTCTGGGCGAAGGCGAACTTCCGGGGCAGGAGCAAGGCTCCCGCACCGATCACCCCGGCCCTCTTCTCCCGCCCCCTTGCCACCGCCCTGACCGGGAGAAGAGGGAGAGCAGCCCAAAAAGGGACGACAGGGACGGCAAGGACAACAGGGACGAGGAAGAAAAGCAAGAACGGCCCAGCCGGGCTCCCCTCTCCCAGGGAGGGGGAATGCGGGGGTCGCGGGAGAGGGGTGAGGGTCCTGGGTAAGCGAATCGATCTATTCCCAAGTGTCCCCATCGAAAATAGCAACAAACCTTGTCATCGCCATTCTGCTCGTCTACAGTCGGGTTCTCCACGCTCCTTCTCACCTAAGGAGGGTCCCCTTGAAAAAAACTTTCCCTCTTCTTCTCGTAGGACTGTTGACCCTGTGGGGCACGGCCTTTGCCGGCCACCGGTCGCATCCTGCCCCCCACGAGACCATCTGCGACGGCGAGCACGGCCACGCCCGCGAGCTCTGCCAGGACTTCTGCATGGAGATGCAGTGCAACGACGGCCACCACGGCGACGATCACCATGGCGACGATCACCATGACGACAGCTACAGCGGGCACAAGAGCGCCGGTGACGATCATCATGGCGACGACGGTCACGGCGATGGCGATCATGGCGATTGCGACGGCGGTCATCACGGGGAGTCGGAGTGCAACCATGTGCAACATGAGTTCGAGCAGATGACAGGGAGGCCGCTCCCCTGCCAGATCACCTGCCCGTGCGGCAATCAGTTCCCTCTGTTCGCCAGCCTCGCCAACGGCACGGTCACGGTGCAGAATTGCATTGCGGATACCCAGACCATCAGCGTCGGCACTCCCCAGGGGACCTTCGCCCTGGTGAACAATGGGGCCATGCCGCCGTTTTGCAGCGTCGACCTCGTGGCGCCCTTCCTCGTGCTCACCCAAGCCGAGGCCACGGCCTGCCGCGCGCTCTTGAACCAGGCAGCCACCGCGCAGAACGTCGTCTGCATGGCGCCGGAGTAAACCTCAGTCGCCCAGCTCCACCGACTTGACGAACGCCGGCTCGCCGGCCGCGATGTCCAGCTTGGCCTCCTCCGGCGTGCCGAAGGCGCGGGCGCGCACGTCGTCGAACTCCCCTTCCCAGCGGGCGACGACGCAGGTCGCCATGCAGTTGCCGATGACGTTGACGGCCGTGCGCCCCATGTCCATCAGCTCGTCGACGCCGAAGATGACGGCGACGCCGATGGGGCCGAGCTCACCGGGTACGAAGGTGCCGAGCGTCGCCAGCAGGATCACCAGCGAGGCGCGGGGTACGGCGGCGATCCCCTTGGAGGTGACCATCAGCGTCAGCATCATGATGAGCTGGCGGCTGAAATCCATGTGAACGCCCGTGGTCGCCTCGGCAGCCTGCGCCACGAAAACGGAGGCGATGGTGAGGTAGAGCGACGTGCCGTCGAGGTTGAAGCTGTAGCCGGTGGGCATCACGAAGCCCACGATGCGGGGCGGCACGCCCAGCCGCTCCATGGCCTCCATGGCTTTCGGCAGCGCCGACTCGCTGCTGGTGGTGGCGAAGGCAATCGTCGCCGGCTCGCGCACCGCGCGGATGAACTGCAGGATGGGCACGCGGAAGAGGATCGCCACCGTCCCCAGCACGAAAACGATGAAAAAGATCAGCGCGATGTAAAGCGAGCCGATCAATTGGCCGAGGTTGACGAGCACGCCCAGCCCTTGCGTGGCGATGGTGTGCGCCATGGCCGCGCCGACACCGATGGGGGCGAAGAGCATCACGTAGCTGGTGAAGCGGAACATGATCTGCGACAGGCTGTCCATCGCCCGCAGGATCGGCTTTCCCTTCTCGCCGATCGCCGCGACGGCAAGGGCGAAGACCACCGAGAACGCCACGATCTGCAACACGTCGCCTTTCACCATGGCGTCCACGATGCTGGCGGGAAAGATGTGCACCAGCGTCTCGATCACCGTTTTCGGATGGTTCTCACCGATCTTGTGGATCGTCTCCAGGCTCGACGCCACCAGCTTGACGCCGACGCCCGGCTTCGTGAGGTTGACCACCGCGAGACCGATCAGGAGCGCGATCGTGGTCACGATCTCGAAATAGAGGAGCGCCTTGGCGCCCATCCGCCCCACCTGCTTCAGGTCGCCGCCCCCGGCGATCCCCACCACCAGCGTCGAGAACACGAGCGGCGCGATGATCGAGCGGATCATGTTGAGGAAGATGTCGCGCAGGAAGAAGAGCTTGTTGCCCCACTCCGGCCACATCCAGCCGATGAACCCGCCCACCACCAGACCGATCAGGATCCAGGAGGTGAGAGACAGGCGGTACCAGGGCTTCAGCGGCTTGGGCTCCATCTCGGCGTCCCCTCACAGTAGTCAGGAAGCGTTTCGGGCGGGGACTCTAGCATGGCCGCCCGCGGGCATCACTGCGCCGGCCGCACCACTCCCAAAGCCGCCGTGGCCGTGTCGTGCACCGGAGTCTCGATCCCGGCTTCCTGACCAAGCCGGGAAACCGTGCCGCTCAAATCGTCGAGCTCCGTGGGTCCGCCGGATTCCACATCCAGCAGGAAGCTCGGCTTCATGGGATCAGGCATGGAACCGATGATGCCGAGGATCTTCGCCTCCACCTCTTCGGAGAGAGCCACGCCGCGGGCGCGGGCCACCGCGGCGACCTCGTGAAGCGCCCGCTCGATCAACAGGAGGCCCAACGGCGCCTTACGGACCGGACCGATGGGCGAACGAGCCAGCCCGCAGGCGGCGGACATGGTGGTGATGAAGGCGAATTTCCGCCACAGGTCGGCGGTGATGTCGTCCGAGACCCGGGCCTCCGCGCCCGCCTCCCGAAAGGCGGCGACGATCCGCTCCGCACGCTCCGAGGTTTTGCCGGCCCGCTCCCCCGCCACCACCCGCTGGAAGGGGCTGCGGCGCTCGACGACTCCCGGCCCGATGCGGGCGGCGCTGATCTCCGTGAGCCCGCCGAGCACCTGATCACCCGGCACGCCCTGCTCGATCAGCCGGTCCGCGGCCTCCACACCGTTCAAAAGCGGCAGGATCACCGCTCCCTTTTCCGCCAGCAATCGGGTCGCCGGCACGATCTCCGGCAGCGAGTAATTCTTGACGGCTACGACCGCAAGCTCAGGCGCGGCGATCTCCCCTGCATCGTCCGTGGCCGAGACGGCGACCGTGAACGTCCCCTCCGGCGTGCGCACCTCGAGGCCCCGGCTGCGCACGGCATCGAGGTGAGAGCCTCGCGCGAGGAGAGTCACTTCATGGCCGGCCCGGGCGAGCGTGCCTCCGTAATAGCTGCCGACGCCGCCAGCTCCCAGGATGGCGATCTTCATGATTCTTCACCTCCTTGCAGCACCGGCGCGCGTTCTCCTCGTTGCCCGCGTTCGCCTCGCCACGCCGCGAACACCCAGATCAGACCGCTGGCGGCGAAGGCGAAGGGGAGGATGAGCATGGCATGGCCCAGGGAGGTGTGGTCGGAGACGATGCCGATCAGCGGCGGCGAAGGAACGTCCCCCAGCAAGTGGATGGCAAGGATAGAGAGGGCCACGGCCGTGGCGCGGCGGTCCGGCTCCACGACGTTGACGATCGCCGAGTTGACCGGTCCGGTCGAGATGAAGACCAGCACCTCGGCGATGACGATGGCGCTCAGGTAGACCGGCCGCTCCCGAGCCGTGAAGGCCACCCAGGTGAAGGGCACGGCGACGAGCATGCTGAAGCCGGAGACCCAGAGGTACGATTCCCGGAAACGCTTCAGCAGGCGGTCGCCCAGCCATCCGCCGAGGAAAGTCCCCAGAAATCCCGTCACCACGATGATGGCCCCGAACTGGAACGTGGCGTCGGTGCGCGGCATCCCCCTCTCCCGCTCGAGAAAGGCAGGCATCCAGACCGCCAGGGCACCCAGGCCGAAGGTATAGGCGGCGTAGCCAAGGACGGTCAGCACGTAGGGAGCATTGCGCAGCAGCTCCAGATATGCGGTGAGGGCCTGCTTTCCCATCGAGCCATGCGCGTGCGCTCCCGGAGTCACGGCGCCATCCTGAACGCCCCGCGGCGGATCGAGGAGGCGCGACGTCATCCAGGCGAGCAGGAGCCCGGGAACGCCGGCCACGAAGAACGCCGCCCGCCAGCCGTAGTAGTGATCGACGAGACCGCCCAGCATGTAGCCGGCGGCCGAGCCGATGGGGATGGCCGCGAAGAAGATGGAGAAGACGCGGCCGCGCTTTTCCAGGGGAAAGTAGTCGGCCAGCAGCGCCGGCGACACGGAGCCGTAGGCCGCCTCGCCCACGCCGACCGCGGAGCGAGCGGCGAAAAGGCTCGCGAAATTGACCGCGAAGCCCCCCAGCGCCGTGGCAACGCTCCAGATGGCGACCCCGATCCCGATGAGCCGTGGCCGGTTCCCCCGGTCGCCGAGCGTGCCGAAGACCGGCGAGGTCAGCATGTAGACCACGAGGAAGGCGGTCGCCAGGAGACCGAGTTGGGCGTCCGAGAGGTGGAGCTCCGAGTGCTTCAGGCTCTCGAACAGCGCCGCGAGCACCTGGCGGTCGAGATAGTTGAACGTGTTGACCAGTGTGAGGACGAAGAGTCCCCACCGGGCCACACGGACCGGATCGGCGGCGGGTCTGGAGGTCGCGGGCATGGTCGAGTCGCCAGAGTATCGGGAGGACTCTATTCGGGGTGGGGGCGGCGGGTCAAACGGTGGGATCCTCTTCGGGAAGCCTCAAAGCCTCTCGGGTAGACATGTATGCCATTCCCGAGAGCTTGCCGTCAAAGGGTAAAGCGAAGTACGCTTTACCCCATGAGAAGCACCATCTCCTCCAAGGGTCAGATCACCGTGCCGGTCGAGGCACGGGAGCATTTGGGGCTGGTCCCCGGGACGCCGGTCGAATTCGAGCTGAGAGATGAGGGCCTCCTTCTCCGCAAGAGGATCTCCAGCGACCATCCTGTCGATAAGGTGTGGGCGACACTCCGCCTCCATCGTCCGGTCGACGAGATCCTCGACGAGATGCGAGGTCCCAGGCCGAGAAAACCGTGAGGATCGCCGTTGATTCGTCGGTGCTCCTGGATGTCCTAACTGGCGACCCGAGCTTCGGTCTTGCTTCACGAGAAGCCCTTCGCCAAGCCTACGACGCGGGCATCCTTGTGGCTTGCGAAGTCGTATGGGGTGAAGTCCGTGCCCACTTTCCGGAGGAGGTCACCTTCCGGAGCACTCTCGCGACGCTGGGGGTGATCTATGAACCCATGCGGCACGGAGCCGCCGAATTGGCCGGAGAGCTGTGGCGGAAGTACTGCCTCTCGATACGCCGCAAGCGAGATCGGGACCGTATCGTGGCCGACTTCCTCATCGGCGCTCATGCCCAGGTGCAGACAGATGCCCTCCTGAGCCGTGATCGTGGATTCTTCCTCGAACACTTCAAGGGGCTACGTCTCATCGATCCAACCAAGACATAGCGGCCAAGCAAACACAGCTTCCGAATCTCACGAATCCATGCCATGAGATCCCCTCCGCCTCCGCTAGGGCTGATTATGGCCCTTCGAAATTCGGATCACCGCCGTGCGATTCCGAGCCCGATTCTCGGCGGTGTCGTTGGGATGGGGCGCCGCGATCTCTCCCAGGCCACGGACCGAGAACATGTTGACCGGCAGCGATGCCGCGGCTCGCAACTGCTCGACCACGACGGCACCGCGGGCCAGGGCCAGGGCGGCGTTGTCCCGGTAGGGAGCGCCCGCGGGAATGGTCTCGTCGTCCGTATGGCCTTCGACACAAACTGTCACGCGCCCGGCCAAGGGCTCGAGCTGGCGCGCCAGGGATGCGAGGCTCTGCCGCGCCTCCGGCCGCAGCTCGATGCCGCGATGGAACAGGCCCTCTGCGAACGTGAGCACCAGCTCGGAGCCATCGCGGCGAGAGGAGGCTCCAGGGACGTCGAGCCGCAGGTCTATCGCATCCCTGTTGCCGGGACGATTGGCTGCTTCGGTCAGACTGGCAACCAGGTTCCGGGTCGTCTCGATCTGCCGTTTCTGCTCGGCGGCGAGGGCCCGCAGCGAAGCCGCTTCGGAGTGGCCGCCTCCGCAACTCGCCAGCGACGCCAACGCGATCAGCAACGCCACGATCGCCGCCAGGAGCAGAGCATAGAAAATGTTCGCCCGCAGATAGAAACGGCTCCCCTTCCCGCCGTCCAACCGCTGGGCGAGGGCCATCCCTCGCTGTGCCTCGCCATTTTCCGGTGACATCTTCAGCACCTCCCGCCAGTGGGCGATGGCTTCCTGATAGAGAACCTGCTGAGCCGCCATCTTGGCTCGCAGCAGGAGGACGTCGAGAGTGGGATCGCAACCGTCGAGCAGCCGGGAAGCCGCCGCATAGCCGCCCGTTGCAGCCATCTGTTGCGCGGTGAGCAGCGTGGCGCGGGTGAGGGTCTCGCTCACGATCTCACCTCCCTGAACGCGCCTTCACGATGTCGGCAAGGTCGGCGTCGCTCGCGCCCTGAGGCAACTCGGCGAGGACTTTTTCCCTTCTCGTGAAGAGGTCGGAATGGGCTTGGACGAGCTTTTCGTGCAGGGCGATCAGCTCGGCAATATCGGCTTCGGTGAGAACCTCCTTCCCTCCTTTGGCGTCGATCTTCTTGATCAGCGCATCGGCGCGGTTGAACAGCTCGTGCTGATAAGGGCTGACCCGCAACCCACCTAAGGCCCAGAGGTCGATCAGAAGGTCGAAGTAGGGTTTGCGGCGCAGGTGCCTGTCCATGTCGTCCAGCGCCTGCTCGACCTCGCCGAGCTTCTTAGAATCGCCTCCGGCATCCTGGAATTGTTTGCGGATGGACTCGAGGTCCTTGGTCTCCGAAGGGCCGGCGACCCCGGTGAGGTCTTCCAGGCGCTTTTCGATCCGCGCTTTCTGCTGCCAGCCGCGGATCCGGTGGATCGCTCCGGCCAGCTCCAGGATTCTGCGGAAAGCGCGATGGCGGGCCTCAGGCTCTCCTTGCTGAGCCCTCTCAAGCTCCTTCTCCAAGCCCGCGACCACCTGGAGGCGATCGATGACCTCCAACGCCTTCGCCACCTCGAGGTTGGGACGCAACACTTCCAATTTTTCCGCCCGATCCAGCTCCTCTTTCAGGTCTTCGAACCGCCATTGAACCGCCTTCAGGTCCCATGCGAGCGGCTCAGAAGAAAGAGTCGCCTCGAAGTCTGCGTCGAGCAGGGGGACGTAGGCGCGCACGGAGATCTTCCGAGACTCGTCTTGATAAAGCTCCACCTCCAGCTCCGCTCCTTCCGGCAGGTCATGGGTCACCCGTTCGTCGCTGCCGAGGATCTTGAGGGTGCCAATGTGGAAGTTGCAGTCGGCTTGCGAATTCTCTTCGCCGAGCAGGTCGTTGATTCCCTCCAGCACCGGGATGCGCAGGATGTCCTCACGACTCCCCTTGCGGATCAGCTTCGTGGTCTCGTAATGGCCGCTCTTGCGTACGGGCAGCTCGGCTCCATGCGGCAGGAGCTTGTCCGTGGCATTGTCCTTCAACGCTATGAGAAGCGAGTTTGCGAGGCGAGGCGCCGCACCGGGGAAGGGATACCAGATCTGCGGCTCGTCGAGCGAGGCGAGGACCCTGCCGGAACGGTCCTTGATCACCGTCGTGAAGCTCGACTGCTTCGGCTTGCCCTCGTCGATTAACAGCACGTCGAACGAGAAGTCGCCGGCCTCGTCGATGGGCTGTGGCATGCTCGACCATAGGCCGTCGCTGCGCCGGATCTCAAAGGTCAGCCCCCCCTGGGCGACCGCGGGACCCTCCACGTGACCGATGACGCAATGAGTAGGGATGTCTGACTTCGATTCGTACTGGAGCTTGAGCGCGACGCCGTTCGGATCGCTCACGGGAACGACCACTCTTTCCGCGGCTTGATCCCCGATCTCAACAGTGGCCGCATGCAGGGCAGCCCCAATCGCCACCGCCGTCATGGGGTCAATCGAGGCGTCCAGCTCAATTCCTAGGCGCTCCGCGAGGGCCTGCCGCACATAGGGGGTTTTGGTCGGGCCGCCAACCAGGATCAGCCGGTCCACATCTTTCGGGGTCAGATGATTCTTCTCTAGAAGGACCTGGCAGGAATGGACGGCCCGCTCCACGTCGGCTTCGATCATCTTTTCGTACTGAGCTCGCTCAATGGGCACCTCGACTTTGACAGGTTTTCCCTGCTCATCCTTGCAAAGAACGCCGACGACCTCTATGATGGCTTCCTTCTTATCGGAGAGCTGGATCTTTGCCTCCTCGCAGGCCAGGTGGAGCGAGCTCCAGGAGTTGGTGTACGTTGGGTTCTGCTCGGTGAAGCTACTCAGGGCATAGCGCTTCTGGAGCTCGCCGACGACCCAGGCCAGCAATTCGCGATCGAACTTGCTACCGCCTAGATGGGGATCGCCGCCATGCCCTTCCTCGGGAATTGTGAGCTGGCCACCGCGGACCCTCACCAGCGACACGTCCAGGGTGCCTCCCCCGAGGTCGAACACCATCCAGTGTGCCCGCTCGTCCTTGGACGTGAAGCCATAGGCGAGGGCGGCGGCAATGGGTTCCTGGATCTGCGGATATTCCACGAGACCAGCGAGGCGCGCAGCCGTCCGCGTTCCGTCACACGCGCTGTGCTCGAATTTTGCGGGGACTGTGATCACCGCGGCTTTGGGCTGCTCTCCCATCTCCTCGCGATAGCACCGCAGCAGCTCGCCGATGACGACGGCACCCAGCTCCGGAGCCGTCATCACCTGTTGAGAGGCCTTGAACTCGTAACGTCGATCCTGGCCGATGCTCAACTTGTAGCGACTGAAACCGTCGCCATCTTCCGGTCGCATCCGCGTCCTCATCGCATTGAGCGCCGCCTGGCCAATGAACCGTCGGCCCCTCTTGTCGATGTACACCGCCGAAGGCATGACGTCTTCGCCAGTAAAGGATCTCACAACTCGCGGCCGATCGCCATCCATCACAGCGATGCAGGAGTTCGTCGTCCCGTGATCGATTCCAATCGAAATGAAACGCTTGGACATCCCAATCTCCTTCGCCGCTTAGGCGGGCCTCGCCACGATCCCACGGGCCTTCTGAATCAGTTTCCCGTCGACCACGACAATTGGGCGTTCGCATCGCCAGATCTTTGCTCCATCGAGACCGGCCACGATCTCCGGCTCACCGATTTGCTCAAAATCCAGACGCAGGAAGTCATAGGCTTGCCCGGTGAGGTCACGGCATTCGATTCCATAGCGTTCGAACACATCAGAAAGGCTCTGGAGAGCCCGTTGGATGCTCCTGAGCTCTTTCGACTCTCCGGTCTCCGCCACGATCTGCTCCGCGTTCCGACGTAGACGGAAGTGCTGATTGCAGAGCGCCACTGCAAAGTCCTCGTCCAGAGCTGGCCGCGGCGGCTCCAGAGGCTTCGCCTTGGCCGTCGCCTCGGAAATCGCGGCGACGAAAGATGCCGACCAATCTTCCTCCCCCGTTGGATCGATGCGGAACTCTGGAGGAAAGGTCCGCTGTCGTAGGATCTGCCACGAGATCTTCATCGCTCAATTTTTCCTTATCGCCGCCCCGCGTAAAGCAGCATCCTGGCCTGCTCCTGCTCGGCGGCGGTCATCTCCATCTCGCGGCCGGAGGGCTCGGTGCCGAGCTTGAAACCATTCGCAAAGGCCGTGCGGTAGGCCGGGAAGTCGCTCTTTGCCGATTCGGGCTTGCCTTGGAGCCGCTCTTTCAGCCGGCGGCGCAGATCGTTGACTTTCGCCACCGACGCTTTCTTCGAATCCTGGACCGTCTTGTCGTGCCGGCCGCGGATCTCTCTCTTGCGGTTCTCGCTCTGTTCCTGGAGCGTGCGCTTCTCCGCCGCCAGCGTCTCCAGTTGGGCTTTCGCCTTCACGCTCGCCTGCTGCGCCTCCCGGCGCAACGTTTCGGCTGCCTTCTCCCCGGCTTTCGTGATGCGGGTTTCCTCCACTCGGGCCGAAGACTGGGCGGCCGCTACCAGGGCGGTAGCCCGCGCGCGCCGCCGAACGCGGACCCATCGCGCCAGGGCCAACCCGAGCACGGCACCGAGGAGAACGCCAAGAATGCCAGCAACCCCGGAGGGCTGCAGGCCCCATCCCAGGAGCCCAAGGATGCCGGCGCCGGAGGTCACGGCCGGAGCTTCCAGCCGCCACCCGCCACGCAGGCCGCGGTTCTCTTCCACGACCTTCGCCTCCGCGGTGCGGGCCTGGGCGATGGCGGCGGCCGCGCGCGACCGGGCGGCCGCCAATTCGGCCTGGCAACGGCGGCTTTCGTCGCCGAGCTTGCGCTCTCGTTGGCGAACGATCTCTTCGAGCCGGTGCGCGGCGGTTTTCTCCTCGGCCGCCTGGCGTTGACTGTGCTTCTCCAACTCGACTCGGGCCCGCGCCTCCTCTTCCGCGATCTCCTTTTCGCAGGCCAGGCGCTCGCTTTCCGCGAAAGTCCGCTGCCTGGCCTCGTCCTCGCGGATCCGGCGCGCCAGTCTCCGGCTTTCCAGATCGAGCCGCTCCTCCGGCAGGTCTTCGACTTTCAGTTTTCCGGAGTGCGCATCCCGGGCTCGCGCCGAACGGGGGATCAGCAGGCGACGCGTGGAGTAGGAGACTCGGATGCCGGTGCTCGACTGCGAGGAGTCCGCTTGAACGGTGCGGCCGGTGATCTTGTAGACGGAGAGCTCGATCGAAGCATCCGGATCCGCCTCCTCGCTTTCCAGGAACCAGCAGCGCGTGGGATCGACGCCGCCGGCCGGCAGGAAATCGCGATAGAGGATCTCCGCGTCTTTGCGGAGAGACCTCTCCAGCGTCTCGCGCTGGCCCGAGGACAGGGGCAGCGCGAGCATCCGGCGCGCGATCAGGGAGCTATAGAGAATGCTTCGCCGGTTGTCCTCACCGGCGTAGTCGATCGACTGATCGACGGCTTTGGCGATCCGCTCGCAGAGGTCGTCGAAATCGGCCGCCGGCAGGACGTCTTCCGGAATCCCGAAATCGCTCAACAGGGAGCCGCGCAGAGCCTCGGCCTCGCGCAGGATGGGAGCGCAGACGGCGTCGAACTGCTGCCGCTTCAGCTTGGAGCGGCCCAGCAGCTCGGATTCGACCTTGCGGACGAGCGGATCGGTGCGCACGCTCACCAGCGCTCGCGCCGCGGTCTCCAGAGCCCCATTCTGGGCCGGCGCGGGCAGGCCGCTGCGGCGGATGAGGTCGAGATGGCGGGCGCTTGCGGCCGGCATGCCTGCCGTGGCATAGGCGCGGGCAAAGAGGGTGTGGAAGGAGAGCAGGACGGCGGGAAGGCCCGCGCGCAGCGTCTCCACGTCGGCGGCGGTCAAGCGCAGATCGTCGAAGCTCTCGGCCCGCTGCCGCAGGTAGGTCCAGAGCTCGCTGGACTCGTGGACCTCGGCCCAGAAGGAGTGCGCGAGGACCCAAGCCTCTCGCGACGGTTCGGCCTCGCCGGCCGCGAACGCGAGCTCGCCCGCCAGCGCCCGGTTGTGGTGCACCACGGCCAGGGCATGCCGGGCGAGGGCTCCGGGAAGGCCGTCGCCCGCGGCCGCGCCGGCCAGGGACCAGGCATCCTGGAGACCGTCGAGCCGCCGGCTGCTGCGCGCGGGCGCAAAGAGGTCCGCGGGCAGGTGCGGCCAGAACAGCTCGGCGAGGATCCGTTGCCGCGGGTTGGCGAGCCGGGCGACGCTCTCCCGGGCGTCCTCCGGTTTGAGGGGGACGAGCTCGTCGTAGCCGGTGGCGATGGCCGCGCGAAGAGCCGTCGCGGGATTCAGCTTGAGCAGGTTGCGGAACTTCTGCAGCTCTCTTTCGAGCGCATCGCCGGACGTTGCAGCAGTGAGGCCCAGCAGACGGAAGGCGTTCCTGGCATAGACGTCGGCACCCACCGCGAGGTCGAGGAGCCGGGTCCCGAGCGAATCGGCAAGCAGACGGCCAGGATCGAGCGCGCTGGAGCGAGTTGAGGGTGACGTTGCCATGGCTCAGAGCCTGAGGACCGAAGACAGAGGGGCAGCGGCGTGGCGAAAGCCACCGCACGCCTCCTCTCCACAAACTTAAAGACCCGGGCATCCCCGATTTGTTCAGAGCTCTAGCTGGCCGCGAAGAAGACGGCGAAGATCCGGCCGCGCTTCTCCACCGGGAAGCGCTGCCGTTGTCTCGCAAAGGCTCGCCGCTTATGGTATCTTCTGTGCACTCATCTTGAGAAAGACTGGGGATCCTCGTGGTGCGCCTTCCGCAGGGTTGGAAGTATGGAGTCCGGCAAAAGTCTCTGGACGGGTCCAGAAGCTGGCCGGAGGAGAGCTCATCGCAAGGAGCGGCTGCCCCGGCCGCGCCGGTTTCAAGACCCCTAAAGATGTCGAGACGATCGGCAAAGGCTGCCTCACCCAGGCTCTGACGCCGCAGACCGTCAACAGCCATTGTCTCTAACGAGGAGACTCTCCCATGCCGCGCACGCCCCTGATCCTCCTCATCGCCTTCACCCTGCTCGCCGCGGCCCAGGCGCCTGATCCGGGGCCACCGGCCTGGGTCGAGGTCGACCCGAACGCCATCGAGAAAGCCGACCAGCCGATGCAGATCAACGTCGGCGGCATCCCGCAAGGGCAGAGGGTAACGCTTCAGATCCTGCAGGACTGCAACGGCGATCACCGGCCCGACCTGCAAGGCCAGGGAGACTGCAAGAGCCCCCTCTATGCCAGGGACAGCAGCAAGGCGGACTCGCAGAACAGGGTCGAGGACTATCTCGATTTCGCCGCCCTGGAGAAGAGCGGCACCAGCCTGCCGCGGAACCGGGCGCTCTGGCTGCGCGCCTCCCGGCCGGGCTCGCGGCAGGGGGTTCTCTCCCTCTTCGGTCTGGTCGACGATCCGTGCACGCTCTGGCAGTCCACGCTGGAGGTCTTCCACCTCGGCGCCTGCAGCAAGAGCGCCGTGGCCCAGGCGTTGCGCCACCACCGTGGCCCGCTCGGCTTCGAAGAAAAGACCTTCGAGGTGAGGCGCCTCGATCCGGCCAGCGACGCACCGCCCGTCTCGGTCGCCGGCACCCGGGGAGCGACCGGCGTGGCCTGGCTGAGCGCGCAGACTCTCGTGGTAACCGCCACCGAGGCCGGGTCGAAGCTCCTCCGCGTGCCGCTGCAAGGGGAACCCACCGTCCTCTGGAAAGACCCGGCGCCGGACGGCCTCTCCCCCGCCGCTCCGCTGGCGCTTCCCGGAGGCAAGATCGCCTTCGTCCGCCAGAGGCCGCCCGGCCAGGAAGCCGCCGACGGCCGCCCTGAGGCCGTTCTCAGCCTCTGGGCCGGTGGGAAGATCGATCCGGCTCACGATGTCGTGCTGCCGTTCCGCATCCAACAGCTCCTCACGAGCTCTCCGGACGGCCGCCAGATCCTCGCCTTGAGCCTTGGGATCGGGGAGAACCTGCCCTCCTTCCTGCAAATCGATCTCGCCGAGCGCACGGTCCAGAACCTTGGCTACAGCAACAACCTCTACCAGGTCGCCTTCCGCTCCCCCAAGGCCAGCGCCTCGGTCGTCTCCTTCGAGGACGTTTCCACGGACCAGGGCTGGGACCTCGTGCTCGCCGACGACAAGGGCCACTTCCTCAAAGACCTTCAACCTCGCAAGAAGAAGGACGACATCCTCCCCGCCTGGCAGCCGGATGGAAAAAGCATCGCCTACCTGGCGGAGGTCGAGCCCAAGGAGAAGAAGCCATGACGCTCCGCAGATGGTTCATCCTGATCGGTTTCGCGCTGCTGGCGGTCCCGGGAGGGGCTCAAACGAGCGAGCCCACAGACTCGAAGCTCTGCCAGCGGCTATCTGAAGATGACATCTCCGCCCGTCTGGAAGCCCGGTTGAAAGCCCTGCCCGACCGCTGGGACAAGATCCCTCCGCCGCTGGTTCCGATCTCCGGCCGATCTTCCGAAGAGGTCCTCGCTACGGCTTCCGAGGAGGAAAAAGCCGTTGTCTCGGAATGGATCACGTTTCTCGCTCTGAGCCCCCCGGCCGAACGAGCCGCTCTCATCAACCGGGAGCTTCAGACCCGGCCGCCCTCCGAGGTCGACGTCTGGCTTCCCGAGAAATTCACCGACGATCTTAGAACGACGAGTCTGGAGGAGCCAACGCTCTATGTAGAAGCCTGGCTGGAATGGGCGGAGGCCCTCGGCCGGAAAGACGCACTCCTCCTGGCTGCCAGTATGGGATTGGAGCGGTTATCTCTTCGAGGAGAGTCGAGGAGCTTGCTCCAAATCGCCTCTCGCCTGGCAAGCCTTCCCGCTTTGGACTATGACATACGGGGAAGAGCAAATGTCCTCTCCAGATATGCGGACCAGCTCTACTACGGGACGGGCGAGAACGAGAAGGCTCTCGACGCCTATAGAAGCGCGCGCAAGCTCTTCGAGCAGATCGGGGACCGGCGGGGACAGGGAAACACGTTCAAAGGTGAGGCGGATGTCTTGTATCAAATGGACGACCATGAGAAGACTCTCGAAGGCTATAGAAGCGCCCGCAAGCTCTATGAGGAGGTAGGGGACCGACGCGGACTCGGATATACGTTCATTGGTGAGGCTCGTATGCTGTCTCATTTGGACGACAACGAGAAGGCTCTCGACGCCTATAGAAGCGCCCGTAAGCTCTATGAGGAGATAGGGGACCGACGCGGACTCGGATATACGTTCATTGGTGAGGCTCATGTGCTGTCTCAGTTGAACGACAACGAGAAGGCTCTCGACGCCTGTAGAAGCGCCCGTAAGCTCTATGAGGAGGTAGGGGACCGACGCGGACTCGGATATACGTTCATTCGTGAGGCGGTCGCCCTGTTTGAGTTGGGCGACACCGAGAAGGCTCTCGACGCCAACAGAAGCGCACGCAAGCTCTTCGAGCAAGTCGGGAATAAAGGACAGGAGAACACGTGGCTTTTTGAGGCGTCCGTCCTGTTTTGGTTGGGCGAAGACGAGAAGGCTCTCGACGCCCTTAGAAGCAGACGCAAGCTCGAAGTCGGGGACTCCGAAGGTCTTGGATTTACTCTCTTGGAGGAGGCGAGACTCCAGAGCCGCCAAGGGAACGAGAACGTTGCCAAGAACCTCGCCTCTCAAGCCGTCGCCGCCCTTCGTGAGGAGGACGAAGTGGCAAGTGAACGGGACGCTTGGCTCGTCGTGGCGGAAGCGGAGCATTCTTTAAGAAACCTGGAACCTGCGGTTTCGGCTGCTCGGGAGGCTATTCGCCTCCATGCGGCCTGGCGTTCCAGTAGGATCTCCGAAACGCAGCGGGCGCGAGTGGACGAGTCGATCTCGGCCGCCTATGACATCCTGGTGCCCGTGCTTTTGTCTCAGGCGCGGACCGAGCAAGCCTTGGCCGCTGCCGAGGAAGCACGGTCCCACGTGTTTCTGGACCTCCTGGCAGCAGGTTTCAGACGCGGCAAGCCCGGGGCGGCGATCGACCTGCGCGCGGAGCGCCAGCGCCTCGTCAGCGAGCTCGCCCAGGTCGAGACCGAGAGCCGGCAGGCTGCCGATGCAGGCCGCTTGGCAGAGCTCCAAATACACCGGAATCAGATCGATCACAAGCTCGACTGGAACCAGCGCCAGACGCTCGCCGCCGAGCAGGATGCCTTGCTCACCGCCCAACCGCTGGACGCCTCGGGGATCCGGGCCGTTGCACGCGAGACCGGGCCCATCCTTCTCTACTATGCGGCGGAGAAGGAGCTGATCGGTTTTCTCGTGCCTTCCGACGGGACAGACATTTTCGCCGCGCGGATCGATCTCCCGCGAGACCGCTTGACCGAGGCTGTCCAGCACTACGTCCACGACGAGGCGAACACCATCTATGCGGACCGTGCGGCGCAACAGAGCCGCGAGTTGTGGGACCTGCTGCTCGCGCCCTTCGCTGCGCGCCTCCCGGCTGGCGGGCCGCTCGTGATCGTTCCGCACGGCCCGCTGCACGAGCTCCCGTTCGAAACTCTCCTCGACCCCGCCGGAGCGCCTCTATTGGAGCGCTGGGCTGTCAGCACCGCGCCCTCGGTGTCGACTCTCGCCCGCGCCCGCGAGCGGCACAAGGAGCCACAGCCGCAGGACTCCTTTCTGGCCTTCTCCTCCGGCCGTGGGCTGAAGCTGACGGACGCGGAAACCGGTGAGGTGGCCCAACTCTTCGGCAATAACAAGGCGTCGTTCAAGCCGACCGAGGCACGCTTCGAAAATTACGAGCACCTCGTTCCCGGCGTTCGGCAGCTCCTGATCTCCACGACCGGCACTTGGGCACCCGGAGATCAGAGGAAGACCTATCTCGAAATCCTGCCCACCCGCGACGTACACGATAGCCGGCTGAGCGTAGTGGAGATCGCGGCCCTGCCGCTGACCGCGGAGCTGGTGACCCTGGCGGCCTGCGATACGGCGCGGGGAGAGACGCGGTCGACCGACGAGAGGGTCGATCTGACCCGGGCCTTTCTGACCGCTGGGGCCGCGTCGGTGCTGTCGACGCGCTGGAAAGTGCCGGAAGATCCGGCGACCACCCGATTCCTGCTCGACTTCTACCGCGCCTATCGGCAGGGCGGCCCCGGCGGCAAAGGGCTGCGGAAGGACCAGGCGCTCACCGAAGCCCGCCGCCGCTCGCGCGAACGGGGTGACCCCGCC
>DASUEN010000096.1:0-56739 GCA_036275055.1 Thermoanaerobaculia bacterium
GATCCAGAACCGGTTTCCGGACGCCGAGGTGGTTCCCTGCGCGCGCTACGGCGAGATCTTCAATCGTCGCGCCCAGCACTTCCGGCTGCAGAAGCGGCGGCCATCGCTCATCCTGGCGAAGAAGCACCGCAACCTGGTGCACGAGGCGCCGGAGGGATTCGGCCCGGCGGGGGTGCGGAGCTACCTTTTCGATCCCATGCTCAACTGCATCTACGACTGCCGCTACTGCTACCTCCAGGGGATGTTCCGGTCCGCCCACTACGTGGTGTTCGTCAACTACGAGGACTTCCAGTGGGAGATCGAAGAGAAGGTCAAGGCGCACCCTGGCGAGGGCCTCTGGTTCTTCTCCGGCCAACTGAGCGACAGCCTCGCCCTGGAGCCGGTGACGCGGATCGCGGCGAGCTTCGTCCCCTTCTTCGCCCGTTTCCCTCAGGCGATGCTGGAGCTGCGCACCAAGAGCACGCAGGTCAAGCCGCTGCTGGACCTGGAAGCGGTGCCCAACGTGGTGGTGGCTTTCAGCTTCACGCCGGAAGAGGTGCAGGCGGCCCATGAGCACGAGACCCCCTCGGTGGACCGGCGCATCCACGCCATGGAGCGCCTCCAGGAGCGGGGGTGGCGGCTGGGGCTGCGTTTCGATCCCCTGATCCCCACCGAGGGGTACCGCGAGCAGTACCGCCGCCTCTATGAGCAGGTGTTCGGCGCGGTGAAAGTCGAGAGCCTCCACTCGGTGAGCGTGGGGCCGTTCCGGCTGCCGGGGGAAACCTTCAAAGCCATGGCGCGCCTCTATCCCGATGAGGCTCTGCTCGCCGGCCCTCTCGTGGAGGGAGAGGGGTACGTGGCCCTCCGGCGCGAGCTGGAGGAGGAGATGGTGGAGTACTGCACCGCGGAGCTGCTGCGCCACGTGCCGCGGGAGCTCGTCGTCCCGGCCTTGAGCGTGGTCCCCGCAATCCCGGCAATCTCCGCAACAACGGCCCCCTCCCCTCACGAGAGCGGGCCGGTGTCCTGAGGCGTTTCGCCCCTACTTCGAGCTGGCCGCCGCCGCTCCTCCCTTCAGGTACTTGTCCAGGAACTCCAGGGTGGCCTTGTAGGCCTTCTCCTGGCTGTCCCGGCGCGACAAGCCATGCCCCTCGTTGGGGAAGAGGAGGTACTCGACGGGCACGCCCTTCTTGCGCACTGCCTCGACGATCTCGTCCGACTCCTTCTTCAACACCCGCGGATCGTTCTCGCCTTGGAGCACGATGAGCGGGCGCTCGATCTGGTCGGCGTGGAAGAGGGGCGAGATGCGGCGCAGGTAGGCTTCGTCCTTCACCGGGTCGCCGAGCTCCTTGTAGAGCGAGTCGCGGGCCGGTCCCCACCAGGCGGGAATGCTCTGCAGGGTACGCAGCCAGTTGGAGACGCCGTAGAGGTCGACCCCCACGTTGAAGGCCGTGGGGCGGAAGGCGAGGGCGGCGAGCACCATGTAGCCGCCATAGCTGCCGCCGAGGATGCCGATGCGGCCGGGGTCCACCCAGCCGGTCGCGGCCAGCATCTTCTTGCTGGCCACGCAGTCGTCGAGGTCGTCCTCGCCGTGCTTGCGGTCGTCCAGCATGAAGAATTTCTTGCCGTAGCCGCTGCTCCCCCGGTTGTTGATGGCGTAGACCGCATAGCCATGGTTGACCAGGAACTGGATCAAGCCGCTGTAGCCCACCCGCGACTGCCCACCCGGCCCGCCGTGAACGGAGAGCAGCGCCGGCACCTTGCTGGCGGGGGAAGCGCCGATCGGCTTGTAGAGCAGGCCGGGGATCACGAGGCCGTCGTAGGACTTGAAACGCACCACCTCGGCCGGCACCAGGTTCGCGGGATCGATGGCGGCATTGAGGGCGTGGGTGAGCTGGCGCGGCTTGCCGTTGCCGGCCACGTCGCGCACGTAGAGGTCGCGCGGCCCGGCCGATTCGGCATAGAAGGCCATCCGCGAGCTGTCCTTGGAGAAGGTGACGCCGGTGACGTCCGCGCCCGGCAGCGTGGGGAGCTCGATGGGCTTGAGCGTCGCCGCATCGAAGACACGCAGCTCGGTCTTGGCGTCGTTGTTGATCGCCACCGTCAGGTAGCGCCCGTCGCGCGAGAGGCCCGCTCCGGCTACGTCCCAGTGGGTGCGCACGATATCCGTCGTCTTGCCCGTGGCAAGCTCGTAGCGCACCAGGTAGGCGAATTCCGATCCTTGGGTGGTGGTGTAGTAGAGGCTGGCATTGTCGCGGCTGAACGTCTCCGGCGAGTTGGCCACCTCCTCGTTGGGAGTTTCCGGCGTCAGCCGCTTCAGCTTGGCGGCGGTCCGGTCGTAGAGATAGATGTCGGAATCCGAGGTAGTGAGCACCTTGACCAGGGCGACCCAGCGGCGGTCCGGCGAGATGGCGCCGATCGTGTAGCCGCCGTCGTTGGTGTAGAGGAGCTTGCGCTCGTAGCCGTCCACCGACATCTCGTAGAGGTCCATGGCGGCGGGATCGCGCTCGTTGGTCGCGAGGAAGAAGCTCTTCTCGTCCGGAGCCCACCCCTCGAACTCGGCCCGCAGCTTGTCGCCCGGGGTCAGGTCGCGGACCTTGCCGTCCGGCGACTGGACGTAGAGGTGGCTCTGCTCGTTGCCTCCCTGGTCGCTCGAGTAGAGGAAGCGTTCGTCGTTGGGAAAGTAGCCGATCGCCTGAACGGCGCTCACCTTGGAGTCGGTGAGCTGCGTGGGCTTGCCGCCGTCGACGGGGAAGGAGAAGGCGTTGAAGACTCCCGTCTCGTTCGAGCCGACGAGGATCTTCTTGCCGTCGGGCGAGAACGACGCGCCGCCATAGGCGGTGTTGGCGAGGAACTGGTCGATCGTGTACTGCTTCGCCGCTTTGGCGGCGTCAGCGGGTTTCGCCGGCGGCTTGGCGGCCAATCCACCGGTGACGAGGAGCGTCGCCGTCAGGCCGAACAAAAGAGAGCGAAGAGGCATCTTCATCGGGACCTCCCTGGATCGTGAGGCGGAATCATCTCATAATCGAGAAACCGTGCCGGTGCCCGTTCGTAGGAAGAGGTTGGAGGCGCTCTCCGTCCCCGACGGCGGGCACCGGCACGGGGTACGCCGTGCGCGTTGAAGGGAGACGCGCACACCCTCCCAACGTTTGGAGAGGGCCGTTGTTACTGGGGGCTCGCCGCTGCGTACCCGGTGAGCTCCACGTAGCCGCTGCCGCGAATCGGCTTCCCTTGCCGGGTCCCCGTTATCGCTACGGCTCCCTCCCAATAGCGGAAGGAGACATTGAGCTCCTGATCGGCTAAGAGCGGCCGGATATCGAGATCCAGCCCTGCGGAGGAAACGAGGACGCGCCACCGCGCCGGATAGCGGGCGCCGCTGCGTGGGCTCCGCCACTCGCCGGACCCGTCGATCCTGAAATCGGAGAGCCCGAGATGCCGCGCCTTGCCGGAGGGGGAGACCAGGGTGCCGCTGCTCGCGGGATCGGTGTTGCCGTCCTGCCGGCGCAGGCGATAGAGCATCAGGTCCGAGCCGTCGGAGAGCTGGAGGGCGAGCCAGTCCCACCCCACCTGGTCGCGGCCAAGCGAGCTCGTGCTCCATTCCCGGTCCATCCAGGCGAGGCCGGTAACCGTGAAGCGCTCCCCACCCAGGCGGATGCTGCCGGCGGCGGGCATGCGGGTCAAGGAGTAGTAATAGGACGCGTTGCCGGGCTCCTCGCCCTTCCTGGAGAGCCCGCGATCCCCGTTGAGCACCGGAGGCTTGCCCTGCTGGAGCACGAGGTCGATCCCCACCTCGCCCTCGGAAGCGGTGAGGCGCACGGGAAGAGCCGGGTCCCCGATCGCCGCCGCCGTCCAATCCTTGACCCACACCCGGAACGGCGCAGCCTGGGCCCCTGCGAGATCGACCGCCTCCCGGCTCCAGCGCTCGAAGGAATGGAAACGTCCGCCTTGAACGTCCGAGACCGTGAAGTGAGCGAGCCACGCTTGGCGTGTGGCCCAGGCGGACTTTCTCTCCGGCATGTTCGGAGCTAAGGCCGAGCGGAAGAAGGTGAGCTGAAAGCCGAAGCGCCGTCCCTCCGCCGTCGCGAGGTTCCCCGTGTAGTACCACCACTCCGTGCGGAATTCCGGATGCGGCCCATGGTCTGCCGGGAAATGAAATTCGCGCGGCGCGACGGCACGGGCGTATCCCTGATCGTTCGCGGTGCGCAGGGCGTTGGCGATGGAGAAGGAGGCTTTGGGGGTGAGGGGGCGGTCGGGGCGGGCGAGGAGATACAGGGTGAAAAGGGCAGCCGCGAAGAGAACGAGGAAAATGAGCCGAAACCTCATAGCGGCCCGACCAGTCCTTCAATCAATGAAGCTTGTTATGCTCGAGGAAGATGGGAATTTTGAAGTAGAGCTGCCGGCAAAGATCCTGATAGCTGCTGTACTGAATCCTGAACAACCCCTGAAGATCGGAAGGGACGCTACCGGTGTCGGGAATTCTCTTCCTTCCTCCTGATGCGCCACCCGTGTACTCGCAAACCAACATCGGCTTGCCGAGCGCATGCGCAATTCCGATCTCGATGTAGACGTTCGGCCGGTTCAGGGTCCCGAGATTGTCGAAGACGCAGAGGTCTGCCGTCCGGATACCGGAGACGACGTCATCGAAGATGTCCCGGGCGCTCAAATCAT
Source organism: Thermoanaerobaculia bacterium (assembly GCA_036275055.1). Lineage (GTDB taxonomy): Bacteria > Acidobacteriota > Thermoanaerobaculia > Multivoradales > UBA5704 > DATARR01. The sequence continues at coordinate 4,645 of DASUEN010000096.1, forward strand.
AGCCCGACCACCGCAGGACGACATCGTAGGGAGCGAGCAGGTGGACCAAATTGTAGCGTAGAGATTGTTCGATGTTCGCGAGGAATCTGTGGCCTATGAAGCAGGTCAGCCGTCTCCGGTCTAGGCGTCTTCTTGCCAGACCCTGAAGAAAAGGAAACTTGCTACCATTCGGCTCCCTCAGCTCGATGACCCTGAGATTGCCATAGCCATCCAGATGGACGGCCTCGGGAGCATTTTCGAACAGTTGCCGGCTGGCAGTGGCGAAACTCCCATCACGCTCGATCCTGGCCAAGCGGTCGTGGTACTCGTCAATTGAGAGAAGGCCGTTGAGGAGATAGCTCTCCAGAAAGTTGGTCACGAAGTCGCGAAGAAAGGACTCCGGCTCGACCGCCAGAGCCATGGTCAGAAGCGCTCGTAGAACTTCGCGAAGAGAGCAAGGGCATCCAGAGACCTGTTCTCCTCGAACCATGTCTTCATGTCCCGCAGGGACTCGTCCTGAGACAGATCCCGCTCAAGCGCGGCAACCGGCAGGCTCCGCTTTCTTGGCCGACGCTTCCGGGGTGTCGTCTTTTGTGTTGCGGAGTCTGCTTTCATCTTCATGCGCCCTTACGTTCCCTTTGAAGAGGATAGGACAACGCCCGAAGGCAAGTCAACCTCCCTGAAACCAGGCTTCACTCCTCCCGCAACGCCAAAGCCGGCGAAGTCCGCGACATCCTGAACGCCGGGTACAGTCCCGCCAGGATCGCGGCGGCAAGGGCGAGCGCGAGGGCTTCGAACAGCACTTGCGGCCCCAGCTCCATGCGGATCGTCCAGCCGAAGGAGCGGCGGTTGACGACGTAGATCATGATCGCCGCGAGCGTCAACCCCACGGGGATCGAGAGGAGCCCCGCGGCGAGCCCCATGAGGCCCGTTTGCGAGGTCACGAGCTGCCAGACCTGCCCGGGAGTCATGCCGTTCGCCCGCAGCACGCCGAGCTCGCGGGTCCGCTCGAGCTGGAGAGCCATCAGCGACGAGAGGACGCCGATGAAGGCCACGAACCCCGCCAGCAGGCGCAGCACGCCGGTGATGAGGAAGGTGCGGTCGAAAATCTCCAGGGAGATCTTCTTGAGCGACCGGTTGGACTGGATCGACAGCGCTCCCTCTCCGCCGATCGTCCGCCGCAGGAGCTGCGCCACCCGGTCAGGGTCCGCCCCGGGCGCGAGGTACAGCGAGAAACCCGAGAGCGCGGGATCGTTCCACCAGCTCAAGTAGGTGCGCCGGCTCATCAGCACGATGCCGCGGTCCGAGGCATAGTCGTAATAGACGCCGGCCACGGGGAAGTCGCGGTCCCCTCGCTCCGTGCGCAGGCGAACCGTCCCACCCCGGCCAATGCCCGTGCGGTGGGAGAAGGGCTCCGAGACGAGCACGGCGCCGCGGTCCTGGAACGCGGGCCAGGCCACGCCGGGGCTCCCGTCCTTGAGCTCGAAGGCGCGGAGCCCCTTGAGGCTGGTGCCGATCGCCACCAGGCGCACGGGGCCGGCGGGAGAGGGGATCTCCGCCTTTCGGATGGAATTGACCTGGGCGACTCCCGCGAGCGCCGCGGCCCGGCGGGCCACCTCGGGATCGATCGCCGTGCCGCTGAACCCCCCGGCCCGGGCCGGCGCGGAGACGAAAACGTCCGCCTGAAGCGACATTTCGAGCCAGCGCACCACCGTCTGGCGGAAGCTCGCGATCATCACCCCGACCCCCACCGTCACCGAGACGGCGACGACCAGGGCGGCGATGGCCACCGCCGTGCGGGACAGCGAGGCCACCACGCCGTTGGCGGCCATCTTCCCCAGGATGCCGAGGATCGCTCCCAAAGGCCGGCGCAGCAGGCGCATGAGCCCCACCGTGGCCACCGGCGCCAGCAGGGCGAAGCCCAGGATGAAGGCGAAGAGTCCGGCGAAGCTCACTCCCAGGACCTCGCCTGGAATGGCCAGCAATCCGCCGCCCAGCAAAAGGAGGCCGACGCCCAGCAGGCTCGCCCGCGGCAGCCCTTTACGGAGGCGAGCCTCCAGGGCTGAACGGCTGAGCACCGCCCGCGGCGGCGCCTGGGTGGCTTCGAGAGCGGGGACGAGCGCCGCGAGGAGTGTGGCGCCGATACCGATCGCCGCTCCTTCGAGAAGCGTCGCGGCCGGCACCGCCAGCTCGCGGACGGAGACCACGAAGTAGAGGTCGTTGATCGTCTGCGTCACCAACCGCACCAGCCCCCTCCCGAGGAGGACCCCGACGCCAAGGCCCGTGGCCGTGCCCAGGAGCCCGATCACCAGGGCCTCGCCTAACACGAGGACGAAGACCTCCCGGCGCGTCACCCCCAGGGCGCGCAGCGTGCCGATGAGGGTCCGGCGCTGCACCACGGAGAACGTCATGGTGTTGTAGATGAGGAAGACGCCGCAGACCAGGGCGAGGAGGGACAGGGCGGTGAGGTTGAGCCGGAAGGCCCGCGTCATCTCCTCCGTCGTCCGGGTGCGCCCGCTGGCGGCGAGGATCTGCGCCTTCGGGGGGAGCACCCTGGCGGCACGGGTGAGGAGTCGCTGTCCCGCGACGCCTTCGGGGACGATCAAGTCGATCCGGTCCAGCCGTCCCACCCGGTCTAGAAGCTCCTGCGCGGCGGCGACGTCCATCACCAGCAGGTCGGCCACGGCCCGCCGGCTGTTCTCGTCCGCCGGCTGCAGAGTCCCCGCGAGCTCCACCCGCCGCTCGGCTCCCGCCGCCCGCACGAGGAACGAGTCGCCCACCCGCAGACCCATTTCGCGGGCCGTGGCTGCCGGCAGCACCCCCGCTCCCGGCCGGGTGAGGAGGGGACCGAGGCTGAAGGACCCTCCGTTCGTTCCCGGAGTGCCGCTCAAGTAGGTCCGAAACGGCCCCTCCGAGAAGGGATCGACGCCCAGAAGGTGGAGGGTCCTCCCGGGTTGGCCCTCCTTCCGGGGAATCGTGACGTAGTCTTCGACCACGGGGGCCGCCTGCTCGATCCCGGCCTCGACGGCCACGCGGCGGAAGGTGTCATCCGGCAGTCCCCCTGGTCCGCCGACGATCTGATGCGTCGCCTTCCCCGTGACCGCCTCCGTGGAAAGGGTGAACGCCCGCCGGGCGCTGACGTTGGCGAGATCGATCGAGACGACGACTGCCACCCCCAAGGCCACCCCCAGCACGGCCAGCCCGAACTGCCAGGGATGGCGGACGAGGTACCGCAGGCTCGATCGCCAGAGGAGGGGGGAGGGGAGGTTGGCGGGAGAAGGCTCGCTCACTGGAGGCGCTAGCGAAGAAGCATCAAAGTCGAAAGAGGCAGGGTCACGATTCGCGGGTCCACGACGTCCTCGGTGTCCGTGAGAGAGATGAGGATGCCGAACGGCGCGTTGTTGACGCTTTTCTCCAGGAAGGTGCGCAGGCCCTCGGTGTCGCCGAGGGGGTCGATCCTCCGCTGATATTTGACTTCCAAGGGAATTCTCTTCGTCCCAATGGTCAGGATGAAGTCGATCTCGAGCTGATCGTCCCGCGCGGGAAGGTGGGAGAGATCGAGGTTCGAGATCGTGGAGAGGGTTGCCCCGACGACACTCTCTGCGATCCGTCCCGCGAGGAGGTGAAGGTGAGGATCGCGGCTGAGCGCCACCGGATCGATCGGAACGACCTCTTGCAGCCAGCTCGCGCGCAGGCCGTGATCCGAAAGGCAGATTTTCGCGTTTCCACGGTTCTTCTTGAGACGGATTTCCAGCGGCTCGATCAGCCGCAGCAAGAGAGTATCGCCCAGGAAGCGAAGATAGGTAAGGATCCGCTGGGGGGTGACGTCCGTGCCGAGGGCCCTGCGGGTTTCCCGGGCGAAGAGCTCCACCCCTGGCGTCTGACCCACGTAGCGGCAGGCGAGCCGGAACACCTGTTCGAGCAGGAGGGCATCGCGCTTGCGGCCCCGGGCTCCGAGCCGGAGGTCATGTTGAATGACGCGTCGGATGACCGTCTCGTTGAGCTGATCCGCAAGGTTGCTCCAGTCCGCGTCCGTTTGCTGGTGGGCCAGGGGATAGCCGCCGCGCTCCGAAAAGAATTGGAACGCGAGGTCGCGGGGCTCTGCGAGGCGCCTTCCGTGGGCAACCAGCTCGCGCCAGAATTCCTGCTGCGTCAGCGGTGCGAGGCCGTTGTCGGCCAGGAAGGGGCTGCCGAGATCGATCCCACGGAAAGCGGCGATCTCCGTCAGGGAGAGGACGCCGGCCTCGATCGTGGTGATCCGTCCCGCCAGGCTGTCCCTGCCCAGCTCGATTCTGAGCGCCGAGCTTCCCGTGATCAACACCTGAGTCGTCGAGTGGTCGACGAGGAGCTTGATCTGCGGAGCCCAATTGCGGAGGTTCTGGACCTCGTCGAACAACAGGTAGGTCGGTTGGCCCTGATGCGCTACCCGGTTGAGGGTCTGGCCGAGGATCTCTTGCTCGTACCAGTCGACGAGCCGCAGAATCGGCTCGGAGAAGGCCTCGATCTCGGTGAGCTCGTCGGCTTGGACTCGAAAGATGTTCCGAGGTGGAACTCCGGAGTCCAGGAGGTCCTGCAGGACGTGCAACTGGGCGGTCGTCTTGCCGATCTGGCGGGGCCCGCGCACGACCACGGCAGGGGCGAGGCGACGCTCGAGGCGGAGATGGATCTGCCGTACCAGATGGCGCCTGGTGACGGGGAGAGCCGGGAGGGGATCGCCTCCCCACCAGGGATTCATGCGCCACAGGCCCTTGACGAGCTCTTCCGGGAGCTTGACCTCGGGAGGGCGCAGCAATTCGGGCATGGCTATTCCTGACCTCGCAGCCGAAGGGTGTCCATCGCTGCCATTATCCGCCCGCCCCCGTCCTCTCCACCAGCCGGCAGTCCTCGATACGGAACACGCGGTCAGCGAGCCCCACCACCTCGGGGCTGTGGGTGACCATTACCAGGGTCTTGCCGGCACGGCGGGTGAGACGGTCGAGGATCTCCAGTACCTGGAGGCCGGTCTCGAGATCGAGATTGCCCGTGGGCTCGTCGGCGAGGACGAGGAAGGGATCGTGGGCCAGGGCCCGCGCCACCGCCACCCGCTGTTGCTCGCCGCCGGAGAGCCGGTCCGGATAGCTCCCGCCGCGGTCCGCCAGGCCGACCTCTTCTAATAGATGCAGGGCACCTTGCCGCTCCTCCCGGCTCACCTTCCTTCTTTTCAACTCCAGAGGGAGGAGGATGTTCTCCTCCACGGTGAGCGTGGGGATGAGGTTGAAGAACTGGAAGACGAAGCCGATCCGGTCGCGGCGGAACAGGGTCCGCTCCCGCTCGGAGAGGGTGGAGATGGAGACGCCGTCGATGATCACCTCACCCGAATCCGGCTGGTCGATCCCCGATAGGAGGTTGAGCAGAGTCGACTTCCCCGTCCCGCTCCGCCCGACGAGCACCACCATCTCTCCCCGGGCGAAGGAGGCGTTCGCACCGCACAACACCATCCGCCGCCGGCTTCCTTCCTCGTAGGCCTTGGTGAGGTCGCGCAGCTCGATGAGAGGAGAAGAGGACATGGCTCGGGGATGGTATAACCGGGCCCATGGGGATGCCAGACAAAGCCAAGCTCATCTACGAGGACTACCTGCTCTTCCCGAACGACGGCCGACGGCACGAGCTCATCGGAGGAGAGCACTACGTGAGCCCCGCACCCAAGAAGAGGCATCAACGCGCTTCGGGGAATCTCTACCGGTTGCTCAGTGTCCCGATCTACGAGCAGAGGCTCGGTTTCCTCTATGCCGCTCCCTTCGACGTCGTCCGGGGGACCGGCTGGAGACTCCCTTGCTGCCGGGCCTGGTGATCCCCTTGGAGCGGATTTTCGAGTAGGCTTCGCCTACACCTTCCCCCGAATAGCCGCGACGAAGCGGAGGAGATCGCCCACGTGGTGGCGGACGATCTCTTCGACGATCTCCAGGTCCACGTCGCCGTAGCCATGGACGAGGACGTTCCGGAAGCCCACCATCTGGCGGAGCTCGTTCGCCAGCTCCCCGGAAAGCCAGCCGTGGCGCTCCAGCAGGTCGAACAGGTCCCGGTTCGTGCGTGGCTCTCCCAGGCTCTCGTCGGCGACGATGTGGGCCGCCACGTCCAGGGCTGCCTGGATGGCGATCTGGAGGGTGTGCTCGATGAAGCGCTCCTCGCGGACGTCCTGCTTCATCTCTTCCGGGCGAGCCAGGGTCCGGAGATCGTGGACGCAGGTCTCGATGAGGGCGAGTTTCTTGGCAACGAGCTCCCGGTCCGTCAACTCGGCCTCTCTTCCAGCTTGCGATACCGGCGCAGGAACGGCTCCAGGTCCCAGAATTCCATGCGGGAGCGGACCTCGAAGCTCACCCGCCGGGCGTGGTTTCCCTCGTGGAGCAGCTTGCCGTCCCGCAGCACCCGCACGATGAGGTCCACGGGCGCACGGTTCAGGACGACGACCTGAACCGGCAGGCCAAGGAGGCGCTCCAGGTCCCCCTCCAGGTCGAGGCCGAGCCCGGCGAGGGTCCGCGGCGGCTCCTCCGTATAGAGGATGCCCACGTCCACGTCGCTCCCCGGCCGGGCGGTCCCGCGGGCGACACTGCCGAAGAGGTAGGCGGCGGCGATCTCCGGTCCCCCAGTCTCGGTGAAGAATTGTCGCAGCCTTGTCTCGGTCGCCGCGGAGTCCATTTGGGCTATTATAGGGAGGCCGGGAAAAAGTCTCGCGAAGTTTGTCCCGCTTTGTGGGGTGTCCCGCACTCTACAGGTAACCGGCGGCAACGAAGAGCCATTTCGCAGCCGCTGGGCTTTGAAGGTCTGGTCTTATTTTCGCCGCCCTCCCCGGGTGGCACTGAAATGGGGGGAGAATCAATGAGCAGCAGAGCCTTGCCTGAGCCGTGGCGCGTCAAAGTCGTCGAGAAGATCCAGCTCCTGCCCCGGAACGAGCGCGAAAAACTCCTGGTCAAGGGAGGATTCAGCCTCTTCCAGATCCCTTCGGAAGCGGTGTTCATCGATCTTTTCACCGATTCCGGAACCTCGGCCATGTCCGACAACCAATGGGCGGGCATGATGCAAGGGGACGAAGCCTACGCGGGAGCCCGCAATTTCTTCCACTTGCAGGAAACCATCCAGGACGTCTTTGGTTTCCCGCACTTCCTTCCCGTCCATCAGGGCCGCGTCGCCGAGAACCTCCTGTTCTCGACCCTGCTCACCCGGCCGGGGATGGTCATTCCCAACAACTGCCATTTCGACACCACACGGGCCAACATCGAGGTCAACGGCGGCACGGCTCTGGACTTGGTGATCGCCGAGAGCCGGGATGCCCAGAACCCTCATCCCTTCAAGGGGAACATGGACCTGGTACGGCTGCTCCAACTTTTCGATGAGCGGGGCAACGACATTCCGGCCTGCATGCTGACGCTGACCAACAACTCGGGCGGCGGCCAGCCGGTGTCGCTCGCCAACATCCGGGCGGTCTCGGGCCTCTGCCGCGAATTCGGCATCCCGTTCTATATCGACGCCTGCCGCTTCGCGGAGAACGCCTGGTTCATCAAGCAGCGCGAGGCGGGGCAGAGCCAGCGCTCGGTGGCCGAGATCGTCAAGGAGATCTTCAGCTACGCCGACGGCTGCACCATGAGCGCCAAGAAGGACGGCCTGGCCAACATCGGCGGCTTCCTCGCCACCCGCAACGAGGAGCTGCTCGAGGTCCTGAAGCAGAAGCTGATCATCATCGAGGGGTTCCCCACCTACGGCGGCCTTGCCGGGCGCGACCTCGAAGCCGTCTCCCGCGGTCTGCGCGAGGTGCTGGACGAGAACTACCTCCGCTTCCGCGTCACGCAGGTGGAGCAGTTCGGCGCCATGCTGACGGCGGCCGGCATCCCCATCATGCAGCCCACGGGCGGCCATGCCGTCTACATCGACGCCAAGAGGCTCCTGCCCCACATTCCCCAGGAGCAGTTCCCGGCCCAGGCGCTCTCCGTGGCCCTCTACCGCGAAGGCGGCATCCGCGGCGTGGAGATCGGCAGCGTCATGTTCGGCAAGGACGACCCGATGACCGGCAAGCTCATCCCGGCGCCCATGGAGCTGATCCGCCTCGCCGTGCCGCGCCGCGTCTTTACCAACTCGCACCTGGAGTACGTGTCCGGCGTGCTGGAAGACATCCGCGCGCAGCGCCACACCCTGAAGGGCCTCAAGATGACCTTCGCGCCCAAAGTGCTGCGTCACTTCAGCGCCCGCTTCGAAGAGGTCGAGGTGGGAGTCGAAGAGGTGGCCGTCGCGGCCTGAGGGCCCGCAAGCTCTCCCGGACGGGTACGGGCTCGTACCCGTCCGGGAAGGTCTCCCCTCTGTCAGTGTCAGGAGCTGACCAGCTCGCGGATCAGGTTGCGGTGGGAGAAATCTCCGAAGCTCAGCCAAGCGAGGATCCCTTCCCGCCCCAGAAGACGCCGCGAGATCTCGTTCAAAGGGAGTCCCCGGTCGCGCAGCTCCCGCGCCTTCCCGCCGAGGTCCTCCCACCAGCCGATCTTGCGCGCCAGCCGCTCGGCCGCGTGGTCCAAGATGCCCGCGTGGTCACAGATCAGCAGCTCCGGCTCCAGGGCCAATACCCGACGCAGAGATGCGAGGTGCTCGCGGACGCTCTCGATCCGCCGCAGGTAGCTCACCCGCTCGTGGACGTAGAGGTCGCCGGAGAAGAGCCAGCGCCGTTCCTCGTCGAATAGGCAGACGTGGCTGAAGGCATGCCCCGGCGTGGGGATCACCCGCAGCCGGTAGCCCTCTCCCTCGACCACCGGCCCCAGCGGCTCGGCCCGGAACCGCCGCGGCGAGCGCCACACCGCCCGGCGGTAGAGGGGCATCCGCAGCCCCTCGGCGAGGATGGCCACGGCCCCGGCGGGGGCCAGGACGGGAAGCCCGAGCTCCGCCTGCAGCGCCGCGGCGCCCCCCACGTGGTCCTCATGATGATGGGTGAGCACCACTCGCCGCACCGGTCCCCCGCGGCACCACGCCACGAGCTCCCCTGCCCGCTGAGGAGGGCCGCTGTCGATCAGCAGGTCCGCGAAGGCATAGGCCGAAACCTGGTACACCGGCCGGCCCAGGAAGGTCGAGGCCATGCGGAGGCGGGTGATGGGGCCTTGGGGGGTGGGGCGGAACATGCACGGGCGGTCTCCGCCGCCGCTGAGACGTTCAAGTCAGGATTCCGCTAAAGGAGCTCCGGATGGTGCTCCGGGAGCCAATGCGCAAGGAAGTCGAAGCCGCGTTTCCTGCCTTCGGAGCGAATCCGCGGGCGCCAGCGGGGCCAGTCTTCGACCAGAGAGCGATACCCCAACCGGTGGACGATCTCCTTGTAGGGAGCGTATTCGAGGAGCCGGACCGCCGCCCAGTCACGGTCCAGTCGGCCGAGGGTCCTCTGGCCTGCGAGGATCTCCTCGAAGGTCGTCTCGTCGATGTCATAGTCCCAGAGGTAGGGCAAGCGGGTCATGGTCTTTTGCCTCGAACAGTCATCATAACCGCTTCGGGTTCTGCTGAAGGCTGTCTTCCTCCCAGACGCGAAGGGGAAACGTAGGAGCCTGCGTGGCAGAAGGACGAAGAACAGGGACACCAAGGACACCAGGGACGAGGACGCCGTGGGCTCAGCCGTCCTTCTTGTCCTTGACGTCCCTGGTGTCCTTGTCGTCCTTTGCGACCGCGCCGCCTCGGAGCTCGCCGCCGAGCGCAGTCGCCCCCATGGGGACTATCATCTCCGGCGGGCGCCTTGTGCGGGCGCTCGCCCTTCCGCGAGGTTGCCGGTATGCTTCGTTGGTTTCAGCATGGGGCCTTCCCGGCCGAGCCGGGTAGGAATTGAACCACTGTCCCGCCTGGGTCAAGATCCTCGGGACCGCCTGGAGAGAGTGGGGACGACGTTGCCGACCGAACACGAAGAGCTTCTCACCCTGGCCCGCATGTATGGGCTGCAGACCGCCTACCACGATGCCCTGGGCCGCTACGTGGAAGCGGGCCCGGAGTCTCTGTTCGCCACGCTGCGTGCCCTGCAGGTCCCCGTCGAAGGCTTCGCCGACGTGGCCGAAGCGCTGGCGGAGCGGCGCCAGGAGCTGGCGAGTCGCCTCGTGGAGCCGGTGATCGTGGCCTGGGACGGCCATGCCCCGGCCGTCGAGCTGCGACCCGGCACCGCCGGCGGCTCCCTCGCCTATCACCTCGACCTCGAAGGCGGGGAGCGGCGGGCGCAGATGGTGGACCTCGCGAGCCTCCCCGAGACTTGGGCCCCCGAGGGGGGCGACCGCCCCGGCCGGCGGCTGACCCTCTCCGAGCCCCTGCCGCCGGGGTATCACCACCTCACCGTGGAGGTCGCGGGCCACTCGGCGCAGTCGCTCGTCATCTCGGCCCCGTCACGCTGCTACGGCGGCGACGGCAAGCCGCTGTGGGGCGTCTTCCTCCCCCTCTATGCCCTGCGCACGGCGCGGAGCTGGGGCGCCGGCGACTTCTCGGACCTCGAAACCCTGGCCGAGTGGACGGCGGGGCTGGGCGGCGGCGTGGTCGGCACGCTCCCTCTGCTTGCCGCCTTCCTCGACGAGCCGTGCGAGCCCAGCCCCTACGCCCCGGCCTCGCGCCTGTTCTGGAACGAGCTGTATCTCGATCCCCGCCGTCTGCCGGAGATGGAGGACTGCGCCGCCGCCCGCCGGCTCATCGAGTCGCCGGAGTTCCAGCGCGAGGTGGAGGCGCTGCGGGCGGCGCCGAAGGTCGACTATCCGCGGCTCATGGCCCTCAAGCGCCGGGTGCTGGAGGAGCTCGCCTACCGTTTCTTCGCGCGCCCCGGCTCGCGCGAGGAGGAGCTGGCCCGTTTCGTCGCCAGCAAGCCCCACCTCGAAACCTACGCCGCCTTCCGCGCCGTGGGCGACCGCCGCGGCGAGCCCTGGCAGGTGTGGCCCGAGCGGCCGCGGGAAGGGACCCTCGCGCCCGCCGATTACGACGAGGAGGACCGGCGCTACTACCTCTGGACCCAGTGGGCCGCGGACCAGCAGATGCGGGCTCTGGCCGGCGAAGCCAGGAAGCGCGGCCCGGGGCTCTATCTCGACATTCCCCTGGGCGTCCACGGCAGCGCCTTCGACGTCTGGCTGGAGCGCGACCTCTTCGCCCAGGAGGCCTCGGCCGGCGCGCCGCCGGATTCGCTCTTCACCCAGGGGCAGAACTGGGGATTCCCTCCCCTCCAGCCCGACCGGCTGCGGGAGCGGGGGTACGGGCACGTCATCGACTGCCTGCGCCATCACCTGGAGCACGCCGGCATGCTGCGGCTCGATCACGTGATGCAGCTCCACCGCCTGTTCTGGATCCCCAAGGGGATGGACAACGCCGGCGGCGTCTACGTCACCTACCCCGCCGAGGAGCTCTATGCCGTGCTCGCCCTGGAGAGCCACCGCCACCGGGCGATGATCGTGGGGGAGAACCTGGGGACCGTGCCTCCCGAGGTCTACGAGTCCATGGACCGCCACCAGGTCTACGGCATGTGCGTGGTGCAATACGAGCTGCAACCCGGAAGCGCGGGGGTGCGCGAGCCCCCGGCCCAGACGGTCGCCAGCTTGAACACTCACGACATGCCCACCTTCCAGGGGTTCTGCCAGGGGAAGGACGTGGAGGAGCTGCAGAGCCTCGGCCTCTACACTCCCGAGCAGGCGCAGGCTGAGCGCGACCGGCGGGGAGCCATCCGCCGCACCCTGGAGGAGGCTCTTCCCCCTGAGCTGCGCGGGCGTGGCGCCGCCACCCAGGAGGCCATCCTCCTGCGGCTCCTGGAGCACCTGGCGGCGAGCCCCGCCCGCATGGTGCTGGTGAACCTGGAGGACCTGTGGCACGAGATGGAGCCGCAGAACGTCCCCGGCACCCACACGGAGAGGCCCAACTGGCAGCGCAAGGCCCGCTACTCCTTCGAGGAATTCTCGACGCGGGCCGGCGTGGTGGAGCCGCTCAAGCGGGTGGACGAGCTGCGGAGGCGGCGAGGGGCTTCATGACCAGCCCGATCAGCGAGCAGGACCTCTACCTCTTCAACGAAGGGACCCACTTCCGGCTCTACGAGAAGCTCGGCGCCCACGGCGGGGAGCACGCGGGAGAGAAGGGGACCTGGTTCGCCGTCTGGGCGCCGGACGCCGCCCAGGTCTCGGTCATCGGCGACTGGAACCTGTGGGACAAACGGGCGCACCTGATGACGGCGCGGGGGACCTCCGGGGTCTGGGAGACCTTCGTCCCGGGAGTCGCGCCGGGGGTGCGGTACAAGTACCACGTCATCTCCCGCTACAACGGTTACCGGGTGGACAAGGCGGACCCCTTCGCCTTCTACGCCGAGAAGCCGCCGCTGCGCGCCTCGATCGTCTGGGACCTCGATTACACCTGGCAGGACGGGGAGTGGATGGCGTCGCGGCTGGAGAAGCAGTCGCTCGCGGCCCCGATCTCCACCTACGAGCTCCACCTCGGCTCGTGGCGGCGGGTGCCGGAGGAGGGGAACCGCTCGCTCACCTATCGCGAGGCCGCGCCCCTCCTCGCCGAGCACGTGAAGCGCCTGGGCTTCACCCACGTCGAGCTCCTCCCCATCATGGAGCACCCGTTCTACGGCTCCTGGGGATACCAGTCGCTCGGTTACTTCGCGGCCAGCAGCCGCTACGGCACGCCGCAGGACCTGATGTTCCTCATCGACACCCTGCACCAGGCGGGGATCGGCGTCCTCCTCGACTGGGTCCCTTCCCACTTCCCGGGCGACGAGCACGGGCTGGCCTTCTTCGACGGTACCCACCTCTACGAGCACGCGGACCCGCGCAAGGGGTTCCATCCCGACTGGGCGAGCTACATCTTCAACTATGGCCGGAACGAGGTGCGCAGCTTCCTCACCAGTAGCGCCGTCTTCTGGCTGGAGCAATACCATGCGGACGGCCTGCGGGTGGACGCCGTGGCCTCCATGCTCTACCTCGACTACTCGCGCCAGGCCGGGGAGTGGATCTCCAACGAGCACGGCGGGCGTGAGAACCTGGAGGCGATCGCCTTCCTGCGCACGGTCAACGACGAGGTGGCCGCGGCCGCGCCCACGGCGGTGGTGATCGCCGAGGAGTCGACGGCCTGGCCCCTGGTCTCCCGCCCCACCTACCTGGGCGGCCTGGGCTTCGGCTACAAGTGGGACATGGGGTGGATGCACGACACCCTCTCCTACTTCGGCGAGGATCCCGTCTACCGGCGCTACCACCACAACGAGATCACCTTCCGCATGGTCTACGCCTTCAAGGAGAGCTTCGTGCTGCCGCTTTCGCACGACGAGGTGGTGCACGGCAAGGGGTCGCTCGCCAACAAGATGCCGGGCGACGCCTGGCAGAAGCTCGCCAACCTGCGCCTCCTCTACGGCTACATGTGGTCGCAGCCGGGCAAGAAGCTGCTGTTCATGGGCGGCGAGCTGGCGCAGTGGAAGGAGTGGAACCACGACGCGAGCCTCGACTGGCACCTCCTGGGGGAAAAGGGGCACGCTGGCGTCTGCCGCTTCCTGGAGGACCTGAACCATCTTTATCGCAGCGAGCCGGCCCTCCACGAGCTGGACTGCGATCCCGCCGGCTTCGAGTGGATCGACGGCTCGGACGCGGAAAACAGCGTCATCGCCTACCTGCGCAAAGGGAAGAGCGCGGGCGAGCCCATCCTCGCCGTCTTCAGCTTCACCCCCGTGGTGCGGGAACACTACCGGATCGGCGTTCCTGCCGCCGGCTACTGGCGGGAGGTCCTGAACAGCGACGCCGCCGAGTACGGCGGCAGCGGCTTGGGGAACTACGGGGGCGTGGAGTCCGAGGAAATCCCCAAGCACGGGCGAGGCCACTCGGTGGCGCTGAAGCTGCCGCCGCTGGGGGTGCTGCTCCTGCAGCGGGAGCCGGTGGAGGAAGAGGAAGAAAGGGACAGCAGGGACGACAGGGACCCCAGGGACGAAAACGAAGAAGACGATCAGGAAGCCGAGGAGGGCGAGCCTGTATAAGGCGTCCCTGGAGTCCCTGAAGTCCCTGTTGTCCCTTTTTTCTTCGCCTTTCCATGCAACGCTTCCTCTGCATCCACGGCCACTTCTACCAGCCGCCCCGGGAGAACCCGTGGCTGGAAGCGGTGGAGGTGCAGGACTCGGCCTACCCCTACCACGACTGGAACGAGCGCATCACGGCCGAGTGCTACGCGCCCAACGCCGCCTCGCGCATCCTCGACGAAGCGGGGCGTATCGAGCGGATCGTCAACAATTACGCCCAGATCAGCTTCAACTTCGGTCCCACCCTGCTCGCCTGGCTGGAGGCGAAGAAGCCGGAGGTCTACCGCTCCATCCTGGAGGCGGACGCGGAGAGCCGCGTGCTCTTCTCCGGCCACGGCTCCGCCATTGCCCAGGGGTTCAATCACCTCATCTTCCCCCTCGCCAACCGGCGGGACAAAGAGACCCAGATCCGCTGGGGGCTGGCGGATTTCGCGCATCGCTTCGGCCGCGCGGCCGAGGGGATGTGGCTCCCCGAGGCGGCCGTGGACCTGGAAACCCTGGAGCTGCTGGCGGAGGCGGAAGTCCGCTTCACCATCCTGGCGCCCCACCAGGCCCGGCGGGTGAGGACGAAGAAAGGGGAAAAGAAAGAGGAGTGGGAGGACGTGAGCGGCGGGGGGATCGATACCACGGTGCCCTATGAAGTGGTTTTCCCTTCGGGGAAACGCCTCGCCGTCTTCTTCTACGATGGCGGCGTCTCCCGCGCCGTGGCCTTCGAAGGGTTGCTCGAGAGCGGCGTGCGCTTCGCGGACCGGCTGCTGGCCGCCGTCCCCGCGGAGCCGGACCGGCCGCGGCTGATCAACATCGCGACCGACGGCGAGACTTACGGTCACCACCATCGCTACGGCGAGATGGCCCTCTCCTACGCCCTCCATCACGTCCAGTCCCACGGGCTTGCCCGCCTCACCAACTACGGCGAGTACCTGGCGCTCCAGCCGCCGGAGATGGAGGTCGAGATCGCCGGGAACACCGCGTGGAGCTGCTCGCACGGCGTGGGGCGCTGGCGGGAGGATTGCGGCTGCCACACCGGGGGCCGTCCCGGCTGGAACCAGGCCTGGCGGGCGCCGCTGCGCCAGGCCCTGGACTGGCTGCGCGACGAGGTTGCCCCCCGCTTCGAAGCGGCGGCCGGCGAGCTTTTCCCCGCTCCCTGGGCCGCCCGGAACGAGTACGTCCAAGTGCTCCTCGACCGCTCGCCGGAGAGCGTGGACGCCTTCCTCACCCGCGTCTCCAGGGGGAAGCCGCCGCAGGGGGACCGCCGCGTCCGCGCCCTGCGCCTGCTGGAGATGCAACGCCACGCCATGCTCATGTACACGAGCTGCGGCTGGTTCTTCAACGACCTGGCGGGGATCGAATCCGTGCAGGTCTTGAGCTATGCCGGCCGCGTGGTGCAGCTCGCGGAGCAGCTTTTCGAGACGCCGGTCGAAAAAGTTTTCCTCAGCCACCTGGAGAAGGCGAAGAGCAACGTACCGGAGAGCGGTACCGGGCGGGATCTCTACGAGCGGCGGGTGCGCCCGGCCATGGTGGACCTGCCGCGGGTGGCCGCGCATTACGCCACGGCCTCCCTTTTCGAGGAGCTGCCGGCTCGGGCGCAGGTCTACTGCTACACCGTGGAGCGGGAGAACGGCCGCCTGTTCCGCGCCGGCCGTGCGGGGCGCTCGCGCCTTTCGATCGGCAAGGTCCACATCACCTCGCGGGTGACGGGGAAGATGGGGGAGCTCGTGTTCGGCGTCCTCCACTTCGGGGACCACAACCTGAACGCCGGGGTGCGTCCTTTCGAAACCGAGGAGGCCTACCAGAAGCTCCTCTCCGAGGCCGGCAGCGCCTTCGAGCACGGCGACCTGGCGGACGTGATCCGCCGGCTGGACCGCTACTTCATCCACGTTCCCTATTCGTTGAAGTCACTTTTCCGCGACGATCAGCGCCGCATCCTCGACCTCATCCTGGCCTCCACTCTCGGTGAAGTGGAGCTTCAATTCAGGGAAGTCTTCGAGCAGCACGCGCCGCTCATGCGCTTCCTGCGCAGCCTGGGAAACCCCTTGCCCAAGGCCTTCGGCGCCGCCGCCGAGTTCGTGCTGAACGTCGACCTCCGGCGCTCGGTGGAGAACCCCGAAGCGGACCCCGGCGAGGTGCAGAGCCTGCTCGCGGAGAGAGAGACCCTGCAGGTGGACCTCGACGTCCAGGGTCTCTCCTACGCCCTGGCGCGCGCCCTGGAGACCCTCGTGCAGCGCCTCTCCGAGCACCCCGAAAGCCCCGAGTTGCTGCGCAAGATGGACTCCACCGTCTCCCTGGCCCGCACTCCTCCCTTCAAGGTCGACCTTTGGCGCGCCCAGAACGGCTGCTACGAGCTGCGGCGCGTTTTCTATCCCCTGCAGAAGGAGAAGGCGGAAGCAGGGGACGCCGTGGCGGCCGAGTGGGTGCAGGTCTTCAAGGACCTGAGCGGGCGGCTGGGCGTGAAGGTGGATTGATCCGGCTGCGGCGCGGAGCCGAAGCCCTCACATCGTCTTCTTCGGCGGTTGTCCGGGCGGTTGTCCGGTGAGCCGGGCCACCTCTTCGTCCAGGACGTGGTCGACGAGGTCGTCGATCTCCCGCCGGCTCAAGGGGGGGCCGGCCGGCGGATGCTCCCTGGCGCCGAAGTCGTCCAGGTCGGAATCCAGCCGGTCCAGGAACGACGCGGCGTCGTCCTGGGGGATCTCGAGCTCCTCGATCTCGTCGTCTCTCATCCTGGTCAGCGATTCTACGGCATCGCGGCGCCGTCTCCAATGCCTGCGAGCTTGCGGGCCTTCCCAACTTCAGCAAGAACGTTCAAGCCCGCCCGCGGAGCGCTCCCTATACTGGCTTTCTTTGGAAAGGAGAAAGACATGCGACGACTGTTGATCCTGGCCGGGCTGTTGATCGTGGTGGTGCTGGCTTCCACGGGAATGGTCCCCTCCGCGGAAGCCACGACGTGCACGACGACCTGTTCCAACTCCACTCTCTCCTGTACGCCCACGACCTCGTGCTCCAGCGTGCCGGGCACCTCCCTCACCTGCGACGGCGTCGTCACCCAGTGCAGCGCGGCCGACCCCTACTGCACCTGTGCCGACAAGTGCGAGGACGACCTGGACGTCTGCCTGGCCAACTGCGCTCCGTCCTGCAATCATTGCGGTGTGATCCACAACCTCTGCCTCCGGCAGTGCGGCACGAAGCCTCCGCATACCACCTGCTGAGAGCTACCGTTTCGAGAGGATGGCCCACAGGAACGTGACGGCCGCGGCGACCATCAGGAACCGCCCGGCCGTCTCGCCCGCGCCGTGCAGGACGGCGCCCGAGACGAGCAATCCCCCCGTGACCATCATCCAGGCCATCTGGCGCACCGAGCGCTCCAGGCGCTGGACGGCTTTGCGCGCCTCCGGAGCGAGGGCGGTCTGGATGGTGAGAGTCCCTCGCTCGGCCTGGTTCAAAAAGGTTTCCACCCGGCGCGGCAGGCCGAGCAGGACCTGAAGCTGGAGCACCCCTTCGCGGATCAGCCCGCGCCAGTCGCGCCGCAGCTCCTCGGCCGCCAGCCGCTCGCCGAAGGGGATGGTCTCGGCCCACAGGTCGAGGTCCGGATCGAGCGAAGTGGCGATGCCGGCCAGCAGCCCCACGGCCCGCCCCGCGAACAGGAGGTCCACGGGCACCTGGAAGGGGAGGGCATAGATCAGGTCCCGGTAGTGGCTCACGAAGTAGCCGGCCTCGGAGAGCGCGACCCCCGTCAGGCTGCCGATGCTCACGCCCCAGAAACGGGTGAACATCTCCTCGTGCACCTCCGCCAGCCGCGTCAGGTCCGCGCCCGGGAGGAGCACGCCGGCCGCCACGTAGGAGCGGACGATCCGTTCCGCGTCACGCGTCGCGAGGGCGATCACGTACTCCCGCAATGCCGCCCGCAGCCGCTCGGGGATCACCGCCACCATCCCGAAGTCTACGAATACGATCTGGAACGGCCGGGGCTCGCCGCCTGGCGGCGCCGGCACGGGATCGCCCGGGCCGAAGCCGCTCTCGCCCGCCAGCGGCAGGGGACGGACGAAAAGGTTTCCGGGATGGGGGTCGGCGTGCACGAAATGATGCACGAAGATCTGCTGCATGTAGATCCGGTACAGGCTGCGCGCCACCTCGGTGGGGCGGATACCGGCGGCCTCGAGCGCCGCGACATCGCCGATCTTGAGATAACCGGCGTTCTCCAGGGTGAGGGTGTGGCGGGCGCTCTGCGGCCAGAACACCTTGGGGATGTGGACGCGGCGATCGGCGGCGAAGTCCTGGGCGAAACGCTCGGCGTTGCGCCCCTCGGCGGCGAGGTCGAGCTCGCAGCGGGTGGTTTCCGTCAGCTCCTGCCCCACGCGGTCGAGGTCGACCCGCAGCCGCAGGCGCCCCCAGAGCTTGAGGAGGCGCAGGGCGAGGCGCGCCGCCGCGAGGTCGGTCTCCACCAGCACCTCGATGCCGGGGCGCAGCACCTTCACCACCACCGGCTCGCCGCCCGGGAGGCGGGCGGCATGGACCTGGGCCAGCGAGGCCGCGCCGAGGGCGATGGGGGAGACCCAGGAGAAGATTTCGGAGACCGGCCGGCCGAAATCCGCCTCGACCTGGGCGATGATCGTCGCAAATGGAGACGCGGGCACTTCGTCCTGCAAGCCGGCGAGCTCGCGGGTGACGGCGGCCGGCAGCAGATCCACCCGGGTGGAGAGGAACTGGCCGATCTTGATCAGCACGCCGCCCATCTCCGCCGCCAGGTTGCGGTAGCGCCGGGCGATCTCCTGGTACCGCGCGACCGCCGGCCGCCGCAGCTTGCGCAGCCCAGGGGCATTGAGCACCACGTCCCACCACACCACGTGCAGGAAGACGCGGGTGACGAAGCGGCGCACTTTGCGATAGCGCCGGAAATCGATTCCCGCGGTCATGGGAGAACCATATACCGGGCGGAGGGCGAGGTACGGGATCTGACGGCCTGTGACAAGATTCCCCGCGCCATGACGACCACGTTCCCCGAGCGCACCAATCCCGACGGGCTGACCTTCCGTCCGCTGTCGTCCGTGGCCGACTATCACGCCTGCATCGACCTGCAGCGGGCCACGTGGGGGCGGGAGTTCTCGGACGTCGTGCCCCTCTCGATCCTGAAGGTCATTCAGAAGGCGGGTGGCATCGTGGCCGGCGCGTTCACGGCCGAAGCGCGCCTTCTCGGCTTCGTCCTCGGCCTCGCGGGCGTGAAGGACGGCATTCCTTTTCACTGGTCGCACATGCTCGCCGTCGCTCCCGCGGGGCGGGACCTGGGGCTCGGCACCCGCCTCAAGCTCTATCAGCGCGAGTGCCTCCTGCCGCTCGGCATCGAGGAGGTCCAGTGGACCTACGATCCCCTGGAGGCGCGCAACGCCCATCTCAACTTCAACCACCTGGGCGTCGGCGTGGCCGAGTACGTGGAGGACATGTACGAGGGGGAGCTGTTCAGCGAGCTGGCCCAGGGGATCGGCACGGACCGCTTCATCGTCTCCTGGCGGATCGCGAGCGAGCGGGTGGCGCACGCCCTGCGGGACAAGCGGGCCGGCAGTGACGAGCCTTTCCGTGGGGCGCCCGTGGCCAATCCTGGCGGCGAGGTCCCTGGAGAGCTGCCCGTGGCGCCCCGGGTGCAGGTCGAGATTCCGCAGGACGTGCAGACGGTGAAGGCCGAGCGGCCGGCGGCGGCCGCCGCATGGCGCACCTCCACCCGGCTGGCTTTCGAGACCTATCTCGCCCGCGGTTATCGCGTCGAGGTCTTCTATCGCGACCGCGAAGACGGCCGCTGTTTCTATGGAATGGAGGCTCAAGGGTAGACATGCTGCGCATCGAAGCCATCACCCTGCGCGAGGTCGCGCTCGCCTTGAAGGAGCCGTTCCAGATCTCCTCCGGCACCCAGAGCCGGCGCCGCATCTTCCTCTTGGAGCTCAAGAGCGCCGACGGTGTCGCGGCGTGGAGCGAGTGCGTGGCCGGGGAGCTCCCCAACTACGGCCCGGAGACGATCGACACCGCCTGGCTCGCCATTCGCGAATGGGCGGCGCCGCGGGTCCTGGGCCGCTCCTTCGCCGGCCCGGAGGAGGTCCATCCGGCGCTGGAGGAGAACTTCCGTGGGCATCAGATGGCCAAGGGCGCGGTCGAGATGGGAGCCTGGGAGCTGGCGGCGCGCACGGAGGGGATCTCCCTCTCGAAGAAGCTCGGCGGCACGCGGGAGCGCATCCGCGTCGGCATCTCCCTGGGGATTCAGGCGAGCCCCGCCGCCCTGGTGGAGAAGGCGGGGGCGTCGCTGGCGCGGGGCTATCGCAAGGTGAAGATCAAGATCAAGCCGGGAGCGGACGTCGAGTACGTGCGTGCCGCCCGCGAGGCCCTGGGCCCTGCCGCGCCGCTGATGGCCGATGCCAACAACGCCTACACCCTGGACGATACGGCGAGCCTGCAAGCCCTGGACGAGCTCGGCCTGATGATGATCGAGCAGCCGCTCGCCTGGGACGACCTGCTGCGCCACGCCCATCTCCAGAACCTGCTGAAGACTCCCATCTGTCTCGACGAGACCATCACCTCCGTCGAGCGGGCGGAGGACATGATCCATCTCGGCTCCGGCCGGATCGTCAACATCAAGCCTGGGCGTGTCGGCGGCTTCCAGCCATCGAAAACCATCCACGACCTCTGCGCTGGGCATGGCATCCCCGTCTGGTGTGGCGGCATGCTGGAGAGCGGCGTGGGGCGCGGCCACAACGTGGCCCTGGCTTCACTGCCGAACTTCACCCTCCCCGGCGACGTTTCCCCCAGTGAGCGCTACTGGGAGCGGGACATCGTCACCCCCGAGTGGACCATGGACGAGGAGGGGTGGATCAGGGTGCCGGCGGACCGTCCCGGGACGGGAGTCGAGGTCGATCGCGACCGTGTGGAGAACCTCACCGTGCGGCGCGAAGAGCTGCGGGCGCGCTGAGTGGAGGGATGAGAGATGGCCTATCGGATTCTGGCGGATCTCCTCGTCGTCCTCCATCTCGGGTTCGTGCTCTTCGTCTGCTTGGGAGGGCTCCTCGTCCTGCGCTGGCCCCGCGTAGCCTGGGTCCATCTGCCCGCCGTGATCTGGGGAGCGATCGTCGAATTCACCCAGACGATCTGTCCGTTGACCCCCCTGGAGAACCGCCTCCGCCATCTCGGCGGCCAAGCCGGCTACCAGGGCGGCTTCATCGAGCACTACATCACGCGCGTGCTCTACCCGGAGGGTTTGAGCAAGTCCATACAGATCGGGCTGGGGGTATTCGTGGTGGTGTTGAACGTCACGGTGTACGCCGTCGCCTATGGAAGGCGGCGGCGAGGCACACGATGAGGACCGCCGAGCCCGCCGCCCAGGCCCAGAAGGGTACGGTCCACCCCTTCCTTCCACCCGGCAGCGGTACCAGGTCACCGTCGCCCAGGACGACGATGCCGGCCCAGGCAGCGGCGGGGGCTCCGGCGGCGATCAGGTCTTTGCGGGCAGACTGGGCGGCGGCGGCGATCGAGGTGCCGTGCCCGAGATGCTTGTAGAAGTGGTCGAAGAAGTCCGCAGCCTCGTCGTCCCGCAGCCGCCAGAGGCTCGCCACCACGGTGCGGGCGCCGGCCTGGAAGAAGGCGCGGGCGAGGCTCATGACTCCCTCGCCTCGCAACACGACGCCCGTGTTGCTGCTGCATGCGGAGAGGACGACGGCCCGGCCGCGCAGGTCGAGGTCCACGATCTCGCGGATCTGCAGCAGGCCGTCCTGGTTCTTCGCTCCGGGAGCGAGCAGGACGCCCGAGCGGTCGGGGTTCACCTCGTCGGTCACCGCGTGGGTGGCGAAATGGAGGACGCCGAAACGCTTTAGGGAAGCGGACTTGAGCCACGCTTCCGAGGCATCCTCCCCCAGCCGGCGAACGCTGCCGTCCCCCATCTCGTTCACTACGGAGAGGCTCTCCTGCCGCGCATAGGGGAGCGGACCCAGCCGCAGCCCCGAGCCGAAGACGGCGGCCCGTTCCTTGGCGGCGGCGACCTGAACGCCCTTGCCGGATCCTCCCGGCATCGGCGGATCGGCGAGGGCCAGGGCGGGAATGGGAGCCGGGGTGGGGCGTTCGCCCTTCCAGTCCAGCCACAGGGTGGCCGAAGGAATCTCCGTCAGCTCGAAGCGGACGGCGAGAGGGGGCGCCTTGGGAGCCGCCCGCAGTGCTGCGAAGGGGAGCTGGTGGAGCACGTCATCTGCGACGATCCGCAGCCGGCGGACTCCCGGGGGCAGCTCGGCCAAGGGGCGCTCGAGGAGCTGGTGGTAGAGGCTTACGGCGGGCCCTACCTCCGAGCCATCGCGCCGGTCGAAGGTGCCGGTGAAGAGGCGCGCCGAGGCCCGCAGCTCGCCGCGGCCGGGAAGGCGATAGACGCGAGTGCCGCCGCGGGTCGTCACCAGGAGCCAGGCGCCGCCGGCGAAGTCTCCCCGTTCGTCTTCCCACGAGCCGATCTGGAAGGAGAGGAGGGCCTCGTCCGCCCTCAGAGCCTGGCGTACCCGGGAGAGGGTGGCGAAGTCGGGCCGGTGCGGCGCGGCGAGGGCCGGTGCGGCGCGCGCGAGCTGGTTGCGCAGCGCCGCCTCCTGGACCTCCAGCCCTTCGAGCTCCTTCAGAGCCGTGGCGCGCTCGGCAGCCGGGAGGTCGGGATTCATGATCCGCCGCTGCACGCCGGAGATCTGCTCCAGCACGGCGCTTCGCCGCTGTTGAATGGGCACCGCCGCCGCGGGCACGGCTTGGGCGGCTTCCAGCGTGTCGGTGAGGCTCCGGGCGCGCAGCCTTTCAGCCACCTGGAAAGCCCGCTCCAGATCCTCCTCTCCCCCACCTGCCTGCGAAGCCTGAATCAGGCTGCCGGAGAGCCAGTAGTAGTCTTCCGACCAGGTCGAGAACGCCTCGGCCTTGCCAGAGGCCGCCGCCTGGAGGTCGCGCAGAGCCTCGATGGTGTCGAGAACGGAGCGCGAGACCTCCAGGGCCCTGTCCCTGTCACCCGCGGCCCAGCTCACACGCATCCTTTCCCGCCAGGCGAAGGCCAGGGTCCAATAATCCTGGGAGCTCCGGGCCAGAGTGAGCGAGCGATCGACCGCCTGCTGGGCTCCACGCGGATCGATAGGCGCCAGGAAGCGGGCCAAGGCGTTGAGGCAGTAGCTCTGGTCTCGCGCCGTGTCTGAAGCCGCGAAACAGGCGTCAAGGTGCTGGCGGGCTTCTTCACCCTTCGAGAGAACGCCGAGCATGAAGTGCGACTTGGCTTGGATCGAAGGATTCTTTGCCGCAACCGCGGCATTCAGGGCCTGCGTGGCCAATGCGGCCGCTTCCCTTCGGCCTTCGGCAGTGGGGAGCTCGCCAAGCTGATCGAGTCGCCCACGGGCCATACCGTAGCGTGCGTTGGCCTCGGCATAGGGGTCGTGGTTGGCAGCGGCGATCTCCGCCATGCGACGGAAGGCTTCGAGGCCCTCACGGTAGCGGCCAAGATCGAGGCTCAGGTTGCCTAGCGCGCTCAAACATTCGCGCTGCACATAGTAGTTTCCCTTGGGGAAGAGGCCCTCTTCCGCTTGGCGAAGCAGGACGTGGGCCTGCTCCAGATCTTTCCCCGTTCCCCAGAGCTGCCGCGCCTGGACGATGCGAGCACGGGCAATGGGCTCGGGCTGGCGCGAAGCTTCAGCCACTTGGGTCGTCCTCTCTGCCTCCGCTCCTGCTTCACTTATGCGGCCGGCGTTGTAGAGAAGGCGGTAGATGTTGCTCCGGGCACGGACCTCGCCGCTGGCGTCGTGGCGGGCGGCAAAGCCCTGGGCGGCGGCGCGGAACAGCTCGACAGCACGTGCCGTGTCCAGAAAGGCCAAGTAGAAGGTGGGCCAGGGGTTTCCTGGGAACCTTTTCAGCAACTCCTCCAGTCGTGCGGCCCCCACCCCGGGCTGCTTCAGGCTTGTGGCCGTCTCCTCGTAGCATTTGGCGGCCTCCTCCCCCTCCGGCTGGCTTGCCGCCAGCCGGTCGCAGGCGTCGAATCCCGCGGAGGGCTGAACAGGCGCGGGCCTGGAGGGAGAAGCGGAGAGGTTCAGCAGGAGCGACGCCAGGATCGCCGGGAGCATTGAGGGGAGTCTACCGCAGCACGGCAGGACTGTCCTGGAAAACGAAAAGCGGGCGGCTCCGGAGAGCCGCCCACCTGGAGATGAAAAGGTTGGAGCGAAGCTCAGCCCTTGATCGGGCCGGGATCGGGATCCGGCGGAGCCGTGCAGCAATCCGGGGTCGGCGTGCCGGAGTCTTTCGGGTCCGCGTTCTGGTCTGGGGTCGTGGTCGCGTTGCTCATGACGTATCTCCTTCAAGTCCTGGAATTCAATTGCTTTGTGCTTGGCCTCTTGGGGGTCTCTCGGGTGTCTTCTCTGTGCCCCACTTGGGCAGTAACGAAGGCTTGGTCCCGATCCCCTCACTTCGCCAGTCCACTACGTATGAGTCCCTTGGATGTTTCTCCCGGTTCTCATGTAAGTCTTTGATGCAGTTGAGTGAAATCGGTTACACGCTGAAGCGGTTTTCGCGGCTCCGGGACGGGTGCAGGGCCGTATGGGCAGGGAAGACGTTCCACCGCCCAAGACCCTCATTACCCCGGCCCTCTTCTCCCGACCTCCTCTCACGCGGTCGATGGTTCGGGAGGCTCGGTCGAAGGCCAGGGAAGCGGGCGGAGCGCGCTCCACCGCAAGGGAAGCGACCGCGCTCGCGAGGGCAGGTGCCGCGCTCGTGATGGCAGCGATCGCGCTCGCCATGGAAGGGACTCCGCTCGCGACGGAAGCCGCCCCGCTCGCGACGGAAGCAACCGCGCTCGCTATGGAAGGGACCGCGCTCGCGACGGAAGCGACTCCGCTCGCGAGAGAAGTGACCCCGCTCGTGACGGAAGCGACCGCGCTCGCAGTGGAAACGACTGCGCCCGCGACGGAAGTGGCCCCGCCCGCGACGGAAGTGGCCCCGCTCGCGGCGGAAGAGGCCGCGCTCGCGGGGCAGGCGCGTCCCTTTCAGAGGGAAATGGACGGACGTTAGGCGCCCGGGATTCCGATCCCGGGCGTGCGCTCAGCCCACCCGCCGCGCCGCCTCTTCGCCGAGGTTCCCCCCGGAGTGGCGCACGTCCCGTCCTTCGACGTAGTAGATGACGTCCTCGGCGATGTTGGTGGCGTGGTCGGCGATGCGCTCCATGTTGCGCGAGATGAGGAGGAGGTGGAGGGCGCGGCTCACCGTCTTGGGGTCCTCGATCATGTAGGTCAGCAACTCGCGGAAGAGCTGCTTGTAGAGGCCGTCCACGGCATCGTCGGATTGGCAGACCTCGGTCGCCAGGCGGGCGTCCTTGCGCACGAAGGCGTCGAGGCTCTTCCTCACCATGTCCTGCACGAGCTGTGAGAGGTGGGGGAGATCGATGTAGGGCTTGAGCGGCGGCTGGTCGTTGAGCTGGAGGACCGACTGGGCGATGTTCACCGCCGAGTCGCCGATCCGTTCGAGGTCGCTGTTGATCTTCATCACTGCCACCAGGAAGCGCAGGTCCACGGCCGCCGGCTGCTTGGTGCCGAGGATCAGGTGGCACAGCTCGTCGATCTCGATCTCCAGGTGGTCGATGTCGTTGTCGCCCGCGATCACGTCGGTGCTCAGTTGATTGTTGCGATCGAGCAGGGACTGGGTCGCCTTGGCGACCATCCCCTCCACCATGCCGCCCATCTTGAGCAGCATCTGGCGCACGCGATCGAGATCCTGATCCAGTCGTCGTTCCATAAAAGCTCCCTAGCCAGCGGATCTTACCCTCCTCACCCGGGGAGGGAAAGCGCGTACCGCCGCAGATTTGTGACAGGTTGCCGTCAACGGTGTGACGGCACGCCTGCCTCCCGCGAGGCGAGCTCGCCGTAGGTCGCCGGCACCCGGTCGGCGAGCGATTCCCGCAGCAGGGCGACCAGGGTGCGCCGCACCGCGGGCTCGTAGATGTCTCCAGGATGAACGGCGACGCGCAGGATCGCGGCCTGCCGGCTGGCGGCGAAGCGCAGCCGCCCGAAGAGCGGCGAGACTAGGCGGCGCCAGGCGTTGCGGGCGTCGAAGGCCACCACGGGCGCCGGGATGCGCCGGTCCGCCTGGAGCAGATCGAGATGATGGCGGGTGACGGAGTAGTCGAAGCCGCGCTGGCGCAGCACCTCGCGGGCGGCCGGGCTGAGCCGCCAGCGCGGGGGGACGAAGCCGCGGGCCGGGCAGCCCAGCCCGCAGAGGAGGGCGGCGCCTTCCCGCACTTTCGCCTCGGCCCTCTCGCGGCCAATGCCGTGAAACTCGCCTCCGGGCGCGCGATGGGTAAGGCCATGGAGGCAGATCTCGTGGCCGGCATCGGCAAGGGAGAGGAGCCAGCGGCGGAAGAACGGACGTTCGAGGACGCTCTCCATGTCGTGCCAGCGGGGGACGACGAGGAGAGACGAGCGCGCGATCCCGAGCTCCGCAAGCTGGTCGATGAGCTCCTGGCAGGGGCGCTGGGAGTGGGGGGCGAGATCGTGGAAGGAGACCACCAGCCAGCGACCGCCCTCGGGAGGCGCAGAGGCCGATGGAGGAGGGGAGAGCGGCGAACGGATCATGGCAGGACCTCGCAATCCGAGCTCCCGGGGCCGCGAGCAGACCGCCACCTTGCGGCCTGCTGTAGCCGGCCGTGCACGGCGAGCAGCCGCGTGCAAGGGGGTTCACCACCGAGAAGCTGCTAATGAGTCTACGGCGACGGACGGCGCGGCGTTGCCCGCGCTCCTTTCAGGGCTCTGCCGTGATCTCGCTGGCCGAGGAGGCCAGGGCGGCCCGGGCGAGCCACCGGTCCAAGCGATCGCGGTCGTGACAGCGCAGGATCTCCTGGCGTTGGGCCTCGCTCACGCCGAGGCCGCGCACTGCGAGGACCTTGAGGATGGACTCGGCGATCCCCTCCGCTTTCCCCTCCGCTTTCCCTTCGTTTTTTCCCTCGTTCCTCGCTGCGGCCTCCCGCTTGCGGATCGCCGGATTCCCCTTGGCCGCCAAGGCCTCAATGACCGCGTCGTCGGCCACCGCCGCATCGAGCAGCGCCGCCACCTGGATCGGCCTCACCAGGCAGGGATCCGCGATCTGCACATCCGCCGCCAGGGGACGCCAGCTCTGGCTCTCGGGAGACCACTCGCAGACCCGGCGCTCCCCCTTGACCATGATGGCGAAGATCCGCCGCACACCCCGCCGCTGCATGGCGGCGGCCTTTTCCGCCGCCTTGCGTTCCGACTGCTCCGAGACCACTTCGAAAGCGACCTCCTCCAGGGAGCGACTGTCCGTCTCCGGATCGGTGCCCTTGCGGATGCAGGCGTCGCTGGCGAAGTCGTCCTCCTGACCGATGCGGGTGAGCAGGTCCGCGGAACTGCGGTAGCCAGGGGCGACGTGCGCCCGCAGGACGTAGTCGAGCTCGCTCTGCTGATCGGCGTGGGGCTCCAAGGCCGGATGAGCCACCATCCGGCGTCCGCCGATGATCTCGTCGCGGGTGACCTCCGGCTCGACCAAGTGCTCCTGGAGCGGGGGAAAGGGCTCGCGGCCGGGCAGGCGCAAGGAGCCGCCGTCCGAACGCCCTGGAGCCTTGAGGCTGAAGCGGGTGTGGTGTTCGTCCATCCACGACATCTTACCAGATGCCGCGCCCTTCAACCCGCCAGCGGCAGCTTGACCCGGAACGTCGAGCCGCGGCCGGGTTTGCTTTCGACTTCCACTTGGCCGCCGTGCGCCTGGGCCACGTGCTTCACGATGGCGAGGCCGAGACCGGTTCCCCCCTCCTCCCGGGCGCGCCCCTTGTCCACCCGGTAGAAGCGCTCGAAGAGGCGGGGGATCGATTCCTGAGGGATGCCGATGCCGGTGTCACACACCTCGATCACGGCCTCCCCCGGAGAGCGGGAAAGGCGGAGGGTGACTTTGCCGTCCGGACGGTTGTACTTGACGGCGTTGTCGAGGAGATTGAGGAGCAGTCTTTCGAGACCGTCCGGATCGCCCGGCACCGGGGGGAGGGGCTCCTCTTCGACGGCGATCTCCACCCTTTTCTCGCGAGCGGCGGCAGCGATCAGCTCTACGGCGCGGCGGGCGGCGGCGCCCAGGTCCACGGCCTCCCGCTCCACGGCGGGGGCGACCCCCTCCAGACGGGAGAGGGTGAGGAGGTCGTCCAGCAGCTCCTGCAGGCGGCGGCACTGGCTGAGGACGCGCTCGATGAAGCGGCGGGCCGTGGCGGGCTCGTCCAAGGCGCCGTCGCGCAGCGTCTCGGCATAGCCGCGGATGGCGGCGAGCGGCGTCTTGAGTTCGTGGGAGACGTTGGCCACGAAGTCCTTGCGCATGTCGGCCACCCGGGTCAGCTCGGTGGTGTCGCGGGTGGCCACCACGGCGCCCCCGATGCCTTCCCCGCCATGATTCAAGGGCGAGCTAGCCAATAGGAGGGTCCGCCGCTCGGGGGTGGCGAGCTCGATCTGGGCGCTCTGCGGCGCGCCGCTGCGCAGGGTGTCCTCGATCAGGCGGCTGACTCCCGGATGGCGGATGATCTCCAGCACCGGCCGGCCGGCGAAATCGCCCTGCAGATCGAAGAGGCGGTGGAAGGCGGGGTTGAGCATCAGGGCGCGGCCGTCCGCCCCCACCACCAGGATTCCCTCGGACATGCTGGCGAGGATCTGCTGGAGCTGATCGCGCTCCTTGCGCACGGCTTCGAACTGCTCCTCGGCAGTGGCGGCCAGGCGGTTCAAGGCCAGGGCCAGGGCGGCGAGCTCATCCTCGTCCGGCACCTGGACGCGGGTGGCGCGGCCGGCGGCGATGTCGCGCGCGTCGGCGATGAGGCGCGAGAGAGGCTGGAAGAGGCGGCGGTCGAGCCACAGGGAGGTGACGAGGATGGCGAGCCCCGCCGCCAGGATGGCGAGGGCGAGCGCCGCCGCCAGCCGTCCCTGGAGGGTCTGGAGCTGCTCCAGGGGCTCGGCGAGGCGCAGCACCAGCGCCTCCCCACGGGAGCCGGCCAGGGTCTGGGCGGCGTAGACGTAGGTGTCGCCCGTGGTGGCGCTCTTCCGCACCGACATGCCGGAGCCGCGGGCCAGGGCTTCCTCGACCTCGGGGCGGTGGCGGTGGTTCTCCATCTGCCCCACCCGCTCGGGAGGCACGGAGCTGTCGGCCACCACCACGCCATCGGCGCGGATCAGGGTCATGCGCAGGCCGCTGTCGGCGGCAAGCTGACGCACCCAGAGGCGCGGGTCCGTCCTGCTATCCGAGACCTGGCGCTGGACGATGGGGGTCAGGATGCGCAGGGTGTCGAAGAGCTGCACCGAGGCCGTGCGCTCGAAGAGCCCCGGGAGGAGGAACCAGAGGAAAGCGCTCGCCACCAGGGTGGCGGCGAGCGCCGGCCAGAGAGGAGCGAGCCGCAGCTTGGGCGGCAGACCCAGGCGCCGCACGGCGGGGTCAGGGCCTCAGCCGGTAGCCGACGCCGATCACGGTCTCGATGCGATCGGCCTCGGAGCTGAGCTTTCGGCGCAGGCGCCGGATGTGGGTGTCGACCGTCCGGCTGTCGATGTCCTCGGCATACCCCCAGACGTCGGAGAGGAGCTGGCCGCGGGTCTGCACCCGGCCGCCGCGCTCCATCAGCAGGCGCAGCAGGCGGAACTCGGTGGCGGTCAGCGGCGTCTCCTTCCCCCGCACCTTGAGCTGGTGGCCGGAGACGTCGAGCTGAATGCCGCCCACCTCCAGATGGTCGCTTGCGTCCTCGTCCGGCTGCCGGCGGCGCAGCACGGCCTTCACCCGCAGCACCACCTCCCGCGGGCTGAACGGCTTGCTGATGTAGTCGTCCGCCCCCAGCTCGAGGCCGACGATACGGTCCAGCTCCTCGCCGCGGGCGGTGAGCATGACGATCGGGAGGCGGGAGGTGGCGGCGTCGCGCTTCAACATCCGCGTCAGCTCCAGGCCGTCGACGCCCGGGAGCATCAGGTCGAGAACGATCAGATCCGCCGGCTCGCGCCGCAGGGCGTCGAGGCCGGTATCCCCCCGCCGCGCCACTTCCACGGCGAAGCCTTCTTTTTCGAGGTTGTACTGCAGCACCTCGGCGATGTCGGGCTCGTCTTCGATGACCAGAATACGTTCGCGTGCCATGTGACGACAGGCTACCACGGGCTTTCCACAAACAATGCGGAAAAGCCTGTGGAAAACTGCTGCCGGGGGAGCGCGGGAGGCCGTGTTTGCGGGATTTTCCCCGCTTTGACCAAGCGGTTGTGCAACCCGCGCAACCCGTTCATTCCATGGGGTTTGTATCTTTTTCGCCGGCCGCGGAGGAGCGACTCGAATTGCGCTGTGGAGAGTTTTCCACAGAAACCCGTGTCAAGGCCCGGTGAAGATCCTGTTAACTCTTTGTGACGGTGTGGTTTAAGGGAAGGAAAAGGGATCGCCGCCCTAAACCGGCGGAACGGGAGGTTCTTACAACGCCCCAGGGGGAGACCCTGCACCCGGTTTTTTCTCAGCCCTCGGCCACTTCCAGCCCCTGGCGCAGGCGGAGGGTGCAGCCGAAGACTCTTTCAAAAAACCTGCCATGCTCCCGGGCGGATTCCAGCTCGAGATCGACGTCGTAGCGCGACACCACCTCCAGGGTAACCTTCCCTCGGCGCCCGGCGCGGCGGGGGCGGATGGCGCCGTAGACCTCCTCCACCCGCGAGGCATGGGTGCGGTCGAGGGCGTCGACGACCCGCAGCAGGGCGGCGAGCTTGCGGATGATCCGCTGCTGCCAGGGCTTGAGGGCGGCGAAGGTGGGATGGCTGGGCTTGGGCGGCGCGCCCCGGTGGTAGCGGGCGACGTGGGCGATGATCTCGATCTCCCGCGGGTCGAAGGCGTCGAGCACGGCGTGGGTGATGAGGTAGTAGGCGTGCTTGTGGTGGCCGCTGTAGTGGATGGAGTAGCCGATGTCGTGGAGCAGGGCAGCATATTCCAGCCACTCCTTCTCCCGGCTCCCCAGGCCGTGGACGGAGGCGGTGACGTCGAAGAGGCGGGCGGCGAGGCGCGCCGTCTGCAGGTTGTGGCGGTAGACGCTCTCGGTGCGCTCGGCCAGGTGGAGAACCTGGCGCCGCCGCAGGTTCTCGGGCTCGCCGGCCACGGGAATGGGCTGGCCGAGGGCGGCCAGCACCAGCCCTTCCCGCAGCGCCCGGTCGGAGACCTGGAAGCGCTCGACGCCGGCATGGGCCACCAGCTCCTGGAGGAGGACGGCGCCGGCCAGCAGGCTCTCCGAGCGGGGGCCGCCCACCGGCGGCAGGGCCGCGATCTGGCGCCGCTTCAAGGTGCTGAGGCGCTCGACGAGCTGGGCGAGGTCGCGGGTGCGCACCTCCCGCAGCCCCCCGGAGAGCTCCTTCCAGGGGCGGCCGGCGAAATAGTCCACGAGGTCGGCGCAGCAGACCGCGGTGCCCGAGGTGGCCACCAGCCGCCCGGCGGGGCCGCGCGGCACCGTCTCCGTGATGCGGCGGGCGATCCTGCGCCGCAAGCGGTCGAGGGCGGCGCCCTCCGGCGGATCGCCTTTGAGCTCGACGGCGCAGCGCAGCGAGCCCAAGGCCAGGCTCACCACCTGCTCCACCTGGCCGCCGCGGGTGGTGATCCACTCCGTGCTGCCGCCGCCGATATCGGCGACGGCGGCGGGTCCTGGCCCCAAGTCCACCACCTCGCGCACGGCGCGGTAGATGAGCTCCCCCTCCTCGACGCCGGTGAGGAGCTGTACGTCGAGCCCGGTGTGAGCCTTGACGCGGGCCAGGAAGTCGCCGCCGTTGGCCGCCTCGCGCACGGCGCTGGTGGCGACGGCCACCACCCGCTCCGCCCCCTTGAGGCGGGCGATGGTGGTCATCTTGGCCAGGGCCTCCAGGCCGTCCTGCATGGCGGCCTCGGAGAGCGCCCCCGCGCCGAAGCCGGTCTTGCCCAGGCGCACCATCTCGCGCTCGCGCCCCAGCAGGCGGTAGCCGCCGCTCGGCCCCACCTCGGCCACCACCATGTGGATCGAGTTCGAGCCGATGTCGATGGCGGCCAAGCGCTCGCGCGCCGGCACCACGGCGAGCCCGGGAGTCAGGGGCTCGCCGTTGCCAGGGAAGGTCAGGGGCTGGACGACCACGGCCGGTACGGAGCTCACGCAGGCATTCTAGTGCCTCAGCGCGCGATCTCCCTTTCCATGGCTCTGTCTTCCAGCCCCAAGGCGACGCCGGCGAGCTCCAGCTCGTCCGCGCAGGGCGAGACGGGAGGATCGGGGACGACGACGCGGTCCATCTGGCCGTAGAACCAGCGCAGGTAGGCCCAGGCGGCGTCCTCCAGCCCCGGGCTGCCGAAGAGGCGGAGGACGTCGGGAGGGAAGTCGGCAGGATAGACGCCGGCGAGAGGGATCCCCAGGAGCTTGCCGGCGGCGAGGCCGGCGAGGCCGATGGGGCCGGGCGTGCCGATCACGATCTCCGCGTAGCGCTCGCGCTCGCAGTGCTCGAGGATCTCGAGCAGCGGCGGCACGGCGAGCTTCCGCGTCCCGCCGCCGGGGATGGGGACCTCCAGCAGCGGCTCGAAGGCGTGGACGGGGAGGCCGGTGGGGGGCGCGCCGTCACAGCTCCCGCAGACCAGGGCCGTCAGGTGAGGTCCCACGTCCATGCCGCCGAGCCCCGTCAGGGTATCCGTGAACCAGGCCTTGCGGATCGGCCGGCCGGCTTCGGGAGGCTCGCCGAGGAAACGCAGGGAGGCGGACTCCAGGAGGCCCGCGTCCTTGTGCTGGGCGCGCAGCGCCATCACGTAGGGGGCCGCTGAGAGGGCGAGCGGCGCGAGGTGGGAGACGGCCGCCAGGCACTCGGCCAGCCGGCCCCGCCGCAGCGGGCGGAGGACGCCGCGGGCCAGCTTCGCCAGCGACTCGCGCTGGGCTTTCCGCGCCGCCATGACGGTCCGGCGGTCGCCACTCGCTGCCGGCCCTTGGGCCAGGGTGCGCAGCAGCACGGCGAATGGATCGTTGCGGTTGCCCAGGAACCAGGGGAACTGCCGCCGGTAATACTGCCAGGCGATGCCGTAGAGGCTCTGGACGAGGCGGAGGCTGGAGCCCGTTTCGCCTCCTGGGTGGTGGCGGCCGGCGTCCAGGTGGGCCAGAAATTCTTCGACCGTGGCCGCCGCCGGGGTCTCCGTATAGGTGGTGGCGACGAAGAAACCGCCATGGTCGTCGCTGCCGCCGGTGAGCGACTTGATCCAGGGGGTGGCGCCTACCGGCGCCAGGCGATGGCGCTCGGCGAGGCTCGCGAGGGTCTCCGGTGTCAGGGCGCCGAGGATGCGGCGCACCATCTCGTTGGCCCGGCGCTCGTGGATGCCGTTCAGCGCCTCGAAGCGGTTGAAGAGGACGAGGAGCTTCTCGAAGTGATCGAGGGTGAGGCGGTCGTTGACGCGATAGAGCGGATGGGCGACGGAGTGGACGATCCCTTCTTCCATTAGATAGTCGCGGAAGTCGTAGACGTTGCGGCGCAGGCGCTGGATCTCGTGGTGCTGCGCCTCGCTGATGCCGGTGACGAGGCAGTGGACCTGGCAGCCGTCGGTGGGGAACTCGACCGTCACCTCACAGGAGAGGAAGGTGCCGGGGAGGTGGGCGATCTCCAGGGCGCCGTCAATGGTGTCGTGATCGCTGATGGTGACGAAGTCCATCCCCCGCTCGCGGCAGAGCCGGTAGACCTCGCGCGGCTCGGTGTAGCACTCTGGCGCCCGGAGCTGGCGCAGGTACCACTCGTCGGGTTGGCTGGAGTGCTTGCTGTGAACGTGCAGGTCGGCCTTGGCCGTCTTCGGCGTCGTTATCTGCATCGGCATCGGCGTGCTCCTCCTGTCGGGCGGCAAGTGGCGGGTGGGTGGTCACGTCGGAAGCCAAGCGTAAGCGCCTGCCGTGGGGCTCGCGTGACGATGCCGTCGCGAGGACGTAACGATCGGGCCTGCCCAAGCCTGGGAAACATTCGTCACACCTCTGTCACGCGGGGTGTGTCAAAATCGGATACCGCCTAAACGGCGAGAGACCGCCGCCTGCTGCCAGGAGGATGCATTCCCGTGTCTGAGCCCAACCCATCGCGCCCGGAGCGCCTCGACGAGCGCCTCGAAGTCCCCAACCCGATCCTCAACCGCGAGCTTTCCTGGCTGGAGTTCAACGCCCGGGTGCTGCGCGAGGCGGAAGACCCGGACAACCCTCTTTTGGAGAGGCTCAAGTTCATTGCCATCTTCGACTCGAACCTCGACGAGTTCTTCATGAAACGGGTGGGCGGCTTGAAACAGCAGCTCGCCAGCAACGTCCGCGAGCTGGGGCCGGACAGCGGCGGTACTCCCCGCCAACAGCTCGCCGCCATCAACGCCGCCGTGCGCCCCTTGGTGACGCGCCAGCGGCGGCTGCTGAAGGACGAGCTCCTGCCGTCTCTGAGCCAGCATGGGCTGGAGGTCGTCCGCTGGGGGGACCTCAAGGCGAGCGAGCGGCGCCACCTGGCGGAGGAGTTCGACCGCCGGATGTTCCCCATCCTCACGCCCCTGGCGGTCGATCCGGCGCACCCCTTCCCTTTCATCTCCAACGTCAGCCTGTCGCTCGGCGTCGCCCTGCGGCCGCCGGGCGACGTGCCGCCGCGCTTCGCGCGGGTGAAGGCGCCCCACATCCTGCCGCGCTGGGTGCAGTTGCCGAAGACCCTGCGCTACGTGCCGGTCGAGGAGGTCATCGCCCATCACCTGGACCGCCTCTTCCCGGGGGTGGAGATCGCCGAGGCCCACCCCTTCCGGGTGACCCGCAACGCCGACGTGCAGCGCAACGAGGAGACCGCGGAGGACCTCCTGGAGACCATTCAGGAGGAGCTGCGCGAGCGCCGCTTCGCCACCGTGGTGCGGCTGGAGGCGGCGAAGGGGATGTCGCGCTGGATGATCGACTTCCTCTGCGACCAGCTCGAGCTCGGCGAGCAGGAGATCTTCGAGGTCGAAGGGGCGCTGGCGCTCAAGGACCTGATGGCGCTCGCCACCTCGGCCCCGCTCCCCTCGCTGCGCTACCGGCCGTGGGCGCCGGTGACCCACCCCCGCTTCCATTTCGACACCGGGGACGAGGCCGAGGTCTTCAACGCCATCGCGGCCGGCGACGTCCTCGTTCACCACCCCTACGACTCGTTCGCCACCAGCACCCAGCGCTTCATCGAGGCGGCGGTGGTGGACCCGGCCGTCCTCGCCATCAAGCAGACCCTCTACCGCACCTCCGCCGACTCGCCGAACATGCAGGCGCTGATCCGGGCGGCCGAGGCGCGCAAGCAGATCGCGGTGACGGTGGAGATCAAGGCGCGCTTCGACGAGGCCGCCAACATCGAATGGGCCGAGGCGCTGGAGAACGTCGGCGCCCACGTCTGCTACGGGCTGGTGGGCTTGAAGACCCACGCCAAGATCGCCCTGGTGGTGAGGCAGGAGAAAGACGTCCTGCGCTGCTACACCCATATCGCCACCGGCAACTACAATCCGGAAACGGCCAAGCTCTACACCGACTTGGGCCTCTTCTCCTGCGACGAGGCCCTGGCGCAGGACGTGGCCCAGCTCTTCAACATGCTGACCGGCTTCGTCCACGAGCCGCAGTTCCAGAAGCTGCTGGTGGCGCCCTACACCATGCGCCAGCGCTTCCTCGAGCTGATCGCCCGCGAGGTGGAGCACCAGCAGGCCGGCCGCGGCGGCCACATCATCGCCAAGATGAACGCGCTCGACGACCGGCAGATCATCGAAGCCCTCTACGACGCCTCGGCGGCCGGGGTGGAGATCGACCTCATCGTGCGCGGGATCTGCCGGCTGCGCCCGGGGGTGCCCGGGAGGAGCGAGACGATCCGGGTGATCTCGATCGTCGGCCGCTTCCTGGAGCACGCCCGCATCTTCTACTTCGCCAACGGCGGCGACGGCGGCCAGCCCGAGTACTACCTGGGGTCGGGGGACTGGATGTCGCGCAACCTGGACGCCCGGGTGGAGGCGGCGGTGCCGGTCGAGGACCCGCGCCTCCAGGAAGAGGTCAAGGCCATCCTCGACCTCCAGCTCGGTGACAACTGCAAGGCCTGGGACATGCAGGAAGACGGCAGCTACGTCCAGCGCCGGCCGTCTCGTAGCGAGGAGGCGCGCTCCAGCCAGGAGCTGCTCATGCAGCGGGCGTTGGAGAAGGCGGGGCGAGCGACCATTCCGTCGCTTCCGTGAGCCGCGCCAGCCGTTCGACCGCCGCCTCCAGGGCCGCCTGCCGTCCCTTGCTCTCCCGCACCCCCGGCTCCCACCAGAGGGCACGGATCTCCAGCAGCCCCTCTTCGCGATGGACCTTGGGATCGAGGCGCCCCACCAGGCGCTCCCCTTCGAGGATCGGCATCACGTAATAGCCGTGCTTGCGCTGGGGGCCGGGGACGAAGGCTTCGAAGCGGTAGTCGAAGCCGAAGAGGCGGAGCGTCCGCTTGCGGTCCCGGAGGATGGGGTCGAAGGGGGAGAGGAGGCGGATGCGCGGGGGCGCCGGTGGCAGGGCCGCGGCCCGCTCCTGCCAGTCCGGAACGGCCCAGGACTTGCGTGGACGCGAGCCGTCGAGGCTCTCCACTTCCACGGCCGCGATCTCCCCCCGGGCCGCCGCCCGCTCCCCCCAGTCCCGCGCTTCTTCGAGGGAGACGGCGCGCCAGAAGCCGGCGATCTCGTCCGCCGAGGCGACCCCCAGCCGTTCCAGGGCCGTGCGGCAGCCCCAGGCCACGTGCTCCGCGTCGCTGGGGCGCGGCGCGGCGTGAGCCTCCGGCAGCACCCGCTCGGCGAGGTCGTAGACCTTGTGGAAGTTGACCCGCCGCGGAATGGCGAGCTCGCCCGAGCGCCAGAGGTACTCCAGGGCGGCCTTGTGAGGTTTCCATCCCCACCAGGTCTTGTCGGTCCCTTGCGGGCGCTCGTCCTCGAAGTCCTTGGTCATCAGCGGACCTTCCGCGCCGATCCGCTCGCGCACGTGGTCGACCACGGCCTGTGGGTCCGGCCCCACCCGCTCCCGCCACCACGGGTGCTCCAGCACCTTCTTGCGGTAGCGCTCGAAACGCAGCTTCCAATAGGGATACCAGAGGGTGGGGATGGCCGAGGCGTCGTGGGTCCAGTGCTCGAAGAGCCGCCGGTCCCGTTCCAGGAGCCGGGTGAGGAGGGCCGGCCGGTACCCCTGGAGCCGGGAAGCCAGGGTCAGGTGATGGGCGCGCGCCACGACGTTGATGGAGTCGACCTGGACGAAGCCCATCCGCTCGATCAAGTCGTAGAGCACGTCCGCCGTCGCCTTGCGGCGGGGATCGTCGAGCAGCCCCTGGGCACCCAGCAGCAGGCGGCGGGCGGTGGCGGCAGGGACGAGGGGGAGGATGGGCGGCATGGAGGGAGAAGGATATAAGAAGGAAGGGCGGGGCCGGCCTCCCCCCGCCCAAGACCCTCATCCCCTGCCCCTTCTCCCGCCCCCTCGCCACCCCCCTCACCGGGAGAAGGGGTCCCGGTTGGGGCGGTTTCGCAGTTCTCCCTCGTCCCTGCTGTCCCTGCCGTCCCTGATGTCCTTTCTTGGCTGTTCTCCCTCTTCTCCCGGTGAGGGGGGCTGGGAGGGGGCGGGAGAAGAGGGCCGGGGTGATGAGGGCCTTGGGCGGGGGGCGCTTGGCAGGCTGCCGCTCCCCCTACGCCGCCGCCTGCTCGAACCGCAGCCGCGGGTTCTTGCGCGCCCGCCTGAGGTAGGCGGCGATCTCGTCCAGCAGGAGGGGGGTGGCGCGGTCGAGCTCGGCGGCTTGCTGGAAGACGGCGAGGGCGGCGGCGGCCTGGTGGTGGACGTCGTGGGAGAGGAAGACGTTGATCATGCCGGCGGCGAGCTCCCGCACCTCGGCCACCCGCCCCTGGCGGAGGAAGAGCTTGGCGAGGTCGAGCGTCACCAGGGAGGCGTCGTAGCCGTGCCCCTCGTCGAGGAAGCGCTGGCGGACCTCGGCCAGCGTCCGCTCGGCCTCGCCGAAATGGTCGAGGCCCGCGGCGATGCGGCCGCTCAGCCAGGCGAGGCGCAGCTCGGTCCAGGGATCCCGGAACTCGCCGTAGGTGTGGAGGAAGCGTTCGAGCTGCTGCAGCGCCTCCTCGCTCCGGCCGCAGTCGTTCAGGAACCAGGCGAGGTTGTGCCGGGCCATCAGCACCAGCCGCGGCTCCCCTTCCACCAGGGAGAGCCCCTTGCGGAGCTGGCGGATCGCCTCCTCGGGCCAGCCGGCGTAGCCAAGGATGACTCCCTTGCTGATCAGGGCGCGCCCCTTGCGGTGGGGCTCGCGGAGGTCGTCGTAGATGTCGATCACCAGGTCGAGGAGGTCCGCGGCCTGCTCGAAGCGACCCTGGTCGCTCAGGAGCGAGGCGCGGAAGTCGAGGATGCGGGCCTCCTCCAACGGATCGGCCGAGCCCGACTCGGCCAGGCGCTCGGCCTGGTTCAGGGCCTCCTCGGCCCCCGCCAGGTCGAAGGCGATGCGCCGGGCGTTCCCGAGATAGGCCCAGCCCCGGGCCTGGAGGTCCTGTACCACGGACGGACCGTAGTAGTCGGCGTCGAGGTGACTGGAGAGCCGGAGCCCGAGCTCGGCCAGCTCCACCGACCGCCTGGGATCGTGGAACCCTTCTTCGAAGCAGGTGTCGAGGAGGAGCTCGCAGATGGCAAGGGTCTGGAAGCGGGTGCAGAGGACCACCAGGTTCGGCCATTCGGCTTGCGGGTGACTCAGCAGCTCCGCCAGCAGGGGGGGCGCCTCGCTCCGCTCCAGCCGCACCAGG
This sequence comes from Thermoanaerobaculia bacterium, assembly GCA_036275055.1. Taxonomy (GTDB): domain Bacteria; phylum Acidobacteriota; class Thermoanaerobaculia; order Multivoradales; family UBA5704; genus DATARR01. The sequence continues at coordinate 43,364 of DASUEN010000096.1, forward strand.
GCGAGCCGCTGCTCGAGCTGGGCGAAGAGGGCGCTCCAGGAAGAGCCATCCTCCTCCGTCACCGCCGGAGCCGGCGTGCCCTCCGGGAACGTCAGCGTCTGCAGCAGGCCGTCCACCTGCCGCTGGCAGATCCGGCAGCCGGCGCGCAGATGGCTCTCGATCCAGCGCTCCTCGGCGGCCGAAGCCGCGGCCTGCGAGAACCTCTCGAAGGTTTCCCGGTCAGGGTGATGGTCGTTCATCCGACGCTCCTCGGGCGGAACGGGCCGGAAAAGAGCGGATCCCGTCCCGGTTCCAGACGCTTTGCATTGCAGGTGCTTGCCACCCCTCTCTATCTTTAGTTGCTGCTGGGCCGAAAAAAGTGACACCGGCGTTCGAGAACGCCGGTGCTGGGGAAGGGACGAGGGAGTCAATGGATGCCGTTGGGGTCCATGGCGCCGCCTGTGAAGTCGAAGATCCGCAGGAGGAAGTGGAGGAAACGGCTGGCCGGCGAGGGCTGCTCAGGCCCCTCGACGGTGGGGCCGTGGCCGAAGCCGGGAAAGGCATGGGACGGCACGGCCGAGGTCACGGCGAGGGCGGCGGACAGGATCAGCACGGCGGCAGCTCTACGAGACGTGGAAATCATGGGATTCCCCTCCTAGACAGGCAAATCGAGCGGCCACCACGACCGCGGTCCGCCTGCCTTCTATCTCTTTAGGTGCCGCTTCAACGTGAGATGAGCACCGGAGGGGGGCCTCCCAGAAAAGGCGAAGGGGACCGGTTTCCCGGTCCCCTCGAGTCTTGGCGCGCGGCGTGTGCCGCGGTATGGAAGGTTGGTACCGCGGGGCGAACATCCGCCGTGGGACCCCTGTGAACCGGCGGCGGACGCGCGCCGGTGGAGCCCCGGAAGGTGAGTGGCCGCTTCTGGCGACCTCAGCGGTGATTATACACGAGTGCGCATGTTTATGGAACAGCAGATTCGCCAGACTTTTTTCTGGGCCTCCCGGCCGGCCGGAAACCCCCACCGGCCGGCCTCCTGATACATTCATCCCATGGAGAGGCAAGGGCCGAGCTGGCTGGAGAGGGTCCGCGACTGGGCCCGGTCGCTCGACTTCACCCTCGCCCGGCGCTTCGGCCTCGCCAGCCGCGAGGACCGGCTCTTCTTCATCCTCATCGTCGCCGTCGGTGTGGTGGGTGGGCTCCTCGGGCTCGTCACCGACCGTTGCATCGCCCTGGTCGAGCGCGTCCTCTGGGGGCATACGGGGGAGATCCTGGGCCTCGTGACCAAGGCCCCCCGCTGGCTGGTGGTGGTGGCGCCGGCCTGCGGCGGCGCCCTGGTGGGGCTCATCCTCTGGCTGGGCCGGCGCAAGTCGCGCGGCGAGGCTGCGGGGGGCGAGGGGATGGCGATGCTCATCGAGGCCGTGGCCCTGACCGGGGGGAAGATCGCGCCGCGGCCGGTCCTGATCAACGCCCTCGCCGCCGTCGTCACCGTCGGCAGCGGCGGCTCCCTCGGCCGCGAGGGGCCGATGATCCGCCTGGGCGCCATGATCTCCTCGTGGCTGGGGCAGCGCCTGGAGCTGCCGGCCCACCGGCTCAAGATCCTCGTCGGGTGCGGCGCCGCCGCGGGCCTCGCGGCGACCTACAACATTCCCATCGGCGGCACGCTCTTCGCCATGGAGGTCATCCTCGGCAACTTCGCCCTGGAGATCTTCGGCCCCATCGTCGCCTCCTCGGTGATCGCCACCCTGATCGCCCGCTCCCTGGTGGGCAACGCCCCGCTCTACGCCACACCCGACTACACGGTGACCAGCGGCTGGGAGATGCTCCTCTTCGCCGGGCTGGGGCCGGTGGGCGCCGTCGCCTCCGTCCTCTTCATGACCGGGGTGAGCTGGGGCGGCGCCCTCTTCAAGCGGCTGGGGAAGATGCGGATCTTGCCCCGCCCCTTCCAGCCCCTGGTGGGCATGACCCTCCTCGGCGTCCTCGGCCTCTGGGTGCCGTATGCCCTGGGGCGCGGCTTCGGCACCATCAACCTGGTGCTCGCCGGCAACCTACGGATTCCCGACCGGATGGGGACGGCGCCGGGGCTCACCATCCTCTTCCTGCTGGGGATCGCCGTCATGAAGCTGGTGGCGACGGCCCTCACCCGGGGAAGCGGTGGCGCCGGCGGGCTGTTCACCCCGTCCCTCGCCTTTGGCGCGCTGGTCGGCGGCGCCTTCGGCTACTGGGCCCACTGGGCGTTCCCGAGCATCGCCTCCCCCTACGGCGCCTATGCCGCCGTGGGTATGGCGGCGGTCATGGCCGGCACCAGCCACGCCCCGATCAGCGCCATCCTCATCCTCTTCGAGTTCACCGGCAACTACGACATGATCCTCCCGGTGATGGTCGCCGCCATCCTGGCGAGCACCCTCGCCCGGCGGCTGCGCCCCTACTCGATCTATACCGAGTCGCTGCGCGGCCGGGGGATCGACCTGCCGTCGCGGATGGAGGAGGCGGTGCTCGCCGGGCTCAAGGCGGAGGATCTGGTGCGCCCCGATTTCAGCATCCTGCGCCCCGGCGACCACTACGGCGACGTGGTGGAGAAGTTCCTCTCCACCAAGCGCCAGCGCCTGTTCGTGGTGGAGAAGGACGGCCGGCTGGTGGGCGCCATCTCGCTCCACGACATCAAGCACGCCCTGGAGCAGCCGGAGATGCTGACGGCGGTGGTGGCCCTGGACCTCATGGTTCCGGTCGATCGCGCCATCCACAAGGACGAGCGACTGCACCGGGCGACCGAGTACTTCGCCCACAGCGACTTCGAGCGCCTGCCGGTGGTGGACGGCGACGGCAACTATCTCGGGATGCTGGCGAAGCGGGACCTCTTGGCGGTCTATGCCCAGGAGGTGCTGGGCCGTCCTGCGATGCTCGCCACCTTCGTCTCCGGCCAGGAGTCCCGGGCGAGCCGGCAGTACGTGGACATTCCGCCCGACTTCTCCCTCCGCCTGGTGCCGGTGCCGCCGGACCTGGTGGGGAAGACCCTCGCCGAGGCCCGCCTTCCCCAGACCCTGGGAGCCCGGGTGATCGAGATCAAGCGCCAAGGGAAAAACGGCGAAGAGCCCGTGATCCCGGCGGCGGAGACGGTGCTCCAGGAGGGAGACCTCCTCCTCCTCTTGGGTCCCACGGAGAAGCTCGAAGCCTTGACCCAGGGGCGCCACGCCCAGGAAGCCCTGGCGGAGCACCAGGCGGAATGAGCGGCGAGAGAGAAGGGCCATCCCTCACCGCGCCCCCCGGCCTCTGCGCCACCTGCGCGCACCTGCGCCTCCCGGCCTCGAAGACCAGCGTCTTCGTACGCTGCGGCTTGGCGGAGGTGGATTCGCGGTTCCCGAAGTACCCGCCGCTGCCGGTGGTGGCTTGCGCGGGGTATCGTCGGGAATAGCGATCTCCTACCGCCTGCTTTTCACCGCCTGGGCAAGAGAGGTATACTCTAGGTCCGGTGAGGACCAGAAGATGAAAGCCAAAGCTCAACAGCCTGTCTTCGGACCCAAGCTCGAAGCCGTGCTCGCACGCCTGTGCGAAAAGTTGGGCTCACTGTACAAGACCCAGGCCGTCAAGCTGCCTTACCTGGTCGACGTGATCGCCGCCCAGCACCTCGGGCATCGAATCACGGAGGCGACCTTCGAAGCCTGGAAGCAGGGAGTCGTGGCGCGCGAAGCCTGGGTGGGCGTCACCTATCCCAGGGAAGGGTGCTTCGAGATCGAGCAGCCTGAGTACGACGAGGGGTGGACCGTCAGGCTGACTGGCAAGCCCACCGTCCGCCTCGCTCCGGAAGAGCTCGCCATCGTAGACATCGTGGCGGACAAGTATGGCGACATGACGGCACAGGATCTCGGGAGTCTCACCAAGTCGCTCAATCCCGAGATCCCTCGGGAACGATGGGGATCGAACGCTGAGCCGGCGACCGACGAGGATGCCTACGCCCGCCTTTCGGAAGGCTGGCAGAACCTGTGGCGGGAGCTCCCCTTCCTCGACCTGACGGACCGGTCACAGTGGAGCGATCCTATTGAGGATCCCGACGAGTACTTCCGAGCCATGTTCCGTGCCTAGGCTCGTTCAAGTCCTTGAGCATACCTGGCAGGAGCGGTTCTTCCGAAAAGCCCTCGACAAGTTGAACCCGCGGGAGCGCGAGGAGCGGGCGAGCCAGGTTGCCTCTCTGGTGAAGGTTCTGCAGGTCTGTTCCCATCCGGTCATCGATCCGCGCCTGCAGACCTGGCGACCCAGCGCCTACCGTGGGGTGATCCAGGTGAGCAAAGGCTATCTGGTCGAGTACCGCTTCCCCGGCGTCATGCGGGTCATCGCCTGTTGTTTCGATGCCATTGCCCAGGCATCGCATCAAGGGCTCGTTCTCCTGCTCACCATCACCCTCGATCACGACCACGAGCGGATGAAGAAGTTGATTCGGCAGAGCTCCACCGACATTGTCCGGATTGGCCAGACTTTCCTTGAGCAGGGATCGGACGAGGAGCTTTAGATCGTCCCCTGGCGGCGGCGAGCCCGTAGGGCGGCAGACCGTAGCCCAGGGTGTGAACCCTGGGGACGGGGGCGGCGGGCTCCCGGATGGCGGGCCCTGGCTGCAAAATCCCTTTCCCCGCTCCCGGGAAAGCGAGCTCCGTCAGGTGGGAAGGGAATCGCGGATGGGGGCTCGCGAGCCCGCGATGCGGGACGGGGAGCCGCTCTCCCACACTCGCGAATTGTGCTGCAAAACTGGCGAATTCCGGCTTGGATTCGCGAATTTTGCTGCAAACTTCGCGAGTTCCGGTCCAGGGCTCGCGAAGCGCGAGCCGGGGCCCGCGTTGCCCAGTCCGGGGCTCACGAATTCTCGTGAAAATTCGCGAAGTTTGTTGCGAACTTCGCGAGTTTTGCAGCTGGGCTCGCGAATTTCGCATCAGAATTCGCGAGTTTTGCAGCAGAAAATGGGACCCCGGAGCCGCGGCAAGGGATCTCGCTGCCAAAATTGGCGAACCCGGAACGAAAGCTCGCGGGCCCGGAGACGCGGCCCGCCGTCGCGATTGCGCGGGAGGTCTCCGCTCTGCGAGTTTCCTCCTCGCCTTTGACACCGCTCCCCCGCCCGCGCTATCCTCCACTCTGCATTACGAGCGGCTTGGCTTCGGCCGGGCTCGGCAACCTGGGACGGACACCCAAGGTGCCCTCTCGCTCCCATGAGCGAGGATGCGGTCGCCCCTGGTGACAACTATATGTCCGGAGCGGAAAGCCCGTCTCGTGATGCTTACGAGGTGGGCTTTTTGTTTGCCCGCCCGGAGGGAGAGAGAGTGAGCGACCCGCTTTTCGACGTTCCGATTCCCGCCCGCCCCGCCGACGTGGAGGAGCGCACGGCGCGCCTCCTCGCCGCCTTGGCGTCCCGCGTCCTGGTGCTCGACGGCGCCACCGGCACCGCCCTCCAGGCCGCCCACTTGACGGCGGACGACTTCGGCGGCCCCGAGCTCGAGGGGTGCAACGAATATCTCTGCATCACCCGGCCGGACGTGGTCGAGGGGATCAGCGACGGCTACCTCGCCGCCGGCTGCGACATCGTGGAGACCGACTCCTTCGGCGGCACCCCCCTGGTGCTGGGCGAGTACGGCCTCGCGGACCAGGCGTTCGAGCTCAACCGGCTCGCCGCCGCCCTCGCCCGCGCCGCCTGCGCCAAGCACGAGACGCCGGAGCAGCCCCGCTTCGTCTGCGGCTCCATGGGGCCCACCACCAAGGCCATCTCGGTCACCGGCGGCATTACCTTCGAGGGGCTGATCGAGAACTTCCGCGTCCAGGCCCTGGGATTGATGGCCGGCGGCGCCGACTACCTCCTCCTGGAGACCCAGCAGGACACCCGCAACGTCAAGGCCGGCCTCATCGGCATCGAGCGCGCCTTCGCCCAGGCGGGCTGGAAGGTCCCCGTCGCCGTCTCGGCCACCATCGAGACCACCGGCACCATGCTGGGCGGGCAGGACGCCGAGGCCCTGGCGGTCTCCCTGCTCCACGCCGACCTCTTGTACGTAGGTCTCAACTGCGCCACCGGCCCGGACCTGATGACCGATCACGTCCGCACCCTCTCCGAGATCTGCCGTACCCGCGTGGCCTGCGTGCCCAACGCCGGCCTGCCCAACGAGGACGGCAAGTACACCGAGGGGGCGGACGTCTTCGAGCGGGTCTTCACCCGCTTCCTCGACGCCGGCTGGCTCAACCTCGTGGGCGGCTGCTGCGGCACCACCTCTGCCCACGTCGCCACCCTGGCGCGCATCGCCAAGGGGAGGAAGCCGCGCACCGTTCCCCATCACCGGCGGGCGCTGGTCTCCGGTCTCGAAGCCGCCGAGCTTTCCGAGGCCCAGCGGCCGGTGATGGTGGGGGAGCGCACCAACGTCCTCGGCAGCCGCAAGTTCAAGCAGCTCATCCAGGCCGGCCAGCACGAGGCCGCGGCCGAGGTGGGGCGCGCCCAGGTGAAGGCCGGCGGCCAGGTGCTCGACGTCTGCCTCCAGGACCCCGACCGTCCCGAGCTGGCGGACATGGAGGCCTTCCTCGACCGGCTGATCCGGCTCGTCAAGGTGCCGCTGATGATCGACTCCACGGACGCCGCCGTCATGGAGCGCGCGCTCACCTACTGCCAGGGGAAGTCGATCCTCAACTCCATCAACCTGGAGGACGGCCGCTCCCGCTTCGAGAAGGTGGTGCCGCTCGCCCGCCGTTTCGGCGCCGCCCTGGTGGTGGGGCTGATCGACGAGAAGGGGATGGCGGTCACCGTCGAGCGCAAGGTCGAGGTGGCGCGGCGCAGCTTCCAGATCCTCGTCGAGGAGATGGGCGTCGCTCCGGAGGATATCTGGTGGGACCCGCTGGTCTTCCCCTGCGGCACGGGCGACGCCGCCTACCTGGGGTCGGCGGCGCAGACGATCGCGGGCGTCGAGGCCGTCAAGGAGCTCTTCCCCGACTCGAAGACCATCCTGGGGATCTCGAACGTCAGCTTTGGACTGCCCAACGCCGGCCGCGAGGTGCTGAACTCCGTCTTCCTCTACCACTGCACCAAGGCCGGGCTCGACGCCGCCATCGTCAATACCGAGAAGCTGGCGCGCTATGCCGACATCCCCCAGGAGGAGCGGGACCTCGCCGAGGCGCTCATCTTCCTGCCGGTGGGCGACGTCGAAGCCGGCAACCGGGCGGTGGAGACCTTCACCGCCCACTTCCGCGGGCGCACCTCCGCCGCCGTCAAGCCCCGCGCCGACCTGCCGCTGGAGGAGCGCATCGCCCGCGCCGTCGTCGAGGGGAGCAAGACGGGCCTCGAAGACGATCTGAACCTCGCCCTCGCCGATCCCCGCTGGCCGACGCCCCTGGAGATCGTCAACGGTCCTCTGATGGCGGGGATGAGCGAGGTGGGGAGGCTGTTCAACGACAACCAGCTCATCGTCGCCGAGGTCTTGCAGAGCGCCGAGGTGATGAAGGCGGCCGTCTCCCAGCTCGAGCCGCACATGGAGAAGGCCGGCGGCGCCTCAACCCGCGGCAAGGTGATCCTCGCCACCGTCAAGGGAGACGTGCACGACATCGGCAAGAACCTGGTGGACATCGTCCTCTCCAACAACGGCTTCCAGGTGGTGAACCTGGGGATCAAGGTCCCCTCCGAGCGGCTGATCCAGGCCGTGCGCGAGCACCAGCCGGACGTCATCGGCCTCTCCGGCCTCCTGGTCAAGAGCGCCCAGCAGATGGTGCTCACCGCGGGAGACCTCGCCGCCGAGGGGATCGGCACTCCCCTCCTGGTGGGGGGCGCGGCCCTCACCCGCCGCTTCACCCACCGCAAGATCGCCCAGTCCTACAACAGCTTCTGCACCTACGCCAAGGACGCCATGCACGGCCTCAAGCTGGTCGAGCGCCTGATGGACCCCGCGGCGCGGCCGGAGCTGGCGCAGGAAGTGGCGAGCCTGATCGCCGCCGACACCGCCGAAGCCGCGGCGGAGACGGCGGAGGCCGCCGAGCCCGGCCGCAATGCCGCGGCCGAAGTGCGGCGGGACGTCCCGGTCCCGGCACCGCCGGACCTCGACCGCCACGTCGCCGAGCTGGATCTCGACAAAGTCTGGCAATACCTGAACCCGCAGATGGTCTACGGCAAGCACTTAGGGCTGAAGGGCTCCGTCAAGAGGCTGCGGGAAGAGGGGGACGAGAAGCTCGCCAAGCTCGAACGGATCGTCGACGAGCTCAAGGACGTGGCCCGCCACGGCGCCATGAAAGCGCGCGCCGTCTGGCGCTTCTTCCCCGCCGAGGCGGACGGCAACCGGGTCACCCTGCGCGACCCGGAGACGGGCGAGCCGGTGGCTGTCTGGGACTTTCCCCGGCAGGACCGGGACGGGGGCCTGAGCCTGGCCGACTACGTCCTCCCCGGCGACCACCTCGCCCTCTTTGTAACCACGGCCGGGGAGGGGATCCGGGAGCGGGTGGAAGCCTGGAAGAACCAGGGGGAGTACCTGAAGAGCCACGCCTTCGCCGCTCTGGCCCTGGAGACGGCGGAGGCTGCCTCCGAGTGGCTCCACGCCTGCCTGCGCAAACGCTGGGGCTTCCCGGACCCGCCGGACCTGCCCTTCGAAGACAAGCTCGCCGCCCGCTACCGCGGCAAGCGCTACAGCTTCGGCTACCCGGCGTGTCCGGATCTAGCCTTCCAGCGCGAGCTTTTCCACGCCCTACGCCCCGAAGAGATCGGCGTCCACTTGACCGAGGGCGACATGATGGACCCCGAGGCGAGCGTCTCGGCGCTGGTGTTTCACCACCCGGATGCGCGGTATTTTGGGGTGTAGGGTCGATGCGAGTGATCTATGACGTCGGTACGAATACGCTCAGCATCATTCTGAACGCTCAGCCGATTGCCGAGAGTGACGAGGAGAAGCCCGGCGTCATCCTCGACTTCGACGCTGGTGGCAACGTCGTCTCGATGGAGATCCTGGATGCTTCGAGGCGGGTCGATTAGCCCGCGCAGATGGTCTATGAGCTGATGCCGGCTGGAACCTGAGAGGGTGTCTGGAAAGCTGGGAAAATGGTGCGATGCCGCTGCCCAAACTGACGTGAGCCGGACCGTTTGCAGCACCGTCGGGGCCCTCATCACCCCGGCCATCTCAGGCGCGTAGGGTGCGCTGTGCGCACCAGTGAGGTTTCGTCCGCATTCAGCCAGCCCCGAAGGGGCGAAAGCATATAGCCTGGCGGCGTAAGCCCCAGGAAAGGGAGACCCCCACAAATCCAAGAAGCCCCGAAGGGGCGGCAGCGGACCGTCTCGCCCTGAAGCTCCTCTCCGAAAAAACCGCAAGATCCAGCCTTGCCGCCCTCCCTACTCCCCCTCCTCTGCCCGAATCCACGCCCCCAGCACCGGCATGCTCAGCTGCCCCTCCTCCGTGAGGAGAAGCCGCCGCCGCAACCACCTACGAGTGGGCGCGTCCAGGTTTGGAGCCCTCTCGTACGCCAGATCGAGCAGCGCCGCCTGAGCCATCGGTGGGGCTTCCTGAAAGATGTTGCGGAAATAATAGGTCTCCTGGGTCAGCACGTCCGCCTCCACCCGCGCCACGTCCGCCATCTCCGCCTGGCGCAGGTCCTGCTCGTTGAGCCGGGTCACGAGCAGGGACCCATAGAGCTGCACCAGGTTCGGCTGCCCCCCGGTCCGCTCGAAGATCGTTGCCGCCACCTCCTCCGGGATGACATCGTCCGGAAATTCAAGGATGGGTTTACGCAGCAGACCGAGAGCTGCCTCCCGCTCCAGGAATCCGATCCGGACCTCTCGGGCGTTGATGAGGTGATCGTTCCAGAGGGCGTCTAATTCCTCGAATGGCGCCGCCCCAGCCACTAGGATCCGAATTCGCTGCCTGTGCTGGATGGTCGCCCGAATCAGTCCCAAGAGCTGGAGCAACTCCTGCCGGGAACTGGGGAAGAGACTCTCCAGCCGCTCGAACTCATCAATGCAGAGGAGGACTCGCAGGCCGCCGGGAAGATGGTCAAGGGATTCCAGCCACTGGCTCCCCGTCTCGAAAGGTGGCCCGTCCGGCAGTTGAGGGAGATCCAATTGTCGATCCCGCCGTGCCTGCCCCTGTGCTCGGCGCGCCAAGGCAGAGAAGAAGGAAGCAGGGGAGTTGATCGGGTTGTCCTGGAGGTCGAAGAAGACGCAGACCGTATCCGGAAGGAGGAGTGGCAACATTTTCTGAAGTGAGGTCTTTCCGATTCGACGTGGTCCTAGTAAGGCGATGGAGTTGCCCTCTCCGGGATACCCAAGAAGGCTCGCAATAGCTCTCACAGGATGTTCACGGGCGCGGAAAATTTCGCGGCCCCTTTCTGGGCTTAAGGGGGCACCAACCTGAAAAGGATTTGGAAGCATCAGCAATGGTGCTCCTGTTATCTCGAAAGATCGGCTTCGTGAATCCACTCTGATAATACCCTGCCAAATGGCTTGCCGCTGTCTGTGAGCCCTCGCGTTCGAAGGCTAAGTCGGTGGTTTTCTTGCCCGGTGAGGGTCATTCGCAGACTGTCCTTATCGCGCTCGCTTAGGTTTTTCCAGACCTCACTGATTGGTTCCTGAGATTCGATGCGAAAGCGGGTGAGTGCTCCATCTAGAGATTCTCCGTTTGCTCTTGTCTCAAAAAGGATATTGCCTAAGAGTTGCAGATAGAATGGATGACGGCCTGCCCATTCGTGGATTAGCCTTACATCGTCTTGGTCGAAGAGTTTACTTCCCCAAGAGACTAGTTCATCTGCCGCTTCTGGCTCTAAGAGGCCGAGCCATTGCAACTCGAGTCTATTGGTGAAGGGAGAGGTTATCGCAAGATTTTCATAAAGTAGATCCAATTCTTGTCGGGAGGCGACAACTAGGATAATTCTGTCAAGCATTCCTCGCAGCCTCTCAAAAAATCGAAATTCAAATTGAACGACCATTCGATCGAAACAATCGATTAGTATGAGAGGGGGTTTTTTCTCGGATTGTATTTCTTGTAGCCACCTCTCAAAGCAATCCGCCGCTTCATCGGCTCCTGCTCCAGTCGTTGAAAGGCCAGTAATCTTCTCGACCAGTGTTTGGGGAGACTCGCCCTCCTCATTCCTTCCACTAAGGAGCCGAACCTCTTGGGATACTGTCTTTTGCGATTCTAGAAGGGAAAGCAGAAGAGATGTCTTGCCAACCAGGGAATCGCCAACTATAGAGACGCTGCGCTCCGCCTCTATCGCTGCTCGAAGGCGGCGAAGCATTCCAGATCTCCCTACAAATTTAGGGGGAGTCGCTGGAGTACGAGGATTATAAGGATTGACTATTTTGTGATGAATCATTGATGGTGCTCCTCTACTAGTGCAACTATATTTCCTCCTGGAGCCATTCCTTCAAGACTTCGCCAAAAAGTAAGCCCTCCTCGGTCACTAGGCCACCCATCCGAAGGCGCCATTGCTGAGTGGGCCGGCCTGAGAGGGTTCCAAGGAGCCCCTCCTTTTCACGTGGTGCCAAGTCTCCCCACAGCGTTCGGAGCCGAACAGCCGCTTCACCGCGCGAACGGTCGATACCGGCGTCTAGACGTTCCCCGTTTATGCGAGCCTGAATTAGATGGTACCCAAGGAGTTGGAGGTAGTAGGGGTGTCGTCCTGCCCAACTTCGCATGAGCGCGACGCCGTCCGGGCCCAAGAGAGTTCCTCCCCAACTTATCAGCTCCTCGGCTGCGAGTGGTTCCAAAAGACCAACCCACAAAACCATGAATTTGTTGGAGTCAAATGGTGAAGTTTTGCAAAGTTCCTCCTGTCGAGAAGAGACCACGAGGACGATTTTCCCAAGCATACCTCCTATGCGGTCAAGAAAGTGTGCGTCGAAGCGCTCGGCGATGCGATCAAACTTATCAATTAGTAGGAGGGGTGGTTGTGCTGAAGTAGCTGTTTTTGTTGACCACAGACTCAGGGCCTCAGCCGCCTTAGTAGGGTCATTTTCGACGCTGCGGCCGATTATACTCCCTACAAAGGCAGCCTCTGAACTTCCTTCACTCCCATCTCCGCTAAGGAGCAGGGCAGTGCGACGTTGATCAGTCTGTCTATCATGCCAAAAGCGAAGTAGAGACGATTTTCCGCAGAGCCAGCTCCCAACAAGTGAGACGCTGTTGTTCTTCTGAAGAGCCTCACCGAGAGCGAGCCGTAGATTGTCCCGGCCAACAAAGCGAGGAGGAACGGCTGGGTTCCAGGGATCGTAGGGATTCCGGATCGTGGAGCGAGGGGCAGCGGGTCTGGGAAAGATCCAAGCCAAGCGCCCCCCGCGGCTCTCTGCGTAGAGGCTGTCATCGTCATGCCAGTATCCGCCCCCGGGAGAGAAGGCTCGGAAACGGAGGTCAATCTGGAGCGGACGCCCAGTGTCGTCCAGACCGATCGTGACGACTTGGCAGGCGTTGGCGTAGTGGTCGGCCCGGTCACCTTCATAGAGGCAGCCGGCGGCGAGTTGGCGGACGGTGCGGTCGGGGTCGGCCCAGGTTTCGACGGTCTGCTCGTGGAGGTGGCCGCGCAGGACGAGGTCGACTCGACCGGCGAGGAGCTTGCGGCAGTGGGCACCGTCCGCCAGATCCTGGAAGGGGTGGTGCATCAGGACCAAGCGGAGTCCGGGGAGTGCGTCGCCCTTGGGATCGCTTGCCAGTTTCATGAGCTGATCGTCAGTGAGCCAGAGGCGGCCTGTGTCGTGATCGTCGCCGCAGAGCCAGGCGGTGTCGAGGCCGAGGATTTGGATGGGCAAGCCCCAGCCTGGGATTTCAACGGTCGCGCGGTAGCCCAGCCGGCCGTGGGGTGATCGCTCGGGGTCTAGCTCCGGCCGGCCGAGCGATTCCCGGACCCAACGCCGGTAAGCGGACTGCCGGGTGAGGACGCCGTCCCTCCAGTCATCCTCCAGTCCCAAGGGCGTTGAGCCCCCGGTCATCCAGCGGGCGAGTTGGAGACGGTCAACCTGGGGGGCGAGCTCGCGGAGGCTGGCCCACTCATCCTTATAGATAGGGCGCTCGATGTCATGGTTGCCTGGGATCACGAAAAGGCGGTCCGCTTTCAGGTGGAGACGGTCAAGAAGAGCCGTGAAAAAGTCGGTGACGGGGCCGTACTCCTTCTCCAGTCCCCAATCGGCCGCATCCCCCGTGAAGCAGACGAGATCCACGGGGCCATCCTGAAGCACCTCGGCGAGGTTGCGCTCCCAGGCATCCCCGAGCACCCGGCGGCGGCGCCAGGGCTCCTTCTCCCGCGGACCCCGCTCGTGGAGGTCGGAGATGTGGAGGATGCGCAGCCGGTGACGCGGATCGCTCATCGGGGATTGGATCTCCTGTGGATCTTGCCGCTCAGAGTTTAGGAGAGGGTACTACAGGAGAGGCGCGCCTGGACTCACCGTATTTGAGATGCGGCCGTTCCCATTTTCAGGGATAATT
>DASUEN010000097.1:0-92167 GCA_036275055.1 Thermoanaerobaculia bacterium
CTATCCGGAGATGCGCCATCCGAAGCGGCGCAGCCAGGACGGCACGGAGGTCTCCGGCCCCGTTCCGGAGCCGACGCCAGGCCGTTGAAAGCCCTGGTCGCCACCGCCGACGACGTGGGCCTCCATGCCGGCCTGACCCGCGGCGCCTTGGAAGCTCACGACCGGGGGATCGTCACCGCCGTCAGCGTAGTGGCGAACGGCCGGGCCTTGGAGCCTGCCCTGGAGCAGCTTCGCGACCGGCCGAGCCTGGATGCCGGAATCCACTTGACCCTGGTGGGCGAGCGCCCCCTCTCACCGCCGGAGCAGATCCCCTCCCTCCTCGGGCGGGACAGCGCCTTCCTGCCGGACGTGCGCGACTTCGCCCGCCGCTACTTGCTGGGCGGCATCGTGGCCTCGCAGGCTGAGGCCGAGCTGCGCCGCCAAATCGAGCATCTCCTCGCCTCCGGCCTTTCCCTCGTCCACGCCAACTCCCACCAGCACCTCCACGTCCTCCCCCGGATCTTCGAGGTCGTGCTGCGGCTGGCCGAGGAGTACCGCATCCCCTTCGTCCGCATACCTCGCGAGCCCGCCGCGATCCGGCTTGCCAAGCGATCGCTGGAGATCGCCGTGCTGAACGCCGTGGGGCGAGGCGCCCGGCAGCGTCTCCTTTCCCAGGAGAAAGTCCGGACCGCGGATCGCACGGTGGGTGTGATGGACGCGGGGCGGCTGACCTTCGAGCGGCTGGCCGCCATTCTGGAGGACGTGGAGGACGCCGAGGGCGTCTCCGAGCTGGTCTGCCACCCCGGGATCGGGAACGCGGACCTGGCCGCGGCCTATGCCTGGGGGTACGGCTGGGAGGAGGAGACGGCGGCGCTCTGCAATCCCCGCCTGCCGGACCTCCTCCGTTCCCGCACCATCGGCCTCACTTCTTTTTCTTCCCAGCTTTTGCCGGCGCGCCCTTGAGGTGAGCTTCCAGGAAGCCGGCCGCCGCCCGGTAGGCCGTCTCCCGGCTCGCCGTGGTCGAAAAGCCGTGCCCCTCGCCGGGGAGGATCACTTCCTCCGCCGGCACCCCCTTGGCTTTCACCGTGGCCACGAAGGCCTGGGCTTCCTCCGGCAGGGTCACGGTGTCGTTCGCGCCCTGGACCAGGAGCACGGGCTTGACCACGGCGCTCGCGTGGTAGGCAGGAGAAACCTTCTTCCAGACCTCCAGGTTCGAGAGCTGGCCCATCTCCTCGATGAGGTAGCCGCGCATGGGGTCCGACTGCCGGAGCAGGCTGAAGATCCGCCCCCAGTCGAGCTCGCCGAAGAAGCTCACCCCGGCGGCCAGCTCCGCCGGGCGTAGCGACAGGGCGGCCAGAGCCAGGAAGCCGCCATGCCCTTCCCCGGCGATGGCGATGCGGTCTGGATCGACCCGTCCCGTCCCTTTGAGGAAGGCCTTGGCGGCCAGGCAATCCTTGAGGTCCACGTCGCCGTGCCGGGCGTCGTCCTGCCGCTGAAAGGTCTTGCCGAAGCCGTGGCTTCCCCGGTGGTTGACGGCGAGGACGGCGAAGCCGCGGGAGACGAGGTATTGCAGGAACGGCTGGTAGTCGAGCTGCGTCTGCCCGCCCGGGCCGTCGTGGACCCAGATCACCGCCGGCACTTTGTGCTCCGCCGCAGCCCCAGGCGGCTCGAAGAGGATGCCGGGGATCTGGAGGTCGTCGAAGGAGGGATACCGCACCACCTTGCCTGCCGCCAAGGCCCCGGCGGGAAGCTCCGACCGCCCTCCCTGGATCAGTTTGCGGGGCGCCCCACGCCCGGCGAGGTCGGTAACCCAGATCTCAGGGGGAACGCCGCTGGCGGAGCTCACGAAGGCCAGGGTCTTCGAATCTGGCGAGAAGGCGACGCTTGCGAGAACGCCCCCAGCCGGCAGCCCCGGGAGGGGGATGGGCTCGAACGTGGCGGCGTCGTAGAGCTCCAGGTGCGAGCCGCTGTCGTCGCCCACGGTGAGCGCCAGGAGCTTGCGGTCCGGCGAGTAGGCGCCGCCCAGCACTCCCCAGTCCTTGCGCACCAGGGCTTTGATGATGCCGGTCGCAATGTCGACCCGGGCGAGATAGAGAAACTCCTTGGTCGCGTCATAGACGAAGAGCAGGTGAACGCCGTCGGGCGTGAAGTCCACCGGCAGGTGGTAGATCTGCCCCTCGCCCGACACCAGGGAGCGGACCTGGCCCGTCTTCAGGTCACGGACGTGGATCTCGTGGCAAAGGTCGAACGGCACCCGGGTGAAGACCAGGAAGCGGCGGTCCGGCGAAGCGAAGGCGAGGGGAGTCTGGGGCGTGTTCTGGTAGATCAGCTTCCGCGCATAACCCGCCTGTGTGGAGACCTCGTAGATGTTGACCACCCCGGAGCCGCGCTCGTCCTCGTCGAGCAGGAAGGAGCTGCCGTCCGGGCTCCACCCTTTGAAGCGGGAGCCCTTGCCGGGGGAGAGGTCGGTCTCCGAGCCGTCGAGCTCCCGCACGTAGAGGTGCTCGGGCTCCCCCTCCGCCTTGCGGCTGTGGAAGACGAAACGCTCGTCATGGGGGAAATAGGAATCGATGAAGACTGGGTACTTCGCCGACCGCGTGAACTGGACCGGCGTCCCCCCGGCGGCAGGAATGGCGTAGGCGTTGTAGACGCCGGCCGGATTCATCGAGGTCAGCACCTTGCTGCCGTCGGACGAGAACGAGAGGCCGGCCACTTCCTGGGAAAGGAGCGCCGGCAGGAGGTCGGGCACCGGTGCCGCCGAGGCTCCGGCGGAGAGGAGGAACAGGCAGGCCAGCGCGGCCTTGCCGGATTTGCGAATCACTTGGGGGGCCTTCCTTTCTAGATCTACTTCTGCTTCTCCTCGAGTTCCGCCCAGCGGGCGTAGAGGCGCTCTACTTCCTGCCGCGCCGTCTCCAGGACGGCACAGCGGTCCTGAAGGGCCTTGGGATCGGAGGCCACGGCCGGGTCCTCGACCGCCTCCTGGGCGGCGGTGAGGCTCTCCTCGGCTTCCAGGATCTTACCCTCCATCTGCTCCCACTCCTGCTTCTCCCGGTAGGTGAGGCGTTTCGGGTCCTTCGCCGGCTTGGGCGGCGCGGGCACCTTCGGAGCTGTCTTCACCACGGGTGGAGCGGAGGCCCGCGCCGCCTCCCACTGGGTGTAGTCGGCGAAGAAGGTGGCGCCGCCGCGGCCGTCCAGGGCGAGGACGACGCTCGACACGCTCTCCAGCAGGAAGCGGTCGTGGGTGACGAGCACCAGGGCGCCGGGAAACTCCATCAGGCTCTCCTCCAGCACCTCCAGCGTCGGGATGTCGAGGTCGTTCGTGGGCTCGTCGAGGATCAGCAGGTCCGCCGGCCGGAGCATCAGGCGGGCGATCAGGATGCGGGCCTGCTCGCCGCCCGAGAGGCGGGAGACGGGGGTGTCGAGCTGCTCGCTGCGGAAGAGGAACCGCTTGGCCCAGGAGGCGACATGGATGGGGCGGTCCTGGTAGAGCACCGTGTCCCCCTCGGGCGCCAGGGCCCGCCGCAGGGTGACCGTGCGGTCGAGGGTGTCGCGGTTCTGCTCGAAGCGGACGGTCTTGAGCCACTCCGCCCGCTGAATGGTGCCGGAGTCCGGCTCCAGAGTGCCGTCGAGGAGCGAGAGGAGGGTCGTCTTGCCGCTGCCGTTGGGGCCGATGAGGCCGAGGCGGGTCCCGGGCGTGAGCTTCAAGTCCAGACCCTGGACGATCTTCCGCTCGCCGAACGACTTCGCGAGCCCCTCAGCCACCAGCAGCTTCTTCGTCTTGCGGTCCGAGGCGTTGAAGTCGATGCCGGCGCGGGCACTGGCGGCGAGGCCGGTCTTCTCGCGCAGCTCCGTCAGCTCGGCGATGAGGCGGTTGGCCTCCTGAATGCGCCCCTTGGCCTTGGTGGTGCGGGCCTTGGCTCCCCGGCGCAGCCACTCCACCTCGCGGCGCACCTTGTTGGCGAGCGAGGTCTGATACTCGGCCTGGTTGCGCAGCACCTCGTCGCGCTTCTCCAGGAAGTCGGTGTAGGTGCCCGTGGCCTGGAGGAGGCCGTCGGGGTAGCGGGAGTCGAGCTCCAGCATGCGGCCGGCGACGTTCTCCAGGAACCAGCGGTCGTGGCTGACCACCAGGTAGGCCAGGGGCTCGCTCTGCAGCAGGTCTTCGAGCCACAGGATCCCCTCCACGTCCAGGTGGTTGGTGGGCTCGTCCATCAGCAGGACGTCCGGCTCCTTCACCAGCTCGCGGGCGATGGCCAGGCGCTTGCGCCAGCCGCCGGAGAGGATCTCAACGGGCTGCGCCGGATCAGTGAACCCCGCTTTGCCCAAGCTGACGGCCACCCGCGAGAGCTTCTCGAACTCCTCGGCCGGATCGTCCGCCAGGGCCTGGATCAGAGTCTCCTCGGCGCTCGCCCCCGGCGGGAACGCGGGGTCCTGGGGGACGTAGCCTATGCGGATGCCGCGGCGCAGCGACCGGATGCCGGCATCCGGCTCCTCCAGCCCGGCGAGGATGCGCAGCAGAGTCGTCTTGCCCGAGCCGTTGGGACCGATGAGCCCCGCCCGGTCCCCCTCGAAGATGCCGAACGACAGCTTCTCGAACAGGTGGCGGGCGCCGTACCCCTTGGTGACGGCGTCGACGCTCAGGAGGAGGGTGGGGGGCACAGGAGAAAAAACTCTTTCGACCCTCTACGACCCGACCCGTTGCAAGAGATCGGGCTGGCTCGGCAGGATCATGGCAGTTCGTTTGGAGGTGGAACCCATCTGATGTAAAGCTTCGCTCACTTTAACCGCCGGCCAGTCACCCATGAAACGGAGAGCCGACGCAACCGAGTAGTCCCGGTCGATTTCGAAGCTCATCCACCGCCGCTCATTTTCCTCGGCGGCTTCACCCGTCGTATTGGACCCTGCAAAGATGTCGAGAACCAGGTCTCCAGGCTCGGTGAGAAAACGGATGAAGAAGTCCGGCAGAGCTTTGGGGAAACGAGCCGGATGGATCTTGAGGTCGAGCGCCTTGGCCAGCCGCAGGTACGAGGAGTTGCTCTCCGTGTTCGGTATCTGCAGCAGGTTCGACGGGATGGCGCCCCCATTGTCCCGGTCGAAAGAAGCGCTAATGTCATGTCCGGAGGGGCGGTCCTTTGGGGTATAGAACTTCTTGGCGTCTTTGAGCAGAGTCTGCATGCGCTTCGAGTAGGGAGTCAGCACGTTGCTCACGTTAGCCTTGGGGAACTCGGTCTTGGACAGCCACCAGACGGTATCCACTGAATCCTTAACGCGGATTTTCCGTTTGTTCACCCACTCGATCGGAGAGGGGAGCTTGGCCGGATTGTGCCAGAAAAACTCCTCGGCGAGAAAGAAGCCCTCCTCCTTGCAAAGTTTCAAGAGGACCTCGTAATTGTAAAGCGACCGCACCGGCGCGCCGCGCTGATAAGCCCCACCCAGATCGAGCACGAAGCTGCCCGTGGGTTTGAGCACCCGGCGCACCCCACGGCCGAACTGACAGAGCCAGGAGACATAGTCAGCCTGCCCCTTGTTGCCATATTCCTTTTCACGTAGGAGAGCAAAAGGAGGCGACGTGACGACGAGGTCGACGCTGTCGTCCGCCAGCGTCGCCAGCAAATCCAGGGCGTCTCCCACGAACAGAGAGCCGAGAGCGGTGGCATAGAGGGGCAGCCTCTCCGGCCAGCGCGGCGTCGTCAAGGTTGTGGATCTGGATTTCGTTCCCATGTCTCGCTCACCCAACTTTCCAAGAAAGACCACAAAACTGATATAGCGAAGTGGAGGTCGGGCCGGTTCATCTGCCAAGCCGCGATCCGGGTTCCGACCTGATGCCTAGGAAGGCTTGCCAGGAGCCAGACCGCCCACTCAGGAGCTCGACTCGTCTCAGCAAGATCCATATACACCTGGACCGGAGCGGTATCCAAGCGTCGGAGGACCTCGAAGCATCCTGCCGCCACATCCCCCGATCTCTCACTAAGTCCCTCCAGAAGCGGTTCCAGAGCCCCGGTTCCCGCACTCACGAGGGCTGCCACGGCTTCCTGGCGGAGGTCCCGGTCCACGTCCGCGAACGAGGCGACGAGAGCCGCAGCAGCATCCCTTTCCGGAAAGCGGCCCAGCGCCCACGCTGCGGCGCTGCGAAGAAAAAGAGGATTGTCTCGATTCGCAAGCACGGCCTTCAGCAGCTCGCGCGCCGAAGGAGCCGGCGTATCGGCCAAGGTGACGATGCTTTCGAGCCGCCATGGCGCTTCGGAGAGCTCCGAGAGCGTCGCGCCAAACTCCTCCCGCGCGTCAGCCCCCGCGACCGTCACCAGATAGGACCGCGCCTCAAGCCTTGTGTAGAGATCTTCGGCTGGATCTCTGGCGAGATCATGCATCGTTTGGCGTACGGAGTCGGTCCGCACCAGCTTCGCAAGACGGCAACCGGTATATCGCACCGACTCCCGGCGAGATCGAAGCATGCCCGCAATCGTTTCTTCATTGAGGTCGGCTCGGCAGGTGAGATCTTCGGCCGAAAGAGGAGAAGCCGAGGCTGCTAAAACCTGATACGACCGGACCGAGTCGCCGAGAGCGACTACCGGAGCCAAGGCCTCCCGGCCTGCCCCAGTGAGCCTGACCCGGCGTTCTCCTCTCCCAGAATCGCCGTAGTAACGGATGGTCTCGGCATCCACCCTGGTAACTACGCCATCCTGAGTCGCGAAGACCGCGGGCCAGTAGACCTGGCTCTCCGAGCCTTCGGTTACACCCTTGGCAGGCTTGGCCTTCGGCAAAGAACCGAGCAGGCTCGCCACGTCGAAGACGTTGATCGCCCCTTGCGCCCTCCAATGAGCCCATCTCCGCTCACGCCAGTACGAGTTGGTCCCCACAAGCCGACCCTGGACCCAATCCCTTCGGAATGCCGACGAAATGACCGGGAAGGCGATCCAATCGCCCGGAACCAACCCCGAATCCCAGGACCGCGTAGCGTCGCTCAAAGAATGCGACATGCTCAGCTCGGGCCGAGTCTTGGCTCGGGATTCAATCCTCTGACCGCACCGGGTACAGACGAGATCCGGGATCCGTACCCTCTTCCGCTTGACTTCTCTCCACAGCTTGGTCTCCAGGGCCCCTCGTTCGAGCTCCGCGATGCTATGCCCCAGGGACTCAAGCTCTCGGCGAACCGACTCGGCACCCGCAACGCCGATAGCGAGTTTCTCAAAGAAGCTGGAGTCCGACTTGAAGGAGATGCGGGGCCGCATTGTATCAGGGCTTTAGTAGAGAGTCTCCGGCGATCGGGATTGGCACGTCGGCAGGATATCAGGACTCAGGCAGCCGGAACGTGTCTCGCAGAACCATCTCTTCTTTCCGGACCCGTGACAGCCCCTTGATACGCCGCTCTTCCTGAAGGGCCAGGCTCCAGGATTCCACTTCCTGGCTCCAGACCAAGGTCACCGGTGCGTGCGAGCGGGTGTAGCGTGAGGCCCGGCCGGCCTGATGCTCTCCCAGGCGTTTTCCCAGGTCCTTGGCGATCCCGGTGTAGAGCGAACCGTCGCCGCAGCGGAGGATATAGACGTAGGGCACGCCGGGGATTATAGGCGGGGGGTCCGGCCGGGACACGCGACCCGGCGAGCCGGTTTCAGGCTCCCCGGCGCGGACTGCGGGACCCGCGCGATGCGCCACGGGACCCGCAGAAGGAACGAGCCGATTCGCGGGTCACGCTCCGCGACCCGTGACGTGTGCGGTGCGACCCGAGGGTGGAAGCCCTGTTCGTCAAGGGGAACCCGATGCTCAAGCGGGAAGCTGCGGGCCACCCGGGCCACTTCCGTGGACGAGGTCCTGGCGGGCTGAGCTCGCCCGCCAGGGTCCTACCCGCTGACGAGCTCTAGACCGGGCAGAGAAACCGCCTCCCCGAGCACCCATTGAACCAATAGTTCACCCGCTGGAACTGGGTGCCGCTCGGACACTGGCTGGGGATGTTCGGCCCGCAGCATTGATCGAGGGTCAGGTCGAACACGAAGTACTCCGTGCCGTCGCAGGTGATGGAGCAGTAGCTGTGATTGCAGGCGCCGCCCGGCGCCAGCGAGCTCGTCGCGATGAGACCGGCGGCCAGCCCCAGTCCTCGTAACCAGTGCTTCATGGCGTACCTCCTTTTCTTGGACGCTGGCGTATTGTATCCGGCCCCCTTCCCCAAAACATTCCCCCTCCCCTCTCGTAAACTGTATTGCAAGCGTAGTACACTGTCCCTCAGAAGATCCGCAAGGAGCTTCAGGGACCGGCGGCCGGAGGCCGTCTTTGTGGGAGCTGTGTCCATGATCGAGCTCGAGGGGATCACCAAGACCTACGCCGACGGCTTCGAGGCCCTGAAGGGGATCTCCATCCGCCTGGAGCGCGGGATGTTCGGCCTCCTAGGTCCCAATGGGGCGGGGAAGACGACGTTCCTCTCGATCCTCGTCCTGGCGCTGGAGCCTTCGGCGGGGCGGCGGATCTATGACGGGCTCGACGCGGCGGCGCGCCAGGCGCGCTCCGAGATCCGGCGGCGGATCGGCTTCCTCCCCCAGGACTACCACCCCATCGGCCACCTGACCGGGCGCGAGTACCTGGCCCACTGCGCGCGCCTGCGACAGGTCCCCCTCGGGCGCACGGCGCTGCGGCGGCGGATCGGGGAGCTCTTGGAAGGGGTGGGGCTCGAACGGGCTGCGGACCGGCGGTGCGGTACCTACTCGGGGGGAATGCGCCGCCGGCTGGGAATCGCCCAGGCGCTGATCCACGATCCCCGTCTGCTGGTGGTGGACGAGCCCACAGCGGGGCTCGATCCCGAGGAGCGGATCCGCTTCCGTATGCTGGTCACCGCCGCCGCGGCGGAGATGACGGTGCTCCTTTCCACCCACATCGTGGAGGACGTGGAGGCCACCTGCCCCCGGCTGGGGGTGATTGGCCGTGGCCGGCTGCTCTTCGACGGCCCGCCCACGGAGCTGCTGCGCCGCGCCGACGGCCGCCTGTGGCAACTGCCTGCCGAGGCGCCGCTGCCGGCGGGTGCCGTCGAGGTGACCCGCCGCACGGACCGCGAGGGCGGAGTCGAGCGGGTGGTCTATCTCGAGCGGCAAAACGGCCCCCTCCCCGGCGCCGTGGCGCGCCCCGCAAACCTGGAGGAGTCCTATGGCGCCTTCCTTGCTCTCCAAGGTATCGAGCGCGCCCCGGACGACCTGGCGGAGGGCGACGCATGAGGCTCGCCGCCGCCTTCGCCGCCCACGAGATCCGCACCCAGTGGCGGTCGCTGCGCTTCCGGGTGCTGGCGGTGCTCTACGTCCTCGCGGGTGCAGGCCCGGCGGCGCTCCTCTATGCCCGCCATCAGAGCCTGAAGACGGTGGTGGGGAGCGCGACCTACGCCTCGGAGATGCTGGCGGTCCTGCCCACTCTCACCGCCGTGGTGGCGCTGTTGATCTCGCTCGACGCCGTGACCCGCGAGCACGACGAGGGATCGTGGTCCACGGCCTCTCTCGCCGGCATGTCGAGCGCCGGCTACCTGCTGCGCCGCTGGCTGGCGCTCCAGGCCGTGCTCCTGCCGCTGACGGCGGTGCCGGTGGTGGCCGCCGGCGCCTTCGCCGCGGCGGCCCTGGGGCCGGGGGCGGTGATCCTGGGCTCCTTCCTCATCCCCTGGCTGATGCTGGTGGTGCCTCTCGCCTTGGCCCTTTCGGCCCTGGGATTGGGGCTGGGGACGATCGCCGGCGGGATGGTCAACGCCTGCCTGCTGGGCGGAGTCATCCTCTGGCTGGTGCCGTCGCTGCTCGCTGCCGCCCTCGCCCGCTTCGGCCTGCGCCTCGTGAGTCCTATCGCCTGGCCGCAGACCGGCTCCTTCCTCAACGCCATCCAGCGCATCGTGGAGCTCAACCGCACGGGGAGCTCTTGGGCCAACGCCTTCCCACTGCCGGTGAGCGAGTCCCCGTGGGACGCGCGGGTGGCCGGCGAGCAGTACCTGGCCCTGGCGGCGCTGCCGGCGGCGCTCGCCGTCGCGACGCTCGGGATCGCCGTGCGCCACCTGCGCCGCACCCGTCCCAACGTACGCCCTCTGCGCGTCCGGGCGGAGCACCCCCTGCGTACCTTCCTCCTCGCCGTGGCCCGGCTGCGGGAGCGCTACACGCCCGATCCGCGCCCCTCGCGGGCCGACCTTCTGGCGCTCGCCCTCACCCTCCTTCTGGCGGCGGGCGCCGTCGCCCTGCCCGTAGAGCGGACCGAGCGCTACCAGCGCCTCGGAGTGGCGCAGTTCGAGGCCGAGCGGGACGGGCTTCCGGACCCCACGCCCGTGGACCTGGTGCCGGGCCGCTGGCAGATCCGTGGCACGCTCGGCCCCGGCCGGCGGGTGAACCTGGAGGTGACCGGCGAGATGCGCAACCTGGGGAGAGCGCCCCAGAGCCACCTGGCTTTCAGCCTGAACCCATTCGTCGAGGTGACGGCGGCCGAGACCGGCGGCGGGCGGCTCTCCCTCTCCCGCCGCTGGGACCGCGTGGCCGTGGACCTCGCCAACCCCATCCCCCCGGGTGGCGCCCGCGAGCTGCGTTTCCGGCTGCGCGGCGAGCCGGCGGCGACGCGGTTCCCCCTCAATTTCACCTACGTCGGCTTCCACTATCTCTTCGGCCAGCACCTGCACGCGAGGTTCGATCGCGACCTGGTGCCGCTCGGCGCGAGCTACCAGGTGCCGGCGCTCTCGCCGCGGCGGATCGACCTCGCCGCCGCGGACCTGACGCCGGTCCCCCGCTATCGCTCGTGGAAGCTGGTGCCCGACGAGGAATACAAGGCCGACGAACGGGTTCCGCCGGAGGTCTTCTCCCCCGCGGCCGAGGTGTCGCTCGACCTAACCGCTCCGCCGGGCGTCTTCGTGGCCGACTCCTGCGGCGGCCAGGGGGTTGCTGGCAGGCTCGCGAGCCGCTGCCGGCTGCCGCTCGCCGAGCTGGCGGTGGCCGGCGGGCGCTATCAGCTCCTTCCCCGTACGGCCGGCGGTGCCACGGTGGGAGTCTTCCCTCTCCATGCGCCGCTGGGGGACCTCCACCTGGGATTCCTCTCCCGCGGCACGGCGCGTCTGGACGAAGCCTGGCCGGGCCTCGGCGACCTGACGCGGACGGTGGTGCTGGAGTGGCCGGACAACGCGGCGTTCGGCCTCGATGCCGCCTTCGCCTCGCTTTTCTACTATGACGATCCCAGCCGCGCGCGGATCTCGGTGCAGGGCGAGCTGGTGCGGATGCGGGAGACGGACCTGATCCGGGAGAGTGCCTTGAAGCCGGACACGCTGGTGGCCGAGCTGGTGGCGGGGCGCCTCGTGCGGCGGCGGCCCGTGGCCCCGGACGACACCCTCCTCTACCGCATGCTGCTGCGCAACCTGGTCCTCCAGCGGCTGGGGCTGGGACCGGACTCGGGGGCGGCGGTGGTGGGCGTCAAGCCCGGGATGGCGGCGATCCTGCAAGTCAAGCCCCCGGCTTATTCCTACAGCATGAACTACTGGAACAACCGCTTCCCGGCGCTGCTGACAGCCCTGCGCTACCGGATGGGCGAGGAGGCGCTGCGCGGCGCCGTGGACGACGTGCTGGGGCGAACCGGCGCCGGCCCAGCCACCCGGGACGAGCTCTACGCGGCGATCGAGAAGCGCAGCGAGGCCCCCGTGGACCGCCTGATCGAGGACTACTTCGTCCAGGGCTACCTGCCCGAGCCGTTCCTGGATGGCGTCGACTTCCGCCACTCCGAAGCCGGCTGGCGGGTGACGGGGCGGCTGGGCAACCGCTCCCAGGGGGAGTCGATCTGCAAGGTGGTGCTCACCACCGACCTCGGCCGGTTGGAGACCACGGTGCGCACCGAGGGCAAAGAGGCCGTGGATTTCGCCTTCGCCACCCCCCGCCGGCCGCAGGCCGTGCTGCTCGATCCCGACCGCGAGTGCCACCGCCTGATCCCCAGCGCCGGGGCGCGCGACCGGGTGTTCTTCGACGGCAGGTCGCAATGAGACGAAGCTTGCAGGACCTCCTGCGCTCGCTGCGCCTGTCTCTCGACCTCCTGCTCGGGCGGCGTCTGGTGCTGTTCGGGGTGATCGACGGCGTGGTGGTGCTGCTCACGGGGATGTCGATGCTGCTCAGCTCCGAGGGCGCGGCGGGGGACCTCTACCGCTACGTCTTCCTCGTCCCCTCGGTGCTCTTGGGGCTGCCCGCCATGGCCGGGATGGTGGACCTGGAGCGCCAGGCCGGCTGCCTCGACCTCGCCCTGGCGGCGCCCTCGGCCGAGGCCTACTTCGTGCGGCGGGCCGCGGCCGTCTGCCTCGCCATGGCGCTTCAGGGGGAGCTGATCATGGGCTTGGCCTGGGCCGCGTCCGACCGCTCCTTCCCGCTCCTGGCGCCGGCGCTCCAGATCGTGGCGGCGAGCGCGCTCTTGGGCGCCGTCTCCCTGTTCTGGGCCGTGCGGCTGCGCACGGCCGGGGGCGTGTGGCTCGCCTCCGCCGTCACCCTGGGAGCGCTGGGGCAGTGGTTCTTCTACGCCCCCATCCCGGACCGCCTGCACGCGGCCTTCGGCGCCTTCCTCCCCGGCGGCGAGGCGTCGATCCCATGGCTCAAGAGCCTGGCCGTCCTCGTTACCGCCGCCGTCCTCTTCTTCCTCTACGCCCGCCGCCGGCTGCGCCGGCCCGAGCTGATGATTTCCTGACTCGGACCTGACCTGGAGAGATTTGCCATGCGATCGACCTTCTCCCTGCTCCTCGTTCTCCTCGCCTTCCTCGGCGCCTGTGCCCGGCCGCAGGAGGTGCCCGAGGAGGCGGCGCCGCTCCCCGTCAAGGTCGAGAAGGCAGCGCGGGCCTCGTTCCAGCCCACGCTCACCCTTTTGGGGGTGGTGCGCCCGGGCGGCGAGGCGCAGGTGGTGATCCCCGTCGCCGGCCGGCTCCACTACCCCGCCCGCTTCCGGGACGGCCTCTCCTCGGGGCTCTCCGTGCGCACCGGCGAGGTCCTGGCACGGATCGACAACCAGGACGCCGAGCAGACGCTCGCCGAGGCCCGCCTGCGGCTGGAGGCGTCGAGCAAGGAGCTCGCCCGCTATCAGAAGGCGTTCGACAACGGCGTCGTCTCCGGGGCGACGCTCGCCCAGTACAAGGCCCAGGCCGACCTCGACGCCCAGCGGCTCACCGCCGCCCGCGAGCGGCGGCAGAGCCTGGAGCTGCGCTCGCCAGTCTCCGGCTGGCTGCTGGTCGAAAAGCGCCTGCCCGCCGAGGGGGAGGTGCAGGCCGGTACCCCCCTCGCCCGCATCGCGGCCGGCGGTCCGCCCAAGGTGGAGGCGCGGGCCGCGGCAGGCGACCGCAGCCAGTTGCGGGAGGGGCTCGCCGTGCGCTTCGTGCTCTCCGGCACCTCCGCAGTGGCCGGCCGCGGGGTGGTGCGGGAGATCTCGCCGGTGGTCGATGCCGGGGGGACGGTCGCCGTGGTCGCCGAGGTGACCGAGGGCGCCACCCTGCCGGCTCCCGGCGAGGGCGTGGAGGTGCAGGTGGAGCTCGACCAGCGGGAGGCGACGATCACCGTGCCCGAGGAGGCCCTGGTGCTCTCGGAGGCGGGCGCCGCCGTGTTCGTCGACCAGGGGGGCATGGCGCGGCGGCGGCCGGTGACGACCGGAGGGCGCGCCGGCGGCCGGGTGGAGGTGCTGGGCGGCATCTCCCCCGGCGACAAGGTGGTGGTGGACGGCGCCGCCCTCCTCTCCGAAGGCGCCCGCGTGACCCCGGTGGCGGCAGCGGCCGGGACGCCCGGAGAGACTCCGGCGGACGCGGCGGCCCCGGCAGGGGGAAGCCGGTGATCCGCCGTGCCATCGAGCGCCCCGTCTCCACCCTCCTGGGCGCGCTGACGGTGGTGGTGCTGGGGGTCTTCTCTCTGCTGCGCCTCCCCGTCTCCCTCCTGCCGGCGCTGGAGCGGCCGAGCCTCACCATCACCGCCTCGGCCCCGGGGGTGAGCCGCGAGGAAGTACTGGCCGCGACCACCCGCCCCCTGGAGCAGCGCCTGGGCGCCCTCTCCGGCGTCACCTCGGTGCGCAGCACCACGGGGGACGGCTATGCCCGCGTGCGCATCGAGAGCGAGTGGCAGACCGACGCCGACCGCCTGCGCATCGAGGCCGAGCGGCGGCTGGCGGGGCTCGCCGTCCCCGGCGGCACGCTCACCGTGGAGCTGGCGGCGGGCGATCCCGAGCCGATCGCCGAGGTGGCCGTCTTCGGCGGCTCGGGCACGGCCCGCGCCGCCTTCACCCGCGAGGTGCTGGCGCCGGAGCTGGCGCGGCTCGAAGGGGCGGGGCGCATCGAGACCCTGGGGCTCGCGCCGCTCCACCCGGTGGTGCGTCCGCGCGCCGCGGCGCTCGCCGCCCGCGGGCTCACGGCGGCGGACCTGGTGGCCCGCCTGCGCTCGGTGGGCGCCGCCGTCTCGGCCGGTCGCGCCCGGGCGGGGGCCGTGGCCCGCCCTCTCCTGGTGCGGGAGGACGCGGCCTCGCTCGACGCCCTGCGCGCCCTGCGCCTGGCCGGCCCCCACGGCGAGAGCGTCCTGGGCGACGTGGCCGAGGTGGCGCTCGAAGAGGAGCGGGACGACTCCTTCTTCCGCCTCGACGGCCGCGAGGGGACCCTGGTCCGCCTCTTCCGGGCGCCGGAAGCCAACGCCGTGGCCCTGGCCGCCCGGGTGCGCGAGCGGGTGGCGGCGCTCTCGCGGCGCTCGGGCACGGGGCTCGAGGTCGAGGTGGCCGCGGACAGGAGCGCCGAGGTGGTGGCGGCTTTAAAGGAGCTGGGGCTCGCCGCCCTCCTGGGCCTCGCCCTGGGGGTCGCGGTGCTGCGCTACCTGCTCGGCCGTTTCCGTCCCACGCTGGCGCTCGCGGTGGCAGTGCCGGCCTCGCTCCTCGCGGCCTTCTCCGGCTTCTACCTCGCCGGCCTCTCCCTCGACGTGGTCTCCCTCGCCGGCCTCGCCTTGG
The DNA here is from genome assembly GCA_036275055.1 of Thermoanaerobaculia bacterium. Taxonomy (GTDB): domain Bacteria; phylum Acidobacteriota; class Thermoanaerobaculia; order Multivoradales; family UBA5704; genus DATARR01. Next base: position 14,899 of record DASUEN010000097.1, read on the forward strand.
CCGCCGGCATGCTGGTCGATAGCTCGATCGTGGTGCTGGAATCGATCGAGACCGCCCGCGCCCGGGGGGAGGCGGAGCCGGAGGTGGCGGGCACGAAGCAGATCGCGATGCCCGTCCTCGCGGGCTTCCTCGCCACCGCCGTCGTCTTCCTGCCGCTCATCTATCTCAAAGGGCTGGCGCGCGCCTTCTTCGGCGCCCAGGCCTTCGCCATCGTGGCCGCCCTCGCCGCCTCGCTCCTGTTCTCCCTCACCGTCACCCCTGTGCTCGCGCGGAGCCGGAGGGGAAGGCTACCTGGTTTTTCTCCCTCTTCTCCCGGTGAGGGGGCGGGAGAAGAGGGCCGGGGTGATGAGGGTCCTGGGCGGGCGGCTGTGACCGGGCGGAGCCCAGGGAAGACAAGCTACCTGCGCCTCCTCGACTTCGTCCTCGCCCGGCCTGCAGCGATCGTGCTCGCGGGCGCGGGCGTGGCGGCGCTCGCGGTGCTCGCCCTGGGCGTCCTCCCCCGCGAGCTGGTGCCACGGGGCGCCACCCGCGACCTCCAGGTGCGCTACCGGCTGGACCACGACCTGACTCCCGAAGCCGCCCGCCGCCAGGGGGAGGACATCGAGGCGCGGACCGCGGCGGCCCTGAAGGGGACCCCCGCCGACCGTCTCGCCGTGCAGCTCCCGGGGGAAGGGGAGGGGGAGGACGCGGACCGCGAGGAGACAGGGCGGATCGAGCTCCGCTTCGCGAGCCCCGCCGCCGCCGAGCGCGCCCGGAAGACGCTCACCTCCGCCCTCCATCTCCCCGGCGTCGAGGTGTGGGTGGAGCCGCGCCCCAGCGCCTTCGTGGCGGCGATCGAGCGCACCGGCCGCCGGCTGGAGGTGGTCGCCTCCGCCGCCACCCCCGAGCGCGCCGCGGACCTCGCCCGCCGCACGGCGGAGCGCCTGCGCCGGGCCGGCTTCCACGAGACCGGCGGCCGGCGCCAGGGGGCGACCCCCGCCGTCCTCCTCGCCTGGGACGTACCGCGGCTGGCCGGAATGGCGAGCGGGACGCCGGGGACCGCCGACCGCGATCACCTGGAGGAGCAGGTGCGCTCCGGGCTGGGAGACCAGTCCGCCGGCCGCGCCCGGATCGAAGGCGTCGAGCCGGAGATCCTGGTGCGCCCCACCGAGCCGGAGGAGCCGGGGCTGATCCCGGTCTCGGCGGGCGCCGCGGGTAGCTTCCCCCTGGCGGCGGTGGCCCGCTTGACTGCCGGCACCCGCCCGCCCCCCCTGGAGCGGGAGGAGGGAGTGCCCGCCGTGCGCCGCTCCTTCGAGGGGCCCGGCGGCGATCCGGAAAAGCTCCTGGCCGGCCTCGCCACGGCGGCGGACGAGGAGGTCTCCCCAGCCGGCCAGGCCCTGGAGCTGCGGCGGGCCTTCGGCCAGCTCCGGCTTGCCCTCGTGCTCTCGCTCGTCCTCGTCTTCCTGACCGTGGCCGCCCTCTACGAATCGCTCGCCACGCCCCTAGTGGTGATGAGCACTGTGCCGGTGGCCCTGGGCGGCGCCTTGGGCCTGCTGGCGGCGGCGGGGCAGTCGCTCAACGTCCTCTCTTTCCTCGGCCTCATCCTGCTCGCGGGGATCGTGGTCAACAACGCCATCGTCCTCGTCCACCGCATCGAGGACCATCGCCGGGCCGGAGAGGGGATGGAAACGGCCATCCGCCTCGCCGGCGCCGAGCGCTACCGCCCCATCCTGATGACCACCGTGGCCACCGTCGCCGGCATGCTCCCTCTGGCCCTCCTGGGCGGCGAAGGGGTCGAGCTGCGCCGCGCCCTGGCCCTCGCCGTGGTGGGAGGCATGACTACGGCAGTCTTCGCTTCGCTGCTGCTGGTGCCTGTGCTGTACCGGTTTGCTCACCGGCGGGGTCGGTGATGGAAAATGGGACGGCAGGGATGGATCATCCGATTGGACGGCTGATTGCCACCCTCGGCCTGCTGGTGCTGGGGGGTGTGGCGCTGAGCCGCCTTCCTCTGGACTACCTGCCGCAGCGCAGCTTCCCGGAGCTGACCGTGGGCCTCACCCTGGGCGAGGAGCGCGACCCGGGGGAGGTGGCCCGGCAGTGGGTGGAGCCGGTCGAGAGCGCCATCCGCTCGCTCGGAGGGGTGCAGGGGATGGCGGGCGAGGTGCGCACCGACGGCGCCGAGCTGACCGTACGCTTCGCCGCGGGCACCGACACCGAGCGCAAGGCCGCGCGGCTGGACTCGGAGCTGGTGCGGCTGCGCGCCGGCCTGCCCACGGGCGCGGCCCTGTGGGTGGACTCCGCCGCCGAGCAGAACGGCGACTTCCTCGCTCTCGTCTGGCTGGCTGGCGCCCACGAGGACGGCGACGCGCGGGCGGCGGCCGAGGCCATCCGCGCCGTGCCCGGCGTGCGGGAGGTGGAGCTCGCCGGCGTGCGGGACGAAGAGGTGCGCATCGAGCTCGCCCCGGGTGCGGCCGATCCCTGGAGGCTCGCGGACAGCGTGCTGGCCGAGGCCCGGCGCTGGCAGCGCCTCCCCTCCCTGGGCTGGCGGCGCTCCGGCGACCGCCGCCGCCCCGTGCTCGCGGCCAGCGGGGTGGCCCTCGGCGCGCTCCCCGTTCCCGTCGCCTCGGAGGGCGCCGCCGCCGTCCCTCTGGGCTCGGCCGCCGCGATCCACGAGGGGCAGAAGCCGCCGCGTGACGAGGTGCGCTTCCGGGGCCGCCCCGCTCGCGCCCTCTTCGTCTACCGCACGCACGACGCCCAGCCGCTGACGGTGGATCGCGCCCTGCGCCACCGGCTTTCGCACCTCCCCGGCGGCGTGCGGGGGGAGATGGGCACGAGCGACGCCGATCCGCTGCGCGACCTCGTCCTCCGTCTGGCCATAGCCGCCCTCCTGGGCATGGCCTTCGCCGCGATCGGAGCCTGGCGCGCAGGGCTCTGGGGTGCCCTCGCCCTGGGGCTCGCCCTGCCCGCCGTGGTGGCCGCGGCGGCCAACGCCTTCCTGCTGGCGGGGGTGCCGCTCGACGTCACCACCCTGGCAGCCCTGGCCGTGGCCGCCGCCGGCCTCCTCCCGCTCGCCGCCCTGCGCCTCGTGCGGCGCGACGGCTTCTGGGCCTGGGGCGGCACCGCCATCGCCGCCGCCGCCACGGTCCCCATCGCCGTGGCCCTGGCGAGCGCCGAATTGGGTCCCCTCCTGGCGGAGCCGGCGCGGGCGCTGTTCCTCGCGGTGGCGGCAGGGGTGGCGGCCCTGGCCATCCTGCCGCGCCCGTACGCATCCCTCCAAGGCGCTGGCAACCCCGCCGTCCGCGCCGCCCTGCGCGATCCCGGCACCGCGCTCCTGGCCGCGGCCACGGCCTCCTTCCTGGCGGTCGCTCTCTTCGGGGCCGCGCTGACGCCCCGGCCCGGGAGCCTGCGGCCGGACCAGGCGAACCTCTCCCTCTTCCTGCGCCTGCCGCCGGGCGCCTCGCTGGAGGAGACCGTGCACCGGGCCGAGAAAGCCGAGGCGCTGCTCGCCAAGGCGGCCGAGGTCGAGCGCTTCTGGAGCTACTCGACGCCCGGCTTCGCCCACGTCGTGGCCGAGCTGCGCACCGCGGCCCGCGATCCCGAGCACCGGGCGCTCCTGGCCACCCGCCTGCGCTACGAGCTGGGGGGCGCGGGCTCCCTGGAGATCGCGCAAGGCGCCCGCACCTCGTCGGCAGGCAGCGCGGACGCGGGCTTCCTCGCCGGCCTCGAAGACAAGGCCGAGACCGACGAGCACGCCGAGACTTACCGCGTCGTGCTGCGCGGCGCCGACCTGGCCGCCGTGCGCGCCGGCTACGACCGCCTCCTCGAACGGCTCGACAGCCTCAAGGTGCGGCGCTTCTGGGTCACCGGCTGGGGAGAGCCGGCGGTCCAACTCGTCCTGCGTCCCCGCGCCGGTACCACCCCGGCCGAGGCAGAGGCCCTGGCCGGCCGGCTGCGGCGGGAGAGCGCGGCCCCTCAGGCCCTGACCCTGCCGCCGGCCGCCCCGGGCGGCGCGCCGCGCTCGTTGACCGTGGTCCCCGCCGGCGCCCCCCGCGACCCGGAGCGCGCCGTGCCGCAGCTCGCCACCCTCCTCAACCGTCCCCTCGCCTTGAATGGCCGGGTGGTGACGCCCACCGCTCTGCTGGCGCCCGCCGAAGAGGTGCTCTATCCCCGGGCGAAACGGCAGTCGGGGCGCTTCGTGGTGCCGGTGGACGTCCAGATCCTGCTCTCCAGCGAGGAGACGCGCAAAGAGAAGCGCAAGGAGCTCGACCGCAGTCTGCGGCAGCTCCCCCTCCCCGCCGGCTGCGACCTCGAAGTGCCGAGCCTCGGCGCCGACCTCCTGCGGCGGGACCGCCTGCGGGTGATCGCGCTCGTGCTCTCCGTCCCCCTCCTCCTCTTCGCCGTCGCCGCCTGCCGCCTGGGCTCGCTGCTGCGGGGGGCCACGGCGTTGATCCCCTTAGGCCTGGGGCTGGCGGCGGCGCTCCCCCTGGTCGCCTCCGGCCTCGGCAGCCTGAACGAGCTCGCCGTCTTCACCCTGGCCGCGGGGCTCGCCCTGGCCCTCCCCTCGGCCGCGGAAGTGGCCGCCGCCGTGGCGGAGAGCGGCGGCCAGCTCTACCGCGACCTGCGCCGCCAGGTGCCATGGCTCGCCGCGGGAGCGCCCGTGCTCGCGCTGGTCCTGGTGGCGCCGACCCTGGGAGCCGAGGCGGCCTCCCATCCCTGGGCCGTCCCCCTGCGGGCGGCCGGCGTGGCAGGGGGCGTGGCCCTGGCCGGCTCGGCGCTCCTGGTGGCGCCTCTCCTCCTCGCCGGCAGCCGCTGGCGGCGGCGCGATCCGGTGGAGGAGAAACGAAGGCGGCATCCCCCCGTCTGGAGCGAGCCGGGCGAGCCCGTGCTCACCGTGCGCAGCGTGACCAAGGTCTACGGCGGCACGCGTCGGCCGTTCAAGGCGCTCTCGGCCGTGGACTTCACCCTGACGCCCGGGATCGTGGGCCTTCTGGGGCCGAACGGCGCGGGGAAGACGACGCTGCTGCGCATCCTCACCGGCCTCCTGGAGCCCACCCGCGGCTCCGTGAGCTACCGGGGCGTGCCCATTACAGCGGCCAACCTGGGAGACTACCGGCGGCGGATCGGCTTCCTCCCGCAGGAGTTCAACGCCTACCCCGGCTTCACCGCCGAGCAGTTCCTCGACCACTGGGCCATCGAGCGGGGGATGAGCGATCCGAAAGCCCGGCGCGCCGAGATCGGTGAGCTCCTCGCCGCCGTGGGCCTGGCCGAGCACGCCGGGCGCAAGGTGCGCGACTTCTCCGGCGGCATGCGCCAGCGGGTGGGCATCGCCCGCGCCCTCCTGGGAGCGCCCCCCATCCTGGTGGTGGACGAGCCCACGACGGGGCTCGACGTCGAGTCGCGCAGCCGCTTCCGCCAGATCCTCCTGGAGCAGGCGGGCGAGCGCATCGTCGTCTTCTCCACCCACATCGCCAGCGACGTCGAAGCCGCCGCCCGCCGCATCCTCCTCCTTCACCGCGGCCGGCTGCGCTTCGACGGCACGCCCGAGGAGCTGGTGGCGAGGGCCCAAGGCCGGGTCTTCCGCGCCCTCGTCGCCGACGCCGACCTCCTCGCCTTCAGCCACCGCTACCGGACGACTTCGCGGGTGCGAATCCTCGAAGGGATTCAAGTCCGAGCCATCGCCCGCCCCGGCGAAGAGCCGGCCGGGGATGTCGTGGAGCCTAACCTGGAGGAGGCGTATCTGGCGGAGGTGGACCGGGCGGATGCGGGGGGCCCGTAGGGGTCAGCCATCCGCCGGGAGAAGAGGGAGTGGTTTGTCAGAAGCAAAGGAGAGCGGGCGGTTCAACCCTGGAGCGCTGCGACGATCTCGTCCAGCGACGACGCGATCACCGATTGGCGGTGGACAGACCGGAGTACCGCCGGGTCGCTGCAGCCGGCAAGCGCCGCCCTCAGATCCTCAGCCACCGCAAAGCCGCGGGCCGTCAGAGCCTCGACGACAGACTCCCTGAGAACCTGGACCTCTCCCTCGGCGCGCCCCTCGACTTTTCCTTCGGCGCGGACCTCTTCCAAGCTGGCGTAGCCCTCGCGCTGAAGGAGGTTGCGGAAAATGACCTGGTTCGCGGTCTCGCGGTCGTAGAGGGCCTTCACCGGCACCGGATTGGCGAGGATTCCCGGCGCCTCGAGCTGCTCCTCCGGATTCACGATACGCATCCCCTGACTCGGTTGGTGCACTTCCACCCTCCGCGGACCGGTCAGCCGCACCACCCAGACGTAGCGGGTGCCGGCGGCGAAGAGCTCCTGGATCTTGATCCGGAGATCCGCTTCGTCCTGGCCCGTGTCGGCGTACTCGACTGCCAGCGGAGGCGCCCCCTCAGCCCATCCCGGCAGATCGGGGATCTCGCCCACTGAGAGATCAGGAGCCCGGAGCACGTCCGGGGAGGGGGAGAAGCCGGTGTCGACCCCGACATCCTGGACCGCCGGATCGCTCGCGAGCACTCCACCTCCCACGTTCACCGCCTTCCCTCCCCGTCTTCCTGTGGGCAGGCAGTGAATGGGGTGGCCGTTGGACAGCTCGTAGGGGTCACCGGACCGAAGCTGATCGGCGCGAAACGGCCCCTGAGACCCGGATTGCAGTGCACTTCTCTTCATCGGGGGAAATCATAGCACCCCATACAGCCCAGCGAGGAGGCACCGCTGTCTCCGCCTGAACCGTCTCACTCTCAACCGTCTCGCTTCGGACTGTCTCACTGGAGACCGTCTCACTTGGCGACGCTTCGCTCGGATTCGGGCTGCCCCGAGACGCGTCCGCCTCGTCCTTCCCGTCCGCGGTGAGCCAGATCATTTCCAGGGCGCACAGCTTGGCGGACCGGCAGCAGAGGAAGCGCGGACTGGCCGCCGGTCTCCGGCCCCCCACGTTGTCTTCGCGGAGGTTTCCCACGTCGAAGGGGGCAGTGGGGCTCGCCGCGCGCGGCGGTCGCGCCAAAGAGCGGACGATGGGCCCCGGTCTGGCCAGGAGACGCTCCGCGAAGCGGACGGTTGCCGCCGGTTTCCCGGCTCCGCGCGCCGCGAACCGGACGGTTGGCCTCGCTTTCCCGGACACCCGGCTCGCGAACCGGACGGTTGGCTACGAATTCCCAACCGCCCGCTTCGCGAGGCCGACCTCCCGGTTCGAATTCCCAACTGCCCGGTTCGCGAAGCCGACCTCCCGGTTCGAATTCCCAACCGTCCGCTTCGCGGGGCCGACCGTCCGGTTCGAGCTCCCGACCGTCCGCTTCGAGCTCCCGATCGCCCGCTTCGCGAGGCCAACGTTTCGCTTCGGGTCTCCAACGGTCCGGCTCGCGAGACCGGCCTTCCGCTGCGGTCTCGTGCCGTCCCGCGTTGCGGCGCCGATCGGCCGCCCCGGTCTCCCATCCGTTCGCTGCCCAAGGCCGATGGCCGGCCGCGCTTCCTGAACGGCCCGCTTCGCGGGTGGGGGCTTATGCCGGCTTACGCCCCAGGCATCTACATGCTGTCGCCCCTTCGAGGCTAGGGCAAGAACGACGGTAATAGTAGGGCGCTCTCCCCAGTGCGGAGTGCTTATTGGTACAGTTAGCCTTCTCGGCAAGGAGGAGGAGTGGGGATGGCGGACGTTCTCATCAGGGTGCAGGCGGCGGCAAAGAAACGCATCCTCTTCCTGCCTCACGCAATCCGCCAGATGTCCCACCCCGATCGGATGATCACGCCGGAGGAGGTCGAGACAGTCGTTCTTGGAGGAGAGATGATCGAGGACTATCCGACAGACCCGCGCGGCCACAGTTGCCTGCTTCTGGGTTTCTGCGCCAAGGCTCTCCCGGTCCATGTGGTCTGCTCGCCCAAGGATGATTACGTTGCCATCATCACGGCCTATCGGCCTGATCCCGAGCTGTGGTCTGGAGACTTCAAGAGGAGGCTTTGACCATGGAATGTCTTCACTGCAAGGGTCGCATGGTGCGTGCGACCGCACCTTTCAGCATCGACCGAAAGGGCTACCACATCGTTTGGGAGGCGATCCCCGCATGGGTCTGCACGCAGTGCGGCGAGCCGTTCTTCGAGGCGGGCGAGGTCGAGTCGATCCAGCGGGCTCTCATGGCCGTGGACCGTGAGAGCGCAGCTCTTGTCGCGTAAGGGCGAGGAGATTGCCAATTATTTGGCTAAATGCCGCCAGATTTTGACAGCCCAGGCCGGGATGCGCTCTCAAATCCTTTGTTTTCAAGGGACCGGTCCGGGTACGAGGATTGCTAGATCCTATGGTATTGCGTTTTACCGCAAATATTTGGTTGGGTTTTTCTTTCGGGCCGTCGGGTGTGGTTGGCACCCGCCGGCCGCTCTTCGTCTGCTGTTCGTTAACCGACCCAAGCCTTCGCCCGGGCATGAATGCCGGGGCTATTATGAGCAGCGCCCCCTGAAGGGGACTTCCCTCACCGGAAGAAGAGGGAGAACAGCAACAAGGGACAACAAGGACAGCAGGGACAACAAGGACGAACAGCAAGACCGCCCCGGCCCGGGACCCCTCTCCCGGGGAGGGGGATGGGGTGGTCGGGAGAGGGGCAGGGGTGAGGGTCTTGGGTGGAGAGGAACGCCGGGATGCGGAGGGTTGGGCCTCCATCGGCGATAATCCCCCCACCATGCCCTCCAGCCGCTGGAAAATCCGCCTGCTGAACCTCTACCCGCCCTACCTGGGGGCTGGGGTACGGGTACGGTCGTCCCCCGACCTGCGCACGTTCGAGGTGCGGATGAAGCTCCGGTTCTGGAACCGCAATTACGTGGGCACCCAGTTCGGCGGCTCGCTGTACTCGATGTGCGATCCGTTCCTCATGCTGATCCTGTTCGAGGCGCTGGGACGGGAGTACGTGGTGTGGGACAAGGCCGCCACCATCCGCTTCCGCCGGCCGGGAAAGGGGACGGTCAAGGCCACGTTCCACATCCCCCAGGAGCGGATCGACGAGATCCGCGCTGCCGCGGACGCGGAGCGGAAGGTGGAGCCTGTGTTCAACGTCGAGGTGGTCGACGAGCAGGGCGAGGTGGTCGCCGAGGTCGAAAAGCTCCTCTACGTCCGCCGCAAGACCGCCTTGTCAACCCCTTCCGGGGACCGCTAAGCTACCGCCGTCCCTCAACCCAACCCCTGGGGAAACCGCCTCATGCTCCGACGCGCCCTGCTGACTTTCCTGCTCCTCGCCTCGCCGGCCGCCGCCGACACTCTGCTCACCATCCGCAGCAGCGTCGAGGGGCTCAAGATGGACGCGCCCCCCACCGGCCAGGTCCGCCTCTGGCTCGGGGCCGACCGGCTGCGGCGCGACGACGGGGAGACCTCCACCATCGTCCGCCTGGACAGCGGCAAGGTCTACGTCCTCAACCACGCGGACAAGACCTACCTGGAGCTGGCGGCGCCCGACCTCCAGAAGCTCGCCTCTCCGCCGGGCGCGGCGCCGATGAAGGTGCAGGTCACCGCCACCGGCGAGTCGAAAAAGGTGGGGAGCTGGAACGCCACGAAGTACAAGGTCGAGATCTCCAATCCGGAGGGCCTCCACCTCGACACCACCATCTGGGCGAGCAAGGACGTCGCCGGCTACCAGGCCTACGGCAAGCTCGCTGCCGCCCTCGCCGCTCTGCAGCCGAATTCCGCGGAATGGGCGCGCCAGATGCAGCAGATCGAAGGCTTCCCCGTCCTCCAGGAAGCCGACGTCGCCCTGAGCGGCAGTCGCTTCAAGACCCGCGAGGAGCTGGTGGCAGCCGAGGTGAAGGAGGCTCCGGCCGGGACCTACGACCCGCCGGCCGGGTACAAGGCGCAGCCCTCCCAGTAGGCCGCCGTCACTTCCCCTGCGAGATCTGCCGCCGCAGGAGCTCGTTCTCGAAGGCCATTCCAACCTGGGCCGTCGCCAGCTCCAGGATGTCGATGTCCTCGATCGGCTTCTCGTTCTCGCCGTTGTCGGTGTAGATCACGGAGATCACCCGCTGGGCGCCGAGGACGGGGAAGATCACCACCTGGTTGTTCTTCGGCGGTCCGACCATGGAGCGGAAGGGCTCGGGGAGCTCGGCCTCTTCGAAGGTGAGGCTCTGTACCTCGCTGGTGTCGAGGCTGCGGGCGAGGGCGCTGTCGATCTCCAGGGCCACCTTGAGGCCGCGGGTGACCTCGGCGAGCGGCCGCCCCTTGGAGTCGCTGCCGAAGGCGCCCAAGGCCACCAGGTGGTCGCGCTTGACCAGGAAGAGGACGGCCCGCTCGACCGACTCCGAGATGATGTGCATGAGGTTCAGGGCCACGGTGGCCGAGATCAGCCCCGAGCGCAGGTCGCCGAACACCCGGCGCAGCCGGGCAACTCCGGACTGCGACTCCGGCCGCGGCGCGCCCCGCACCAGGTCGCGCCGGCTCTCGATGACGTTCTCGACGCAGGCCGACACCGCCTCGACCTCGGCCGGCAGGGCCGCCAGCATCCCCGTCTCGTAGACCCGGGTGAAGGAGGTGCCGGGCTCGACCAGGGCGATGAACGACGCCCGCGGCCGGGCACGGCGCAGGGCCGCGGCCTCGTCCAGGCTGACGCCGCCGCGCCGCACGTCGACCAGCACGATCGGTGGCGGCTCGCCGCGCGATACGGTGCCCGCCTGGCCGAGCGGCATCAGCTCCACGGCCGCCACCTCGTGCTCCAGGGCCTCGGCCAGCCCCTCGGCGAAGTCGGTGTCGGCCGAGACCACGTGCAGGCGCAGCAGCTCGGCGGCGTGCTTCGGCTCGTCGAAGTCGGGCTCCGCGAGCGCCAAGGCGCCGCCCACCCCCGGCCCCGGTTCGAGCAGGGCGGGATGGGTCGAGTCCCCGGCCGCGTACTCGCTCGCCGTGCTCTGGCGCGCCTCCGCGGGGTCGGGGCGGGTGTCGTCGCGGTTGCGCTCGTCGAAGATCCGCGCCGCTTCCAGGAGCACCATCTGGGTGTTGATGTCCGCGTCCGGCAGCACGTCGCTCGGGTAGAGGGCGATGTCGTCGATGGGGCGCAGGTCGTCGATGGCGAACTCGAACGTACCGGTCTCCCAGACCATGACCTCGGCGACCGCCTGCTCGATCTGCTGGGCGATCACCTGCCGCAACCCCTCGGCGTCGATGGAGCCGGAGGACATGAGGATCTGGCCGAGCGACCGGCGCTCGCGCTCCTCGTTCTGGGAGCGGATGGCGCTGCTCAGGATGCCGCGGTCGATCATCCCGGAGGAGACCAGCAGGTCGCCCAGCTTGGGGGTGCGCGGCGCCTGGGCACTGACCAGCCGGCCGCCGTGGAAGCCGATCATCGCCCGCTCGCTGGCGCGGGAGAGGAGGAGCGTCCCCGTCCGCCGTCCGAGGTGGATGAACTGCATCACGTCGGCGACGGAGACGTCTTTGAGGCTGCCGGAGATACCCATGAGAATGGCGGCTTACGGTTCGAAGGCCGAGAGGTCAGTCCTCGCAAGATGCGGTGCGGGAGACTACTCCCCGCGCGCCAGCTTGACCAGGCTCTCCAGCGTGCGCAGCTTGCGGTCCTTGGTGGCGAAGAGGCGCGCGGCGAAGAGGGCCGAGGCGGCGTGGGCGGAAAGCAGGTCGAGCAGGTCGCGGTCCTCCGCCCGCAGGATCGGCTTGTGATCGAGCAGCTTGAGCAGCACGAGGGCGCCGACGATCTCGTTCTGCACCCTTAGCGGCACCGCCGCCAGAGCCTGGGACTCGGCCGTGGGACCCAGACGGAGCACACCGTCCTTCAGGGTGACGTCCACCATCGGATCGCCGCCCGTGTAGTCCTCGCCGTCGTAGAACGTCTTGACACCGTCGTACATCCCCTCGATGAGGGCGATCTCGCACCCCTCCCCCTCGTCGCGGCGCAGCAGCAGCACGAACTGCTCGGCGCCCAGCAGGTTGATGGCGATCTCGGCGATGGTGGCCTGCACCTCCGCCGGATCGAGGGTGGCGTGGAGCTGGTAGGTGGCGACGTAGAGGTTCATCAGCCGGCCGCCCTGGTGCTCGGAGTCGACCAGCCGGGAGGCGAGCTCCTTGACGTCCGACTCGGCCGTTGCCAGGCGCCGTTCGAGCTCGGTGACGCGCTCGGCCGAGGTGGCGCCCTCGCTTCCGTCGGACGCCCCCTTGAGGTTCGACTCGACGACGCGGATCAGCTCCCCCGCCCGCTCCAGCGTCGAGCGGAGCTCGGCGACGAGGTCCAGCCCGACGGCCGGCGTCTCCAGCCGCGACTTGCCCACCATCGGCGTCTCCGTGGTGCCGCGCTCGCTCAAGCGGCGGAACCCTTCGTCTCCAGGCGCGCGATCATGTCGAGGATCTCCTCGCTGTGGAACGGCTTCTTGATGTAGGCAGTGGCCCCGGCCTCCATTCCCCGCACGGTGTCCTCGTCCCGCCCCTCCGTGCTGATGATGATGACGTGGAGATCGGCGCGCGTGCCGTCGGCGCGGAGCTCGGCCAGGAACTCCAGGCCGTTCATGTTGGGCATGTTCACGTCGAGCAGTACGAGATCGATGTCCAGGTGATCCCGCAGGCGGTCGAGAGCCTGCCGCCCGTCCGAGGCGAAGACCAGCGCGTACTGGCGCAGCATCACCTCGTACATCTTGTGCATCAGCTTCGAGTCGTCGACGACGAGAATTTTACTTGGCTGCACGGCTCTCTCCCGGACCTCGTGAGATTGGAACCCTGGATTCTAGCTCAACTTAAGCCGCGATCCCCGGGGAGTGTAGCCAAAGCGGAGCGGTGGTTTCAAGGAACGGGGCTCGAGGGATACTCTTGCCGCGCCATGCCGCGCATCCCGAACTCCTACCGGAGCCGTCTCGAGGGGGGGCTCGCCGCCGCCGCGGGGCTGGCGCTCCTCCTCTATGCGGTGTGGCCGTGGCTCCCCCTTCCGGGGCGGCCGCCGCGGCCGCGCACCGTCGTCTTCTACGGCTTCAGCATCCTGGGCGAGGCCCTGAACGAGGATGTCCTCCCCGAGTTCGTGCGCTCCTGGCAGCAGCGCACGGGGGAGAAGGTGGAGCTCATCACCTCCTTCGCCGGCTCGGGCACGGTGACCAACCAGATCACCCTCGGCGTGCCGGCGCAGCTCGCCCTCCTCTCCCTGGAGCTCGACGCCGAGCGCCTCGCCAAGGCCGGCGTGGTGCGCCCCGGCTCCTGGCGCCGCCTGCCGCATGGGGGCGTCGTCAACCGCACTCCGTTCGTCCTCGTCGTGCGCCGGGGGAACCCGCTGAAAATCCACGACTTCGCCGACCTGGCGCGGCCAGGGGTGCGGGTGGTCCACCCCGATCCGCTGACCTCTGGGGGGGCCAACTGGGCGCTCCTCGCCGAGTACGGCTCGGCCGCGCGCCGCTCCCCTGGGCGGGAAACGGAGGCCGGCTTCGCGGCCCTGCGCGGCGTCTGGCGCCACGTCGTCGCCCAAGCCGCTTCGGCCCGCGCCGCCCGCACCCAGTTCGAGAACGGCTTCGGCGACGTCCTCGTCACCTACGAGCAGGACGTCCTGGGAGACGCGGTCAAAGGCAAGCTGCCGGGCGAGATCGTCTATCCTCCCAGCACCGTCCTGTCGGAGCACACCCTGGTGGTGATCGACAGGAACGTCACCCCGGAGGACCGGCCGCTCGTCGACGCCCTGGCCCGGTTCCTGTGGAGCGAGCCGGCGCAGCGCCTCTTCGTGCGCCGCGGCTTCCGCAGCGTCGACGAGGGGCTGAACGGGGCCAACCCCGCTTTCGGGAAGATCGCGGACCCGTTCCGGGTGGCCGACTTCGGCGGCTGGGACCGGGTGAAGAAGGAGATCGTGGACGGGATCTGGAAGGACCGGGTGATGAAGGAGATCGGCAAATGATCGGCCGGCGCAACGGGGCGGGGATCCCGGTGGGGCTCCTGGTGCTGGTGCTGCTGCCGCTGATCCTGATGCCGATCGGGGCGGTCTTCGTCTTCGCCTTCCGCGGCGGGGCGGGCGAGTTCCTGGCGGCGCTGCGCACCGAGGACGCCCAGTTCGCCCTCCGCTTCAGCCTGCTGATCGCCTTCGTGACGGCGGCGATCAACGCCGTGCTCGGCACCTGGGCCGCGTACGTGTTGGCGAAGCACAAGTTCCGGGGGGAGCGGCCGCTGGCCATCGCCATCAATCTGCCGGTCGCCATCCCCACGGTGGTGGTGGGCACCTCGCTCCTCCTCCTCTGGGGTCCCATCGGCCTCTTCGGCAAGCTCCTGGCGCCGCTGGGGTTGCAGCCCATGTTCACCCCCGCGGGCGTGCTCCTCGCCCACCTCTTCGTCACCTTCCCCTACATGCTGGGGGCGGTCAAGCCGCTCCTCGACGAGCTCGAGGTGACCTACGAGGAGGCGGCCTACACCCTCGGGGCCGGACGCTGGCAGACGTTCCGCTACGTCATCCTGCCGGCGCTGAAAGGCGGGCTCTTCAGCGGCACCCTGCTGACCTTCGCCCACTCCCTGGGGGAGTTCGGGGCCACGGTGATGGTGTCGGGGAACCTGCGGCTGCGCACGCAGACGGCGCCCCTCTACATCTTCGCCCAGTTCGAGGCCGGCAAGGTGGCCCAGGCCAACGCCGTGGCCGCGGTGCTGGCGGCCCTCTCCTTCGTCATCTTCTTCTTCCTCCTCCGCTACTCGGGTGCGGCGGGAAAGGGGAAGACGTAAGTGTCGATCCGCCTCGACCAGCTCACCAAGACCTTCGGCGGCCAGCGGGTGGTCAAGTCCACCTCGCTCGAAGTCGAGGACGGCGAGCTCTTCGTCCTCCTGGGGGCGAGCGGCAGCGGCAAGAGCACCATCCTGCGGCTGATCGCGGGCCTCACGGCGCCGGACTCGGGGCGCATCTGGCTCCACGGCCGGGACGTCACGGACCTGACGCCCCAGGAGCGGGGGATCGGCTTCGTCTTTCAGAACTACTCGATCTTCCGCCACATGAGCGTCGCCGAGAACATCGAGTTCCCGCTGAAGATCCGTAAGGTCTCGAAGGCCGGCCGGGAGGCGCGGCGCGAGCAGCTCCTGGACCTCGTGGGCTTAGGGGGGCTCGGCAACCGCTACGCCCACCAGCTCTCGGGAGGGCAGCAGCAGCGGGTGGCGCTCGCGCGGGCGCTGGTGCACGAGCCCTCGGTCCTCCTCCTGGACGAACCGTTCGGGGCACTCGACGTCAAGATCCGCGGCCAGCTCCGGCGCAACCTGAAGGAGATCCAGCGCCAGCTCAAAGTCACCGCCATCCTCGTCACCCACGACCAGGAGGAGGCCTTCGAGCTGGCCGACCGCGTGGGGTTGATGGAGCGGGGGGAGCTCCTGGAGGTGGGCGAGCCCGAGGGGCTCTACGCCCGGCCGCGCACCCTCTTCGGCGCCACCTTCCTGGGCGCCGGCACCGTGCTGGTGGGGCGGGCGCGGGACGGCGCCGCGCAGCTCGGAGACCTCTCCCTCCCCATTCCCGCCGAGGTGGAGCACGAGGAGGACTCCCGGGTGCGCGTGCTGGTGCGCCCCGAGCAGGTGGCGCTCACTCCGGAGCCCCCCGGGGACGGCAAGCTCGTCCTGGGCCAGGGGACGATCGTGGAGCAGAGCTTCCTCGGCGCCCTGCGGCGGGTGCGGATCCGCCTCCCCCCGATCCCGGGAACCCGGCAGGTCTCCCCCGCCCTCTTCGGCGAGGAGAGCCTGCTGATGGACGCCGTCATCCCCGCCGGGGAGGAGCCGGGCGGGCTGGACGTCTGGGTGAGCCTCAAGGGATGGCACATCCTGGCGCCCCCCCGGCCGCGGCTCCTCGCCTGCGACCTTCCGAAGGCGGGGAGCCCGGCGCCGTTCGCCCTGCTGCGCGGCCTGGAAGGGCCGCTCGATGCCCGCATCATCCTCCTGAGCGTTACCGACGACACCGACGAGGTGGAGGCGCTGCGCATCTCCCAGACCGAGCGCGCGACCGCCGAGGGGCTGGCCGATGCCGAGCCGCTGGTGCGGCGGGGGGAGACGGTCGGGGAGATCGCCGCCGAGCAGGCCCAGAGCCTCTACGACTTCCTCATCCTCACCGTGCCCAGGAAAGAGGCCGGCGAGATCTTCGCCGGCCTCCTCGCCTCGCTCGCCACGCCGCTGCTCGCCGTGCAGGGGGAGCCGGCGACCTTCGCCAGCATCCTCATCTGCACGGCCGTGGGCGAGCCCGGCAAGGCGGACGTGCGCACCGGGGGATGGCTCGCCCGCCGCCTCGGTGCCAAGGTGACGCTCCTCCACGTGCTGACCGAGGGAACCGCCCCGGCGCCCTGGGTGAAGGCCCACCTGGACGCCGGCCTCGCCACCCTCCGCGCCCTGGAGGTGCGAAGCCGCATGGCGCTGCGCCCGGCGCGCACCGCCGTCCAGGGGATCCTCGACGAGGCGAAGGAGGGGGGCTACGACCTCATCGTCCTCGGCCGCCACACCGCCTCGCGGCCGGCCGGGCGCACCCGCCGCCACGACTTCACCTTCGAGATCCTCACCGGATCAGGCAAGTCGCTGCTGATCGTGCCGCCGGATCAATAGTGCTGAAAGAGGGGATTGGTGGAGCCGATCGGGATCGAACCGACGACCTCTTGAATGCCATTCAATTCGGCCCGGATTTACCCAATTTGCCCGAGTCTTATAAACGCCCTTTTTCCAGTCACTTGCGAGGATTATTCTTGGACCGGGTATGCCGCGGTTTGCGTCCGGCTGATTGCTATATGATTGCTGGCGGACCGCTCACGCCGGAGGACGGAACCCATGCGCGAGAAGATCACGAAGCGTGCTGTGGATGCCTTGAAGGCCTCGGACCGGGACGTATACCTCTGGGATACCGAGGTCACCGGCTTCGGCTGCAAGGTGACGCCGGCCGGGAGGAAGGTCTACATCTTCCAGTACCGGACGCGCTCCCAGGCGGAGAAGGAATTCTCGGCGCCGAAGCGCGTGACCCTCGGCAGGCACGGGGCGCTCACGCCGGAAGCGGCGCGGGCGCTCGCCGCGAAGCTCCTCCTTGAGGTGAAGGCCGGGGGCGATCCCGCCGCCTCCTTCCGGCCGAGCGACTCGCCCAAGGTCTCCGCCCTCGCCGAACGCTTCCTCACCGAGTACCTCCCCAAGAAGAAGCGCCCGCCCCGTCCCTCGACCATTACCTACTACGAGATCCTCTTCCGCTGCCATGTGCTCCCGGCCCTGGGCGCGAAGCGAGTCGATACCGTGACCTCCGCTGATCTGGAGCGGCTGCACGCCGCGATGCGCGAGACCCCCTACATCGCGAACCGCACCCTCTCCCTCCTCCAGCAGGCATTCAACCAGGCGGAGCGCTGGGGCTGGCGTCCGCAGCATTCGAACCCCGCGCTCCACATCGAGCGCTTCCGCGAGGAGCGCCGCGGCGCGCGCAAGGAGGTCATGCTCGCTCCGGCGGAGATGGCCCGGCTCCTTACGGCCATCGACGAGGAAGAGACGAGCGCGGGAGCCGTCGCCTGCGCGGCGCTCAGGGTGGTCTTCTGGACCGGGTGGCGGATCGGGGAAGTCCTCGCCCTAGAGTGGGCGAACGTGGATCTCAAACGCGGCACGGCGCGGCTCCTCCTTACGAAGACCGCGGCGGAGGAATACCGGCAGCTCCCGGAGGAGGCCGTTTCCATCCTCGCGCGGGCGCCACGGGTAGCCGGCTGTCCCTATGTCTTCCCCGGCCAGGATCTAAAGGGGCATCTTACGACCGTCCGCAAACCGTGGGCACGCATCCGCCGCCGCGCGGGGCTCGACCATATTGAGCACCTCGGCGCCTTCCGGATTCACGACCTCCGGCACAACGTCGTGAGCTGGGATGTCTCCCGCGGCGTGCCGCTTGAGATCGCCGGGAAAAACGTCGGCCACCGCTCCCGTCGCTCGACCGAGGTGTACGCACACTTCGCGCCGGACGCCCTGAAACGCGCCGCCGATGAACGTGCCGCGGCTATGCGGGCGGCGGTCGAAGGCGAGCATCGCCCAAGCGCTGCGAGCACCTCGCGGTGAATGCGCTTGGCCTCGAAGATCCAGGCATGGTGAGGCTCCTGCCCCTCGGCCGTGGGTCCCTCTTCGAGTGATCGCAGGTATCTCAATAGGAAGTACTCGCTCCCAATACAGGTCCGGGTAACTGCACTACACAGGAACCACGGTCGGCGTGTCTACTCTCCCCCGCCACCACAAGCTTCCCCCTGTCCCTCTTCGTATCCCCCCTCACTATCCGAGAGCTGTCCCGGCGAGGAGCGCCCTCGCTTCGCATCCACCGCCTCAGCGTGGCCAAGGAGCATCTGGCGCACGACCCCCTGGTGAAGGCTCAGCAACTCCCTGAAGACCCTGGCGAATGAGTCCTCCGTTTCCGCAGCGAGAGGCGAGAGGCCGCCGGACGCCCACACGAGTACAAGGCCTTCCTCGGCGGCGGGCGATCCGGAAAGCCCGGCGACCCTTTGGTTCACGAAGTGCAGGGTGGTGAAGAAATCCAGAGGGCTCGTCCGAAGGGCGGTGAGGAGCTTCGCAATCGAATCGAGCTTGGGAAGCTCCTTGCCGCTCTCGTACTTCGAGAGCTGGCTCTTCCCCACCCGCGCCGCGCGGGCCAGTTGCGCCTGGCTCATTCCCCGGAATTCCCGGAGAAAGAGCAGGGTCTTGCCTAGGTTCTGGAACATGGGGTGAACTCTCCTTGAGCGGGTCCCCGTCAACCGGGAGCTAAGAGGGTGGTGCCAAAATCGTGGACGCAGATATGCACCTTCTGGTAGTCGAGGCGCTCCCACGCCCCTCGGGGAATGAAGAGGCGGCCGCCCTGCGCTCGCACGAGATAGGCCAGGGCGCGGTGGAGCCGGGCGGGATTTACGAGATGATCCGGGTCCACGTCTCCCCACAAGACGAGATAGCGCGCCTCGGAGGCGGGATCATCGTCAAAGCAGCGGAAGAAGTCCCGCACGAGCTCCGCCCCTCCCCGCCGCACGACCCGGAATCCCGACCTGCGGATGAGATCGAGATCGAGCCCCAGCTCCCCCGCGACAACGATCGACACGCGCTTCAAGTCTTCCATGAGAGCCCGTCAGGGGGCATCAACCAGGGTGAGGAGGACATCCAACTGCCCCCGCTCCTCGTCGCTCAAGGCGTCCTTCTTCTCCAGGCGCTCCAGGGTGGCGACGATGAGATCGCGTAAGGCGTGGGCCGCCTCGTCCCGGCTCCGGCCGGTCGCATCAAGCGGGACATCGGGAAGGCTCGCCACAAAGCCCCTGCCTTCCGCCTGGATCAAGACAGTGACCGGCTGCCGGAAGCGATAGCCTTCCGGGAGGGTATAGAGGACGGCGGTAAGCGGGGGCCGCTCCGCCCGCAAGAGCGTTTCGATGTGGCGGGCACGGTCCGCCATTTCGTTCAACCCTCTTTTGAGGGTCTCGATCTCCGCGAGCGCGCGCTCATAGGTATCCGCCTCGGTGAACTCCATCGTGGCTTGTTTGTGGGCGCGCTCTTCCCTCCGCAGGCGCTGGACCTCAAGGACGGCGCGGGGGAAATACCTGACCCGGCCTTCTTCGTCCGTGGCATGGGGAATCCTCTCGCCGTATCTCCCGGTGTATTCGACGATCCGCCGGACCGGCACGCCGCTCTGTCTCGCGACCTGCGCGGCCGTCAGGGAGGCTTCCTTTTCCGGGGCTTTCCGGGCAGGCATTATGCTCCCCCCCTTCCCTGGCCTTGGGCCTTCTGATTGCGGGCTTTGCCGGCCTTTTTCTTCCGGCGGGATCTCCTCGCGTGCGCTCCGTGATCCGGCACGGGCCGGTAGATCGCCGCGGCAGCCAACTCCATGATGCCGCCATTCAGGCGATCCGCGAGGACGCACTGAATGACCCTGCGAATCTCGTTCGTGACATCCGGGTTGTCCCCCGCATGATCCTCGCGCGACAGCTCCTGGGGAGAGGGAGGAAGTTCGCTCGCGATCCTCTGTAGTTCCTCACGGAGGATCTTGAAGACTCCAACGACTACGGCAAGCTTCGCCTGTGCCACGGCTTCGGCTTCGGTCATGAACGGCACCTCAAAGGAGAAGGGAACGAGCGGTTGGTCGGCCCAGGGGCCGGAGTGCGAAAGGGAGAGCGGGTTGCCGCTGCTTCTATGGGCAGGTCGCTCGCCCGGAGTTTGAAAAAGGCCGGGGCACCGGCTAATGACCCGCGGGCGCCCCGGCGTCGCCTCAACCCAACAAGCTCGACAGGAGGGTGATGTTCGCGCGACCTCTCGCCCAACGAGAGAGGGAAAGGAAGGAGGGTTTGGTTCCCGGCGGACCCAGGGCCTCACCAGGATGCGCCGCGCCAATGTGGCGCAGCGCGGGCATTGAGTCAGGAGATGCCGCACGACGACGCGCGCCTCGTCTTTCGTAGCCCGGCCAAACAAGAACTGCCTCGTGAGTCGCTCGGTCAGGTGCTCCATCGTTGTCCTTTTGGGCTCCAAAACGTTTCTCTGAAGCATGCGCTTGTCCCGCGGCCAGGAGAGGAAGAAACTCCGGTCGTAGGGACACCCTCTTTCACGGGCACTGGCGCTCGTGCGGTTACCTGTCCCTGATTGGAGAAGCCATGCTTCGCCTTGTGGTTCTATTCGTCTACCTTCAGCTCATCCTCGCAAGCTCCCCCATCACCAGCTCCGGGACGCAGGCTGACAGCCTTCATCCAACGCCGCCGCCCGCGCCTACGGCGGATACCGGCGGTGGTCTCGATCCCTGGGGCTAGGTCCGGTTCAAGGGACGGGGGTCCATATTCGCCCCCCGTCCCTTTTCTTCACGACGGGACTGTACAAGCCTCCAAAAGGAACCTAGACTTAAATTCACTCGCGAAGGTTGAATTCCTGTAGGAGCTTAAATGGCCCATGTGACGAGAGAGTTCCTGAGGAAGGTTCTCGCTGGAACGGCCGGACGTACCGAGACCGCCCAAATCGCCACCCATGTGATCTCCTGCACGGCGTGCCGGAGCGTCGCCCGGGGAGTGGTCGCCGAGATTCAGGCGGATGTAGAGCCGAAGCGGCCGGCTTCCCGCCCCGGCAGCTCGCTGAGAATCCTGGCTGAGATTTTTAACCTGGAACAGGAGGACGCCCTGGAGGCGACCTTGGCGCATGCCGAGTGGTCCGAGATGCGCCAGCTCACCCCCAAAGCCCAAAAGGACAGGGCCGCGGTGACCAAGGCCTGCAAGTCGTGGGCCTTTGTTTCCCTGCTCCTGCGGGAGTTGTGGGCCTGCGGCACGTACGAGGCCGCGGAGAGACTCGCGCACCTCACCACGATTTGCATACAGGGCATGGACCCGAACCAATATAGCGAACACGTGAGAATGGATCTCCACGTGGAGCTGTGGGCGGAGTTGGCGAACGCGCGGCGGAAAGCTGCGGAGTGGACGAGGGCGAATCAGGCCATTGATCGCGCCGAGACAATGCGGAAGAAGGGCTCCTTGAGCCCCTGGCTGGAGGCCTTTTGCCTCGCCGTTGGCGCGCTCATCAAGGCCGATCAGGGATTCGTAGACGAGGCGGCCGCGAGCCTTGAGCGGTGCGCGAAGATCTACGAGCGCCTGGAGGACTGGCCGGCAGTGGCGCGGACTCTCGTCCAGGCATCGAATGTCCTGGCCGAGACCCATCCGGCCGAAGGGCTACTCTTGGCGAAACGCGCCTTGCCACTCGTGCCAGCGAACGACCCGGAGCTTGCGAAGCTCGCCCGCCTACTCCAGGTCGATTGCCTGATCTGGCTCGATGAGCTACCCGAGGCCGCGAGCCTTTTTGGCAGTTGCTTGCAGTCGCACGAAACCGGCCGGATGAGAATACGGAGGGATTTCGTGGGCGCCCGGTTACTGCACTCCTCCGGCTACTGGAAGGAGGCGGAGCGGGTGTTCCATGACGTGGTCGCCGCGGACCTGGAGCTGTCCCTTTACAAGGATGCCTTCTTGGATCTCCTATATGTTTTTGGCATGCACGTGCGAGAGGGGGAGCTGCATAAAGCCAGGGCAATCTGCGAACACGCTCTGACCCAGCCGGAGCTGGCGGACTTCTCGCATGAGCAGATGAGGACGGTATGGACCCTGTTGCTTCAGAACGTCCAGCGGCTGGCGGTCGCGACGGAACTCCTCGGCGACGTGCGTAAGTACGTGGCTGTCCACTGGCGCCGGCCGGCGAGTGGCACCCCTCCCTTCTTTCTCTCGCTCGGGAAACCGGAGCCCAATGGATAACTCGCGAACTCTCTCCAGGAGGGCGAGAGGTTCCGGCGAGGATGCGGCCCTTCCGGTGCCTTCGAGGGGCCAGGGAATCAGTATTCCTCCGGAAGGAGGATGCAGGTAGAGGAACGATCGGCTTCGGTCACAATCCATATCCTGGTGCCGTCCCGAAGCCGATAGGCGGAGAGCAGGCGCTCACTGGCTTCCCGTGCCTATGGAAGGGCGATGAGGGGTTCTATGCGCGAGGATAAGTTGCGCCTGTGCCGCGCAGTGAGGGCATCAGGTCAATAAATGCCACGACAACCGCCTCGTCCCTCGTAGCCCGGCCAATCAAGAACTGCCTCGTGAGTCGTTCGGTAAGGTGCTCCATTCTTGTCCTTTTCGGTCTCGAAGCACACACTTCCCCCGAGGAGTGCCTCCACGGGCAATGCCGTTCGTGTGTCGAGGCCTCCCTGAAAGGAGAAGCCGGTGCTTCAGCTCATGGTATTCGTACTCTCTCTCGCGGTCTTCGTCTTCACTCCTCTGGAACAGGGCAGCGGTTTGGACCCTCTCGGCCTTACCACTCCATCTCTCCAGGATGCGTCAACGGGAGATGCAGGAGCTGGTTACGATCCGAACGGCGCCAAGTCGGGGCTCAATCCATCTACCCCCGCTGCACCGACCGGCGATTACGGAGCGGGCTTCGACCCGAACGGCTAGGTGTCCGGCTAGGAGTAGCCCGTTCCCCGAAGGGGGGGGCGCTCCCCTTCGTCTTCCAATGTACAGAGCCTCGTATTTCGCGGGGAAAAAGAAAAGCCCCGGCGGTCTCGGCCGCGGGGCTTGGGAATCAATACTCCTCCGGGAGGAGGATGCAGGTGGAAGAACGATCGGCCTCGGTGATGATCCAGAACTTCGTGCCGTCCGGAAGCCGGTAGGCGGAGAGCAGGCGCTCGCCGTCCTCGCGCGCCTCGTCATTCGCCCGGGCATCGTCGGGATGAACAATGCCCCAATCCCCTTGGGCATGGCGCATGAGGTACGGGAGATAGTTCTCCTTGGCCATCGCAAAGGCGCTGAGCGCGCCGGGCGTCGCAACTACCTGCCCGAGGGGAAAGGTCGTGCGTCTCGCACTCATGCCTCCTCCTCGCGAAGGGAGTCGTTCTGGATGTCCAGAATCCACCGTACGGCGGCGTGCCCCGCGAGACGGGCAACGGTGCGATCCTCGAAGTCCTCGCCCACAAGGACCAGCCGCTCGAAGAGCGTGAGGGCACCCGCGAGTGCCTCCTCCTGTTTCAGGGAGAGCGAACCGTCGAAGAGACCGAGTACCGCGACTACGCCGGAGCCGGCAAGCCGGAGCACGTCCTCGACCTCCGGGACAAGGTAGAGAACCTCATTGTCGCCAGCGAGCTCCGGGAGCCGGTGCAGGTTCATGACCTCAAGCGCGGGATGGAAGTTCGGCGGGAAGAGATACCGCGGAGTCTCGTCCTCCCCGACTGCGAGGCCGGCGTAGGCGACGAGTTCCCCGTGGTCGTTATGGATCGGGATCGCGAGCCGGCCCTTCAGGAGCCCCTTCGTGCAGTACCCCGCGTCGAAGAGCTGGAGGGTTGTCGGCTGAAGTCCCAAGGCCGCGAGACTCGCATGGTGCGGATCAAGGGTCTTCAGGGTGAAAGTAAGGGGCGGGTTTAGGGCGGGTAGCTCTTTTGCCGGCGGCGCGACTTCGAGAGGAGTGGCCGGCACCTTGGCCGGAGAGGCATATTCTTCAGTGCCCGGCTTCTCCACCGCGAGCCCCAGATCGAACCAGGCGTCGAGCTTCATGGCCGCGCTACGCACGCTTATCCCCTCGCGCTTGGCGACAAAGTCGAGGACATTGCCGCCCTCTTTGCACCCGAAGCAGTACCAGGCGTTCTTCCCGGCATTCACCTGGAACTGCCGCTTGGACTTGCCCTGGCAAAAGGGGCAGGGTCCCACGAGGTTCTGGCCCTTCGCACTGAGGTCCGTGAGGAGCCCATAGTGGGCAAGGACCGCCGCCATCGATACCGCGCGCTTCACCTCCGCAAACGACACGAAGCCCTGTGGCATCGCATACTCCTTTCTTGAATTGTTCGAGGTTCTGCGAATCAGGGTAGCGGCGAGAGGAGGGACGCAAAAGGCGGCCGAAGTGGCCGCCTTGCGTCTTCCGATATTTTGGGGCCTAGCTCAGGCGGAGGCGTGTGTCACGGCAAATGCCAGGGCATCGAAGATCGCCATGCGTTCGTCCTGGCTCATATACGCCTTGCGGTGTGGTGGCAGCTTCATCGAAAGCTCCGGGAATTCTTCGGCGAGCCGCTTCGCGATCGATTCTTTCGTCGCGGGTTCATCCGGAGAGGAGAAGCACTTGAGGACCGCGGTCCGGGCGACGGTATAGACGGCGATGCCGCGCTCGCGGGCAAGGTTCACGAGCGCCTTGATAAGTTCCCGGACCCGGGGATGCCGGCGCGAGCCCGGAGCCGCTGCGTCTTCGAGGACCACCGCATCCGGCCGGAAACGGATGAGGAGCTTCTCGAACTTGGCGATCGCGCCGGTGTGCTTGTCACCCGTGATCCGGGTAAGGCCCCAGTCAACAAGACGGAAAGGCAGCTCGAAGACGGCGTAGCCGAAGCCTTTGTGATTGGGGTTCAGAGCAAAGATACGGGTCGGGGTATGGTCCATAGTGGAAAGATAAGTAGTGATGCGACGGGGAGGTTTGTTTTGAGGAGTGGTCGGCACTGCCTCCGGGCCGGCACGGGTGTCGTGAAGGGGTGGGGCAAAACGTAGGATGGTCGAAGTGTTCATCGTTGGCAGGTGGGTATCAGAATATCTGTCAGGGAATAAGATCCAAGGCTCCCGAAATGCCCGCCTTCACAATCAGGCTGTCCTGAGGCGCAACCATGAGGCAAACCCGGAAAGCCACGTAGCCACGTCCTTTGACGAACTCTCCTCTTTCTCTTAATATCCAGGCAGACAATCACTCACCCAACCACGCTTCTGTGGCCGAAGGACGGCGCTTTCTCCCGCCTGTTTGCCTTGCCTCTCGCGGAGTATCTTCGTTCCCGTGGAGATCACGGACGATGACATCCGCCGGTTTCAAGAGATCTGGCGCGAAGAGTTTGAAGAAGATATTGGAACGGACGAGGCGCGCGAACATATCACCCGCCTTGACGCGCTCTATCTCCTCCTCGCGCGGCCACGCCCAAAAGAAGGACAAGAACCTGTGCCATTGAATTCAGAAGACACACAGAACCCATGAACTATTTCCTCTATTGCCGAAAATCAAGCGAGTCGGAGGATCGCCAGATCCTCTCCATCGACTCGCAACGCACGGAGATGGAGCGGCACGCGAAAGGCTGGGGCCTCACGATCGTCCGCACCTTCGAGGAAGCCCAGAGCGCCAAAGCTCCGGGGCGCCCCGTCTTCGAGGAGATGCTCCGCGAGATCGAGAAGGGCAAAGCGGAAGGAATCATCGCCTGGCACCCGGACCGCCTGGCCCGGAACTCGATCGACGGCGGACGGCTCATCTATCTTTTGGACCGGGGCAAGCTCAAAGACCTGCGCTTCGCCACCTTCGGTTTCGAGAACAACTCGCAGGGCAAGTTCATGCTCTCGATCATCTTCGGGTACTCCAAGTATTACGTGGACTCCCTTTCGGAGAACGTGCGCCGGGGCATGCGCGCCAAAGTGGAGCGGGGCTGGCTCCCGAACTTCGCTCCGGCCGGGTATCTAAACGACCGGGAGACCGGCCAGATCGTCCCCGACCCCGAGCGGTTCCATGAGATCCAGCGCATGTGGCGCCTTATACTCACCGGGGAAGCGAACCCGCGGCGCATCTGGGAGGTGGCGGGGAAGGATTGGGGGCTCACGACGCGGACCCGGAAGAGGATCGGCGGCTCCCCTTCACGCAGAGCGCGATCTACAAGATCCTCAAATCACCGTTCTATGCGGGAATCATCGAATGGGAGGGCAAGACCTTTCCCGGCAAGCACGAAGCGATGGTGACGCTCTCCGAGTTCGAAAAAGTCCAGGAACTCCTCGGGCGTCCGGGGAGACCGCGGCGGAAGACCTACGACTTTCCGTATACCGGGCTTATCCGGTGCGGGGAGTGCGGCTTCGCGGTCACCGCTGAGCACAAGACGAACCGCTTCGGCTCTCACTACACCTACTACCATTGCTCATGGCGGCGCCTCGACTACCATTGTACCCAACGCTCGGTTTCCGCGGAACAGCTCGACCTACAGATGGCCCGTTTCCTTGAGGAAACCGCGCTGCCCGAGAGGTTTCATAGCTTCGAGGCCGGGCGGCTTGAGCGTCTTGTGGCGCACGATGAAGATTTCATCGAAAAACAGAAACGGGCTCTGGAGAACCAAGCGGCAGCGATTGACCGCCAGCTCTCGAATCTGAAGAAGCTCCGCATCCGGGATATCCTGGACGACGCGGAGTTTCTGGAAGAGCGCCAAAATCTTACCCGCGAGAGCATGCGGGTAGCGCAGGAGCTTCAGAAGCTCGCCGAGGCTAGCGATCGGTTCGAACCTGCAGAACTTCTCGTTGCGTTCAGCAAAGAAGCGGCTTCGCGGTTCCAAACGGGAAGCCCGGACGAAAAACGCCTCATCCTTCAAATCGTCGGTTCGAACCCCAGGCTCCAAGACCGGGAACTCAAGATTGACGCGGCGAAACCCTTTCGGCGCTGGTCAAAAACGCCGACCAGTGTCGAGATGCGGGCCTTTGTCCACGAAGTTCGAACCCTTGTCGCTGACCCGGAGTTCGGGAAGAAGCTTGGAAACATTCAGCAACTAATGACGACGGATCTCACCAAACCAGGAGCTACCAACGGACGCAAGGCGGCGTGAGCCGCTAAAGTAGCGTCTTGAACTCCTCTTCGGTCATCCCGCTTTGGCGGATGATGGCCCGCACGGTGCCGCGGGGCAGGTCGCCATGGTGCATGGGTACGATCGTGCGGAGCCTCCGCTCGGGGTGGACGAGGAGGAGGTGGCTCGTGCGGTGCTGGCGGTGGTCCACGAAGCCAGCAGCCTTCAACGCCTTGACTATTTGCTTCGCGGTGAGGCTCCTGAAGTGCTCCATGCTGCCGGGGCTTGGATTTGGACGAAGGCATCGGCAGAAAGGGTATCCTCGGGAATGGGAAGGCCATCATCGGCAAGGGAGGAGAGATAGAGCTCGATTGCTTCATGGGCCCTCTCGACGGCATGCTCGTAGTCGCGGCCCCAGGTGACGCAGCCCTGGAGGGCAGGGGCGGTTACGGTATATCCCCCTTCGGGCTCGGGGGTGAGATGGATGCGGTAGGTGAGGGTCTTCATAGGAGGGCGTTCTTACCCTCATTCTACGGCAGCCTGACAGGTCGTCAAGAAAGGCACATTTGCTGTGCTCAGGGAAGCGGCCTTAAATCCTCTAGCATCCAAATCCTATTTTTTTCTAACACTACAACAAAATTAGTCATCTTACGTTACGGCAGTTTGGCTGAACTCGGCCCTAGAGAGCGCAAGACATAGAGGGTTTGCCATTTTAACATTTCGACTCTTTTAGAGAACTCCGGGAACTCTTTCCCACGTTCTCCCTTCTAAGGTTGTAGAAGGGAGAGTATCTACGTCTTTGTGACAAAGGAAGGAGGCGATCCAATGGTACGGGAGGAGCTTGAGGAAGAAGCTCGGCTGCGCAAGAGGCCTAAAGTTGAATTGCCGCAAGAGTAAAATCTATTGACCTCGCAGTGGCCTATGATATCCAGGCTATAAGGAGAGAATATGTATAACCATTTATTGCTCACAATTGGCCGTAGCTTCCTCCATCAGCTCAAGGGGGCCCTCTTCCTTGAGAGACCTATAGTTCGCGTGACCAGCGGAGCCAGTTGGCTGCCTTGTCTCTTTTTAGCATTTGGAATCCATCTTGCTCAAGGTGCCGAAGCTGCTGAGCCCGCAGCAAGTATCAATCATGAAAAGGCTATCGTTCCATTTGAAATCTTCTATCAGGATGCCTTAAACGCTCGGGAGGAAGATTACTTGGGTCGAAAAGAATACTTAGTCAAAGATTCTACGGCGTTCAGAGAAATGAAGAACCATCTGCTTGCACTCTACGAGGGGATTAATATCAGAATCAGTTATTGGGATGATAATCACATAGTTGATTGTGTTCCAATTGATCAGCAGCCTGGCCTGAAAGCGCCCGGCATGGAACATCATGTTCTTCAACGTACTCCGCCGATGTTGCCCACTCGAACGCCGCGTGTCAAGAATCGTTCTGCTGGTAATGAAGTGGATCAACTCTCTGGGGAACAAGTTCGCGAGGCCGCCACTGAGGTTCGCGAGGAATCATCAGGCAGCCCCAAGGTGTGCCCAGAGGGATTTGTGCCTATGCGTCGCCTAGAACTGGAGGACATTGCTCGCTACCAAAGCTTGAGCGCCTTTCTTGCAAAAGATCATCGAGATCCCCCTGACCTCAGAGACCCTATTCATCGCTATGCATTTGGGTATCAGTTCGTCAAGAATATTGGCGGTGGAGCTGACCTCAATATCTGGAGCCCGAACGAGAAGCCAGGAGAATTGAGCCTTTCACAGATAGGGGTGGGATTTGACGACGGCTACAGAGTTTGGCAAACCGCGGAGGCAGGATGGATGGTTGATCAAAGGTTCTACGGAACGCCAAAGGCAGTCTTTTTTATTTACTGGACTACCTCCAATTATGCGAACGGCTGCTACAACCTCACATGCACTGCTTTCATGCAGATCGACAGACAATTGATTCCAGGTCATTCCTTTCCCCTTTCCAGCGTCCTCGGGGGAACTCAGCAGACTATCGGCTTAGAATGGTATCGCGACCCTAAGACTGGGAATTGGTGGCTATATGTTCGCAATGTGAACGATAGGACTGCGACGGCTATTGGGTATTACCCTAGAGAGCTTTACCGAGGAGGGGAAATGTTCAAAGATTCAAACTTTCTTGAGTTTGGCGGAGAAGTTGTTGCTGCTGTTGGTCAACTCAAGACAGGAGAGATGGGCAGCGGCATTCCGCCCGGTAACGGTCCTAATGTGACGGCATATCAGGATTATGTCCATATGTTCCAGTCTAAGGGCTCAATCACTAATTGGCTGCCCGTAACGCTTACTCCTACAACGCCAGATCCCAGTTGCTATCGAATACAGTTTGTAAACACAAATCAACCGAGTTTTAGTTATTTTTATTTTGGAGGGAAGGGGTGTCCTATCACAAACCATCCAGGTTAGGGTGTCCGTAACGGAATGCGACAGCACGTTTCCCCGGGCCGAGCCGGGGAAACGCTCTGCGTTTCCGCATGCTCAGAGGTGCGCCCGACATAGATCGTTAAAGATAAAACCTTTTGCCGCCTTGACAGTTTGCGGGCCTTTCTCCACGACGCTCGAACCTTTTTTGCCGAGCCGGAGTCCGATGAGAAGCTTGGAAACATTAGGCAATTGATGGAGAAGCGTCACGCGGGACCGGAAGCGGAAGAAGAGAGCAAGGCGGCGTGAGCCTCTAGAGTAGCGTCTTGAACTCCCAACTCGGGTCTCATGCAATTCAAATCCGAAGAGACCCTTAGACTTTTTTCCCACTCTCTAGCGCAAGCTGTTCTAGCAGGAGCAGGTTGTAAATCTGCTCGCCAAAATTTGCAAGTGCCGCCACAAAGTGCGGCACTTCCTCGACAAGAAACTGTAGATCGCTACTGGTCTTCTCGGTCGCAACCTCTACGATTTGAGCCGAGAGTAATCCAAGAAACGGATCGACGACTCCCTGCGCTGGGTTGATTGGATGAAACTCCTGAACTGTAGGCGAGAGTTGTTGAAGTGCTTGTTGCAACTGGTTGCGGTTTATGTGAAAGGAAACAGCATCGCGGATTGGCTTGAGGCGACTCATAAGAGAGCCAGTTGATGTCTTGTCGCAGAAGATGCGAAGGCTCGCATGGAGATCTTCCATTAGAGGTAGCGTTTCCTTCGGCACCTTGACGAGAAGAGGAGCAAACCACCCCCGTTGATCAGCTACCGCAAATGCATCTCCCGCCTCTTTTGCAGCGCCAATCGCAAGTAGGTAACCTGCCCTAAGGTCATCCCTATAGGATGGTGCCTTTGGATCCAAAGAACCAGAAACGCGAACTAGAAACGCCAGGGGTCTCGTAGCAAGGATAAATTGAAGTAAATCGCGTACCATGTCGGTGAGAGGTAGAAAGTCGGCAACTCGTCTCTCAAAATAAGGAGTTGGGTTGGTCAATGTCTTCTCCAGGTCCTCGGTCGTCTTCTTCTCCGTACAGCCGAGCAGGAATCCGTCGCGGCGTTAGCCGCGTAGACCAAACCGCAGTCCGTCAACAGTCTACAGCCGTTCGGTCGCGGAAGACGGGAGAGCGAGCTTCAATTTTGATGAGGCAGGAGGGCTGACTCCCCTCGCCCGTTCACCCACTCGTGCATCAGGACGTCTCCGCGCCTCAAGCTCTCCTGCCCTGTGAAGAGGAAGAGTCGTGAACCGCCTCCGGGGAGCGACCGGCACGCCTCGACCAAGTGCTCCACCCGCTCCCTGCTTGTCGTCACGGTCAAGACTCGGAAGTTCGGGATACCCAGGTGCGCCCGGTGGAGCCCCTGCCGCCAGGTCGCCTGGTACGCAAGGAGTTTGCGGACAAAGGAGGTCTGCGTGAGCCCCTTCCGCGCCACCGGCATCGTGCCCCGGTCAGCCTCAAGGAAGAAGAACACGCGCCGACGGCTCTCCGGCGCGTTCTCGAACTGGAGACCGAAGACCCGATCCGGCTCCACTCCCAGACGGTAGGGCTTCCCGCCCTGGCGGACTTCGACCTGCCAGCGGAAGGGCAGGCGCAGGCGCCGGGTCTCTGCCGGTGCCCGGCGGAGCACCTCCTCCGGCGGGATGAACTGCACCTCTTCACGGCTCCGGCAGGCGGCCTCGAAGTCCACCATGACCTCGGCGACGGCGAGCGTGTGGTGAAGGAAGACGCGGGAGAGGTTGCGGTTCTTCGTGTCCCATCGGGTGCCGCCTCGCTTCACTTGGTCCATGGTCTCGAGAACCTCCGCGCCGCGGTTCCCGAGGGCATAGACCATGGGCTCAGACCCTCGGGCGTACCAGTCGAGCTGCATCGGCGGCCGATCCAGGTAGCCGTGATGAAAGAGGAGCTGCAAGCGGCGGAGAGTCGCCTGAGAGCTTCCTCCGGACAAGGCCACAAGATGGGTGGAGCGGAGAAGCCGGTGACGATAGACGGCGCGGAGAAGCTCAAGGTCGCGCGACGTGAGCGCGATGCCGCGTACGGGGACGCGTTCGAAGCGCGGCCGGCGGGTCTGGAAGTGAGGCATCCAAGAAGCGTACGCGGCGCTCGGCGACCCGGAAAGGCGGCGCACTCAGCCGTCTAACCACCGCTCGATCTTTCGCTCCACCTCCTCCCTCGGCCGGCTATACCGCTCGCGGGACTCACGGATCACGGCCTCGCGCCGGCCGGTTGAGGTGCCCCGGACGGGTGGCAAGGTCTTGCCGCGGAAGGGCTCCCTCATCCGGCCCTGGTCCAGGAGCCGGGCATAGATCTCATGCTTCCCGAGGGAGACGAGGTTCCCCATCTTTACGTCGCCGCCGAGCTCGTCCTCCAGAATGCGGGCATCGGACTGTCCCACCCGGAAGGCGATCAGGTTGCCGGCATTGCCGAATACGCTTTGCCGGATCTCGTCCGTGAGCTGGTCAAGGTACTGGTGGGCCAAGACGAGCGCAAGGCCGTATTTCCTCGCCTCCGCGAGGATGGAGGTCAGGGCATCGGTCGCGAAGCTCTGGAACTCGTCTATATATAGGTGGAAGGGGGTGCGGGAAGCCGCTGTCGCATTCGCCCTCTGCATTGCCGCAGACTGGAACTGCGAGAGGAGGAGCGCTCCGAGGAGCCGGGCATGATCGTCACCGATCACCCCTTTCGAGAGATTGGCGATCATGATCCTGCTCCGGTCCATGAGGAACCCCGCGTCGAAGCGGCTCTTTACCTGGCCCATGATGTTCCGCATGGGGGCGTTCGCGAGCAGGCGCCCAACCTTGTTCTGAATGGGGGCGATGGCTTCCAGGCGGAAGCGACGCTCGTAGCGGGCATACTCGTCCTGCCAGAAGGCCCGGATGATCGGGTCCTTGACCTTCGCGGTCACGCGCTCTCGGAAGGCGTCGTCTGAGAGTAGGCGGGGCAGGGCGAGGATCGTGAGATTCCCGTGATCGAGAAGTGCCGCCAGAGAATGGCCCAGGATGTATTCCATCCGCGGCCCCCAGCTCCCGCCCCAGATACCGCGGAAGGCGGAGAGGACTCCGGAGACCACGAGGTGCTCCTGATCGGGCGGCACCTTGGGCAGGAGATTTAGGCCCACCGGCCGGGCGAGATCACCCAGGTTGAAGTACAAGACCTCATTCGTCCTCGCCTTTGGAATCGCGTCCAAGACCTCCCGGGCGAGGTCTCCATGAGGATCAAGGAGACCCACACCTCGCCCGGCATAGAGGTCTTGGAGGATGAGGTTCCGCAAGAGCGTGCTCTTGCCGAGTCCCGTCTTCCCCACGATGTACAAGTGCTGCCCCCGGTCCTCGGGGTGCAGCAAGACAAGCTTCTCCTCGGGAGAGACCCAGTACGTGCGGGTGCCGATTGCGATAGGGGTGTGGTCCATAGATGAAGATGCGCCCGAACCTCTCTTCCCCTCCCCTTTGGGGAGCCAGTGTCCGCCGCACGGGGAGGAACCATGGAAGCCCGTTCCTGGCGGCCGGCGGTCACGCCTGCAAGAGTGGTGTGGTGACCCAGCAGGCGCGGCAAGAGAGGTGGGCGCGGGGAGAAGTGTGGCGCGTTTGTCCTTGACGGCAAAGGCGGAGATCTCCGCCGCCCACCGGGCCAGTCGGCGCTCCGCGTCGGCCCTTCGTTAGCCAGTCCCCCCACCGCTGTTGGGCAGGCCGAGTTCCGAGGCCGGTGGGCCCGACTCGCGCGCTTTGGTCGAAGGGTCCAGCGATAGCGGAAAGACCCGAGACCCGTTAGCCGTCAGGAAAACGCGCGAGTCGGGCGCAGCCCGACAGCGGTGGGGAGCCAGTCCTTGAAGCCCCGTATGGGGATTCGGCCGTCCGCCTCGGGCGGAGCCCGTACATACCTTGTATGTAGCGGGATATGTATACCCCGGGGAGCCGTGAGGCTTGACGCGTAGCCGTCAGGCATTCATCCGCGCGATCGAATCCGATCGATGGGACAACAAAATTCCTTTCCTCTTCAAGGCGGCACGCTGTGCCGCCTTTTGCTGTTTCTCTCCCTCCCCTACCCTGATCTCCAGTCCCTCGACAACCGAGAGAAAGGAGAAACGCTATGACGCCTGCCGAAGCCAATCAGGAGGCCTCGAAGCTCGACCAGCTCGCGAGCCTCTGGGGGCTCTCTGTCTCCGAATTCATCGACTCCTACGCGCTCGATGGAGTCGTGCCCGGGATCTGCATGAACCCGGACTGTTCCGCCACCGCCGAAGTCGAGCCCGACCAAAGGGAGGGCTGGTGCGAGGAGTGCTCCACCCGCTCCATCCGCAGCGGGATCGTCCTCGCCGGCCTCATCTGATCCTTCCCGCCTTCTTCATTCCCGTCTGACCTGGCGCATTCCCGCGCCGCCAATTACCCGGCCCTCATGCCGGAGAAGGAGATCCTTATGCCTCTCACCGAACCCTCCGTCCTTACCCGCGCCTTCGACGAGTGGTGGAAGCGCCCCGACGACGAGCGCTACCTGACCCTCGACCACCTCTATGCCTCAACCCGCGCTCGCGCTGAAGCGAGCGAGGCCCGGACGATCGTGAACACGAGCCTCCTCGTCCGCGGGAGCGCTGATGCCGGCGGCGAGCTCTCCCTGGAGCATGATGACCTGGGAACGCTCGATCCCACCCACTGGAGCCTCGGCCAGCTCGCGACCATCTCTCACACTCCGGCCAAGTGGATTCGGGAGGTGGCTCCCGTCCGCACCGGCCCGGCGATCGCCGCGCATGCGATAAACCTCGGGCTCCGGCACCTCGCCGAACGCGCCTTGATCCAGGTCATGAAGCTCCCCACGGGTCCGGGTCTGCCTACGGGGAAGCTCCGCTGCATCGTCGGCCCCGACTACGGCCGCATTTACGACCATGAGGTGGTGCGGGCCGTGATGGACGCAAACGAGGACGGTCGCTGGCACATACCGGCGGCCTCCTACCAGGCGAAGAACCCGAAGCGGGCCACGACCCTCTACGCCTCCGACCGGGATGTCTTCATCTTCCTCGTGGACGAGAAGAATCCCGTCTCCGTCCATGTGGAGGGCTCCGTCCGGAATCTCTTCCGGGGGTTCATGGTCTGGAACTCGGAAGTCGGGCACCACAAGTTCGGCTTCATGACCTTCCTCTACGATTACGTCTGTGACAACCGTATGGTCTGGGGTGCCCGGGAGGTGAAGGAGATCTCGATCAAACACACGAAGAACGCCCCGGACCGCTTCGCGAGAGAGGTCCGCCCCATGCTCCGCGCCTACGCCGAAGCCTCGGTCGTGGACGTGGAGGCCCAGCTCGAACGGGCGACCCGGAAGAAGGTCGGCTCCTCGGACGAGGAGGTCCTGGACTGGCTCCGGAGACACGAGTTCACGAAGAAGGAGGGCGAGGCCATTGTCCGGACCGCCAAGGCGGAAGAGGGTGGGGCGCGCACGGTCTGGGAACTCGTAAACGGCGGGACGGCGGTTGCCCGGGCGATCCCTCACAACGATGACCGGGTGCTCCTGGAGAAGAGGGTCTCTGGACTCCTCCGGGCGGCGTGAGCGACTCTTCTCGCCAAAGCTAGTCGATTTTTCAGCCCCACAGATGTGAATCTGTGGGGACTTTTTCTTGCACCTTTTAAGAATCGAAGGTGGCGAACGCTCAGCAGTGGCTCGCCGGCCCGTCACGCCTCACGATCCTAAACCGTTCTTGGAGGTAGACAAGCTCCTCCCGCAGGTCTTTCAATACCAAAGAGTTCTTCCGGCCAAGGCCCTTCTGCTCCATGCTTTGCCTCAAAAGATCCAGAATCGTAGCTAGAGTGCCGAAGTAGTCGTCAGCCCCAATATGCCCCAGAACATGCTTCCTATTTACAGTCATCATTTTCAGTCTATCATTTTGGATATTAAATCATCCTAAGGCAAAGATAAAATAACCAGTCGTTATCTTCGCGCGCAGGCGGCGCAGGCCGGTCTTGTAACTTTGCTTAGAGCGTCCGCCAGTTAGCCTTCATGGCTGGCGGGCGAGCGAATCCGGAAGAGTTTATTTTCTATATTGAAGCTCGATGTAACGCGTCAGGGCAGCGGCATTAGCCCGGATGTCAAACATGTACAGTTGCGGAAGAGGCAATGTAGCGTAATATCCCTCGCCCCGGGCCGACACCCCATGGATCTGAAGCACCGCTCCGGGGACCTCTAGCAGTACCATCCCGAATTCCGCGACCCTTGCCACGATGGGCGGCTTGACTTCGACGAGGCCGCAGCTCTTGCCCTCTGCCAAGGCATGCGCATGGGCGGCATGCATCAGGCGGACGGCGACCCCGGGAAGTGTCGTCCACCACTTGCCGAACTGCGCGATCTCCTCGCGCTTGAAAGGCCAGGGCGTTTGCGAATGGTCGATGCTATAGATGGCCTCCAGCGGGAACCTACCCGAACTGTCGGCGAAGTCCAGGGCGATAGTGCCGCAGATCCTTCGGTTCCGCTCGGCAAAAAGCACTATTTGCGAGGGCGGCGGGATGCCGCCGTAGGTCCGCCGCACATGCCTGCGGACGAACGCCAGCGCCCGGCGTCGGTCGCGGGCGCATCCGGCCAGCACAATTGATACGGCCATCAGTACCACCGCTCTCGCACCACTTTGAGCACCCCCAGCAAGTCGTCCCGGTAGAGATAGCCGGGCATTGGAAACGGCCGGACAATGTCGCGAACGACCCCAGAGTGCCGCAAGAGATGGAAGAGAGAATGGTTCACGAGGAAACTCGCAGCCCCATAGGGGTTCGAGGCCAGGATCATGGCCTTGCCTTCTTCTACAAGGCGGCGATACAGGTTGCGAGCCGTCCTTTCCGCCGGGTCTCTTGGGGAATACTCAGGTATCTCCGGCAGAAGCCCGCGGATGAGCGCTTCAGCCACTTTCTTCTTCTCAGTGGCGGTCGCGCTTCCAGCCTGCAACCGCAGATGAAACTCCTCGGCCTCCTCATAGGTTAAACCCAGGCACTCTTCCATCGTGTCGCTCTCCGGCGTGAAGAGGAATAGCCGGGAGCCAGCGCCTATGGAATTGCAGTTCACGACGTGGACATTCTGCCGCCGAGCCTCGCGGTGCAAACCGATCCGCGCGGCAATGGCCCACGCCTCTACCTCGTCGAGGATCAGGTCCGCTCCCTGCACGAAGCGAGCGACGCTGGAGGGCACGACGCCTTGAGGGTATACGACGAGTGTCGTGTCGTCGGTGATGCTCCGCAAGCGCCGGGCGGTGGCGAGCGCCTTGGAGGTTCCGACGGTTTCTACGCCTGCTGCGATCTGGCGGTGAATGTTCGACGGGTCGAACAGCTCCAGGTCCGCGATACGGATCTCGCCTATCCCGGCCCGGAGTAGAAGCTCTGCGGCCACGCCGCCCATGCCGCCGCAACCGGCCACGGCAACAGTACTGCGCCGCAACATCCCCTGTTCCTCTTCGGTGATCCAGCCGATGTTCCGGTCGGTGCGCTCGGCGTAAAAACGCGGACCCCGGTCTCTTGGAAGGAGCCGGTATACGCGATCGGCCTGGGCATTGTCTGGAAGATCCCGGGCTTCGAATTCGCCTTCCAAAGCGTTTCCCGCCCCTTGCATACTTTTTCCTTGGGAAATCTCCGAGTCAGCCGAGCTTTCTTGGAGAGTGCCCAAATACCAAGCGCGGTGTCAACTATGTTCAAAATTTGAACACTCTCAGCATATGTCTATACCGGGGCCTCTGGGAGAAGCCGAAGAATCGACCGCGACCGCTGGAGTTGACCGACCACATCCGCTCGAATTGTCTTCGAGGGCGTACGGGAAAGGCCTCTCGCGAGGTATGCTATTAGGCGTAGGCATGGTAGCTGGCGGCGTCCGAGAACGCCTTCGGCTGCGGTGGCTCCAGCCCATGGACGAAGCGCTCCAAGCCGGCGGGCCACTACGAGATCGGTTCGATTGGCTTTAGAGGCCGGGATGTGGACTTAGGCGTGTCTGACTCCCAGGAAACCGAGACCGTGGGACCCCAACCTCCGCCCTCAGGAGGAGGACGGGGGACGTGGTCGCCGGGCCATGTGGTTGCCGACCGCTACGAGGTGAAGGCATACCTGGGCCGCGGGGGGAATGCCACCGTCTACCGGGTGTACGACCGTTACGTGAAGGTGGAGGTGGCCCTCAAGCTGGTCCACCCCGACCTCGATCCTGAACGGGCGCTTCGCCGCCTCAGCCGCGAAGTGGAGATTGCTCGCGAGGTCTCAAGTCCTTATCTTGTCCGGGTCTTCGATCTTGGGAGGACGAACGAGGACATCTATCTCACGATGGAGTTGCTCGGGGGCGGGTCGTTGCGCAGGCGGCTCGACAGCGGTCCTCTTCCTCTGTCCCACGCGGTCGGGATCGCCGAGTCAGTGCTCCGGGGTCTCGCCGAGCTCCATGACCACGGTGCGGTGCATCGCGACGTGACACCCGGGAATGTCCTCTTCTCCTCAAAAGACGAGGCGAAGCTCGCGGACTTCGGGCTCGCCCGCCGCCCGGAGCAGGATGAGACGGCCTTTACTGCCCGCGATGCGATCCTCGGCACCGAAGGCTACCGCTCGCCGGAGCAGGCTCTTGGAAAAGAACTCGGCCCGCGATGCGACCTCTACTCTTTGGGTGTCGTGCTCTTCGAGATGCTCGTAGGGAGGCTGCCTCACGAGGCAGCGCCGCTTGGACCGCGTCTTTCGATCCTGGAAGCCGCTCCGGACGTGCGGAGATTCCGGCCTGAGGTTCCGCCCTGGCTTGCGCGGATTGTGGCGCGCCTCCTAGAGGTCCGTCTTGCAAATCGTTACCAGAGCGCGGAAGAGGTTCTCGCCGACTTAACGCACGAGAAGAGCCCGCGCAGAGTCCGGCTCCGGCGTTACCTCTTCCGCTCGGCTGCGGTTCTTCTCCTCTGCCTACCTCAGGTAGGGGTACTCGTCGTACCCGCTCCCGAGGCCGAGTTCTCCCACCTCATCCAACTGGAATCGGGAATCGCCGCGATCGGGACGCGGGGTGAGCAACTCTGGACCCTCCCCGGTGCGGACCCGG
This sequence comes from Thermoanaerobaculia bacterium, assembly GCA_036275055.1. GTDB lineage: Bacteria > Acidobacteriota > Thermoanaerobaculia > Multivoradales > UBA5704 > DATARR01. The sequence goes on from DASUEN010000097.1 coordinate 53,192, forward strand.
AGACCGCTGACAAGTGGGCGCTCGCGAGGATCGAGCCGGGCGGTTCACAGCTTCTTGCGCTTGTCCCTGGACAGGCGTTCCCAGAAGATGTCTCCACCCTCACCTTTTTCGATCCACTTACCGGTAAGGTCAGAAGGCAGGTGAAGCTTCCGAGCGGCGCGAATTACTTTCCGAACGATCCGCCACGCTTCTCGATCGCCTCGGTGAAGGCTCTCGATCTTTTCCACGATGGCACGGACGAGGTCATCGTGAACTACCGACACGTTCCCGAGGCGCCCTCCTATGTCGTGCTCTATGCGCCCCGTCTGAATGAAGCCCGGGTCATCTACTACGCCCGTGGCGGACAGAGCTTCGAGGGGGCGGCAGATCTCGATGGCGATGGCATTCCCGAACTCCTCTTTGCGGGGATCGACAACGCCTGGAATTGGGTGAACGTCGTAGCGGCGGTACGGCTCGCGCCGAATCCCTCAGACCCGGAGAGCTGGCGCACGAGAGTGGCGGCGGCGGCGCCCGATCTTGTGGCGGAGCCGGCAGACGAGCGCAGCCTCCTCTGGTACGCCGTCGTGCCACGCGGGTACCTGGACGACCCTCGCCGCCTAACGATCGACGAAAAACGGCGGGAACTCACCGTCCACTACCAGTTCTCGGGGAAAACCTGGACCTTGGACTTCGACGGGTTCCCACCGGGAACCTCCGGCGCCGATCTGCCCAAGCGGCAGGAGGCCCGGCTCGCGACCTATGCGCACTTCCGGGAGACTGAGCGCCTCCGCAAAGCGGTACAGCTTGATCTCGCGATGTCCGAAGCGACGGCGGCGCTCGATTCGGCCAAGCGCGCCCGGGAGACCTGGCTTTCAGAGTACGCGGAGCGGCTTCAGGCGAAGATTCTCGTTGCAGAGGGCAAGATCCCGGAGGCGGAGGCGCTTTTTACCTCCCTCGTCGGGCGCGCCGAGGATGCTCCGGAGGTCGCCTATGACGCCGGGGTTGCCTTCCACCTCGCGGGCGATCTCCACCGGGCGGTTACCTGGTACGAGAAAGGGATAGGCCGCGGCTCCGCTATGGGCGCCGGGAAAATGAAGCACGAGTTCCTGAAGGGCGAGGTCCTCGCCCTCGTGGAGGAGAAGCGCTATGCGGATGCGCTCTCGGCAGTGGCGCGCTTCGAGGCTACTTATCCGGCATTTCAAGGCCAGCTCGGGCTTTTCCGCGGGTACGTCCGCTGGCGCGCTGGCAAGCGTCCGGAGGCGGACCCGGCCGGGGTTCATCTCAACTCTACCGACCTATATCGCTATTGGGAGATGGAGTTCGAGTTCGCCGATGGCGGCGACCGACGGGAGCTGCTTGCCCGGGTTGATCGCTTTCGTGACGAGCGGCCGGAGACAAGCGCAGAGGCTTTGTCGCTTCGGGCAGAACTCTTGGGCCGCCTGGGCCGTACGAGAGAGGCGGCGGAGACCGCGCAGTCCGCCCTGGAACTGGCTCAGGGCGAGGTGGAGCGGAGCATTATCGCCCGGGGGCATCTCGACCTTTTGAAGGAGCGCGCCCAGCGCCTGGGTTCCGGGTTCCGCCTGCCCCCTGGAAATCGGCCAGCTAGCCGATAAAGGAGAACATCATGTTACGCCTCGTCGTTACGCATGGCCAGGAGGAAATGGTCTTCGCCGTCCCCGAGAAAGAGGCCAGGCTTGGGAGGGCCAAAGAGAACGATATCGCTTTGCAGATTCCGGGCGTCTCGCGGCGACATGCGCTCGTGCGGCGGTGTGCAGGCGGAGTGGAAGTTCTCGATCTCGATTCCACGAACAAGCTTCTCGTGGAGGGAGAGCGGGTAAAGCGAGTGGTGCTTACGCCGGGGCTCCGCCTCCAGATCGGCGAAGCTTGGCTTGAAGTCGAGGAGGTCACGACAACCGAGGAGGCCCTCGCCCGAATGCATGAGAACCCTTCAGGGCCGTCGGCCCACTCCGCTCCCTTGACCGCAGCGGCGGCGCCCAAGAGAATCCCGAGGAGCCCCTCACCTGAAGACGCAGCTCTTGCCCTGGCCTATCACATCGCCCAGTCAGGAGTCGGGATTCCGGAGCAACGAGACGATCTCCTCCTCAGAATCAGGACCGCTCTCGGAGCAGAAGCTTTCGCAACCCTTGCACGAACGCGATCAGGAGGGCTCCGGATGAGGGAAGGCGTCGGCACCTTCTCTCGGAAAGAGGCGCGTCTCTTCACTGCGCTTGCAGGGGACACGTCAATCATGGCCCGCGAGCAGGTGATACTAAAACGAGTAGGTGTCATCTTGCTTGCCGGTCGTGACCTCTGGTTTCTCGTAGCTAAGTTTTCCGAGGAATCCATGGGCCACGAGAAGTGGCGCAAGGAGTTCCTCAAGTTCCTCGCGGGGCAGTTCTTCAGCCCGGTACGCGGTCTCGACGATATGGAAGCCTTTGAGGTCGCCCGGGTCTATACGCTCGTGAAGGGGAATGCAAGGAGGACGGCCGACCTCCTCAAGCTGAGCCCCGGGAAAGCCTATAAGTATCTGCGGCGCCTGGGGTTGCTGAAATCCCGGGCGTGGTAGAACGAGGATTCCCTCCTCCATTGTGTTCAATTCCTGAACACAGCCAAGCAAATTACTCCGCAAATCCCTCTACTCCTAGAGAGGCAAAGTGTTCAATGCTTGGACAGGTTTGACATATCCTATTCCGCAACGCACACTTAGAAAGCAGAGAGAGGCGGCCTGCTACGCGCGGATAGAAGCCTCTCTGGACAGTTGTTCGCAGCTAAACTAAGGTCATAAACCTAAAGGAGGTAGTCATGTCTATGCACTTTTCACGTCTAATCGGTCTCACGGCATTAATTCTCGCGCTTTCACTGACTCTCAATTTGTATGCGAGTACTCCGCAAGGTTCAGCCAACTCTGCCATTCAAGACACATGGCCGGTCGCTATTTCGGGACGGGCATATGACGTAGTTCTTCTCAATGACACTCCAACTCTTCAAAGCGTAGCCACAGCATTCCCTGTCTTGTATTCCGCGGGTTATTCTTCGCGGCACTCGTTCATTGCGTATACTACCTTGGATGGATTCGACGAAAGCTTCCCGAATAACCGAAAGCAGGTAAGCTTGAAAGATTTGAAATCTGATGGCTCGGTCACCTTGGTGCCGTCAGGCGATCTTTACGTGCAAAGGCTTTCTGATGGCGAATACAGAAAGATCAATGCCAGTGGGCAGTATGTAGTTAGTGCATCCTGGGCACCCGGGAGCGATCATCAGATCGCATATACCTTCTCGACAGGATCAGATTTTGGGCTCGCAATTAGCGACGCGCGATCAGGGCACTCAAAAATCTTGCGCGCAACCGGAGTGCTTGCTGATTTCATATCATGGAATCGGTCAGGAGATGAGGTAATTGTCTATGAGCGAGGAGAAGAGAAAAGCACGGATAAAAGTCAGGATGTGCCGGATTCGCTAAGGATAAACATTCCTACGTGGTCAGTGGAGAATTTTGAATTCCGCAACACAACTGCAAGGGCTCCGCAAATTGATTTGCCTCGGTTAGCCAGTGGTCCGTTTACGGTGCATTTGCCTGATGGGACAGAATTCCGCGGCGATAGCCAGCAAAGCTTGTCCCGACTAACGTTACTTTCAACCTCTGGCGAAAGGCAAGTTGACGCCAGCGTTTTCGTAGCAGCATTGCCTTCCGGCATCTTGTATAGAGATTTTGTGAATCGAAATGGTGATCTTATGTTCTTCTCCAGCAAGGGCCAGGTCACGAGGATTGCTGCGAAAACTGTTTCCGCGAGCTATTACTTGCCGTTTCCACTCGGCTTCGGATCAATTGCGGTAACTCAGATTGGACAAGCATATAGTACTAGTAGCGGATTTTGCCTCGCAAGCGATCATACTTTCAATAATGGAATGGCCTTTGCGTACGATTTGCAAGGGAGCATTAATGCTCTTGTGCTCGCGTCGAGTAGCGGAACACTCGTCTACGAAAGGAGTGATGTAAACTGTAACTCCTTAGACACCTCAGGTTGCACGGGTTCTAGTGGTTACAGCCCGTCTTGTACCGGTAGCACGAGTAATTTCGGTTGGGGGAACGTGGTTCTTCTTCACCATGCTGATGGCACTTGGACAAAGTATACCCACTTGGCCTATAACTCAGTGCTCCCCACTAGGGTAGGCACTGCGGTAGGAGGAGGTTGTCAAATTGCGAATCAGGGTCATACTGGTGCGACGGTCGGAAATTTAAATGGCTGCGGTGATCACGTGCATTTTCAGCGCCAAAATACTAGTGACCCTACGGCGATTCCCTCGTCTTCAATTTCTGTGACCTTCTCAGATACCCCAAATCCCTTAGCTTGCACCTCCTATAATCCAGGTAATGGCGGACGTAGCTGCGTTTTCTAGCTGAAGACAAGGTAAGGCTAACGATACTAGCCCTTGCGAAGAGGCCAATGGTTCGGGAAGGCGGGCTATAGTGTCCCCCCGCTATCCGTCCCCGAACCAAGCGTCTATGGAGGCGGGTGCGGCGGTCAATCAGAAACGGTGCAGGCGGCCTATTGACAGGCAGCAGAGGAGCGCGGAAGAGAAGGATATAAGGAGAAACAATATCGACTTGCGGAGTCTTTTAGGACTGCTTAAACTTAAGCCAAAAGAAGGGAGATTTTATGGCTACAGAAAATGGTGAAGGTAAAGCTGTATCACGGAAATATCTATACGTAGCTATAGTCCCGGTCCTCCTAGTCTTTGGAAGCTTGGTCGCAATTGCCACTGCTCCTCCCGGCCTCAATTGGAATACTGCGACCGTTGCTCCTACGGTGATCGCCGGAAGCAGTTCGACTACTACCACCATTTCTTTCACCGCTACAGGCAAACTGCCCGATGCGGTGGTACAGCTCTCGCCTACCTTCGCAGGACTGGTTTCGGTGTCCCCCTCGGACCTGGGCACCGTGCGGCAGGGCCAAACGATCACCCTCACCATTACGTCAAGCGCTCCGGCGTCAAGCACCCCCTCTGTGGTGCAGGGATCGATCCAGATACAGAAGAAGACATCGCCGACAGAAATGTACGGGGCACCCCTCCAAATAAGTCTAAACATCACTTGGCCGGCTCTCTCAAGTCAGGGAGTTACGGTCGCCTATCCGCCCGCCTGGACCCCGGACCAACAGTCGTTGAGCCTCGGAGGTCCAATCTCTCTGCGCAACTTTGCTCAATTCGACCATGGTGGCGTACGCCCGAATGGAGGTGCAGAGATGGATGTGAACCGCAGCCCGATGCCGCAGATTTCTTTGACGGCCTTCGGGCGCCTCCATCGACGCAACCAGCACACAGATGGTGGGTGGAGTGAATGCAACTCGCGTGTCTTATCATGATACCTACGCCGCTACTACACAGGAGACGGGGATAACCGTCTATGTCCCGCTAGGAATGTTTCTTTACGAATTTAACCTCACCTATTTCACGGGAGATCCTAACGAGCCCAACCTCCTTACGTCCTTCAATAATCTCCTTCAAACAGCTACTATGGCGGCGAACTAAAAGAGAGGAGATGTAACGTGCGAATCCAAGAAAAGGTCTTTCTGATCGCTTGCTTTGCGCTGCTCGGAGTGGCCGATTCAAAGTGCGGCTCTGCCGAGCCATGTATTACCGCCGCCGCCTTACAAACCCGACTTCAGGCCAGTCCTCCATGGTTGGCCTCGCCGATGGCAAGCGATCCGGGTATTTTCTCGGCGCTGGAGACCGACGGCGCGATGTTCATGGTCGACCCTCGCCTCGTGCTCGCGATTGCGCGCCAAGAGTCGGGCTATGGCGCGAATGTGTGCACTGCCTTCAATGCCTGGAACTGGTTTCACTGTCAAGCGGATGGTACGTGCAAGCCTACTGATTCCGTGGCTACGCGCTGCATGGAATCACCGTTCAGCTCCTGGGAGGACGGCATTGAGACCGTCACAAGCAGATTGAAACTCAGTTACTTTAAAAATGGCAGGAATACGATCGACCTCATTGGCGCGCGCTACTGTCCAATTGGTCAGCTTGGCTGTGATGTGTGGGTCAATAACGTAAAAACGTTCTACACTGACCTCGGAGGCTCAGCCGCGGACGTATCGTTTTCTACTTCGTGCGCTGTGTCTCCGCCAACCTTCGCTCCAAAATTTGACATCCCGACCGGAGTCGAACCGCTCGGCCTCGTCGTGGCTGATCTGGACGGCGACCACAGGACGGACATCGCCGTCACCATATACAACCATGGCAACGGCGATCATCTGACTATCTTCCGCAACACGGGATTGGCAGGCCACTTGCAGTTCGATCCACTCCCAATTGACGTTCCGACCGGGGCGGGTCCCGAGGGCATCGCGGCATTTGACCTCAATAACGACGGCAAAGTGGATCTCGTCACAGCGAACCCAGGCAACAGCACCATCACCGTGCTCCACAACTTCAGCACGTCAGGATTTATCGATTTCGAGCCGGTCCCTCTCTCGCTTCCCTCTCCGTCGACACCGCACCGGGTGGTGGTCGCCGATTTCGACCACGATGGCCTGCCCGACATCATTGTCACCTCGAATAACGGGCTAATAGTCTCAGTCTTCCACCATGCTCCGGACCCGAACACAATCGCCTTCGACTACCGGACGGACTTCCAAACCAGCAACTTCTTGGACGATTTGGCGGTTGCGGATATCGACCATGACCAGAAGCCCGATATACTCGTTCCTCTAACTGATGTTAACAAGCTCATCATCTTCCAGAACCTAAGCACTCCGGGGAGCGTGCAGGCCACCAGCCTCACGCCGCTTGCGACCGGAAGTGTCCCGCGAGGGATTGCGGTCGGCGACCTCAACAACGACCAACTGCCGGATGTCCTGGTTGCCGCGACTGGCGGCATAGAAATATTTCAAAACCACAGCTCTCCCGGAAGTTTCGACCTGCGGCGGACTGATGTGCTGACCGCCACGAACCCGGAGGCTGTTGCGATTGGTGACCTCGCGAAAGACAACCTCCCTGACGTGGTAGTCGCCAATTCTAGCGACAATACCCTGACCGTTTTGCACAATACGACCTCAGGGCAGTCTGTTACCCTCACCCCCCTGCAACCTCCGCTCGCAACGGGTCTGAACCCAATCAATCTCGTCCTGGGCGACGTGGACAGCGATGGGTGGCCGGATATTGTCACCTCGAATCATGCCGGCAACTGTATATCCATCTTCTTAAACACGAGCGGCCCTCCTCAGCCCGCAAGCGCTTGGATGCAGACCTCAGGACCGGACCTCACGAACTCGAACTTTACGGCCGGTCTCGTGACCACCACGCTTGGCGAGGTCTTCGCAAGCACAAACCGCAGTTGCCAAGATAGCAGTGCATTGGGCGTCCTTCGCTCCACCGACCAGGGCGCTTCATGGACCCAGTTGAATTTGGGTCTCACTTCAACGAACGTGGGCTCGCTCGCCCTAAGCAAGGGAAATAACCTCTTCGCTGGCAGCCATGACGGCATTTTCCGATACGACCGTACCCTTGCCACATGGGAACCGAGCGGTCTCTCGGGCCAAACCATCATCATGCTGGTCGCCACTCAAAACGGCCTCTTCGCGGCAGACAGTTGTTATTGCCGCGGCCTCTACCAATCTCTCGACGAAGGTGCGACTTGGCAGCCGACGCTGGGAGGGTTGCCGGGATGCGTCAATGCCTTCGTCCAGGATGGTTCGGGGAACTCCTTCGCCGGCACGGGGACTTCGGGAGTCTTCAAGCTACCTGCCGGCGGTACGTCATGGCAGGCGGTCAATAGCGGTCTGCCCACGTCAAATGTCTCTTCGCTTGCGCTCGATGCCGGGGGCAATCTCTTCATGGGTGGGCCGGCGGGGCTCTTCCGGATGAATCAGGGCGCGGCGCAGTGGCAGCAGATCACGAGCGGGTTGCCGTCAGACGGGATACAACGGATCGCCTTCGGTTCCGGCGCGAGGGTGTTCGTTGGCACTTTCTCGCATGGGATCTACGTCTCAAGAGATGGCGGTAGTACATGGAGTGAGGACAACTCCGGAATAGCGAACGTCACGCCTACCGTGGGTGCCTTCGCGAAAGACAATCAAGGCTACTTCTACGTATCGGTGGGCTCCATCGTATACCGGAGCACAAGCAGCCAATGACGCTGTCGCTCGTGAAAACGAGCTACTTCTTCAACTTGGTGGAGACCGAGACGCCTGAGGGCTATTCGTTGTAGCCAAGAGCAGAGTGCCCGACCTGGTCACTTAGCGTTGTTCGGACTTGTCAGGTCGGGTATGTGCCACAGATCTTGCCCAGAGAGGTGGATTAATGCGCGAGCACCCACACGTCGAGGGACGCTGGTATACCCACGTCGAGGGCGCTTCCATCTCCGCCCTCGACTTCTACACCCTCGTGCGGGCGGCGGTCGCGCGCCGGAAGATCCCCGACCTCAAGATTGCCGAGGTGGAGTGGCAGGAGAGCGGCCTCGGCTCCGGGAAACGCATCTACCTGAGGGTGAGCCGCGAGAATCTGAATTTCGACATCTGCGCCGCGCCCTTCGGCAACGGATACTTCTTCTCCTGGTGGCTCGCGAGGATTCCCCGGGTGCTCCTCGACCTCGGATTCCTCTTCGCGGCCCTCGTTGCCGGCGGTCTCCTCACCTCCCTCCTCATGAAGAGCCAGAGCGGCTGCTGGGGCTGCATGGGAGTATTCCTCGGGCCGGTCATCTTCCTCGGGGGACTCTTGGGACTCGGAGCCTATGTCCGCTACGGGGACCAGGGTCTCGAACCCACGGTGCTTTCCATGCCGATCACGGGCTTCCTCTATAAGCTGCTCTTCCGGCCGGTTACCTACTTCAACGAGGACACCGCAGTCATCTTCCGGGATGCCGTTCATGACGCGATGCTCGAAGGGCTCGATGCGCTCATCGCGAAGCACGGGCTCCGGGCGCTCGCTCCGGAGGAGAGGAAGCCTACGGTCCGAAAGCTCCTCGGTTAGGACGCACGGCCGGCCGTGGGCAAGGTCGAGGAACTCACCCGGAATTTCTACGCCTGGGAACTCAGGGGCCGGGGCTGGCAGGCATACGACCGGGCAGTCTCGCTTGAGCCTCCGTTCCGGCCCTTCGTGGGACACGTCCTCCCGAAGCGTCCGGCAATTGACGACGGTCGGCGGGAAACGAAAACCAGTTCCTTCGCGGGCTGGTTCTTCAAGCGATCCGGCGAGCCTTCCCGGGAGCCAGAGCCCGAGGAGGTCCATCCCGAACCGGACCCGGAGATCTTCCGGGCGCCCTTCCTACTCTCCGAGATCACGGTCTCCCTGCCGCAAGCGGCCACTGTCTCTCCGGGAGTGACCGAGAACCTCCTCGTCGCTCTCGCGGCCTCACGGTTCCCGCTCGCCTTCGAGGTGACAGGTCAGCCGGATTCCTTGCAGGTGGGGATCGCTTGCCGCACGCCCGACCGCGAGCGGGTCGTGGGGCTCCTCAAAGCCCACTTCCCCGAGGCGATCGTCGGCGATGCTCCCGAGGCGCTTCGGAATGCCTGGCGTAGAGCACGCGGAGTGTGTGCGGGCCTTGAGTTCGGCTTGGCCCGCGAGTTCATGCTGCCTCTCCGCACCTTCCGCGACTTCCGGCCCGATCCCTTGCTCGCCCTCTACGCCACCCTCGCCGAACTCCGCCCAGGGGAGATCGGGCTCTTCCAGGTGCTCTTCGAGCCTGCCGCCTCAGCCTGGGCCGAGAGCGTGATGCGGGCGGTGCACACCCTGCAAGGAGAACCGTTCTTTGCCGACGACCCGGAGTTCACGAAGCTCGCCAAAGAGAAAGTGGTACACCCCTTCTTTGCAGTGACGGTGAGGATGGGCGTGAAGGCGGAAGACGAGGTGAGGGCCTGGGACCTCCTCCAGGGGATGGCGGGTGCCCTGAACCTCTTAGGTGGAGCGAACGAACTCATCGCGCTTGCCGAAGAGGAAGAGATCGACCTCGAAGAGGATCTCCTCTCGCGCACCTCGCACCGCTCGGGCATGCTCCTCACGACCCCCGAGCTTGTGGGGCTCGTTCACCTCCCCGGAGAAAGCGTCCGTATCGCAAAGCTCGCCCGGGAGGCGAAGCGCACGAAAGCCGCTCCCCGGGAGGTCATGGGTGCGGGACTCCTTCTTGGAGAGAACCTCCACGAGGGGAGGGTGACGCCGGTCCGCCTTCCTCCCGATCTCCGCACCCGGCACGCGCACCTCGTGGGAGCCTCGGGTACGGGGAAGTCCACGCTCCTTGTCCAGCTCATCTTGGAAGATCTCCGTGGCGGTGGGGGCCTCGCCGTCCTCGATCCCCACGGCGACCTCGTAGACGAGATCCTCTCGCGCTTCCCCGAGGAGCGGGAGGACGACCTCATCATCTTCGACCCTTCAGAGGACAGCTTCCGGGTCGGCTGGAACATGCTTGCCTGCCGGACGGAGGTCGAGAAGATCATCTTGTCCTCTGATCTCGTGGGCGTCTTCCGGCGCCTCTCGACCTCCTGGGGTGACCAGATGACTTCGGTTTTGGGGAACGCGATCCAAGCCTTCCTGGAGTCAAGAACCGGCGGGACGCTACTCGACCTCCGGAGGTTCCTCGTCGATCGCGATTTCCGGACGGAGTTCTTGAAGACAGTGGAGGACCCCGAGGTCCGCTACTACTTCGAGCGCGAATTCCCGCTCCTCCGGGGCATGCCCCAGGGATCGATCCTCACCCGGCTCGATACCTTCCTCCGCTCGAAGCTCGTGCGTAGGGTCGTGACCGAAGGGAGAAACCGCCTCGATTTCCGGGAGCTCGTGGACCGTGGCGGGGTCTTCCTCGCGAAGCTCGCCCAAGGCGCGATCGGTGAGGAGAATGCTGCGCTCTTGGGAAGCCTCCTCGTCTCCGCGTTCCACCAAGCGGCGCTCTCCCGCCAGGACCTCGCGCCGGCAGCCCGCCGGCAGTTTTCCCTCTACGTGGACGAGTGCCACCACTTCGCGACCCCCTCCATGGCCGCGCTCCTTTCCGGGGCGCGGAAGTACCGCCTGTCGCTTACGGCCGCCCATCAGGAACTCGGCCAGCTCCGAGGAAGGGTCCCCGAGGTACTCTCGGCCCTCCTCGCGAACGCCGGAACCCGCATCGTCTTCCGGGTCGGCGAAGCGGACGCCAGGGAACTGGAGCGGGGGTTCTCGTACTTTACGGCCGCTGATCTTGTGAACCTCGGCGTGGGAGAGGCTCTCTGCCGCGTAGGGCGGTCTGAGGCGGACTTCAACCTCCGGACCCGGGATCTCGCCGCGGTCGCACCCCTGGACGCGAGCACTCGGCGGGATCGTCTCCTTACCCTCATGGGCGAGCGGTTCCCGGTGACTGCACCGGTACGCGCGGCAGAAGAGACCGGGGAGGCGACACCTCTACCTCCGGCTCCGGCGCCCAAGCCCGCGCGCGAGGCACCTCTCCCGCCGCCTGCCATTCAGGAAGAGACGGCCGCGAAGCCGCGGGGTGGAGCGGCTCGGGAGCGGGAGGTCGATAAGCTCACCCTCGACTACCTTGCGCTCGTCGCGGCCTCCCCCTTCCTCACCGTCCGGGAGCGGAACCGTGAGTTAGGGCTGAGCGCCTGGCGGGGCCAGCGGTTGAAAAGCGTGATCCTCGGCCGCGGCCTCGCGCGGGAGGTGGCGATAAACCCCGGCGGGCGGGGCGAGCGCTTCAAGCTCCTCGATTTGACCGCCGAAGGCCGCGCGCTCCTCGCCCGCTACGGCGTTCCCGTAGCCACGGGTCACGGGCGGGGCGGGATCGCGCATCAGTGGTGGGCAGAGAGGATCGCCTCTTGGCTTGCCGCGCGTGGCGAAGACTCCGAGATCGAAGACGCCTCCTCCGGCGCGCGGGTCGATCTCACCTTCGCGCTCGGCGCCGAGCGCGTGGCGGTCGAGATCGAGATGGGAGACGGCCATGTAGCGGAAAACGTCCGGAAAGACCTCGATGCCGGCTACGGGCGGGTCGTCTGCCTCGTGGACCAGGCGGTGAACCTCGACCGGATAAGGGCGAAGCTCGGCACGCTGCCCTCGGGCGTCGTCCTTGGGGAGCTTCCCGCCTTCGAGGTCGTGCTCACCCCGCTCCTCTCTACTTCCCTACGACGGCCGAACCAAAAGGAAGAACCAAGACGCCTACGGCGTGGGGCGCCACGCGGCGTGAGGCCCGAGCCGCTGAAGTTAGGCCATTCCCCCTTGGCTGATCCCGGGGCGCTCCCCACGCCCCAAGCCGCGGAGTACCTGGGACTCAGCCCCGCCACCCTGGAGACCTTGCGCTCGCGGGGCGGCGGGCCGGCCTTCGTGAAGCTCGGCCGACGCGTCGTCTACCGCCGTGAGGATCTTGAGGCGTGGCTCGTCGCGCAGCGGCGCTCCTCGACGAGCGACGTCCCTTGAGGCCGAACCCCGGGATTCCTGATTGCTATCTGATTGCTGGCGGCCTCGGAGGCTGGGAGTCGAATGCCGTCAAGTGTTTGAATCTATTGGTGGAGCCGATCGGGATCGAACCGACGACCTCTTGAATGCCATTCAAGCGCTCTCCCAACTGAGCTACGGCCCCACAGGGACGCGGATTGTACAGAGTCGGGTCCGGGGGTGTCAAACGGCGGTCCGCCCCGCCGCCTCTAATACCCGCAGCCCTCGGGAGCGTCCCTGATACGAAGTCGCCCCTCGGAAACGGGCGACCTCCTCCCCGAGCAGGCTCGCCCGGGAGATCTTCTGAAAGGGACTGTCATGAAGAAGGATCGGACTCTGCGGCTGTCGCTTTCCCGTGAGACCCTGCGCACCCTCGCCGGTCCGCAGCTCAGCGCCGCCGCCGGGGGGACACCCAGCCACCCCTTCTGCCTGGTCACCTACCAAGTCAGTTGCAACGGCACCTGCAACGTCATCTGCGTGGCGCCTGGCACCACCACGACCTGCTGATTCGTCGCGGTGCGGGTGGCGGGACGCTTCGCCACCCGCGCCACTGCCGGCACCCCAATCACCGTGCCGCGGGCTGTCCGGAGGACGCCGCCCCCGGCGCCAACGCCTGATGCTGCAAAATCGCATTCCACACCAAAGGATGACTGCCGATCGTCGAGCCGCGCCAGATCGGGTTGATGGCGAAGAGCAGCAGGTGCCCCTTGCCAACCGGAACCTCGACCACGGCGGCGCGGCGCGCCAGCTCGTCTCCGTGCTCCAGCAGGCCGGAAACCAGCAGGTCGCCGGCGTCGCCGAAACGCACCAGGGTCCGCGGACGGAGCGCCTCGGGGATCACGGACGGATTGTTGCGCAGCTCTTCGATTTCGAGCGGCCGCGCTTCCCAGCGCTCGACTTTCGCCCGCGCGGGCCGCGGCGGCTGAGGAGTCCGCCCCTGCGGTACGTCCGTATCCTTGGGACCGCCACGGCCGGTCGGGCGATCGTCTTCCTCACCGGCCCAGCCGCCCGCGGCCGAATTGCTCAGCTCGAAGCTCAGTCCATCGGCGCTATAGACCGACAGGCGATCGCCCAGGCCGTCGACGACCGGCGAGGTGGCGTCGGGGAAACGCGCGTCGAGCACGCTGCCGACAACTTTCAGGTTTCTCGCTCGCGTGACGCGCACGCCCGGAGCCATACCGGTTGAAACCATCAATTGCGCCGTATCCTCGACGGCGACCAGCAGGCCTCCCTGCTCGACGAACTGGCGGAGATGATCGAGCCCGGCGAATCCCAGGCCGGGCCGCTGATCGTCCGTGGAGGCGATTTTCCCGAGGTTCGGAGTCTCCGGCGTCGTCTTCCAGGGCATGGGCTCGCCCCACAGCGGCAGACCGTTGACGATACGCAGCGGATCCCCCACTCCCACGGGAGGAAAAAGGATGACGTCGTAGCTCGCCGAAAGGTTTGGATCGGCCGCGACGTCCTGAGTGCTGATGTAGCGATAAGGAATCTTCAACAGATCGAGGCGCTGGCGCCACCAGCCCTCGGTCTGCGTGCTGATCCAAGTGTGCAGAAGCGCAATGCGCGGTTTTGCGATCGGCCGCGTCGCAACTTTCGGCGCGGCAGCGATCGCATCCACGGTGACTCCGGTCTCCGCGGCGGCGTGATCCAAAGCCTCTTTCGTGATTCCTCGCACCAGCCAGGTGCCGCGCGAATAGTCATGCCCACCGGCCTTGAACGGCTCGGCCGCGGCTTCCACCGTGGCGTCCCCGAGAGCGTAGCGAAGGCTGAACATCGCATCGTCCCCGCGCTGGGCGACGACGAACACAGGGCCGCCGCCCGTGACGCCGCCACTGGATCGCACCGGCGCCTCGACGCGGCTCATCGCCGCCGCCAGCGCCTTGGGATCAGTGATTCGTACGGCTTCGGTATCGAACAGAGCGGGGAAACACCAGCCGGTGTCGTCGTATGGGCGCTTCTGCGGATCGTCCGGGCTCCAATACTGGCGGTCGAGCAGGGCGTCGGCGGAGCGGCTGTAGGGCTGATCCATGCGCACCACGTAGCTGCCGGCCGGGAACGTTCGCGTCGTGGGCGCTTTGTCCTGAGCCTTGTCCTTGGCTGTGTCCTTGACATCACCTTTCGGTTTGATCGTGTTCTCCACGGCGACCGTAAAAGATCGGTCGGCCCGCGAGATCTCAACGTGCTGCAGTTGCAGGACCCGCAGCAGCTCGGCCTGGGCGCCCGGCCGCCGGTCGTCGGCGGGGAGCACGTACGCCGCCGGCCCTTCCTTCTCCGGCTTGGTGATCGATCGCTTGCTCTTCTGCCAGAAGTTCCGCAGCAGCAGCTCGCGGTTCTCCGCCACGAAAGCCAGCGAGACCAGGAGGCCGGTTTCCTCATAATTGTTGTTGTTGCGTTGCGACCAGGAGACGGTTTGGTACGGAGGGTCCTGGCGATACCAAGTGCGGGACGCCTGGTCAGGCTGGAGCTCGCGCGTCTCGGTATCGGCGCCGCGGTTGCCGAAAGTCTCGTAGAGCCGCGAGACGCCGTTGTGCATCGCCGCGAGGAACATCAGGTAGCCCGGGCTCCAGGTGTCGAAATCGCCGTGGGTGAAAACGCCCGGCATCCCGAGCTTGCCCATCTCCGCCACGTTCGTCCACCCGAACAATTGCCACTCGTTGGTGAGGAGGGGATCGACCCAGGCGTTGTAGGGGCCGTCGCCCACGGTGTTGTCGTAGAGGAACGGCACCGACTCGTGGAGGTCGTGCAGCACCTGGGCATGCCATCCGAGATAGGTATCGAGCACCTGCCGGGAGAGCGAGAGCGTCAGCCCCATGGCGTCGCGGTTGTTGTCGTGCGCGACGTAGTGCCCCCAGTACGAGAGGAAGGGCATGTTCGCCTTGGGATGCGCAAGGTGCCAGCGATACACGTCCACCATGCGGTCGCGGCCGTCGACCTCGACGACCGGCGTGATGAGCGTGATCACGTTCTCGCGGATGGCGCGGACGTACGGGCTCTCGTCGACCGCCAGCCGATAAGCGAGCTCCATCAGGGCGGTGGGCGCGCCGGTCTCGGGAGAGTGGATGGTGCCGGTGATGTAGTAAATGGGCACGCTCGCGGTAATCAGGCCCTCGGCGCGCGCGTCATCGAGCTTGAGGAGCCGCGGGTCCGCGAGCTGTGCGAGCCGGGCGTCGTTCTCCTTCTGGTGCTCGAGGTTCTTCTCCGAGCTGACCGCCACCGCGATCCGCTCGCGCCCCTCCTCGCTCAGACCGATGGAGATTACCCGCACCCGGGGGCTCGCCGCCGCGAGCATCCGGAAGTAGCGGTTCACTTCCGCCACATACGGCAGGATGCCCGGCGCCCCGGCGACGTCGCCAAGGACCGCGCTCGGGCTCGGCACGCTGGAGGACGCCGGCAGGTAGTCCGTAAGCACCGAGTTGAACTCCGGCGCCGTCGTGTACTTGCGGATCCTCGCCGTGGCGTCGGCATCGATGGGCTGGTCGAGGCTGGGCTTGAGCGCGGCAGGAACGCGGGTCTGGGCGGCGAGAGGGGCCACCACGCAAGTCATCAACAGCAGAACAGCAAAGGCGGATCGACGCATCTGGAATCCTCCGGAGAGCAGGGAGACGGCCGTGAGCCGGCGTATCCTATCTCCTCTCAGGCGGCTCGCACAGACTCTAGGGATGCCCTTCCGGTGTTGGGTCCTTAAAGAGCGCCTAAAAACAAGTGACCACTGGCGAACTATCTTCTGGAGACATAGGTAACCGGTGTCACGGCGTAGCATGGACCTTGACAGCCAATAGTGTTGTATCGTCAGGCAATCCGTCGCTTCCCGCTTTCCTAATCAAGTAGTCGGCAATTCCGTCCACTATCTGTTGTGCCGACTCGTCGGCCATGGGGGCAAGAATTGTCTCAAGAGTACTAAGGCCGACCTCTGCTCGGTCATCCCCCTGGAGAAACTCATTGGCACCATCCGTGTAGACAAAGAGCAGATCCCCTGGTCTTAAGTTCTCGCGTCCAATGACCGGCTTGTTGCCAAGGAGGAGGCCAACGGGCCGGCAGGTCTGTTCTAAGCGCCTGCAGCCGGCTCTACCAGGACGGAAAAAGAAGCCTGCCGGATGGCCAGCATTGATGTAGGTCAGTTCCCCAAACTCCAAGTTGATGAATCCAATAAAAAAGGTTAGGTACTTTGAATAGTCTAAGGCACCGTCGTCACGTAGGCTGCCGAGGGCTTGGTCAATGGACTCGACGATTTGGTCGAGAGTTGGCCGGCACCCGTGGTGGCAACGGTGTAGAACCATGTTACTTAGGCAGGAAAGGAAGCAGGGCAGAAGATCGTCGTGGCCGGAGGCGTCCGCAACGTAGAAGCATACTTCACCAGTAGTACGGCGGAACCACTCGGCAAAATCGCCACTTGGACGGTTGCGGTCAATCGGCTTGGACGCGATCTCTAGAGTTATCTCATGAGCGTGTCCGACAGACTGAAAAATGTTCTGTACTGGGGTCTCGGTAATGTACGTCCGAAGGAGGCGGGCAATCTCGACTTCCTTTTGCCTGCGTCTCTCTATGTCTCTCTCGTTCCGGTGGAAGCGAACAGCGTTGTCCACTAACCGATCTGTAATCGGCCAAGGGTCGAGAGGCTTGTGCATATAGTAGTAGGCCCCCTGACCCATCATCCGCAAAGTCTCGTGAAGGTCCATGTGACCAGTGATGCCGACTATAGGAAGGTTGGGCTCTCGTTTGTGGAGTTCCAGGATTAGAACTTCCCCATCCATTCGAGGCATGCGGATATCAGTGATCACAAGTTCGACACGACCCCCACACTCCTCAAAGACCTCCAGAGCTTCTTGGCCGTCTGCCGCCTCCAGGATCTCGTATCCTAAGTCCTCCAGGTGAAATCGGAGGACTTGGCGGGAGTCGACCTCATCATCCACTACTAGTATGCATCCAGCTCTCGAATCCACAAGTCTCCTTTCTGTGAAGATTAAACGCTCGAATAAAGCTTGAAAGTGAGCTTAAAGCAGGTTCCCTCTTCCCTCGGGCGATCCAAGACTTCAATAGTACCTCCGTGAAGATCCATAATGCTCTTTACTATGAACAATCCTAACCCAGTGCCGCTGCCAGTCTTCAGCGTAAAGAAAGGGTCGAATAGGAACTCCCGCGCCTCCTGTGGAATCCCGCTACCAGAGTCAGTCACCGTAACGACCAAACTGCTGGCGCCTTGAAGGCGACTCTGAATGCGGATCTCTCGGGGCTCATCTTGGCCTTCCATAGCTTCTTTGGCATTTGTCATGAGGTTGACGAAGACTTGCTGGAGACGGGTGGGTTCCCCGAGAACCTCAGGCAGGGCTAGATCCAAATCAAGGACGAGACGGATGTCGCGGAGGGTCGCCTGAAGGAAGTCGGCCGCCTCTTTGATCACGTCATTTATCCCGACCTGCTCTCGCTGAAACTCACGAGGCCTAGCGAACTCCCTAATCTGACGTACTATCTTCTGAATCCTCTCGGCGTTACGCGTGATAACGTCGAGGTAGAACCGCACGCGCTCGGAGGGAGCGCTCGCTTTAGCCAAGTATGTCGCCAGGTCCCTGGATGAGGGTAACAAATTATTGAGAGCATTGTTAATTTCGTGCGGCAGAGTAGCTACCATCTGACCCAACGCCATAAGTCGGCCAGATCGATCCAAGGAGGCAAGTTCAGCAAGGCCATAGAGGGCCACCGCTACTCCCTTAACGGCTCCGTCTGACCGGAATGGAGTTAGGAACCCCTTGATAGGGACAGGAAGACCATCAGGTCGGAGCAAGTCAAGGTCCAGGCCGTGCTCGACCCCCTCTCGTAGGACGGTTTTAAAGCTACGCTCGAACTCGTCCCGTTGGGGCTCGGAAATCATTGCCAAAAACGGCTTGCCTAGGGCCCCGTCCAGAGGCCGATGCAGCAAACGCTCCGCCTTGCCGTTGCAGTATTCCATGATACCCCGTCTGTCAAGGAGAATAGTACCGTAGCCAAATCCTTCGAGAAGGTCTCGGTACCTTCTAGTTTGGGCTTCAAACGGGCCTAAGTCTTTGAGGATGCCAAGGGTGCCGATCTCGTGTTTCTGGTCGTCATGAAGGAGACTGAGGGACACAGAAATAGGTCGAGGTAGGAAGTCAAGCCCGAAAAGGCAGACTCTGCGGTTAGTAATCCTCCCATGAGTCCGCACCTCTTCCATTAGATCCCGGGCGATAATCCTGCCAACTTCTGGCGATCCTTTCTCATCAGTGTAGAATTCGGCAGCGGATCGTCCTACCATTCTCTCGGGAGGGTGGCCAGTCACCCCCTCTATGGAGGGGCTAGCCTGTTTTATCACGCCATGGATGTCTGTAGAGACAACGGCATCTGGCGCCTCACGGAGAATGGAGCCCAGAAAGGCGTTCGCTAGAGCCTGCTCTTGGTAAAGTCGACCATTGTTGAGAGACTGAGCGGCTAAACCAGCAAAGATTTCCGTAATTCTGAGATCCTCTCTCGTATACAAGCCCTCGGGGCTACCGTGGTGATCGACCGCCAAAGTGCCAATCCGCTTGTTTCCCACAACCAGGGCTACATCGATCCACGGTATCCCATGTAGGTCCATGTCGGTAAGCCAAGGCTCTCCAATTTGGTCGCCGAATTCCTTCCGGATGTCTTCTCCCGTCCAGACAGTGGGGCGGTCGTGCTCGAAGATGTGGGTGATGATCGGTGAGGAGTCGAGAGGTATTTCATATCCCTCGAAGTTGAGCCCTAATTCCCCTTGGTGTGCCTTGCCTATAAGAGTCCTTCTTGCCTCATCGAAGAGGTAGAGCCGGGCGCGCTGGAATCCTAATTCGCAAGCACCGTTGACAATCCGATGAGCGAGAGCGTCGAGGTCAAAGGTTTCTTGCAAACTATAGGCTATGCGGGACAGAGCCTCAAAGCAGCGAACTAAGTATTCGGTAGTACGGATCGAGTTGATAGTCGCGATCCCGTGTAGCAGCTCATCGAAATTGATAGGCTTACTCAGATAGGAGAAAGCGCCGGCTTGACGGACCTGAGATTTCGTGTCCTCCTGAACATCTTTACCAGTAAAAACAATAACACGCGCGCTTGGGTAACTGTTTTTTATTCTTCGCGTGACCTCGATGCCGTCCATACCGCCTTTCAGCTTAAGGTCACAGAGAACCACATCGGCAGACACTATCCTGAGGTGCTCAAGTGCTTCAATGCCACTAGCGGCAGTGGCTACAGTGAAAAGAGGTGACTCAGATTGGACTAAAGACCCGAGTGACTCCCGGATCTCAGGCCGATCATCGACGATAAGAATATTGGTGGGTAAACCCTCAGCGAGGCTCAAACGAGTATCTCCCGGGGAAGTTCGATAAGGAAGGTAGTACCAGAGAGCAAAAATGACTCTTGGATGCGAAGCCGCCCTCCGAACTGTTCGACGAACAAACGAGAGATATAGAGTCCTAGACCAGTTCCTCGCTCCTTTGTAGTAAAAAAGAGATCGAAAATCCGTTTGCGATGTACTGTGTGGATACCTGGCCCCGTATCAGTGATGGAGATGAGAGCGGGGTAGAGAGAGTCTGGCTGATACACCGTAGATACACGCAGACTACGTCTAGTCACGCCACCGGCCTCCATCTGTTCAATGGCATTGATCATCAAATTAAGGAGAGCCTGATCAAGAAGCTTAGACCGTAGCCGGAGCAAGGGCAGATCATCGGCGAGGCGCGGTTCGCAAACGACAACATCCCTATCGTCAGCTAGGGGTCGGACAGTAGCCACAAGGCGCTGAATCGTTTCGTTTAGATCTACCTCCTCTATTTGAGAATGACTGGCCAGGTTCCGAAAAAGGTGAATTAAATCCTTCATCTGACTTGTTACACTTTGGATGCCTAAGGTAGCCTTCTTGAACTCGATGATCTCTCTTTCGGAGATAGAAGTGAAGCTAGTCGCATACCGCTTGGCTAACCTCGTCTGTATCATAGAAAAGCTGTCCACCGCTTGGACTGCGTTTTTGATTTCATGGAGAATACTGTCCGCGAGAAATCCCGTCAAAAGCAGACCTTGATTTTCAGTCACGACATGATCAAAGCGCTCCTCGGCAAGGAGATGCCCGATTAGGGTCGCGACCTGCCGAAGCCTGCCTTCCGATATATTCCTCAATTGGCCAGGCTTGTCCCCAATCAGAAAGAGACCGTACTCAGCCTGGTCGGTATAGTCCAGGGCACAGCCCGCGAAGGAGCGCAAGGGATAGACTTGGAAAAGATGCTGGAACCAATTCCTTTTCGTAGAGATGTCCGCCACATCGATGAAGACCCGGCGCCGGATAACGTTTTCCACAGGACTGATGTCCAGATTCTGCTGTCCCTCTCGGGTAAGCATTACGAAGCTACCTGCCACTAGCTCGTAAAGGGGGCCCGGACGGTAGGAAAGAGCGAAAGCGAAGGTGGCGTGAGTTTCTTCTTTTAAGCGTTCTAGGTGCTCACCGATTAAACTCCGCCGGCTGGAGTTGGCGAGTTCTCTGATACCCACCAAGCTCTCGTGTGCGAACGCCTCGGCTGAGAAGCCAGTGGGTTGACCGCGATCATCGTGAGATATGGGGCCGCGTACCAGGAGATAGGTGAGGTGCTCAAGGATACGCTGAGCACTCGTGGGCTTCTGGAAGACGGCGGCAATTCGCCTAGCCTCCGCTCCAATGAGCTCCGACCAATCCCGGTCTGGAGCGGCGGTGAGGGCGAACACCCAGAGGGGGCTACCAAGTTCATGGACCTCCCGAAGAAGGGCGAGTCCCTTTTCTCCTGGAAGGTTAATGTCTAAGATCAGAAGATCATAGGCATATTCTTGGAGGCAACGACGGGCGCTCTCGACCGAATCAGCCAAGTCGCAAGTAAATCCCAAATGCCCCAACACCATTTCCAAAGATTCGGAGACCCCTACGTTGTCCTCGACAACTAGAATCCTACGAATCTTTTTCTTTAAATCTGGGTGAATCTCCGGATCTGGCATCTCCTGAATCTGCAGCGTCAGACTAAGGTCTTCCAAAACTATGCCGACAGTAGGATGATACCGAAGGAGCGATCGATCATCCTCTTTAGAACCTCTCTCCTGCTCGCGCGCGCGAAGTAGCTCCTTCACACTGAGAATAACTTCGCTCCTCTCGAATCGGAGGATGCGAGCCTCTACCCAATCCTGAGCAAGAAGCCCAAAACCCTCCCTACGCACAGCAAAATCAGGCAATTCCGAGCGCGGGATGAAACCCTCTACGCCAAATTCAAGAATCATCCGAACGCCGGCTTCCTGATGAAAAATGAATTCCACTTGTCCTTTAACCACGTCCCCTACTCTGTGCGTGCCCTTAAAGAGGGGGTACGGATTAGGTAAGGTGAGGCGACGGCTCAATTCCAGGTTAGTCTTTCGGTGTCCGATAACACGAGCCTTGATTCTTTCCCCGGAACTTGCAACTTGGGGCTGATGGAACTCCTGACGCGACCAGCTCCATTCGCGAGGTCGGATCAAACCAGTGACGTCTGGAAAGTCCTCTACAGTGACGAAGGCGCCAAACGGCTCCACCTTTTTTACGACACAGTCGATATCGGCGCCTTTCGGAAAAGCTGCCTCTAATTCTCTCTGGGTCATATGCATAATACGAGCCGGTGCAAGGAGGTATTCAGTGCTCCCAGGCGCGCCTTTAGAAGCGCGGGCGATCTCAGCATTTTCACGAAGTAGTAGTATACCACCTCCAGCGCCGGGAGAATAGGTCTGGCGGGACAGGTGTCAGGAGTTCGGCAGAGTCGCCTCCCGGTTCCCAAGGGGCTGGCATCCCTGACGGCTCTGGAGGCCCCTCATCCACTGGCCGTCCCATCGACCTCTATAGACCTGCTCCCTAGCTAGTGTCTCGCCATAGTGGAGTCGGCGAGAGCGCGAAAGCGAAGACTGCGGGCAATGCGGGGCGCCCAGTCCGCTTCGGCTCGATCTGTGCTGGCCAGGAGAAGTACCAGGATCTTCTTCCGGCCGCAGTACGAGAGGAGGGGCGTGTTCGCCTCGGGATGAGCGAGGTGCCAGCGATACACGGCCACTATGCGGTCGCGGCCGTGGACCTGGACGGTACGGGCTCTCGTCGACTTCGCCGTCGGCGAGCCGGTCGCCCTCGCGCAGCAGGATTTCGCGTCCCCTGGCTCGCGCCTGGACCACGCCGCCGATCGAGGTCTGATAGATCGCCTGGACCGTGATCTCGTCGATCGACAAGCCGGCGAACGCTTGCTCGTCCGCAGCCGGCTGATCCTGGTTCCCGGGGCCCTTCTCCGCGCCGGCACCACCGGACCGGCGGTGGCGGCGGACGGGGAGGGGTCGGATGAAAGGAGGGAAAAGCAGCCGATCCAGAGACATTGCGACCGGAAGAGTGACGAAGAACGGTTCCCGCCACCCGGAGTCGCCGCGCCAGAGCGAGGCTTCATCCGGTGCGGGCACGGGCTTGGGAACGACGAGCGTGTACTCGTATCCACGCTCGGAGCGGGTGGCATGGCGCAGGACCGGCTCCTCGAATCCCGGAATCCGGTCCAAGTTCTCCAGCAGGTCCGCGACGCCGTCGAAGTCTTCGGCATGACCGCGGAGGATCGTGCCGTACGGAGTTTCGTAGAGACCGTCGACCGCGACCTGCCTGGGGATGGCTCGGGAGATCTGCTCCGGGATGGCTCGGGAGACCGGTTTCGCGCTGCCCGCCCCGGCCATGAGGACGGCCGCAGCCACGGCCGCCAGCACCCGCCGCCGGAGCCGGGCGCAGGCGCCCTCCACCGCCCTGAGCGGCGACTGCTGCCGGTTGCCACGGCCATTCATCCTGGCTCGAACCTCTACGTGAGCCCGACAGCAAGGCCCGCGCCAAAGGCTCCAGACACTGGCTGAAGGGGAGAAAGGACGCGTGCGGGCAGCCGAGCGAGCGGCGGGTGGTCAATCCGTGCCCCTGATGACGCCAAAGATCGTCAGCGGGGCGCGGAGCGATCCGATCGATCACTGGTTGGCCACCTCGCCGCTCTCCGCCTCCCTCCCCAAGCCCTCCGCACCATTTGAGCAAGTTTGTTCAAGACAAAAATGAATTTCCATCCTAGACTGTCATTACCTCGGCGCCGGGGTTGGGGCTCACGCCCCACGGACAACTTGCAGAGCCGCTTCGGGCGGCCAGTTGCGCTTCAGTGCGCAGGAAGGAAAAACCATGAAGTTGAAGAGACTCCGTTTGCTCCCGGCCATGACCCTGCTGCTCCTGGCGTTCCTCGTCCAGGGAGCCGATGCCGCCGTCCTCCCCCAGGCTTTCTCCAACTCCGCACCGGGTGTGGCGGCGTTCAACAATCAGGTCTACGTTTTCTACATTCGTTATCCCGACAACCGAATCGTCTATCAGACGTCGACGGGCGGCTCGAGCTGGTCGGGCGAGTTCCTGATCCCGGTCCCCCCGGGCACCACGCCGAAGAACAAGCTGACGGCCGTGGCGTTCAACAACCTTCTTTACGTCTTCTACTCGACAGCTTCCGGCAGCCTGCTGCGCTACCGTTACATGGACCTCGCCGGCAACTGGTCTGGCGAGGGCACGATCGTGGGAGCCAATACCGACGACGGTCCTGGGGCGGCGGTCTTCAACGGCCTGCTCTACGTCTTCTGGGAGACGGCCGGCTCCGGCAGCGATCGCATCCGCTACGTCACCGTGAACACCAGCAACGCCCAGTCGGCCGTCAACATCGTGCCTTTCGGCCTGACCTTCCGGGGCCCGGGCGCGACGGTCTTCAACAACCGTCTCTACCTGGCGTACAGCGGCACCAACGGCTCGGCCACGAACGGTCAGCCTCTCTTCTACGGCTACATGGACGCGAGCGGCCTCTGGGTGGGCGATTCGCAGCCCACCGGGGGCCCGCGCTCCAGCACCGGCCCCGCCCTGGCGGCGCTCGGCACGCAGATGTGGCTCATCTACCTGCCGAAGAGCACGGGCGAGCCCGACGACCTTTACTTCAAGAAGCTGGACACCCTGAACGTATGGACGGCCGAGGCCCTCCTGGCGCCGCTCACGGAAAGCGACACGGGAGTTTCCGCCGTCACCTTCAACGGCCACATCTGGGTGGTCGGCACCACCACGACCGGCCTCAACCCGCGCGCCGTGCAGTACTCCATCCTGTAGTCGTGAAATCGAGCTTTCGGCCCGCCGGCACCCCGCCGGCGGCCCTTTTTTCCTTTGGTTTGGCCCGGGGACGGCGAGGGCGCCCTTCATCTCCCAAAAGGACAACAAGGACACCAGGGACGGCAAGGACGAAGAAACTGAGGCGGAGGTGTGAAGCCTCCGCCTCCGGAGCTGTCTAGCAGCAGGAATTCATCCCTGGGCAAGCGGTGGGAGTCGTGCAGTGCGTTTTGCCGGTGGCGGGGTCGGTATGGCACGTCGATTCCGGGCAGCAGGAGCAGGCGGCCTTGGTCCTGAACCGGTCCGGGGACTGGCCCGCGGCGAAGTTCGAGGTGCCGGGAAGCAGAGTGTCGGGGATCAAGTCGCCGTCGGTATCGACCATCACGGGGTTGATCCTCTTCAGCGCCGCGCCGGACGCGAGGCTCCAGGGCAGGGAGCTGGCGGGGAAGGTGAAGCTCCCGGTGAGCTCCAGCTTGCGCGCGCCCTTGTTCCGCGGCGGCTTGACGGGGATGAACGTCATGCGGGCATCGACCGCGAGAGGGGCGATGAAAGTTCCGCCGGTCTCCTGCGTGCGGAGGATGCTCATCGTCGTCACCCGCTGCTTGCCGCCGAGGGTGACGTAGACGTGGAAGGCGCCGCAGGCGGTCTTGACGGGGGCGGTGCTCACCAACGACAGGGCCCGGAACTGGATGCGCGTCTCGGCGATCCCATTGTCCCCGAAGACGGCGTCGTCGAGCCGCTCGATGACCGTGTCAGCGCCCCAGAGCTGGCCCGGGCTGCCGGTCGTGAGAGGCAGGCCCCTGAACGCCACCCGGCCGGTGAACGCCTTGGAGCCCTTGCAGAAGAAATCGGCGGGGATGGGATTGAAGGAAAAATCGTAGAAGGTCCTGCCGTCCCCCACGGTGGTGAAGACGTCGATACCGCGTTGAATGATGGGATCGGCGAATACAGGGGAGAGGCCAAGCAGGAGCAACACCCCAAGCACCATCAGGATCGTTCTGTTTCTCATGCACGTCTCCTTGTCCAAAGGACAGTCGGTGCTGCGAGAGCTTCACGCCGGCCGGCGTAGCCGGCGAATCGAGCGAGCATGACTCCCCAGGCCTCGAGTCAGCCCCTAAGAACGATGGTGCCTGACTACGGCGTTTGCGCGCCCGCTCGGCTGGCGCCAGGTGCCTAGGCTTAGACGGAACAGACCGCCACCGGCATGCCACTCGCCTGCCGGTAGCTCGCCCTCGAACGCCTGCTTTCGCTCGTCGAACAGGTCCAATGCCTCCGTGAGACGCCTCCTGGGGCACCGCGGGAACTGAGCCGCGATGTCTAGGGAGGTGCTCCCATCGACGGCGCAGTGCATGGCCGCCCAGTCGGTTGGAAGAATAGAGCGCAGAGGGCTAATGACGTCCGGCTCCGCGCCAGAGCCGCCACCATGTCGAAGATTGAGTCTCCGAGCAGCTCCAGTTGGCGCATCTTGCGCCCGCCGCCGCCCGGGCGCGATCTCACTTCAGAGCAATGTTGGAAGCTCCAATGGCGCTCACAGCCAGTTTTTTTCAGTACGTGCTCTCCTACCCCCTCTTCCTTTGATTACCTTAGTCACATTTTCGACTGCCTGTCGCACAGTAAAGATGCGCCATTGAGCAGATTGTCCATTACGATAGCCGATCAAGCTTGGATGATCTCTTATAGCAGAAGCTCTCCCGGCAGAATTCACAAGCAAAGAGCACTCACTCAACGGCTCAGAGAACATTTTGGTTTCGGAATGGTCAACTATGATATAGAACTCACTAGAGCCCGGCACAAACGGTTGAATAGCCTCATACACCTCCTCCCTACGTTCAGGCGAAGCAAGAAACTCCCCTATTCTCTTTGATTCTACTGGTATCTGCCTAAAGAGATCCCTCGCCTGAATCCTTCGAGCCAGATCCATCGAGATTTCGTCCTTTACCAGACCACTGGCGATTGTATCAATCAACACTGCTAGATAAAAATCATCTACACGCATTAGCTTAGAAGGGTTTAAAGCTTCTCCCCGCATCATATCTATCATTGGCTCGACAAACTCTGACACTCCATGTAGCGCATCGTCACCCTCAAGGACTCCTCTAAGCCTCCTTAGCAACAAAGCCACCATTCCCTCGATACACCTAACAGTCTTGTGATGATAAACCGTATCATACAGAGCTCGCCTTGCAATCAAAAATTGCTCAATTACCCTCACCGATTTTCTTTCATCGAATCCAACTATCCATTCATCACCAGGGTCGCTCGTCCTACCGAAAGTACATGTCGATATCAACCAGTTCAAATCAAAACGTCCATAGGCAACGCCCGTATAGTGAGCATCTCTCATTATAAAATCTGCACGATCGACATCTACGTCACTACTGAGAAGCCGCGGCAAATAAGATAAGTAGTATTCGCCGCCCAACATTTGGCGAATTCTCAAGGCTGTCCCAACTTCGTGACTTTCCAACAACCGATGTAACTGCCCCTCGGGCCAAGCGAGCAGACCTTGCCCTACTACCTCGTGCCATTTCTTGTTCTGGATGAGTGGGTCGCCCGGATCCAAACCTAGAGTCTTAGACCATTGGTCACGATCAAAGTCCTCTCCGATAACCTCTCGCTCCCAAGCATGAGATAAAGGCCCATGCCCAAGGTCATGACAGAGCGCAGCGAGAGCGAAATCTGCTATCGCGCTTTCATCAAGCACGAGGGTCGGCACGAAGAATTTCGGCGCCTCAACGCGTAGTTGGTTGCCAAACCTTATGGCGAGATGAGCAGATCCTAAGGAATGAGTTAAGCGGGAGTGCTCAGCTCCAGGGAACACGTAGTGGGCCATTCCTAACTGCCTCACCCTTCGAAGGCGCTGCAACTCAGGCGTCCTTAGCACCTCCACCACCACAGCCTCCAGGCCGCGGAATTCCATTAAACCATGTACACTATCTTGAACTCGCTCCACAGAGCGCGAAGCCATGAAACTATCCCTCCCCCAGTAATTGGATAAGCTTATGGACTCTGTCGCGGTCGGCGGTACTAAACCCTGCAGTTCCGCTCAAATCGTTAAGGCGGGCCCGCAACTCCATCCTCTTGTGGCCGGGGATAACTGCTGACCGAACAGAAGTGAGGAAGTGCTCAATTTGGGTTAACTCATCCAAAGGCGAAAAGCGTGCGCTGCGCGCTGCTTTTTCCACGCCTTTGCGCACAAAGGCAGAGAGTCCAGATTGAACCGATTCCAGCAGATTAGTACTAGAAACCCTCTCTACAGGGTCTTTCTCAAGCATCGCTTTGGCTATGAGTCGCAATTTTTCAGGAATTGCGTCCAAATTCAACCAGTAATCCCATTCCTCAAGAGCTCTTTTCCTCAACCTAGCCTCAAACTCTGATCGTTCGTTAGTCTCCGAAACCCGTGGAACCGTTTCGTTCTTATCTATTAGTGGGAACCTTCCGTTGTATGCAGCAAAAATTGTAGCCCCCAGAGCCCAAATGTCAACTTTGGGTGGGTCTATATAGCGTTTTCCAATCAACAACTCCGGAGCTCTGGTTCGTAGGCTACCAGTAGCCGATGCCTCCTCAACGAATTCTCGAATATTACGACATATCCCAAAGTCGAGCAGGATGTACTCTCCAGCCTCTTTACCTATGTTGTCTGGCTTAATATCTCCATGCACTCTGTCATGATCATGAAGGAATTTTAGCGCAGCCGAAATATCATAGAGCAAATTAGCTCCCTCATGAATACCTTTAGCTTCCCACCTATCGTGCAGAACTTCGGTAAGCCTGCGTTCGACCAGAAACAACTCCCCTCGAGAGTTATGGAGTCGATACGTTTCTATAATGTTAGGATGCGAGAGGTTAATAGGGAATGCCTCAAGCTCCCTCTCCGCAGTCCCATCCGACCGAATAATGCGCTTCAAGACCACCTCTCTTTGAGTAAGCCGCCACGAGGCAAGATAAACAATCTTCTGACTGCCGACTCGGGAAAGAATTTTAAGTATTTCAATCTCTTTGGGGGGCTCTACATTCATGCACTGAAGCACGGACTGTACATCATTGGTGTGATGAAGAGCCCATCGACTAATCAAACCAACATCAAGATTAAAGCCGCTTGCTTTCCGCTCCGAACAACCTAGAATTAGCTCGGCGGCAGCTTCATCTTCCCACTTTGAACTAGCCAGGGAATGTGCAAGCTGACCAAAATCTTCCCCGGGGTGAACCGCAGTTACTCCTAGCTCGGATTCGTCAAAAAGAGTTCCCTGATGGGGCCTGAAAAAGGCTCTTACCGCATCCTCTGTTCGGGGCCCAAGCGCAAACAGAGCCTTCGCCGAGGATGGAACATCGTCACTGTGCATTTTCATTAGACTATCCCTTTAACCTCCTCACCGCAGCGTACAACTTCACTCCCCAAAGGCTTGCTGGACTGGCTGGTGCCAGGGAAGAACTTCACTCAAGCCCCCAAACTGATTGCTCTGAGGAAAGAAGCCTCAAAGTTGAACCAGGAAGCAATCCCACTCCCCCCACAGTCCATTCCCGTTGATGCGACGATGCCGCGGTGACGATCTCGGATGAGGGTAAGACTTTCTGATGCTCTATTGGGCTAGGAAGAATTTGAACATTCCACCCCTGGCGCGGGATGTCGTACTTTTCAAGCAGTAACCTTAGCGGTAGGTCATCGTCCGTAAATTCTAGATAGCGTGTTATGTCTTGAGGACCTCTCCACACCTCGACCCAAAATCGTGTATCCTCCACGCACAGCACCTCATTCACATCTAGCCTGCCAGAGGAAAGGAGAGACAGGACCGAAGGATCAACAACATAGATAGATAGCTTCAATTTAGACTTGGCGTTCGACCGCTTATAGACCGAAAACGCCTTGACCATTTGTATTAGAGCCACATATGGAGGGAACTTCCTGTGACGCCCAGCCGCGAGAAGCATGGTATTTACCAGATCGAACCCTGAAAGGGCAGCCTCTTGCAACAGCTCAATCGTAGCTTTTCTTATTATACGCGCATCTCTGTAGTCTGAATCCGTAGATAGGTCTCTGGCAACGACAACAAAGGCTTGAGCATCTCGGACTCGCCAAACGTGCTCAGTGACCTGCTCTAGCTTCAAAAGCAAATCAGGCTCGCTTAAGCCTAGACACTCACTCAATCGAGAGCGACCGTAGGCACTTAACAGCAAAGAAGATTTATCCTTACCCGCACTAATGCTTAGACATTCTCTAAGGCCTGCGCTAGGAAGTCCCCCGCGGACAATCCGGAGATCTTCCGAGACTCCTCCTGTCGGAAGAAAAAATGGAACATCTAAAGAGTAGCACCACTTGGATTCATGAGGTTGATTTCCATTTAGCGTCTCGCGCAGATGACGAAGGAGTTCAGGCAGATCGGAATGGTCCTCGTATTCGACTGGAAAAATTTGGAGTCTTTCTTGCAGAAATCTAGTATCAACAGATCCCTTCTTCACAAATGCGTAGTGCATGTGCCCAAGGGAACCTTGCAGCTCAAGGATTTCGTCGAAGAGATTCATGAAATAGGGATCCGATAGGCTGGTTCCTAGGAACAAGAAAGAACGGGAACGAAATACCTCAGCAAAGGCGCGCCGAAAGCCTGGAGCTCCATGAGTAACTCGCCTGTACTCCTCGTGTCCAACGACAAGTTCTTCCGCAAGCTCAGCTAGCTTCGCCATGCTAGGTTGATAATCGTTGTTTGTGCCAGATTGACCACCTACGAAACCCTGTAATGCCCACAGGAGCGGGCTATCTGGTGCCTGTAAACTATTCAGTACTCTTTCGCAATCGGGTCGATTTCTTCCACATATCTGTAGACTCGAGAGTTTTGCAAGCGGTTTCCCATCAGCATGGTAACCATTCCAAGATGACATAAACCAGTCGTCATAATTC
Organism: Thermoanaerobaculia bacterium; assembly: GCA_036275055.1. Lineage (GTDB taxonomy): Bacteria > Acidobacteriota > Thermoanaerobaculia > Multivoradales > UBA5704 > DATARR01. The sequence continues at coordinate 83,584 of DASUEN010000097.1, forward strand.
GTAGTAACCACCAGAGGCCACCAAAGTTTAGCAAGCTCATCAGAAGCCGCAGTCATACAAGCTTCAGGTATATATAGAGCCTGTCGTACAACACTTGCAAATTGTCCACTTCTTTCATTCTTTAGCTTTCTTACAGCGCGAGCGGCCCTCTGTATCAGTTCGGAAGAGGACTCTCGAGCCTGAGCACCATCGCAGGCGAGATTCGCTGCCCTCTCCAGATTGATAACAAAATCCTTCCACAAAGGGCACCCATCGACACTCATTCCTGCTCCCAAGGAAGGTACAAGAACCCCGCGCTTGTATAGATATCGCAGGCGCAGCAAAACAGAATCTTGAAAGAATATACTCATTGTCAGGTTAACCTCGCACTGAGAAAAACTACGCCGAAAACGTCTCCACATGGAAGAAAATAGCATAGCACAACACTTCACTCCTTTTCACCGGGTGTTCAGAGATGCCCTGAAACCAACGGCGGATGTGGGTGGAAAGCCCAGGAGGGATGAAGGCGCAAACAGGGCGAATCTTGCTGTGAGACACGACTTTACTGTCGGCACGGATTTCTTGGTCCGATCAAGCTCCCAGGATTCCTCGGAGGGGGCAGCATGCGGCCTCCCCAGTGGCCTCGCTGATCTGAGAGCCCCCTTGAAGCCCTTGCCACCCGCGCCCCCTCCTGGCATGCTGAACCGGAAAGGAGAGTTCCATGCGGATCATCGTGGTGGGAGCGACAGGGACCATCGGCACGCCTCTGGCGGCGGCGCTGGCGGCGCGGCATGAGGTGGTGCGGGTGGGAAACCGGAATGGGGACTTTCAGGTGGACGTGGCGGACCAGGGCTCGATCGAGCGGCTCTTTCAGGACGTTGGGCCGTTCGACACCCTGGTCTCGCTCGCCGGAGGGGCGCGGTTCAAGCCGGTCGGGGAGCTGACGGACGAGGACTTCGAGTTCTCGCTCCGTCACAAGCTCATGGGGCAGATCAACCTGGTGCGCGGCGGCCTGGCCCATGTCCGCGACGGCGGCTCGTTCACGCTCACCTCCGGTGTGCTGTCGCAGGAGCCGATGCCTGGCAGCTCGGTGATCAGCCTTGTCAATAGCGGCTTGGAGGGGTTCGCGCGGGCGGCGGCCCTGGACATGCCGCGGGGCGTGCGCATCAACGTCGTGAGCCCGCCCTGGGTGACGGAGACGCTGGAGGCGCTGGGCTGGGACACTTCGCCAGGTATGCCCGCAGCCCGGGTCGCGGCAGCCTACGTCGAGTGCGTCGAAGGGAGCCGGAACGGCGAGACTCTGGACGCCCGGCAGTTTGCGTAGGCGGAGGGGGCCGGCTGATAATTCAGTCACTCCTTTCCTATCGCCTTGCGCCGCCACTGCGCCCTCGTGTAGTTGGAGTGCCGAAGCCTGGATGTTCGACCAAAAGGTTGACGACACGCTCGGACTCACTGAAGAAGCGCTGCGCCACGACTGGACCAGCGCGCTCGGTGTAGAAGTCCAGGATTTCGGCGACGTCCTGTTCGGCGCCAGGGTGTAGCGAGTACGTCACCGAGGAAGCCTTGCCCGGAGACGGGCCATGGCTTCGGGGCCCGGGACCGCAGTGACAGTACCGGAGTCCAGTTCGGCCTCCCTTCGATCTGCTTCGCGTTCCCAGGCTCCTTCGACTTCGGGGTCGGCATCAAGGCTTGCGATGAGTCGCTCTAGGAGATGCGACCGGTCGGCGGGGGCTAGTTTCAGAACTTCAGCTTCCAGTGCTTCGAGGTTTGTACTCACGCTGACCTCCGGGGTAGAGTCGCTCAACACCACATAGCTTGCCACATCCTGGGCATGCGGCGTCTGGATGCGCTGGGTTGGGATACCTCGCCAGGCATGCCCGCAGCTTGGCTCGGAGCGCCCGCTTCGCCGACTCGCCAAGCGGATTCTGACCGCCCATTCCCTCGCCGAGATGAGCCTCGCCTGAGTCGCCATCGCCCCCAGCCCCTCCTTGCGTTGCGCCACCCTTCGTGTTGCAATCCGCAACACGATGACGCAACACGAATTCGACCACCGGCGCGAGGAGCTGGAGGCACGGTACCGGGTGGCCTTGGAGGTGTTGGAGGCGGGCCATCGGGCACAGGTGGCGGAGCTCGAAGTGCTGTGGCACGCAGAGCGGGAGCCCGAGCCGGAGAGCGCCACTCCGGCTGCCAAGAAGCCCAGGGGTCCTCGGCCCAAGTCGGTCCTGGACGAGCTGCGGGACGCGCTCGATCAGCTCCCGGAAGAGTTCAGGAAGGAGGACGCCTTGCGCGTCCTCGGGTCCTCGCCGCACCGGAGCACGCTGTTCAGAGCGCTTCGGGAGCTCGTGTGGGAAGGATGGGTCGCCATCATTTCCCCCGCCGTCCAAGGCCAGCCGATCCTCTACCGCCGGGTGCAGCCAGGAAGCCGCTCGCAGGAGGCCCGATAGCGAGCGAAACGCTCCCGGAGCCGCTGGTGCAACACGGGGGAACGCTCGACCTCCTTTGGAAGCCGCTCCGCCCTGTTGCACCAGCGTTTCACCCCTGTTGTGGAGGCGCTCCTCCCTGTAGCACAGCCTCGCTCCCTCGTTGCGCTGGCGTTCCTCCCTGCAGCACCAGCGCCTCTGCCCCATTGCCTGGCGCCAGACCCTGTTGCGGAGGCGCTCGTGCCGGCCTCTGAAGCCTTCCCCCGTGTTGCGGGAGTGCTCCACCTCACCCCGAGGAAGCTCCGCCGTGTTGGAGTAACGCTCAGAAGGGGAGCACCCACAGCTCGCGGCCGTGCTCGCCATCGTTCGCCGTGAAGAAGAGCTGACCGTCCGCCGCCGTGAGGTGGGAAGGGGCCGAGGAGCCGTGGCCGGGCTGGACGTCGTCCACCAAAATCGTGCCGGCTTCCGTGCCGTCGCTCTCCCACAGCTCGAGACCGCGCTCGGTGTCGGTGGCCGTGAAGTAGAGCTTGCCGTTGGCGGCCGTCAGCTCGGGGAGACGTGCGGTCGCGGTGCCGGGTGCGATGTCCCGCACCAGGACGGTGCCCGCCGCCGTGCCGTCCGTCTTCCACAGCTCCGTGCCGTGGACGCCGTCATTCGCCCGGAAGAAGAGGGTGTCTCCCACCGGCGTGAGCAGCGGAGAAAAGTAGAAGAAATTCTTCGGCGTGAACCCTGGGTCGAAGAAGGGGGGCTGGATTGCGGCAGTGACCAGGCGGGTACCGGCCGCCGTTCCGTCCGAGCGCCAGAGCCCTACGGACACCCCGGAGCCATCGCCGTTCGTGAAGAAGTAGAGGGCGCCCTGGAAGAGGGTCAGATTCACGGGATTGACCGGACGTGGCGCCGCGAGGTCGGGGATCATCGGGGCGGTGCCCGTGGCAGTGCCGTCGGTCTCCCAGATCTCCGAGACGTGGTCCCGGTCGAAGCTCTTGGCGATGAAGTAGACCTTGCCGTTGAGGCGAACCAGATCCGTCATACCCTCTGCCCTGGCGATCGGTCTCGTACCGTCTTCCGTGCCGTCCGTACGGTAGATGGAGGGCGGCAAATTCTGGGGAAGATCAACGAAGTAGGCTTCGTTCCCGGCCGAGATCAGGCCGACGGCAGAGACGAGCTTCTGGAAAACTTTCCGGGTCCCCTGGGGCGTGCCGTCGCTCGTCCAGATCTCTCTCACGAGCTCCGATTCCTTTGAGATCAGCATGAAGAGCAGTTTGCCGCCCACGTCCGCCATCTGGGGAAAGTCGAAGGAGCCGAGGTCGAGGAGCTCCAAGGTGCCGCCCGGTGTTCCGTCCGTACGCCAGAGCTTCTTGCCCCAACTGAAGTAGACAAGGTTTCCCACGGATACGAAGCTCGACGATAGACAGAGCTCTGTGTCCCCCACGGGTAGCTGGAAGGTCCCGGCTGCGGTGCCGTCGCTCACCCACACGCCGTCGATGTTCTCGCCGCAGGCCGTGAAGATGCTCCTGGCTCCCAACCGAGAGATTGGAAAGAACGAGCCGAAGGAACCCGCGGCGCGACCGTTGCCGAGTGGCAGGATGAGCTCCGTGCCCGCGGAATCAAGACGGGTCACCATGGGCTGAGGACCGCGAAGGGGATCTTGGACGGTGAAGACGATGCGGTCGTCCAGGGCCGCGAGATCGGCCGGCAGAGTCAGGAGGGGCGTGGCGGCGATACGGACCGTCGTTTCCGGGGTGCCGCTCGTTGCCCAGAGATCGTTCCCGACGTCCTCGAACAGCAGACGGCCCGCGACCGCGCGGAAGCCCTGGGGATCGCCGTCGCAGGGTCCGGGGCAGAGGTCCTTCACCAGCAGAGTGCCCTGAGCAGTGCCGTCGGTTTTCCAGAGCTCGTAGCCGTGCGCCTCATCCCAGCCTATGAAGAAAAGGTTCCCCTCGAAAGGCGTGAAGAGAGTGAAGAAATCGACCTGCGGGCAGCCCCCCGGGCAGCCCAGGAGCGGGTGCGGGCCCTGCAACCCCGGCTCGAGGACCCAGAGGTCCATCAGCCGGGCCGGAGCTTCGACCAGGCGAGCCGGGATGAGGACCCGCCCGCCCACGAGCCCGAGCGGGAAGATGGACGTATGCAGCCCGCGGGAGGGACCGATGGGGTGGGTGCCGGCCCGAGTGCCGTCCGTCTCCCAGAGAGAAAAAGCGTCGCTTGCACTGGTGATCAGAATGCGGCCGCCGACCTCGTAGATCTTGGTGTCGCCAGCATAGATGTCACCCCCGAATTTTTTGATCATCCGCACCTGGCGCGTCGTCCTGTCGACTGCCCAGACCACGGTGCCGTGCCCGACGTCCGTCACATAGACCACCGGTCCCCGGACGAGGATCTGTTGAACGTAGCCGCGCAGGAAAAGCAGCTCGATCGTGCCCTTTGTCGTGCCGTCCGAGAACCACAATCGGCCGGAGGCGCTGAACACCGCGCCGCCCTCGGGTGTGGCGGTGAGCTGGGCAGGGCTCGAGCTCTGGCTGCGCGGCGCGATGTAGCGGAGGGCCTTCGTGCCCCGGCGCGTGCCGTCGGTCACCCAGGGCTCGCAGCCCTGGTCCGGGGTGCAGCCGCTGAAAAAGAAAGTCTGCCCGGATACGACGAACGGGTTCACGTTATTCGGATCGTTGGAATCGGCGAGGCGGACTCCCCCAAGGTCGAACGTGCCTGCGGCCGTGCCGTCCGTACGCCAGACCCGTCCGGTGCCGTCGGTGAGGAACGCCACCGCCCCGGTCGTCGCCAGCATGGCGTTCCGGCCGTGTTGTTCGGAGTCCTCGTACTCGAGATCTGCGCACAGCTCGGCGAGCCTCTCGGTGCCGCCCATGGTGCCATCGGTCACCCAGAGGCCACATTGGAAGTCCTCGGGGTAGATACTTTGGTCGCGAAAGAAGGTCAAGAAGACGACCCGTCCGTTGACCGGAGTATAGGAGTCGAAGAAAGCCGAACCGTTCTGAGCATAGTACGGCAGCGGCTCCAGGCCGGTGGCGAGATCCGCCACCAGATGGGCGGAGCCCGCCGACGCCGGCGCCGCGGCGAAACCGAGGAGAAGGGCCAGACCGATCGCCAGAGATCCCATCCAACGCCGCATGGGTGGCTCCTTTTTGCCTATTCTCCTACTATACGACGAAGCTGGCCATGGCGTCACGGCAGCGGCTCGGAGAGGTATCCTTCAACCTCCAACTCGGAGGCACGCGCGTGAAACGGATCAGGATCCTGTTGGCGGTCTCGGCCTTGGGAGGTACGTGCTGGGCGCAGCCGGTCCTCGCGGAGGAGCACGGCGCGGCGCAGCTTCAGCTCGTCGAGGCCACGGTCGCGGAGCTGCGGCACGCCATGGATGCGGGGCTCCTCACCCCCGAGCAGCTCGTGCGCCTGTACCGCGCGCGGATCGACGCCTACGACAAGGCGGGGCCGCGCGTGAACGCCTTCCTCTACGTGAACCCGAACGCCGAGGCGCAGGCGCGTGCGCTCGGCAAGCCGGCCGCGGGGGACCGCTCACGGCCCCTCTTCGGCATCCCCGTGCTGCTGAAGGACAACGTCGACACGGCGGACATGCCGACCACCGCCGGCTCGGTGGCGCTCGCCGGCTCCATTCCTCCCGACGACGCCTTCCTCACCCGCAAGCTGCGGCAGGCGGGCGCGATCATCCTCGGCAAAGGCACGCTCACCGAGTTCGCGAACTTCATCGCCGTCGGCATGCCCACCGGCTACAGCTCGCTCGGCGGCTTCGGGTTCAATCCTTACGATCCGCGCGCGGTGCTGGGCGGGGACGGCCGTCCGGTGCTGCAAACGGGGGGCTCGAGCTCAGGACCCGGGATCGCCGTGAACGCGAACCTCGTGACGCTCGCGGTGGGTACCGAGACCTCCGGATCGATCCTCAGCCCCGCGAGCTCCAACGGCGTCGTCGGCATCAAACCCACTTTGGGATTGATCAGCCGCGACGGCGTGATTCCGATCACGGCGGATCAGGACACCCCCGGCCCCATCGCGCGTACGGTCACGGATGCGGCGATCCTGCTCGGTGTGCTCGCCGGGTACGATCCTGCCGATCCCGCGACGGCCGCGTGCCTCACTCCCGGCAACTGCTTCGGCGACTACACGCCGTTCCTCGACAAGCAGGCGCTTCGGGGAGCCCGCATCGCCGTGGTGACGCCCATTCCATCGAGCCGGGCGGTGATCATGAGCTCGGCGATCGACGTCCTGCGCGCCCTGGGAGCCCACGTCGAGCTCCTGCCGCCGTTCCCGGCGCAGGTTGGCTCGTGCGTGAGCTATCCGCCCCCCGCGGGCTGTTCCACCGTTTTCATGTACGGCCAGAAACACGATTTGAACCAATACCTGGCGGCGACGCCCGGCGCGCCGAGAAAAACGATCGCGGAGATCGTCGCCTTCAATCGCGCCTACAAGCCGCCGATGAAGTACGGCCAGGCGATCTTCGAAGCCGCGGCGCAGCTCGACGTCACGCCAGGAAGCGCGGATACCCAGCGATATCAGATCGATCTGGCGGAGGACCGCGCGCGCTCGCGGGGCGCGCTGGACGGAGTCTTCAACGGGGCTGACGGCCTCAAGGGCACGGCGGACGATTTCGATGCCATTCTCTCGGTGGCGAACTTCTTCGCCGCCGCTCCCGCCAAGGCGGGCTATCCGAGCATCACCGTGCCCGGCGGCTTCCTGCCGCCGACGCCGCCGATCGAAAACGAATATCCATCAGGGGTGACCTTCTCCGGTCCGGCCTTCTCCGAGCCGCGGTTGATCGGCTTCGCCTACGCCTTCGAGCAGGCGACGCACTATCGCCTGCCCCCCGCGAGCACGCCACCGCTGGCGGGGGATGGCGTCGGGCGTCGGTAGCGGGTTCAGCGCTGTTATCTTCCTAACGGCCGGGCGGCGGAAAATCTTCGAGCTCCACCCAGCCACCGCCAGTCTCGCTGCAGGAGTCGCGGCTACAAACTTCGAATCGAGTGACAGGGTGGATCTCCCAGGTACTCGCTCGCCAGCAGGTTGTGCCGGCGCCAGGGAATGCGCAATCGTCTCTAGGGTTGTAATGCTCGTTGTCCACCATAAGTGGTCCTACGACCCGCACCTGGCGGCCGATGAAAGGTTTCAACGCAGCGAGGGTCCACACCGGTTTGAATTGCGCCCGCCAGTGAGGGGTCATCTCGGTGATGACGCTGGACTGATTGAGCTGAATACGCTCGTCGGAGGTGAGCTTCTCATGGGCCTCCAGCTTGGCGGCCAACTCGGAGTCGAAACCGATACCGATGTGAAAATCGGTATCATCCGGCCCCATGAGCTCGCAGTTGTTGCTTTCCTTGCCGCTCTTCCTGGCGGAGTACAGATAGCCGGCCAGGCTGACGACCTGGCCCTCGCCGAGCTCAGCGAGCTTGGCTTGGAACTGCTGGTGGTTGGTCTTGTCCAGACCCCGCGGCAGGCTCTGCTCCAGCTTGCTGTAATCGTCACGGGTGAGGAAGCGCACGGGCGCACTGGACGGCGCTATGAGTAAATTTTTTCTGAAATTTAGGAATGCATCGTAATTTCCAGTCTGCGAGCAACCCGTGGGATAATTCTCATGGCATGCTCGGAAATCCACGATGTCGGCCCCGCAGACTGCCGCTATGGGTGCGGTCTTGGCCGGCGGTGGCATCGCAGGCTTGCCCACCCTGAGCCAGTTGCTGACCGCGAAATCGCCGGAAGGCAGCTTGGCGCGAGCGTAGTAGTAATGGTCTAGATCCTTGGGTGCCAGCGAAATTCCAGCTCCGAGTAGAAAAGCTTGGAAGGGATGCTCATCCTGGTAGAGGCTACCGTTCTCCGGAGCGTCCATCGACGCCCGATTCGGCAGGCGTTCGACCACGAGCACGACCTGATCCAAATCACTCGCCGGCTGCCGCAAAGTGTAGCTCTCGACGAGGTTTACCGCGACCCGTTTGCGGAAGATGCCGAGGAAGGGCGATGCTCCCAGGATCAGGAGCCCCAGAGCCAAGGCCGCGACGAGCTCGGTACGCGTTGGTCGAGCTGCACGGGCGCCGAGACCGGGTTGGTGACCGGTACCGACGAGCCCGTCCCGCACCGCGCGTCTTCGAATGCGCGTGAGATGCGAGCGTAGAGACCGGGTTACCGGCCGGGCGAGCGCCGGTTCGCGCGACGCCGGCAAGATGAGCCTG
>DASUEN010000098.1:0-19014 GCA_036275055.1 Thermoanaerobaculia bacterium
ATGACCAAAGCGGACTATTTCCTCAAGGCCCTCTTGCTTCGCGCGGTGGATACACCCTTCGAGGAGTTGCCTTCGGTCCAGGGGATCCTCGATTGCCGGGCACCAGACCAGATCGAGCCAGCGATCTATCGTCACGAATCCCGGAACGTCTTTATCTTTGGCCTTCCGCCGGCGTTGACGCTCTCCGCGGACGGCAAGACCGTTCACTTGAAGCCGCCGCGCCTGGTCTTGAGGTATGGCAGCTCTCCTTCGCTGTTGACGCGGGAATTTTCCCGGGTCTTCAACCAACGATATTCAAAGATAGAACAGACCCATCCGCGAGTCTTCCGGGGCATCCGCAACACGTTCACCCTATACCATGTCGCGGATCTGCTGAAGCAATGGGCACGGGACTACGATTTCTCGTATTGGCTTTCGCAATATCCCTTGCAGGCCTATCCGGTCCCCAGTGCGCTGCCGGCGCCCGTACCCCGCAAGGTGGCACGCTTCTGTGGCTCACCCGGTGAGGGAGTCTACACCCTGGAAAAGACCCTGGCGGGCGGAGCCGTCACCGAGGCGCGGTTCGACTGGGGTTTCCCCGATACCGGACCTGGAGTCGCCGGGGTCTTCAGCGATGGCGAGCGCGTCCTAGTCCTCGAGAGGTCTGGTAAGGCAAGCCTGGTGGCCGGCGACAAGAGTCGCTCGGGGTCTTACACTCGGAGTTCCGGTACGGTTCGCGTCGTCGTGGGCGACGAGGTCCTCGACCTGCATCTCACGGACGCGGGGGACCTCGAAGACTCAGCGGGCGGGCGTTGGATTCCGTGGCTGAGCCTCGAGGATGACATCCGAGCCCCCCTGGCGACCGAGGCCGCGAGGACAGAAAAATCTCCTCCTCCCGAGAACGGAGGTCGCGAGTCGGGGGCGAGCTCAAGTGGCGCGGAAACCAAGCCACCGCTACCGGACACGCCTCTGAGTGATCCCTCTCCGGGTTCTCCGCAGTGGGTGCGAGCCCCGTTCCGCGAGGTCTCGCAAGTTCGAGCCGTCTCGCCCTTTCGCTCCCCTCTGCTCGCCGGCGACTCGGGCGGCGACACTTGCCCCGACCCTGACCTGCTGCGGCTCCTCCAGAGCGGCGACCTGCGGCAGGCCGCCGAGACGCTGTCTCGGCCCGCTCCCCCCGCTCCCGAAGGTGCTGTGCCTTGCGCTCATCCCCAGCGCAACGCCTTCCTTCGCCTGTGGGGGCTCGCCGAAATCCGAGCCAGGCTCGGCGACCTCCAAGGCGCGGCCAAGGCCGCTCAACTCGCCGACCAGGCCGACCAGACCGCCGGCGCCAGCTCCGACACCCCGGCCTTTCTCGAGCAGAGCGGCAGCTATTACCAAAGCGCCGGGAAGTATGCCCTGGCCTTGGAGCGCTACGAGAGCTGCCGCGACCGCCTGGAAACGGCCGGGAGGAAAAAAGATCCTCAAACTCTGCGTTGTCTCGTTCGTATCGCGGGGCTCTATAGTGAGACCTATGATTTCAAGCGGGCGGAAACCTTCTTCCAAGCCGCTCGCGCCGCCGCCTCCGGGATCTCCGATATCGATGCTCTCGACCTGTTCGCCGAGACCCTGGGCTGGCATTACACCCGCCGGGGAAGCTTCGCGCAGGCCCTGAAGATCTTCCAGCACCGGCTGGAAAGGTTGCAAAGCTCCCAGACTCAGGATCCGGTCGCCCTCGGAGAAGCGCTTGCGGCCGTTGCCCGCTGCCGCTTCGAACTCTACGAAGTCGACGAGGCCAAGAAGCTCTTGCTCTCGGCCCTCCAGCGACTCGAGGATTCCAAGCTCGCGTACCACCCCGTCTATGGCTGGATTCTCAACGATCTCGCGGCGATAGAGATGTCCGCGACGAATTCCAAGGACTTGACTCCAAAGCTTCAGGCCGCCTTCGATCTCGCGCGCCAAACCTACGGCATCGACCATCCGAACACGCTAACCGTCATGAACAACCTGGCGCTCGCGTATAGCAAGATGGGGAAACTCCACCAGGCAGTGCGATTACTCGACCAGGCTCTGAGCCTGTTGGAGAAGGCCGCCTGGGAGGATTTTGGGCTCCAGTCGCGCTTGATCCGTAATCGGGCCATCGAAGCATACCTCCTGGGCCGCGAGGAGTTTGCCCACTCGGAGATGGAAAGGGCCGTCCTCATTTCCCGTCATGCGCTCGGGGAGAGGAACCCCGATACCGTTCAGGCAGTCGCGGAGCTCGCGCAGCTCGAAGGCCTCCTGGGGAACCGCGCCAAGGCTAACGAGCTGTGGGTGCAATCGGTCTCTTTGCGCGATAGCTCCTCCGACCCGGCATTCGCGACTTTGCGGCTCAGACTGCAAGCGCTCAAGACGCTTGCGCAAACCAGCGAGAACCCCAAGTAGAAATTCGAAAGGAGTATTTCATGCGTCTGCGATATCACACCTTCATACCGGTACTCTTTCTCCTTTGCACCGGCACCGTTCATGCACAGAAGCCTCCCGATGGGGAGAAGAAGGATGCGATCGATGAGCTTTTCCCTGCCAGCGGGAACTTCCTCCTCGACATCGGATTTGGTGGCGGCACTCCATTCTCCATCAATTCCCGTGGGCCGGGGATCATCATGAGAGCCCCGAGAGTTCAGGAGACCGATAACCTTGCCGCGGTGACCGTCGACGGTGAGTATCGTTTCAGCGAGCGATTTACTGCCGGTTTTCAGGTGCCTCTGGGAGCGGTCGCGTACATTGACAAGAATGATCATCTGCTTGGCATTTACGATCATTACCGATTTGGAATCGGAGACGTGACGGCCTGGGCGTCCACCGCCATCCTACGGGAGACCGCGACGAGGCCTCTGCTGACGGCGGTGGCATCGGTCGATTCGGGCTCGAGCCGGTATTCGTCCTTGGGCGACGGCTTTGCAAGCTGCGGCCTTGGCGTCACCGGGTACAAGAGCCTCACCTCTCGTTTCTATGTGACTGGAGAGGCCACAGCCATCAAGCGGTTCGCCAAGGATGGGCTCGACCCCGGCATCCTGGCGGTCCCCGGTCTGGGTGGCGGCCTGCTGACTCCCAAAGGAAATTATCGCATCGAGGTGGTCTCTGAATATCTATGGTCCAGCAAGGCCAGCTCCGAGCCCGGCGAGGTGGGAGGCTCGAAGCTCTCCCTCTCCGTCCGCTTACGGGGTGCAGCGACGCGGTACAGCCTCCAAGTGGACATCTTCGGCTTCGATCATCTCTCCCGGGGTGGTTATGGCTTCTCCTTGAACTATCCCCTCTACCCTCGCGAGAAGTTCCGTTCATGAGAGATCGCCGATAAAAGGATCTGGGGAGGCAACATCCTATGACAGGGCTCCTGATTTCTCTGCTGCTGTTTTGGGCGGTCCCGGCTTCCCCACCGAAGCCTGATGTCAACACGCTACGGGATCAGGCTCTGGCTGAAGCGCAAGCAGGCAAGCATGACGAGGCGCTCCGCGACCTCCGCGCCGCGGCGGAGCTCGCCAGGAAGGAGGGGGATCGGTCCGCGGGGGCACTCGCTCTGTTCTTGCTGGCCTCGGAGGAACTGAATCAGCAAGATTTTGCTGACTCCCTGGCCGACGCCGGAAAGGCCATCGAAGCGTCTCAGGCGGCCGGCAATCCGGACCTCGAGGCTTCCGCCCGAGCCCTTCGCGCCGAGAGCTTGGGCAGGCTGGGGCGTCATCGCGAGGCCGGTGGCGAGTTGGAACGGGCAGCCGTTCTGGTTCGCTCCGGCGGCGATTTACGAAGGCTCCCCGTTCTACTTCTTCTCGGGCAGGCGGAGATCGACGCCGGTCGATATTCCCAGGCCGCCGCTCGCTTCGAGCGGGCGCTGGAGCTCCAGCGCAGCCTCGGCTCGGAGGAGGGGCGAGGGACGCTGCTCGCGGGCCTGGGGCTCTCCCTCATGAAGCAGGGGCGTGCCAAGGACGCCATGCCTAAGTTGGAGGAGGCCTTGCAGATCGCGCAAGCTCACAAGGATGAGAAGGAAGAGGCGTCGCTGCTCGCCGCTCTCGGCAATCTTGCCGTGGGGAGCGAGAACCTCACGGCGGCGCGCTCCTACTTCGAGCGCGCGGCCGCTCTCTTCACGAAGCGTAGCGACCTGCCATCGCTCTGGTTGGCAAAGATCAATCTCGCGGACATTGATGCCGCCGAGGGTCACGAAGCTCAGCACGAGAAGATCTATGAGCAGGCCGTGGCGGCCTTCCGGCAGGCGAACGACGCTCCCAAGCTGGCGCGAGCGCTCACCGTCCTCGGAGTCCTTGCCGGCCGCAACGGCTGCGGCGAGGAGGCGATTCGATACGACGAAGAAGCTCTGGCGCTTCGCCGGCGGTCCGGCGATCTCGGCGGAGAGGCACAGTTGCTCCGGAACATTGCCATGGAAGAGATCCAGTTGGGCCGGCCTGAGCAGGCTTTGGCGCATCTGGAGCAGGCCCTGAGGACGTACCGAGAAGGTGGAGATCGGGAGGATGAGGTCAGGACCCTCCTCGACAGCGGTCATTCCTACATCGATCTAGGCCGCCTGGAGGAAGGCACGTCCCGAATCGAAGAAGCGCTCAGCATCTCCCGCTCGATCCATGACCGGGACCTCGAAGCCGGAGCCTTGTGCATGAAGGCGGAGATGCTGTTCGTTTCCGGTCATGCAGTGGAAGCGTTCCTCAAGATCGAGGAGGCCGGCCGGACCGCCCAGGGGAAGGCGGAACGCATGACCGAGCTGAGCATCCTGGGTACCAGAGGTCTGGTGCTCCTCGGGCTCAAAAGGCCTCGGGAATCCCTCGCAACCCTGGCCGAGGCGCGCCAGCTCAGCCAGGAGCTGCACCGGCCCTGTGAGGAAGCTCAGGTGCTTCTCGCCACCGGCTCCGCGCATCTCGTGGCAGGCGAGCTTGCGCAGGGGAAGACGGCTTTCGAGAAAGCGCGAGACGTCCAGCGCACCGCCCGCTGCTTCGTTTCCAGGGACACGACCTTCCTCGCCCTCGGTGCTCTCTATGAAGTCCTGGGCGAGCAGGCCTCGAGCGTCGACGCCTATGGGCAGGCCGCCGAGGTTCTCGAGACCGCCATGGAGGAGATCCGGACGAACGACCTGCTCGCGGGAGTCGTCGGTCAAGCCGCCTTGGTCTATCCCAGGCTCCTCCGCCTGCTCGTGCAGGCCGGCAAGCCCGATGCCGCCTTCACCCTTGCCGAACGGGACCGTAGCCGTGCATTGCTACGCGAGCTCGGGAGTCGAAGGATCGACATTCGCCAGAGTCCCGAGCCCGACTTGATCGCTCAGGAGCAGGAGCTGCGAGGGCGGCTGGAGGCGCTCAAGCAGCGGGCGCGAGCCGAGAAGGATCCGACTCCTCAAGCGCAGCTCTCCAGCGAGCTCGAAGAAAGACGCCGGCAATACGAGACGTTGTTGACCCGCTTGAAGCTGAGCAATCCCGAGTACGCCTCCCTCGTGCATCCCGCCCCTCTCGCCATTGCCACGGTTCAGCAGCTCCTGGACAGAGAGACGACCCTCGTGGAGTACTTCGTTCTCGACCGCGAAGTCCTCGCATGGGCGATCGATCACGGCTCTCGCGAGCTCGTCCGTTTACCCATCGGACGGGCTGACCTGCAGAACAAGATCGAGCTTCTGCGCAATCGGATCGCCCTGCGAGAGCCCGCGGAGGACCTGGCCAAAGAGCTTTTCCAGAGCCTTTTCGCGCCGCTCGCCTCCTACGTTCACCATTCCAATCTGCTGATCGTCCCTCACGGTGCGCTCCATCTCCTGCCCTTCGCCGCGCTCCGTGACGGGGCCGGACACCCGCTCGTCGAGAGCCATACCCTGGCCTTCCTTCCCAGCGCCAGCGTTCTCCCTTTCATCCTCGCGAAGCGCAGGCCTGTCGCCGGCCCCATGCTCGTGTTGGGCGACCCGGACGGCTCCTTGTCGCACGCGGCGGCGGAAGCCCGCGCCGTAGCGCAGCTCTTCGGCACCGAACCTCTCCTCGGACCTCGCGCCACCAAGACGGCCCTGCGCGAGCGTGCTTCCCAGGCCGGGATTCTCCACATCGCCGCCCATACCTCGCTCGATTCAGGCCGCCCGCTCTTCAGTCGTGTGAACTTGGCTCGCGATGCGCGGAACGACGGCGACTTGGAAGCCCATGAGGTCTTTGGGCTCGATCTGAGTCACGTCAGCCTGGTGGTGCTTGCCGGGTGCAGCACGGGGGAAAACAAGGTCAATGCCGGCGATGACCTTTCAGGGTTGACGCGAGCCTTCCTCTACGCGGGTGCGCCCGCAGTGGTTACCACCCTGTGGCCCATCAATGACGAAGCCTCCATGGAGCTGATGAAAATCTTCTATCTCCATCTCCACCGTGGTGAATCCCCGGCGTCTGCTCTGCGCGAAGCGCAGCTCGAAATCCGCCGCCAGGATCGCTGGAAGCTTCCTTACTATTGGGCAGCCTTCGGCCTAACGGGTATGCCAGAGCTGAGGCCGTAGTGGGGGAGGCAGCGTTCTACCGAGGTGGCCCGTACCCCCGCACGACCTGCGTCGTATGCCCCACCGCATCGCGGACGCTCACGGTGAAGACCGGTTTCTCCGTGAGATTCACCCGCCGCGGCAGGAGCAGGCGCAGAACGGAGCCCTGGGAATCGATCGGTTTTCCGGCGGCGAGGTTGGTGCCGGCGCGGAAGGAGCCGAGCTTCAAGTTGCAGGTTACCGTGAGGCTGCCGGCGACCACGCCGCTCTCGGCGTCGAAGGCTGAGATCTCCAGGTAGTCGAGGGTCTTGGCGCTCCGCGCCTGCACGGCGGAGGGGCGTACCATCAGGGTCGGCCGCAGGTCGTCTTCCAGGAATCCCCAAGGCGAGCCGAGGTCGATGGGCGCGCCGAGATCGATCCAGCGGGCGAGGGTCATTTTCTCGTCGAAGGTCATCCCCGCGACGCCTCCGGCAGGATGCGCGGCGGAGACGGCGAAGTCGAGGTCGTCCGTCCGCGCCTCGTTGCTCCGGCCGTCCAGCCGCTCTCCCCACACTTTCCACGTCAGCAGGCTTTGCCGCGATTGAAAGCCCCGCAGATAGCGAGTGAGCTGCGGCAGATACCACTGCGCTGCATCACCTGGAGGCGGTGATGAGAATTCGGCGTTGGCATCCAGGACGAGGCGATAGTAAGCGCCTGGCCAGGAGACGCCATCGCGTTGGACCGGCGGCGTAGAGCGGGCCAGGGGGAGCCCTCCAGCCGGGCTCGCGCCGCTATGACAGGAGGCGCAGCGCCGCTCCAGGATGGGCTCGACGTCCCGATGCCACTCGACGGTGACCTGATGGGCAGCGATCGTGCGCACCCCGGGCTGGCCCGTGTCGGAGAGAGCCAGCAGCGGCGTGGCGTGGGCGAGGTCGGGAATCGCATAGCCGGGCAGGTCCGCCGCCGTGCTTTCGAAAGCCAGCGGCTGTTTACTGTGGGCATGGCAGCCGCCGCAGTTGTAACGCGCCTCGCCGGGGCGCACCTGGTGCCAGGTCTGGGCCATGTTAAGCACCATCCCCCGGCGGTCCAGGGCCTGAAACGTGATCGATACGTCCGCCGGTACCTTGGCGAGGAAGCTGGTGTCGTCCTCGAACGAACCGTCCGGACGGAGGACCTTCGGCGCTCCGGGCTTGCGCACGGGGATCTCCCCCAGGATGCGCATCCGCTCGCCGCCCACGACGTAGAAGTTGCGGCGGTTGTCCGGATAGCTCCGGTCCGTCGCCGGAAGCTGGAGGAGGAGGCGCACGGCCCACACGTCGTCGTCCTGGTAAACCCCCGCGTCCGTCCCCTGGCGGACCCAGCGGTACGGCGCGAAGTCGCCGGTGTTGAACGGATCGCGATCGTCCCAGAAGTGGCCGAGCGAGGGCGCCGTATCGCGCCACAATAAAGAAGAGCTGCCCAGCAGGCCGAAGGGCTCGCCTGGGGTGAGGCGCTCGGCGCGGATGGCGTCGTCCGTCGATTCGGGCCACGCGGCCGGGCCGTCGACGCCGTAGAGCTGGCGCCAGGTCACCACCGGCCGCGGCCATTGGAGGTTGAAGCCGTCCTCGGCGACGACGGTGACGAGCTGCGGCGGCCGGCCCGGTTGCCCTGCGGGAGGCACGGGGATCGGCGCGCCGTCAGGGATCAGCACGATCTCCGCGTGATAGCGGGGGAAGGCCGTGCCCAACGAAACATAGATGCCGTTGTGATTCGCGGGTCCCGGCGCGTACACGGCGAGGAGGTCCGCCTTGGCGGGATCGCCCGACGAAGAGGGCGCCGCCGCCGGATGGGTGAATTTGCCGCGGCGATCCGCACCAGTACAAGGGGCAGGGCGCTCGATGCCGGAGGCGCCGTAGACGTCGCCCTCCCAGCCAGGGCAGGGAGCCGGAAAATCGTCAGGCGTGGTGAACGGGGTGAGCCGCACCTGACCCGTGCGTTCGAAAGGGATTTTACCGTCGCCGCCGTCGGAGAACGTGGCGTCCGGACTGCCGAAGTCCGGCCCCGGCGGATCGAGCGGATAGCGGACGAGGTCGCCGAAACCGTTGTTGTTGAGGTTGTAATAGCGGGTGACCACCAGGTCGCCGCCCGGCATCTGGGTCACGAAATGGTGGACGAGCGAGTCTTCGGAAAACCCGGAAAGGCTCATCCAGCCGCGGCCGTCCGGTCCGATCACCCAGAGGGGGAACTGGCGCGGATCACGCAGCCCGTGCTCTTCCCAGCTCGAAAAGGCGATGCGGCCGTCGAGCAGCACCTGGGGATGGAGAGCCATGGCGAGGTTGAGATGGCCGATCTGCTCCACGTTCGTGCCGTCCTCGTCCATGGCGAAGAGCTGCATCGTCCGCTGGCCGCTGCCGAGCTCCTTGGGCGGCACGAAATCGTTGCGATTGGAAGTGAAGACGATGCGGCCGCCGCCCGCCCAGGTGCCACCGGTGTTGAAGACGCCGATCCGTGGATGATTGCTGCTGTCGTTGCCGGGCGTGAAACGGGCGCCGTTGCCTGTGTTGGGAGTGAGGAGCTGGCGGGTGAGGCGGACCAACTGGCCGGTCCCCAGGTTGAGCTTGTAAAGGTCCGCCCCGGCGAGCGAAAGGAACGGCCCGTCGCCTCGCTGCGGGTTGACCCGGGTGAGGTCGTGATACCAGGTGAAGAGCACCCACTTGCCGTCGAAAGAAACGTTGAGATCGGCGACGGATCCGGCCGCGAGAGGCGTGCGCGCGGGCGTGTCGATCAGTGAGCGGTAGCGGTCGAGGGGAAAGAGCACCTCGCGGACGCCGTCGCGCCGCAGCCGCACGAGCTGTGCCCCCGGATCGGGCGTCAACGGCCGCACCGTGTCCGGCCAGACGCTGTTCGCCGCCCCCAGCCCGGCCCCGAAGTACGGCGCCCGTACGTAGAGCAGATCGTAGGGAAGGGGATGGACTACGTCCGCCCGAGCCAACGCGGCCCCCCCCAAGGAGGCGAAGCCGCCCACGAGCATCGCCAAGCCGAGCCTCCAGGCCGCTGCATACAGCCACCCTCTCCGTTGACCCTCGAGGCGCATCGATCTGCTCCCTTCGAAAACTTGAGGGAGAGTATAGCGCGCCTTGTCCCGCCCCGGCCACCTCGCGCACCGTATTTATTGTAAGAGCGGAATATTCCTCTCTTGGAAGGAGGTCAAAGTGAGCAGATTTGCCGCCAAGATCCTCGCCGGATGCCTTTTCGCTTTCACTCTCGCCGCCATCCCGGCGGCGGTGCACGCCCAGCTTCCCGCGTCGCCGCGTAGGTGGGTGGACAACCTCGACGAACGGTGCTATTCGATCTCCGCCCCGGCGCCCAACGTCGCGCTACGGCTGGACCATCTCAATCCCCTCTTCGTACAGATGGGGCTCCCCTTCGAAAACGTCACCCTGCTGAGCCCCCAGCAGTTCTGCACGCCGGTGAAAAAGAACACCATCGCGCCCCCGGCGGATACCCTCCCCTTCATTCAAGCCCTCGACTGGGAGTGCTACGGCATCTCGGGGCCGGCCCTCAACATCCCCTTGACCCTCACGCAGCTCAATCCCGTGATGTCAGGGCTGTTCGGCTCCACCGTCTCGGTGACCGTACAAGAGCCGCAACTGCTCTGCGTGCCGGTGGCCAAGACCACCACCAACCCTCCCCCCAACGTCCTGGCGCTCATCCAATACATCGACGTCAAGTGCTACCGGGTCTCCACCAGCGTGAACATGACCAAAACGCTCACGCTGACCCACCTGAATCCCTTGTTCTCCACTCTATCGGCGGAAGTCTCCTCGATCGGGCCGACGCCGCAGCAGCTCTGCGTCCCGGTGACCAAGAACCAGGCGGTGATCCCCACCACCGTCGTCCAATACGTCCAGTACAGCGACGTCCTTTGCTATCCGGCGACCGGCGCGTCCCTGAGCCGAAACCTGACGCTGCGCCATCTCAACCCGGTCCTGGCCGGGCTGGCCCCGCAGACCTCCTTCGTCGGCAACAGTCTCAAGCTCTGCGTTCCGGTCGCGAAGAACGGCATGCTCCCGCCGGGCATTCAATAACGCGGTCATCGTATGAGGGGCGCCCGGGATCTCGATCCCGGGCGCCATAGGAGCCCGAGCCTCTCCACCATCCCGCATCAACGACGAATTTAGCTTCAGAAGATAGGACCGGCCAACGGTTTGCGGGCCGAAGCCACCCAGATGGGCCAGGAGGCGAGGCCTTCCAAGGCGGCGCGGCGCCAAGCGAGCAGGCCGGCGTTGAGGCTGCGCAGCCGGTGCCCCTTCCAACCGGCGGCCAGGGCCATGTCGTAGAAAGTCGTCCGCCACGACTCGGCAACCTCCGCGAAGGTCTCCGGGGCGTGCAGGGACGGGATCGTCATGTGATCGACGCGGAGGTCTTCGAGGCCGAGGTCACGGAGCCAGCCGGCCTGCTCGGGGCCGCATTCGATGTCCATGTCGTAGTCCTCCCAGAGAGCGGCGACGAGCCGGAAGCCGAGATCGATCGCCCGCGTGTCCGGTGCGCCCGTGCAGTGGGAATTCTTCTCGTTGGTCAGGTAGACGCGTCCTCCAGGCCGGGTGACGCGGACGATCTCCTGCAAAGCCTCGCCGCGGACCGGGGCGGACATCGTCTGCAAGGCGTGGCGGCAGATCACGAAATCGAACGAGCCGTCGGGCCAGGGAAGCGCGGTCGCGTCCCCGGTCTCGAAAGAGATGGGCAATCCCTGGGCGCGGGCCTGCGCGCGATCGACCGCTTCGGGGTCGCGGTCGAGAGCCGCGATCTCGCAGACGTTCATCTCCTGGGCGAGAAGCATTTCGAAGTGACCGCCGCCACAGCAGACGGAGGCCACGCTCTGGTGGGTTCCAAGGCCGTGCCGGCGCAGCAAAGGGCGCTCGTAGGGCCAGGTGAGACGGTTTTGCGCGGAAAGGCCATTATCAAAGGAACCGCCATGGGCGGGAGGGGCTGCGGAAGAAACAAGAGCTTCGATCACGGGAATCTCCTCCCCCGGGAGTGGTTGGCTGATAGCCGGGGTGTTCGAGGATATGCAACGAAGCTCAGGGACCGATCCCCTCACCGGGGCCTGTCATCCGGTCGTCCTTCCATCTAGATGTCCTTAGGGTCGAGATACCAGTGAGCACTGCCTAGGAGCAGCCTCACCTGATCCAGGCTGACGTTGGCCTTCTCCAGATGGCGTCGGATTTTCCTCAGACAGCGATCCCGCAACGAGTACAACTTCCGCTGGGGGCTGCCAAGGAGACGAGAGATAGCTGCCAGGCTGAGACTCTCCCAGTAGTGAAGCTTGAGGAGACGACGCTCCTCGAGCGGAAGGGACCGAAGTATCGGGGACAACATCTCACGGAGCTTTGCGGCCGTGAGCGCGCACTCGCTGTCTTCGACTCGGCTCTCGACCTTCCCGGCGCTTGGAATCCGAAGCATCTCCTCTTCACCGACCCTCCGGTGCCGCGAGCGTCGTGGGAGCTTGACAGCGATGTCTTCCAACTCGGTCCGGGAGAGGGAGACCCCGTGCTCAGTTCGCATCCGCTCAATGACCTCATCGAAGGGGAGGCCGTCACGAACCAGAAGCTGTTCGAGGAGCACGCTCTCCTTTCCCGAACGGCGGGCTGCCGCGGAGGAACGCCACTTCCCCCACACATGGACCCGATAATCCCGTATCAGGTTGACCAGCACAACGTTCAAATAAGTAGAGAAAGAGCTCCGCCCCTGCCAGCGCGCGAGAATCCGGTAGTCGTCCTCGACCAGCTTGAACAGTGCCCAAGAGCGCAGCTCATCGGTCTCGTGTTCGGGAAGACCGCTACGCCGGCTCAGATGTTGGAGCTTCTGGCAGATGAGGTCGAAATGGCTTTCGAGGAGCACCCTGCCAGGGCTGACCGGATCGGCGATAGGGGATGGGCTTTGCAGGAGTGGGGCCTTACCGAGGAGCTCTGTCATCTGCAACCTCCGGGCAAGGGCCGCTGGGGGGAAGCGGCCAGTTCCGAATCAGCTTCGCGGCGACCCAGCGTTCCGGTCCTTTGGAAAAGCTCTGGAAAGTTTGAGGGCCGGCTCAGAAAGGGCATAGAATGAAGCTACTCCTATGAGCCAGCCCCCAGGATCAGCCAAGCTTGTTGCCGATTTCGGTGAATTCCGCCTGGGTGAGTGGGCAGTGCACCATGCAGAGGGCACCCTCTGCGCGGAAGGGCGCTCCCTTCGGTTGGAGCCCCGGGTCATGGACGTGTTGGTTTTTTTGGCGTCTGCTCCAGGGAAGGTGGTCTCCAAAGAGGAGCTTCTGGAGGCAGTATGGGAGGGTGCCTTCGTAGAAGAAGGAGCACTTACGCAGGTGATCCACAGCCTCCGTAAAGCCCTGGGAGATGACGCCCATCAGCCCCAGTACATTCAGACGATTCCGAAACGGGGATACCGCCTCCTCGCTCCTGTTACGTTCGGAGAAAACTTTCCCCAGGGAACGAGCCCTGCAGCGAAGCCGTCCTCCGGCTCCCACCGGACGAGCGAGCGCCGGCAGGTGACGGTGGTGTGCTGCGAGTTGGTGGGCACGAGGGGGCCCTCCGGTCCGCCGCAGGCGTTCGAGCCTGAGGCCCTTCACGAGCTGATGATCCGCCTCCGCGCCGTGGCGGCTGAGGTGACGAGGCGCTTCGACGGACACCTCGGAAGCATTGTGGGCGGCCAACGGATGCTGATCTGTTTCGGCTATCCCCAGGCTCATGAGGACAACGCGCAGCGCGCGGTCCGGGCGGCTCTCGAGTTGGTGGACCAGGTCGCGCGGATGAGGGCCGACTCCGACCGGGGGAGGCCAATCGTCCTGGCGTTACGGGCCGGCGTCCATACCGGCCCAGCCGTGGTGACCGTCCCACGGCAAGATCAAGAGCCGATGACTCTCGGGGCAACACTCGACCTGGCGATAGAGCTCCAATCCCACGCGGAGCCGGGCTGCGTGGTCGTGAGCCCAGCCACCTGTTCCCTGATCGACAAGGGCTTCACTCTGACGGCTTTGCCTCCCGTCCAGGTGCCTGGGCTCGAAGCGCCGCTGACTCCCCACCAGGTGCTGGAGCCCTTGGAACCGCTGGAGGATAGCCCCGCAGGCCTTTCGTCCCTGGTGGGCCGCGAGCGGGAGATCGAGCTGTTGCTGAGCCGCTGGAATCTGGCCCGCGAGGGCAACGGACAGGTGATCCTGATCAGCGGCGAAGCCGGGATCGGCAAATCGCGCCTCGTGCTCGGCCTGCGGGAGCGCATGGAGCAGGACACGGCGCAATGGTGGTCCTGCTTCGGCTCTCCCTATACCCAAAGCTCACCCCTCCAGCCGGTCGTCGGTCTGCTGCGCCAGATCCTCTTGCGGGGGCAAGGAGCTTCGCTGCTGGACCGGCTCGCAAACGCGTTGCGGGAGGTCTCGCTCGTGGAGGCCGTACCGCTCTTCGCGCCGCTGCTCGATCTGCCGCTCGACGATCGCTACCCTGCTCCCCAACTGACGCCTGAGCGGCGAAGAGAGAAGACGTTGAACGCCCTGGCCTCCCTGGTAGTGGAGATGGCAGAGCGGCAGCCTCTCGTCCTCCTGATTGAAGACCTCCATTGGCTGGATCCCACGACTCTCGCCTGGCTCGACCGCCTGATCGATCAGGTGGCCAGCACTCCGCTCCTTCTCCTGATGACTCTCCGTCTCCATACCCTGGAAGTTCTCTGGGGACCGCGCGGCCACCTGACCCAGGTCACTCTGACTCCGCTGAACGACACAGAGGCGGAGCAGATCGTGGACCGGGTGGCGGGAGAGCGGTCCTTGCCGGTCGCGGTTCGGCGGCAGATCGTCGCGAGAACGGACGGCGTCCCCTTGTTTCTGGAGGAGCTGACCAAAGCCATTCTGGAATCGCAAGAATCCGGCGAGCGGCAGGAGCTGCCGGCGACGCTGCGCGATTCGCTGGCGGAACGGCTCGATCGACTGGGGATGGCGAAGGAGATTGCCCAGTTCGCTGCCGTGATCGGCCGTGTCTTTTCGTTCGAGTTGTTGGCGGCCGTCTGCTCCTGCGACGAGGCAGCGCTGCAACTGGAGCTCCGGAGATTGGTGCAAGCGGAGCTCGTCTACCGCAAGGGATTCGGCGAACAAGCGAGATATTTGTTCAAGCATGCCCTGGTTCAGGACGCGGCGTACGAGTCGCTGCTCAAGCGCCAACGGCAGCAGATCCACCGGCAGATCGCCGAGACACTGACAACACGCTTCGGCGAGACTGCGGAGACTTCACCGGAGATCCTCGCACATCACTACACCGAGGCCGGCCTGACCGGGCCCGCCATCGACTTCTGGGTGCGTGCCGGCGAGCTCGCCAGCCGCCGGTCGGCCAGCCTGGAGGCGATCAGCCATCTGGATCAGGCTCTCCGGCTGCTTCAGAGCCTCGAGGAAGCCCCCGAGCGCGACCGCCAAGAGTTGAGAATCCAGAATTTCCGGGCGGCCGCGATCATCACCGGGAGAGGATACGCAGATCCGGAGGTCGAGCAGGCCTACTCCCGGGCTGAGGTCTTGGCGGAACGTCTCGGGGAAGCCGAAGGGCGTTTCTGGGCCGTGCTCGGACTTCATATCTATTATGTCAGCTTCGGCGACCTGACACAGGGTCTGGGCCTCGCCGAACGCCTCCTACGGATTGCCGAGAGCGAGCGGCGTCCCGGCCTCCTCGCCATTGCCTGGTTCTCTCTCGGGGTCTACCACTTCTGGCAGAGCGACTACGTCCCAGCTCTCTCTGAGCTGGAGAGAGCGTACGAGCTCGCTCCGCCGGACGACGACTCCTACCGGATCCGCAAAGGCGCGGATATGCGGGTGCTGGCCCTTTCTTACGCCTCGATTTGCCTTTGGCACCTGGGCCAATTCGACCGTGCGCGGCAGCGGCGAGACGAGGCCATCGTTCTCGCCCGCCAACTCGGCTTCCCGTTCACGCTGTCATTCGCCAGCATTTTCGGCGCTGGGCTCGCTTACTATCTGCGCGACGCGGAGACCGTGCGGAAAATAGCCCGCGAGGCGTATGACCTCGCCACA
Organism: Thermoanaerobaculia bacterium; assembly: GCA_036275055.1. Taxonomy (GTDB): domain Bacteria; phylum Acidobacteriota; class Thermoanaerobaculia; order Multivoradales; family UBA5704; genus DATARR01. The sequence goes on from DASUEN010000098.1 coordinate 15,435, forward strand.
CAGCTAGGCTTCTCTTATTGGTCTTGGCAGGCTCCTCTCTTGCTCGCCTGGTCGGAGCTGATCGCGCCCGTAGGCGGATCTCCCGCGATCGAGCTGGGTGACTTCGACAGCTTGCAACGAATCATCAGGGAGAATGCGGGGACCAGCATGGCCTATTACTTCTGCCTGCACGCCGAGATCCTCTTCTTGCGAGAGCTCCCCTCGGAGGCCTGGCGGGTGTTGGACGAGGGCCTGCGTCTCACCCAGGCGCGCGGAGTGTCGTTCTGGGTCGAAGAGATCTACCGCTTGCAGGGAGAGATCCTGCTGAACGCGAGGCTCCCTGAAGGGCTCCGGGAGGGAGGCGGACCGGCTGAAGCCGAGCGACGCTTCCAGACGGCCCTGGAGCTGGCCGGGCAGCATGGCTCCCGATCGCTGGCGCTGCGTGCTGCTCTGAGCCTGGGACGACTCTGGAAGAGCCAGGGCAGAATACAAGCTGCCCTCGAGCTCGTCGCCCAGACCCATCAGGGCTTCACCGGAGGGGAGAGCCATGATCTGCAAGAGGCCCGAGAGTTTCTGGATTCCTGCGGGTGAAGAACCGTCGGCCACAGAATCGATTTGAGGTGGCCGAGATCTCGTCCTGAAACGTCCCGCTATGCCATCAGGGCAGGGGCCTGCCGGCGTCCGAAATCTGTCAGGGCATCTCGGGGAACACGAGCCCGCCCAGCTCCGCGCTGGTGACGAACCACTGGCTGTAGACGTAGGAACCCGAGGATCCGCCCCAGAGAATGCCGGCCAGGAGGGCCGTAGTACCGTCGCGCCGGTAGACCGGCGAGCCGCTGTCCCCGGGTGCGGAAACTCCGGCAACCTGGTTTTGACACAGCATCGTAATGGAGGAATTCGCCACGTTGGTGTCGATGCAGGTCTTGATCTGGAACCCTGTCGTGCAGCCAGTGGTGCGCCCGACCTTTTCCACAAAGGTGTTCAGCGATGGGTTGGTGATGCCGGTCACGGGCAGGCGGGGCAGCGCAGGGTCGATCTCCAGCGTCCCGCCGAATGGAACACAGAAACGCGCGTTGGCGATCTGCCCTCTCGCGGAGAGAGTCTCGGAGTCGTAGGCGACGAAAACGGCGTCCGAGTAGCGGCAGACCCGGCCACTCGGGCAGCCGGCGGTAAAGAAAGGTGGATCCACGGTCTCGACACCGATCCGGTTGGTGGTGGTCCCGCTCGTGCTTTGGGAGAAGACCGTCCCATCGACGACGCTGCGCGTCGCCGTGCAGTGCGAATTCGTGACAAAACCCCTGACGGGAGGCATGACGTCGAACCGTACGGCATTGACACCGAGGGTGCAGATGACGCCGCCTGTGTTCTGGATTTGGACCCCTGCGAGCACAGGCCGGATCGAATCGGTCAGCAACGCCAGGGGGACGATGGGCTCCGGCGGCGGGAGCGCTGCCGTACACAGGTTCGATCGACTGCCATGTCACTGTCGCCAGAGGTTCGGCTATCTCACTGCGATCCTAACGATACTGCTGCTCCAGAAAAGAAAAGGCCGCCCCCGCATGGGGGCGGCCCAAGAGATCCCTCCCTGAATGCGGGGGTTATGCCATCGCCGGCACGAGCTCCGGCTCAGGCTGCAACTGGATCTGCGGCTGCGGCGGCAGCTTGGCGAGCACCGACGGGTCGAAATCGAACATGCGGGCGATCGACGGCGGCGCCGCGGTCATGCCCCAGCCGATCATCTGTACCAGCTTCTCGGGCAGGAAATCGAGGTGGCATGCCGCCGGGTCGCCCCAGGCATGGATGGGGGGCAGATTGCTCTCGCCGAGCTTCTGGAGGATGGAGGCAGCGGCCTCCTGGGCGGAGATCTCGCCGGCTTCCCAACGATCGAACGTCTCGTCGCCGAAGCGGTAGAGGTCCTCTGGCAGGTCCTCCCCCGGCGCGGTCATCGTCGGCAACGGATCCTCGTCCAGGAGCGTGAAGGTCTCCTTGTCCCCCGTTATGAGGTACTTGAGGCAGATCCGGAAGATGCGCAGGTCGCCGAAGATGATGTTGATCAGCCAGAGCCGCAGCCAGGCGTTCCAGGTGTCGAAATTCGACCAGGAACGGAAGGAGTTGAAGACCATGCGGTCGTTGTCCTTGAGCATCGCGGTCTGGAGCCGCCGCGGATAGTCGAAGCGCTCGGGCGAGAAGTCGTCGTCGCGCAGCGCCTGGATGAGTCGCGGCGCCAGGGCGTGGATCTGCTCGAAGGTGTTGATCATGCCGCGCGAATAGAGGGCGTCGATGAAGCCGTTGGCGTGGGACATGAGGAAGCAGCGCGGGCCCGCGCTGTCCCGCGCCGAGAACTGCAGCCGGCCCGTGCGGACCCAGGGCCGCACCGCCACGCCGCCCTTGAGGTGCTCGACGATGCTCGGATACCGCGACACGACCTCGTAGAACTCCTGCTCGGGAGTGAGGTCGTCCCGCTGCGGATACTTCCGCATGTCGAGGGTCACACCGATGCTGGTGATGTCGCTCTCGGAGCCGGGGACGTTGTCGAAGCGGATGACCCAGAACCAGCCGCCGTCGATCATGTGGTGCAGCGTGCCCTCGTACCAGCCGCGCGACAGGCCGGGCCTCTCCTCGGGCGGGAGCGTGTCGTCGTAACGCCGGAAGCCGGTCATGTGGGTGAAGATCGTCCGCGACTGGGTGCGCAGCTCCGGCGCCCCTTCGCGTAGGCCGAACTTGCTGGCTACCAGGGACTTGTGGCCGGTGCCGTCGACCAGGTAGCGGGCGTGGAACTCCTCGCCGGCGGTGGTGCGCAGGACGACGCCGTCGTCATGGAACTCGACGTCCTCGACGTCGGTCCGGTCGCGATAGTCCGCGCCATATTTGACGGCCGCCTTCATCAGGTATTCGTCGATATCCTGGCGGAACAGATGGCTCTCGGAGACCAGTGGAGTCTGGGGCGGGATCAGCAGGTGGGCCTGCTTCGGGTCCTGCCGCTTCCCCTCCTCATGGTAGAGGAAACCGAAGGTCTTCTTGACGCCACAGTTCTTGGTGACGTGCGCTAGGATCTTCTCCGTACTGCTGATGTTCCCGATCTCCGGCACGTCGAACCGCTCGCCGAGGATCCACATCAGCATCGAGCTTTGGGGCTGCATGGCCTCGCCGACGGCAAAGCGGGGATGAGTGCCCTTCTCCAGCAGCAACACGCGAAAACCCTGACGGCCGAGGATGGCCGCCAGCGTAGATCCGGCGATGCCCGAACCGAGCACAGCTACATCGTACATTTCCTGTTTCATTGAATTTTTCCCCCCTGAAGCGACCAGCGCCTCGAATTGATGCGGTCCGGGAGACCGCGAGTAATAGCATCTGAGCTACTCCAAGCAGTGAGTGCGCGAGCCCCCCCGAAGCGGGACAAACTTCACGCAGGATCTTGGGGAAGGGGCCGTGGGGCTAACTTTGCGGAGAGCGCCGCCCGCCCAAGACCCTCACCCCTGCCCCTCTCCCGACCCCCGAGATCCCCCTCCCCGGGAGAGGGGAACCGGTTGGAGCGGTCTTGCAACTCTCCCTCGTCCTTGTTGTCCCTGCTGTCCCTGATGTCCCTTTTTGGCTGTTCTCC
>DASUEN010000099.1:0-35991 GCA_036275055.1 Thermoanaerobaculia bacterium
TAGTCCCTGCGGGACCGCGGCTTGTTCTTCATGGGTCCCGCAGGGACTACCGTCGGTAGCCGGGGTCTTCAGCCCCCGGCGGTAGGCGGTCTCGGAACTTTTGAGACACGCTCTATGACAAAGTGAGGCAAAAAGGAGCGCCCGGGCAAGCCGGGCGCTGCAGGCGAAGGCTGCTAGGCTAGAAGCAGCCAACACAGTTGAATGGGTTGGGGACGGAAACGTTGATGCAGGGCGCCGTGCCAGGGAAAGCGATTCCGGTGCCGGTGCAGGTGGCATTGGGGAAGAGGAAGGTCGTGTTGCAGCCAGGCTGGAATGATTGGATGGGTCCACCCAGCAGGGCGACGATGTTGCCGATGGCGTTACCGCAAGCGATGAAGACCGCATTGCCGGTGTTGCAGTTGAGGCCGCTCCAAAACGAGCAGAAGGCTGCTGCTGCCTTGGTCGGCGTGTTGCAGCCGCCCAGCGCGCCGTTGGCTTTCGCGTGAGCTTCGAGCTCCTCGCGGGTGCGGAAAGCGTGGATCACCCCCTGGTCCTTGTCCACGAAGAGGAAGAGGCCGCGGAGGGACTTGGCCTCCGGCTTTCCCGGCAGGGGGATTCCATCCAGGAGGACCGTCATATGCGTGATATCGAGCGGCTGTCCCGGGAGATCCTGCTCGGTGAACGGTTGAGAGGTCGGAACCCCGACCGACATGCTGAAGCTGGGGGCCTTGTCGTCCGCCTGGCCCGCGAAGGCGGGGAGGGCGATGAGGCTGAGGCAGACGAGGAGCAGCGCGGATACACGAAGACTCTTGGACATGGTATTCTCTCCTTATCCGTTTAAGTGAGTTGCTTTGTGGGGCGACCGCCAATCGCCCCGTTTTTGCATTTGGGAGAAGGAGAGCCGGAGGACCGCGCGCGGGCGCGGGGAAGGCAGGGTCGAGGCAGGGTGAAGCCGTCTGGCCCCGTTCGCTGATCTGCAATGGCGTCGTACCCATCATCCAGGCGACCTCGGATGAGGAGGGTAGACTTTAGTTTAGTAGAAGTCAATATACAGATAGCGACATCTTGGTGACGAGGTGCGGGGACGGCGCCTGCACGCTCCGGGCACAGAAGAGAGAGCGCCCGCACAGGCGCCTAGCGGAACCACCCCACGACCGTCATCACGATCAGCGCCAGGGAGAGCAGGCTCACCACGATCGCGATCGCCCAGGCGAGGAAGTTGTAGACGGGGCCGTTGACGTGCTTGCCCATCAGCTCGCGATCGTTGATCAGCCGCAGGATGGCGAAGAGCTCGACGGGGAGGAGCAGGCCGTTGAGCACGTAGACGCCCACCAGCACCTGGATGAGGGGGAGCCCGGGAATGAGCGCCAGGGCCGCGCCGAGCACGATGAGGCCGGTGAAGGTGCCCATGAAGATCGGCGCTTCTTCCCACGAGCGCGAGACCCCGCGCTCGAAGCCCAGGGCCTCGCTCAGCATGTAGGTGGTGGCGAGCGGCAACACGCCCGCGGCCAGCAGCGAGGCCCCCAGCAGGCCGAGGGCGAAGAGCACCTTGGCGTAGTGGCCGGCGAAGGGCTCCAGGGCGCTGGCGGCCGCCGCGGCCGTGTCCACCGCGACGTGCTTCGGGAACAGCGTCGCCGCCGTGGCGATGAGGATGAAGACCGCCACCACGCCCGAGAACACCGTGCCCACGATCACGTCGAATCGGGTGTACCGATAGTCCTCCGGCGTGACCCCTTTCTCGACCACGGACGATTGGGCATAGAGCTGCATGTACGGGGAGATCGTGGTGCCGATCACGGCGACCAGCAGGGTGAGGTAGCCGGGCTCCATCGACAGGTGGGGGTGCACGGTCCCGTCCAGCACGGCCCGCCAGTCGGGCCGAGCCAGGAAGGCCGCCCCGACATAGGTGAGGAACGCCAGCGAGAGGACCATGAAAACCTTTTCGACCCAGCCGTAGGAGCTCCGGGTCACCAACAGCCAGACGCACACAGCCGAGATCGGCACGGCCACGTAGCGGCTCACCCCGAAGAGCTCCGCCGCCGCGGCGATGCCGACGAATTCGGAGACGATGATCCCGATGTTGGCGATCAGCAGGGAGAGCAGGATCAGCGCCGTCTGCCGCAGGGAGAAGGACTCGCGCACCAGGTCGGAGAAGCCCTTGCCTGTAACGACTCCGAGCCGGGCGCTCATCTCCTGGACGATGTAAAGGAAGAGCGAGACCAGCACCAGAGCCCACAGCAGCCCGTAGCCGTAGGAGGCGCCGGCCGAGGCATAGGTGGCAATGCCCCCGGCGTCGTTGCCGGCGCTGGCAGCCAGCAGCCCCGGGCCGAGGGCCAGAAGATAGGGCCACAGCCGCTTGCGCATCATGCGAAGGCCCGCCCGCCCCGGCGGCGCCAGATCTCCGGCAGCAGCACGGCGAGCGCGTCGTCGACGGTGACGATTCCCAGCAGGTGGCGTTCTTCGTCGAGCACCGGCACGGCGAGGAGGTTGTACTCGGCGAGGACGTGCGCCGCGTTTTCGGCCGGGTCTTCCGGGGCCACGGTGGGGAGGTCCTCGTCCATCACCTCGGTCACCGGCGTCTCGGGAGCGCTGAGGATGAGCGTGCGCAGGCGGACCAGGCCGCGCAGGATGCTGGGCTCGTCCGGCTCCACCACGTAGACGGCGAGCAACGGATCGGGGACCTCTTCCAGCGAGCGGATGAGGGCGAGGGCGTCGCCCACCGTGGCGGTGGCGGAGACGCGCACGAAATCGGTGGTCATGATGCGGCCGGCGCTGTCCTCGTCGTATTCGAGCAGGGCCTGGACGTCCGCGGCTTCCTCGGGCTCCATGCGCGCCAGGAGCTGCTCGGCCACCTCTTCGTCCAGATCTTCCAGGGCATCGGCGGCGGCGCCGGGAGCCATCTCTTCGAGGATGTCCGCGGCCCGCTCCTGATCCATTCCTTCGAGCAGGTCGGCGACGCGCTCGTCGCTCACTTCTTCCAAGGTCTCGGCGGCCGTCTCCTCGTCGAGAGCGGCCACGATCTCGGCGCTCTCGCGATAGGAGAGGGCATCGACGATCCGTGCCAGGTCCACGGGATGGAGCTCGGCCAGCCGGTCGTAGGAGACCTTGAGCTGCACGGGAGCGGTGCTCGCCAGGTACTGCACGTCCGTCCAATCCACGACCTGGCGGCCCACGATGCGCCCCGCGAAAGCCCGCGGTCCCAGCCGGCGGAGGAGGGCCTGGGGGCTGATGTCCACTCCCACCACGCGGTAGGCCCCCTCGATACGGGTGAGCTGCACGTCGTTGACGCGCACGATCCGCCGGCCGGTGATGTCGATGAGCTGGTGATCGAGCACGTCGCGGCGCAGCAGCACCTCGCCGGCACGGCGGGCGAAGGGCTGGAGGTCGACGGTCGAGGACGAGAGGCGGGCCGAGCCGTTCAGCTTCTGCAGCAGGTTGGCGGAGACGAAGAAGGTGCGCCGGCCGTCGCGCACCACCAGGCCGCTGATGGGCGGGTAGCGGTCGTCGCCCATGCGGACGATGACGTCCGCGATGCGGCCGATGGCCTCACCGCTCTTGCCCTCGACGGGCCGGTCCACGATGGATGTCAGGAAGAACATCGCCCGCCTCCCGCTGTATTTGTGTGACGGACGCCCCGGAGGACCCCCCGCGGCGCCCATCATAACCTCGACGAGGCCCGGCAGGACGGCGCCGCGTTGCCATCCTTCCATCCCCGCGATAGCATGCTTCGCCCGGCCTTTTGGGGCCTTGGAGGGAGCCAGACCGTGGACTTTGCCCTGAGCGACGAGCAGCGTGCCATTCAAGAGACCGCGCGGGATTTCGCCCGCCGCGAGGTCGATCCCATCGTCGAAGAGATCGACGAGCAGCAGAAGTTCCCGCGCGAGGTGATGAAGAAGGCCGGGGAGCTCGGCTTCCTCGGCATCCTCTTCCCCGAGGAGTACGGCGGCGCGGGGCTCGGCTACGTCGAGTACGTGCTCGTCATCACCGAGCTGTCGCGCGTCGATCCCTCGGTCGGCATCAGCGTCGCCGCGCACAACTCGTTGTGCACCAATCACATCTACAAGTTCGGCAGCGAGGAGCAGCGCCGCCGCTGGGTGGTGCCGCTCGCCAGCGGCGAGAAGATCGGCGCCTGGAGCCTGACGGAGCCCGGCGCCGGCTCGGATGCCGCGGGCACCCGCACGCGGGCGGAGAAGGTGGACGGCGGCTGGATCCTGAACGGCGCCAAGACCTTCACCACCCACGGCAGCGTGGGCGACTATTGCGTCGTCTTCGCCGTCACCGACTCCAGCGGGACGCGGGGGCACAACATCTCCGCCTTCGTGCTCGACAAGGGGATGGAGGGGTTCCGGCCCGGCAAGAAGGAGAACAAGCTGGGGATCCGCGCTTCGGACACCGCCGAGGTGGTGATGGAGAATTGCTTCGTCGCCGAGGACCGGCTGCTGGGCGACGTTGGCGAGGGGTTCGTGCAGGCGTTGCAGATCCTCGACGGCGGCCGCATCTCGATCGCCGCGCTGGGGCTGGGCACGGCCATGGGCGCCCTCGACGTGTCGCTCGTCTACGCCAAGGAGCGGGAGCAGTTCGGCCAGCCCATCGCCCGCTTCCAGGCGATCCAGTTCGCCCTCGCGGAGATGGCGGTGCGGGTCGCGGCGTCCGAGGCCCTCACCTTCGCGGCGGCCGAGGCCATGGACCGCGGCCAGCGGGTGACGCGCCTCTCCTCGGAGGCCAAGCTCTACGCCGGCGAGGCGGCCGTGTTCTGCTCCGAGCGGGGAGTGCAGATTCACGGCGGCTACGGCTTCATCAAGGATTACCGGGCCGAGAAGTACTACCGCGACGCCAAGATCTGCACCATCGGCGAGGGCACGAGCGAGATCCAGCGGCTGGTGATCGCGCGGCAGTTGTTGAAGGGGAAGTGAGCGCATGAGGGCCGCCCGCCACTCCGGCGACCTCGCCGCGGCGCTCGACGAGCTGGTGCCGCGCGTGCTGGCGCGGCAGCCGCGGGCGTTGGGGCGGGCGATCTCCATCCTCGAGGACGGGGGCGAGGGGCAGCGGGAGCTGATCCGCCGGGTCTATGGGGAAACGGGGAAGGCGCGGGTGGTGGGGATCACCGGCCCGCCGGGGGCCGGCAAGTCCACCCTGGTGGACCGCGTCACCCGCCTCTGCCGCCAGCGCGGGCAGACGGTGGCCATCATCGCCGTCGATCCCACCAGCCCCTTCACCGGCGGTGCCCTGCTGGGCGACCGCATCCGCATGCAGGGGCACTACGTCGATCCCGGCGTCTTCATCCGCTCCATGGCGACGCGCGGCGCCATGGGCGGGCTCGCCCGCGCCTCCCGCGACGCCGTGGACCTGCTCGATGCCGCGGGTTTCGACTGGGTGCTGGTGGAGACCGTCGGCGTGGGGCAGGACGAGGTGGACGTGGTGCGCACCGTGGACACCGTGGCCGTGGTCACCGTCCCCGGCCTGGGGGACGACATCCAGGCGATCAAGGCGGGGATCCTGGAGATCGCCGACGTCTTCGTCATCAACAAGGCGGACCGCGAAGGGGTCGAGCGCACGGTGCGCGACCTGGAGATGATGCTCTCGATCGGCGAGCACGGCGCCTGGCTCCCCCCGATCCTCAAGACCGTGGCCTCGCGGGAAGAGGGGATCGACCGCATGCTCGATGCCATCGAGCGTCACCGCGAGTTCCTGGCGGCGAGCGGCGAGATCGAGCGGCGGCGCCTCTCCCATCTGCGCCTGCGGGTGGAGACCATCCTCAAGGAACGGGTGGTGGCGGCGGCGGACCGGGTGCTGGGGGTGGACCGCGAGGTGGAGCGGGGGCACCGGCAGCGGCTCGACCCGTACCGGGTGGCCGATCGATTGTTCTCCGGCGTTCTGGAGGACGCCCGCGAGGAGGCCGTCCTGGAAGCGGGGGAAACCGTGGAGGCGGGGCCGGCCGGCCTGACCGAGGAGCGCATGGCATGATCGAGCGCATCGACCACGTGGGGATCGCCGTCCGCTCGATCGCCGAGGCGCGGAGGGCCTACGAGGCCCTGGGTCTCACCGTCGAGGGGATCGAAGAGGTGCCGCACGAGGGTGTGCGGGTGGCGTTCCTCCAGTGCGGCGAGTCGCGGATCGAGCTGCTGGAGCCCATGAACGAGGACTCGACCATCGCCAAGTTCCTGGAGAAGCGGGGCCCGGGTCTCCATCACCTGTGCCTCGCGAGCGATGACGTGCGGGGTGACGATGCCCGGCTGCGGGAGAAGGGGTTTCAGGTGCTCCGCCCCGAGCCGACCCGTGGCGCCGGCGGCTGTTGGGTGCAGTTCGTCCACCCGAAGAGCACGGGAGGCGTGCTGCTGGAGCTTTCGGAGGGGGAGCATGGGGGAGAGTCGCCGTGAACATCGTCCCCGGCTCGCTGGTGATCGTCCACCTGGTGAATCCCACGGAGAAATTCTGGGGGATCCTCCACGACCTCGGGGTGGCGGGGGTGATGCTGCGGGGGATCAACGTCTCCAGCTTCGACGACTGGATGGCCCAGGCCGTGCGCCCGGGAGACCAGTCCCTGGGGCTCTCCACCATGTTCGTCCCCCTGTTCCGGGTGGAGCGGATCTTCCTCGACGAGGCGGTGGGGGAGGTGGAGAGCTACCGCCAGCGTTTCCAGAGCCGGGTGGGCGTGGCGGTCGAGCGCTACCTGGGATTGGAGGACGAGGGGGGCGAGGAGTCGGGGGAGGTGCCGTCGTAAACGGCGGCTCACCTCAGGTTGACGACCTCCCCCTCCGCGTCCTCTTCGATGAAGTCCAGTCCCTTGATCTCCGTGACACGGCCCGAGTGGTCGAGTCCCATGACTCCGAAGACGTGGTCGCGCAGGCGCCGGCAGACGGGATCGTCCAGATCGCGGGGCCGGGGGACGTCCACTGTCACGATGTCGCGGATGCGCGACGGCCGCTTGCCCATCACCACCACACGATCGGCGAGCTGCACGGCCTCCTCCACGTCGTGGGTGACGAACATCACGGTCTTCCTCTCGCGCTGCCAGATCTGGGTCACCTCGGAGCGCAGGCGCAGGCGGGTGAGGTAGTCGAGGGCGCCGAACGGCTCGTCCATGAACAGCACGTCGGGCTCCGCCGCCAGGGCGCGGGCGATCTCCACCCGCTGCTTCATGCCGCCGGAGAGCTCCCGCGGATAGGTCTTGCCGAAGCCGGTGAGGCCCACCATCTCGACGTAGTGGTCCACCACCTGCTTCCGCTCCGCGGGCGTGGGGCGCTTGACGCCGAAGCCGACGTTGTCCTCCACGGTGAGCCAGGGGAACACCCCGTTCTCCTGGAAGATGAAGATGTGGCGCGGGTCCGGCTCGGTCACCACCTTGCCGTCGATGCTGACGTCGCCGCGCGTCGCCTGCAGGAAACCGCCCGCGATGTTCAGCAGGGTCGACTTGCCGCACCCCGAAGGGCCGACGATGCAGACGAACTCGCCGTCGCGGATCTCGAGGTTGACGTCCTCCAGCACGTGGACGTCGGACTTCGTCTTGTCCGGGGCCTTGAAGGTCATCCACAGGTCGTGGACGGCGATTTTGGTGCGTGCGGCGCGCCCTTCAGGGGAATGGGAGGAATTCATATGCATGATCATGCCTCAGTTCCCCCTCCGCCGTAAAACTCCAGAGCATTCCAACGAATGGACTTTCGTTTCTTCAACGGCTCAGCCCCCAGCGCACCTCGTCCAGCGTTTCCATGCGGCGCACCAGCCAGTCGAGCCCCAGGCCGATGAGGCCGATCATCGCCATGCCAGCGACCACCAGGTCGTAGCGCTTGCCGGCGTTGCGGGCGTCGATGATGAGGTAGCCGAGCCCGGAGTTGACGGCGATCATCTCCGCCGCCACGACCACCAGCCAGGCGACCCCCAGGGCCAGGCGCAGGCCGGTGAGGATCTGCGGCAGGGCGGCCGGGAAGACCACCTTCTTGAACAGCTCGAGGCCGCCGATGCCGAAGTTGCGGGCGGCCCGGATGTAGACGAGCTGGATGTTCTGCACCGCCGCCATGGCGGCGACGGTGATGGGGAACAGGCTGGCCAGGAAGATGAGGAAGATGGGGGCCACGTCGCTCACCCCGAACCAGAGGATGGCGACCGGGATCCAGGCGATGGGCGAGATGGGGCGCAGCACCTGGATGGCCGGGTTCAGGGCCATGCGGAAGCGGCTGAACCACCCCATCAGCAACCCCAGGGGGATGCCGATGAAGACGGCCAGCAGATAGCCGGTCGCCACCCGGAAGAGGGAGGCCACGACGTATTTGAAGAGGACGCCCTTTTCCACCAGCTCCCAGGTGCCGGTGAGCACCTGGCGCGGGGTGGGGAAGATGTCGCTCCCCGCCCATTGGACGGCGAAGTGCCAGCAGATCACGAACCCGAGGGCCACGGCCACGGGCAAGAGGACGGATTCCAGTTTGGTCCTCATTTCCCCTCCCAGGCGTAGGGTCCGGCGCCGGTGGTGTTTTCCGAAAAACGAGGATCCGCGTAGGCCTCGTAAGCGATGGGCTTGGGGATGATGTGCGCCTCCAGGGCGAGCTGGGCGATGTACTCGAACTCCTTGCGCGCCATGCGCAGGTTGCCGTAGGTCACCCGGTCCGGGGGCTTGCTGAGCACGAAGCGGAGGAGCCGCGGGTTCTGATTGTAATATTGGATGGCCACCGCGTCCGCCGCCTTCATGCGGTGGTCCATCCCTCCCTCCAGCCAGAGGCCGCTCTTGGCGATGCCGGTGACCAGGTCCTGCACCTTGTCCGGGTGCTCCGCGATGAACTTCTCGTTCGCCACCATGACGCAGGAGATGAAGTTGGGCCACAGCTCCTTGGCCTGGTAGAGCACGCGGCCGTAGCCGTCGAGCTCGGTCTGCGCCATGAAGGGCTCGCCGGAGATGATGGCGTCCACCGCCTTGGCGTAGAGCGCGGCCGGCATGTCCGGCGGCGGCATCTCGACGAGCTCGATGTCCGCGAGCGTCATGCCGCGGTCTTTCAAGGCCTTGAAGATCATCAGGAACTGGTTGGAGAAGCGGTTGGGCACCGCCACCCGCTTCCCCCTAAGGTCGCGGAAGTCGTAGATGGTGGAGTCCTTGCGCACCATCAGGGCGGAGCCGTCGCGGTGCCCCAGGTACACGATCTTGACCGGCACTCCCTGCTGGCGCAGGGCGATGGCCATGGGCGCCAGCATGAACGTCGCCGGCGTCAGTCCGGAAATGTGCGCTTCTTTGAGCTCGGGCCAGCCATGGAACCTCACGGGTTCGAACAACCCCTTGCCGCCGGTGTTCTTGCGAATCCAGTCGGAAACGGGGCACGTGAGGTGTCACGTGACGGGGAGGAAGCCGACCCGGAACTTGGCCTCTTCCACCACCACCTTTTTCTTCAAACCCACGCTCTGCAGCGGGTCGAACCCCAAGTTCAGCCACGCATGCGTCAAGGCGAGCACGGCCGTCACCATCAGCGTGCCCAGCACGACCTTCTTGAGACTGCTCATCTAGGCCTTACCCCCTGCTAGTGCAGCGGTCGCCCGGTTGTCCCCATAGTATGAACGGCATGACTTCGCTGTGTAAGGTGCGCCCAAGGGGCGGATGTGGGACAAGGGGAGCCCGGGAGGCCTCCCGCCCGGGAGCGCCTCGCTCCCGGGGGATCCTGTTTCAACCTTGAGGCTTGGGGGGGCCCGCCCAGGCGTATTGGCTGGCTCCCACCGTGTTCTCGGAGAAGCGGGGGTCGGCGTACTCCTCGAAGGCCAGGCGGCGCTTCAGCACTCCGGCCTGGAAGGCCAGGTCGGCGATCTGCTGGAAGTCGCCGCGGGCCAAGCGGAGCTTGTCGTACTTCACCCGGTCCGGCGGTTTGCTGAGGACGAAGCTGAGCAGCCGCGGGTCCTGGTTGTAGTAGCCGGTGGCCACCGCACGGGCGGCCGCCATGCGGTGGTCCATGCCCCCCTCGAGCCACAGGCCGCTCTTGGCGATGCCGTCCACCAACTGCTGCACCCACTGCGGGTGCTGGTCGATCGCCTTCTGGGAGACCACCAGCACGCAGGAGATGAAGTCGGGCCAGATTTCCTTGGCCTGATAGAGCACCCGGCCGTAGCCGTCCATCTCGGTCTGGGCCATGAACGGCTCGCCCGAGGTGATGGCGTCCACCGCCTTGGAATACAGCGCCGCCGGCATGTCAGGGGGCGGCATCTCGACCATCTCGATGTCCTTGAGCGTCATCCCCTGGTCGCGCAGCGCCTTGAGCAGCAGCAGGTACTGGTTGGAGAAGCGGTTGGGCACCGCCACCCGTTTTCCCCTGAGGTCGTGGACGCTCCAGATGCCGGACTCCTTGTGCACCATCAGCGCCGTGCCGTCGCGGTGGCCGAGGTAGACGATCTTGATCGGCACTCCTTGCTCGCGCAGCGCCATGGCCATGGGGGCCAGCATGAACGTGGCCGGCAGGTAGCCGGAGATGAGCGACTCCTTGATCTCCGGAAAGGCGTTGAACCGCACGGGTTCGTAGAACCCCTTGCCGACCGTGCTCTTGTTGATCCAGTCGGTGACGGGGCAGGTGAGGTGTCAGGTCACGGGGAGGAAGCCGACCCGGAACCGGCTCTCCTCCGCCACCTTCACCGACTTCTTGAAGCCCAGAAGCTGGGCCGGGTCCATTCCCAGGTTCAGCCAGCCGTGCAGCAGGGCCAGCGTGACGTTCACCGCGACCGCGCCCAGCGCGATCTTCCCCAGCTTGCTCATGAGAATCTCCCTTCGAGGAGAGAGTGTCGCTGGGCGATAGTATCGTGACGGGATGGTTGGGGGCCAGCCCTAGAACTGCACGTTGCGCACGAAGAAGGCGGCGACGTCGGTCTTCTTGGCCGCGAGCTCCGTGGCCTGGTCGGGGGTCAGCACGAACTGGCCGGCGCGCTCGCGGCTGGGCACGGTCATCAGCAGCTCCAGCGCGGACACCTTGCCGGGAAACTGGTCGCGCACGCGCAGCAGGGCGTTGGCGGCGGCGCTGAGCGCCTTGAAGACGGAGCCTTCGGAGTTGGTGGTGACGGCGAGGAACGGACGGTCGCTCTGCGTCCCCTCGTAGATCTCCACCTCGTCCAGCCCCTGGGCGTGGAAGGCCTGCTGGAGCTCCGCCGCCACGTCGCTGTGGGAATAGGGCTTCTGGGGGAGGGTCGAAAGGTCGTTGAACCCCGCCCTGGTCTTCACCAGGCGGCCGGGCACGGGGGCGTTCTTGTCGCGGCGGCTGGTGGGCAGGTCGCGCGGCGCGGCCGCGCGGGAGTTGATGAGGTCGGAGAGGGTGCGGTCCTTCGTCGCCTTGCCGGTGGCGGGCGTCTCCTGCGGGGCGCTGGGAAGCACGACGGCGCTGCCGTAGCCGTCCCGGTTGAGCCGGTCGCTTTTGGCGACGTCGATCAGGGAGAGGAGGATGAAGGTCTGCTGGCCGTTGGGCAGGGTGATGAGGGCGCGGTCCTTGTCGACCTTGTACTTCTCCTTGGCGGTGATCGACGTACCGTCCTTCATGTAGACGATGTAGCCGCTGGCGGCGAAGGCGGCCGCTGCTACCAAAGCGAGCAGCGCCAGGAAGCCGAAGCGCAATCTCCTCATGCCGTTCCTCCTCATGGCCTCCCATGATACCCTGTCGCGTGCTCGGATGGCACGCCTTTCCGCCTTGCGCCGAGTTGACGAGCCTTGAAGAATCCCGCGTTCCAGCCCGGCCTGCTGCTGCTCGAAGACGGCTCCGTCTTCGAGAGCGAAGCCGTGTCGCCCGGCACCCGCTTCGGCGAGGTGGTGTTCAACACCTCGATGACCGGCTATCAGGAGGTGCTCACCGATCCCTCCTACCGCGGCCAGATCGTGGTGATGACCCAGCCGCACATCGGCAACTACGGCACGACGGCGGAGGTGGCGGAGTCGCTCCACCCCTGGGTGGAGGGGTTCATCGCCCGCCAGTTCACCGTCCGCCCCTCGGGCGCCTCGCCGGAGGAGAGCCTGGTGACCTACCTGCGGCGCTGGGGCGTGCCGGCCCTCCAGGGGCTCGACACGCGCGCCCTGGTGCGGCGGCTGCGGGAGCAGGGCGCGCTGCGGGGCGTGCTCACCACCGAGCGGTCGGACGTCTCCACCCTCGCCGCCGAGCTGGCCGATTTTCCCACCATGGCCGGCCGCGCCCTGGTGGACGAGGTCACTTGCGCCGAGCCGTGGGAGATGCCGGCGGTGGGGGAGGAGCGGCGGCACCTCGCGGTCTACGACTTCGGGGTGAAGGGGAACATCCTCCGCTCCCTGGCGGCGCGGGGCGCCCGGCTCACGGTGCTCCCCGCCCGCACGCCGGCGAGCGTCGTCCGCTCCCTGGGCGTGGACGGCGTGGTGCTCTCCAACGGCCCCGGCGATCCCGAGCCGCTGACGGAGATCGTCGGCAACGTCCGTGAGCTGCTGGCGGCGGACCTGCCCATCTTCGGCATCTGCCTGGGCCACCAGCTCCTGGGGCTGGCCTTCGGCGGCCGGACGTTCAAGCTCAAGTTCGGCCACCACGGGGGGAACCAGCCGGTGCGCGACCTCCCCACGGGGAAGATCGCCATCACCAGCCAGAACCATGGCTTCGCCGTCGATCCCGCGTCGCTCCCCGCCTTCTGCAAGGTCACCCAGGTGAACCTGAACGACGGCACGGTCGAGGGCTTCGCCGCCGAAGGGCGGCCGGTCTACTCCGTGCAGTACCACCCGGAGGCCGCTCCCGGCCCGCACGAGGCCGCCGTCCTCTTCGACCGTTTCCTCGGCGCCGCGACACGGAAGTGAAGCCCTCTCCCGCCGGCCGCGAGCCCCTTCTCTCGGGTCCACTCCCCTGGCTCATCGCCTGGCGGTTCCTGCGCGGGCGGCGCAGCCGGCTGCTGGACGGCACGGCGCGGGCGGCCCTGCTTTCGACGGCCCTGGGCGTCACCGCCATGATCATCGCCATGGCGCTGATGACCGGCTACCGGCAGGATCTCCAGAACAAGCTGGTGCGGGGGAACGCGGCGGTGATCGCCTACCCGGTGGGCAACGACGCCACCCTTTCCGCGGAGAGGCGGAAGGCGCTGCTCGCCATCCGCGGCGTGCAGCGCATCAGCCGCGTGGCCTACGGCCAGGGCTCGCTCTCGAGCTCCGGCCGCCCCTCGGGGGTGGAGGTGGTGCTGCGCGGCGTCGACGCCGGAGGCGGTCAGCTCGCGGCGAGCGCCGAGCAGCTCCGCACCGGCGCGGACGGCCTCCCCGGGGCCGTCTTGGGGAAGGACCTGGCGGACAAGCTCACGGCGCACCCCGGCGACGTGCTGCGGCTGGTGGCCCTGGGGTTCCAGGACGGCCGGCCCCGCTTCCACTACCAGAGCCTGCGGGTCTCAGGGGTCTTCGCCACCGGTTTCGCCGAGTTCGACCGGAGCTGGGTGGTCCTCGAACGCCCCCTGGTGGAGACGCTGATGGGGGGACAGACCTCCCCCGACCTGCTGGAGCTGACGGTGGCCGACGCCGACGAGGCCCCCCGCATCTCGGCGGCGGCCGCCAAGGCGCTGCAGCCCGATTTCATCGTGACTGACTGGCGGCAGCTCAACAAGGAGCTGTTCACCGCCTTGAAGCTCCAACAGGTGGCGCTCTTCCTGGTGCTGGGGCTGATCGTCCTGGTCTCCACCTTCAACGTCGCCTCGACCCTGGTGGTGCTGGTGCGGGAGCGGATGCGCGACATCGGGCTGCTGGGCGCCCTGGGCCTGCGGCCCGGCGAGCTGCGCCTCGTCTTCCTGGTCTATGGCGGCTTCCTGGGGACCTTGGGGACGCTCCTCGGAGTGGCGGCCGGCTGGGGGATCTGCTGGGTGCTCACCACCTTCGAGCTGGTGCGATTCGACGCCGAGGTGGCGGCGATCTACTTCATCAGCTCGGTGCCCTTCCGGGTGGACGCGGCCAACCTGCTGGCGGTGGTGGGCTTCGCCCTGCTGGTGACCCTGCTCGCCTGCTCGGTGCCCGCCTGGCGGGCGGCGCGGGTGGATCCCTCGGCGGCGCTGCGGTACGAGTAGGTGGAACACGGACGAGCACGGACTGACACGGACGAACACGAAGACTGGTCCCGAGGTCCGTGTAAGTCCCTGTTCGTCCGTGTTCTTCCCTCCCCCCCTACGCCGAAACGCTCTCGTTCCTCTCCCCGGACATGATCCGCCAGCCGATGACCTTCTCGTCGATCTCGCGCAGGCGGCTGGCGACCAGGCGGCAGAGGAGCTGCAGGAACTCCAGGGCGGCGTGGGGGTCCATGGCGAGGATCTCCCGCACCGTCCCCTGATCCAGGGCCAGCACGGTGAGCGGGCCGCCGTGGGCCTTGGCATCGGCGGAGCGGGGCTCGCCGTCGATCAGCGACATCTCGCCGAAGAAGTCCCCCCGCTCGAGCACGGCCAGGGCCTCCTCGCCGGCGCCGGGGATGAACTTGGAGATCACCACCCTTCCTTCGAGCACGACGTACATCTCCGACCCCTCGTCCCCCTCCTGGAAGAGGTAGGCGCCGGCCGCGAAGCGCTTCTCCTTGGAGAAGGTGGCGAGCGTCATCAGCTCGCGGCGGGAGAGCCCCTGCTCGCGGAAGAGGCGGATCTTGTCCGAATCCTCCACGCGGACGCTCGCCGCGGCCCCGGTGGGCTGCTTGCGCAGGCGCAGGAAGCTGTCGGGGAGCGACTCGTCGGAGAAGAACGTCTTGAGCTGGTCGTTGGTGGCCCGCAGCTTGCGCGCCAGGCTGTGCCAGAGGGTCCAGTAGACCTGCACCCCCATCTCGGCCGACGCCTCGACGAGGTTGTCCAGCACCGCGGCGTCCAGGCGCAGGACCTGGCAGGCCGAGGCGATCAGGGCGTCGGCGCTGCGCTCGTGGCCGGTGAGGAACCCCCCTTCGCCGAACAGGTCTCCCGCCTCCACCGTGCCGAGGGAGAAAGTGCCGTAGGTGGTGGTGCGCTGGAGGTTGACCTCGCCGCGCTCCAGGACGTAGAGGTCCCGCCCCTGGCTGCGATGGGTGTAGATCAGGCTGCCCACGTCGTGGACCTCCTCGCGCACCGCCTGGGTGAGGCGGAAGATCTGCTCGTCGGAGAAGTGGGCCAGCAGCTTGAGCCGCCGCAGACGGATCGCCAGATCGATCTGGCCTCCCGTTTCGCGGCGCGACGGTGCCGGCGCCGTGAGGCTGATGTTGGCCCCCGGCAGCCCCCCCTGCTCGAGGAAGCGCTCGCGGTGCCACTCCAGCCGCTCGAAGGCGGTGTGCACCGACTCCTGGCGCTCGTGGAAGAGGCGCGACAGCTCGCGGTTCCCCCAGCCGAGGATCTGCTTCAGCGTCTGGATGCGCCGCCGCAGCCGCCGCACCCCCTCCTCGTCGCCGTCGTTGAGCAGCAGGAAGGCGTGGACGGTGGCCCCCAGGGCGGCCTCGAACTGCTTGCGCTCGTACTCGGCGCGGCCGAGGTTCTCGGCCGTCTCGCGGTCGAAGGGGTTGAAGCGCAGGGCGCGGCCGAACTCCTCGGCGGCGCCGTCGAAGTCGCGGCGGCGGAAGAGGAGGCGGGCGTGGAGCTTGTGGTTGGCCGGGTTGGCCAGGTCCTTGGCCTTCGCCACCTCGATGCACTCGATGGCGCGGGCGTTCTCCCCCTTCTCGGCGTAGAGGTGGGCGAGGCCGAGGAAGTGGGAGGCGTCGATGGCGTTGCGCCGGTGCCCCTCCCGCAGCAGGTCGCGCAGGCTGCGGGGGCTCCCTCCCCGCAGGTGCTGCTGGCGCTTGCGCACCTCGGCGAGCCCCAGCTTGACGCTCAGGTTCTTGGGGTCGAGCCGCAGGGCGAGGAGGAGGAGGTCGGCCGCCTCCTCGTGGCGCCCGCCCTCGCTGAAGCGCCGTGCCAGGTCGGTCAGGTCGTGGACCTCGCGGTGGGGGGAGAGGCTCTGCGGGTCGCTCATGCTGCGCCATCCTCATTTTGAAGCAGAAGGACGCTGAAGTTTAGCACGGGGGGCACGGGGCGCGAGCCCCCGGCCAGAGCAGCGGCGATCCAAGAGGCACTTGAACTGCGGCCGGGATCTATGTACATTTACCTATTATCTTCGGTGTACGCTCCGGGAGGTATCTTTCGCCATGGCCGCGAACGCTGACGTGCTCCTCACGATGCGCAGAGGGATCGACTGCTGCCGCCGGGGAGACTGGAACGAGGGCCTGCGCCATCTCGGCCAGATCGCCGAGCGGGGGGACGCGGGCGCCAGCCTGCCGGGGATCTTCTACTCCTACCTGGGATATGGCATCGCCTTGCGGGAGCAGCGGGTGCGGGAGGGGCTCCAGCTCTGCCGGCACTCGGTGAAGGTGGAGTTCTACCAGGCGGACAACTACCTGAACCTGGCCCGCACCTGCCTGCTGGCGCGCAACCGCTCCAGCGCCGTGCGGGCGGTGAAGGACGGGCTGAAGATCGATCCCCACCACGCGGGTCTCCTCGCCCTGCGGCACGAGCTCGGGGAGCGGAGGCGTCTCCTGTTCCCCTTCCTCGACCGCGGGCACTTCCTCAACCAGCTCTTCGGCCGCCTCCGCCACGCCCTGCGCGGCTGAGCCGAAATCCCAGGAAACACGCCCCCAGCAAAAATCCCCCCTCGCCCAACTTGGGGCCGAGGGGGGACCGGGAGAAGCGTTGATCTCGCGGCTAGGGCGCGCCGGCGGGAGCGCTGGGGGCCGCTCCGGGCCGCAGGTCGTCGAAGACGATGCCCAGGTTCTCCGCACCGTTGTTGCGGCACAGGTCCATGAAGCGGGCCACCTTGTCGTAGAGCAGGTCGCCGTCCGCGGCGAAGAACACCACCTTGCTCTGCCGGCCGGTCATCGCTTCGCGGAGCTTGCCGCCGAACTCGTTTTGTGAGTACTGCGTCTTGTTGATGAACATGTTCCCCTGCCCGTCCATCCGCACGATCACCTGGTCGTCGGACTGGGGAGGAGGGGCTGCGGTCTCGACCTTGGGCGGCACCTGCACGCCGTAGCCCCTCTGCAACAGGGGCACCGCCACCATGAAGATGATGAGCAGCACCAGCACCACGTCCACCAGCGGCGTGATGTTGATCTCGCTCCGGACGCCACCACCGCCACCTACGTTCATTGCCATGGTCGTTCACTCCTGCGGGAGCCCGCCCTAGGCGGTACCGCCCGGTGTTTTTTCCTTCTCGGTGGCCAATCCTACACGGCTGAATCCGGCCTCGTTGACGATCTGCATCAGTTTGCGGACGTCCTTGTACTTCAGGCTCTTGTCCGCCTTGATGACGACGTTCTTGTCCGGAGTCTGGTTGTGGATGTCGACGAAGGCGGCCTTGACGTTGTCGGCGGGCACCCAGTTCTGTTCCACGAAGACGCTGCCGTCCTTCTTGATCGCCACGTTGAGCTGCTTCTGCCCTTCCGGCATCTTGTCCGGGTTCGCGGTCTCCGGCATCTTCACGTCCACCCCTTTCTGCAGCATCGGGGTGACGACCATGAAGATGATCAGCAGCACCAGGCAGACGTCGACGAGGGGAGTGACGTTGATGTCGCTCCGCACCTCTTTGATGAGCGCGAGCTTGTGATGTTTAGGCAGCATGCTTGCTCTTCTGGCGCTTCATGAAGAAGTCGACCAGCTCCGAGGCAGAGTTCGACATCTCGATCTGCAGCCGCTCGAGCTTGTTGGTGAAGTAGTTGAACATCCAGGCCGCCGGGATGGCGACGCCGAGGCCGAAGGCGGTGGCGATGAGCGCTTCGGCGATACCGGCGGACACGGTGCCGATGCCGCCCGAGCCGGCGAGCGCGATGCCGTGGAAGGCGTTGATGATGCCGATCACGGTGCCGAACAGGCCGATGAAGGGGGTGATGGTGGCGATGGTGGCGAGCGAGCCGATGCCCCGCTTGAGGTCCGAGGTGGTGAGCAGCGTGGCGCGCTCGACGGCGCGTGAGGCGGCTTCGACGACCTCGGTCTCGGAGAGCGGGCTGGTCTGGCTCTCGTACTGGAACGACTGGAGGCCGGCCGAGACGACGCGGGCCAGGTGGCTCTGGGGGTACTTGCTGGCGGCGTCGATGGCAGCCTGCGGGCGGTCGTTCTTCAGGTGCTCGGTGGCCTGGCGGGCGAAGAGCAGTGACTGCTTGCGCGCCTTGTTGAACATGATCAGCCTCTCGACCGAGACGTAGAGCGACCAGATGGACAGGCCGATGAGGATGACGATCACCCCTTTGTTGAGGATGGTCATCTGGTTCCAGATGTCGACGGGATTCAGATTCATGCGCTTCTCCTTTTTTCCCGAAAAGACCTAGGCGCTCACTGCACCTGGAAATTAACCGTCAGCACGTAATAGACCTTGACCGGCTTGCCTTCCAGCGTCGCCGGCTTGAACTTCCACCGCTGCACCGCGTCCACGGCGGCTTTGTCCAGGCCCATGGGCAGCCCCTTGAGCACACGGACGTTGGTGACGTTGCCGCCGGTGTCGATGATCGCTTCCACGATCACCGTGCCGGTGACGCGCGCCCGGCGGGCGAGCTCGGTGTAGATCGGCTTGACCTGGTTGATGATCTCCGGCCGGGTGACGGCGCCGCCCACCCGCAGCGGCGCGTCGTCCGAGGGCACGCCGCCCGGCGTGCCGCCGACGACGCCCCCCGGCACTCCGCCGACGACTCCGCCGACGACTCCGCCCACGACACCGCCCGGCACGCCGCCCTCGACGCCCCCCGGCACGCCGGTATCGACCGCACTGGGCTCGGGGTTGGGGTTCGCCTCCGGTACCTTGTCCGGTATCTGCACGGGCTGCACCGGAGTGGTGGGGACCACCTTCGGCACCTCCTTCGGCACCGTCGGCTTCGGTGCGGCCGGCGGCGGTGCCGCGGGAGGGGGTGGCGGTGGCGGTGGCGCGGCGTTGATGAACACCACGTTGATCGGCGGCTCGGGCACCTCGGGGACGTTCCAGTACTGCGCAAAGAGGAGCGCGCCGCCGGCGATGACGTGGAGCGCCAGTGCCACGGGCATAAGCCACCAGCGCACGCCGCGCTTGTGCACCGTGTCCAGGTCGATCAGAGAGTTTTCGAACATGGCTTCTTCCCACCTTTGGTCAGGTTTTAGCGGGGCTCTGCTTGGTCTGTTGCGATTTCTTGCGCAGCTCGACGGCCTTCTTCAGCCACTCGTCCGCCTGCGCCGTGTACTCGAGGCGCTTGTTGCCGTCGAGCTCGACCTTCGCCTTCTCGCGGAAGAGGAGGCTGTAGTAGGCCATCGCCTCGAAGTAGTCGGGCTTGACGTCCAGGGCCTGCTTCAGGGCCTGGAGGCCCATGTCCACGATCTTCGTCTTCTCGTCGATGTTGATCGACGGGTCGCGGTAGGCCTTGTCCCAGGCCGAGACGCCGATGGAGTAGAGCGCTTCGGCCTTCTCCTGCCCCTGGAGCTGGGAGGCGAGCTGGAACGCCTGGTCGAGCCGCCCGGCCTGGGTCAGGATGGTGACCCGGTACTTGGCGAGCTTCGGGGCCTCCTGCGGCATCTCCTTGCTGCGGCGGTCGATGAAGGCGAGGGCGTCGTCGTACTTCTTGGCGTTGACCAAGGTCGACATCAGGTACTCCTCGACCTTCTCGTCCTTCGGGTAGTCGGCGAGGTACTTCTCGAAGGCGTTGATGGCGGTGTCTGCGTACTCGACGTTCTGCGGGCTGTCGTCCCCGGGGCGGTAGAGGGCGAGCGCGGAAAGGCCGAGGGAGCGCCAGGCGAACGTCGCGTCGGGGTCGAGCTTCAGCCCCTCCTTGTACTGGCTGATGGCCTTCACGTACGACTCCTGCTGGTAGTAGGAGTTGCCCTTCTTGAGCTCCGCCCGCGCCTGGATCTTGCCGCAGCCGAACGCCGGCAACAGGATCAGAAGGGCTGCGACGGGGAGTATCACAGTTCTCTGCATAGTCACCTCTCCACCACTTAGAAGGGGGGAGCTCCAAAAGAGTTCCCGGAAAGATCTCGGCCCGACCGACAAGAGGGTTGGGAGGGGATCACCGCCTCGTTGACACCCCTCCTGCTCTGCGGTGCCAATGCAACACTTGTACCGGCGCCTGCTTTCTTCCCCCGGGCCGGCTCCCTGGAGGCGGAGCCCCGGGTCACTTTCATACCTCCGCTGCGGACGAGTGGATCGCGAGAAGGCGTCGGGTGTGCAGCGGTCTCTTCGTAGCCATGAAACGGGGCGCAATCCTAGAGGAAAATCTCCCAGATGCCAAATGGCGCCGTCCGGAGGGAGGAAGTGGGGCGGAAATTGCGCCTCCGCCCCCCGCCGTGTCAGACTCCGCGCCGCACTTTCCACGACCCGGAGCGGGGCTCGGATGAGCCCCGAAGCTCCCAGAAGGAGGCCCTGCTTGCTCCGAGGCATCTTCCAGATCAAGAAGCTGGACGACATCATGGCGTCAGTGGAGAGCGGTCCCGCGCTGCGCCGCGACCTGGGCGCCTTCCAGGTGACCCTGCTGGGGATCGGGGCCATCGTCGGCGCCGGCATCTTCGCCACCATCGGCACCGCCGCGGCCGGCGACGCCGCCCGGCCCGGGGCGGGGCCGTCGCTGATGATCTCCTTCCTCATCACCGCCGTCGTCTGCGCCTTCACCGCCCTGTGCTACGCGGAGTTCGCGGCGCTGGTGCCGATCTCGGGCTCCGCCTACACCTACTCGTACGCCACCCTCGGCGAGCTGGTGGCCTGGATCATCGGCTGGGACCTCATCATCGAGTACGCGGTGGGCAACGTGGCGGTCGCCATCAGTTGGGCCAATTACTTCCGCACCCTGCTGGGGAGCGTCGGCATCGACTTCCCCGGCTGGCTGGCCACGGACTACCGCACGGCCTCCCACCTGCCCGACCTCCTGGCCAGTGCGCCCCACGTCTTCGGCGTGCCGATCGTCTTCAACCTGCTGGCCTTCCTGATCGTGGCCCTCATCACCATCGTCCTGGTGGTCGGCATCCGCGAGTCGGCCCGCTTCAACGCCGGCATGGTGCTGATCAAGATCGTGGTCCTCCTCTTCTTCGTGGTGATCGCCCTCAAGTACGTAGCGCCGGGCGCCATCGTGCAAAACTGGCATCCGTTCCAGCCCAACGGCTGGCCGGGGACGTTCACCGCCGCGGCCGTGGTTTTCTTCGCCTACATCGGCTTCGACGCCGTGTCCACCGTCGCCGAGGAGACGCGCAACCCGGGGCGCAACCTGCCGATCGGCATCATCGCCTCGCTGATCATCTGCACCTTCCTCTACGCCCTGGTGGCGGCGGTCTTCACCGGCATCCTGCCGTACCCGGTGCTGGTGAAGAAGCTGGCCACCGAGCAGGCGGAGCCGCTCACCATGGCGCTCAACTACGTGGCGCCGGGGCAGAGGTGGGCGACCGGCTTCGTGGCCCTGGGCTCGGTGATCGCCCACACCGCCGTGCTCCTCGTCTTCCAGCTCGGCCAGCCGCGCATCTTCTTCTCCATGGCCCGCGACGGCCTGCTGCCGCAGTCGTTCGCCCGCGTCCATCCGCGCTTCCGCACGCCGCACGTCACCACCATCCTCACCGGGGTGGCGGTGGGCGGGGTCGCGGCCTTCGCCAGCATCGACGAGATGGTGGACCTGACCAACATCGGCACGCTCTTCGCCTTCGTGCTGGTGTGCGTCGGCATCCCCATCCTGCGTCACACCAACCCCACCGCCCACCGCTCGTTCCGGGTGCCTTTCGGCCCGTACCTGCTGCCGATCTTGGGAGCGGTCTCCTGCATCTTCCTGATGTACTACCTGCCGCCGGCCTCGTGGTGGCGGTTCGTGGGCTGGCTGGTGCTGGGTTTCGCGATCTACAGCGCCTACGGCTATACCCGCAGCACCATCGGCCAGGGGATGGGCCGGCCGCGGGTCACGCCGTGGACCCTGAAGCTCGCCTCCCTGGGCTTCCTGCTGACGGCCACAGGGCTATTCGCCATCCCCCACGACGCCGGGCTCGGCACGCTCGTCTCCCAGGCGGCGAGCGCGGCGGCGGCGGACCATACCCGCTCGCTCGTCGGCCTCTTGCTGATCGTCGTCGGGCTGGTGCTGGGGATCGTGGGGCTGGTGATCGAGACGGGGGACCGGCGGGCGTAGATTCTAGGTTTCCCGGGTGAGGCCGAGGCTGCGCTTCACCCGGAACCACGCGTTGCGCAGCTTCCAGAACCGGCTCGCCTCCATGCCGGCGATGCGGGCGCGCAGGGCGTCCCCCTCCTGCCGCAGCTTCCTGGCCTGGGTCTCCAGGGCGTAGCTATCGAGGCGGGCGGAGCGCAGGAGGGCGGCGGGGAGCGCGTCCTCGTAGAGGCGGGAGACGCCCCCCTCGGCGTCCACCACATCCAGGGCCACGAGGGGCGAGGCGGCCTCGGCTCCGGCGGGGAGCGGCACGGCCTCCAGCTTGAAGCCACACGCCGCCACCTTCTCGAAGGGGAAGAGGACGGCGACCTCGGGGCGCGGCGTGAAGGCGGATTGAACGAGGACGGTCGCATCGCCGACGGAAAGCCGCACCTCCCGCGGGGGAGCGTGCCGCGCGCGGTCCACCACCCAGCCGGCGAGGGTCAGGTGGCCGCCGGCGAGCGAGCAGTGCTCCACGAACCCTTCCGGCTCCGCCCGCAGCCCCAGCCCCGAAAAATCGGCGCCCCCTTCGGGCACCACCACGTAGAGGTCCTGGAAGCGCAGCATGCCGCGCGGCACCCGGGCGACCGAGCTGCCGGGGGCGACCTCGCTCACCATGCGGCGGACGAACGCCTCGTCCACCCAGGTGGTGCCATATTGCGCGGTGGGGAGGGAGCCGCTCTCGCTCTGGGCATCGAAGAGGAGGCCGCCGGGCGGCAGCTCCCGGCCCGGGGGGAGGAGGTCGCGGTCGTGGACGGTGAAGGCGAGGACGCCGCCCGGCCGCAGGAGCCCCCACAGTCGCCGCAGCCAGGAACGGAAGGTGACCTCCGGCAGGTGGGTGAAGAGGGAGGAAACGGCGATGGCGTCGAACGTCTCGGGGCAGACCAGGCGCTCGGGGTCGGCATGGGAGACGATGCCGTGGACGCCGAAGGCCTCCTCCTGAAAGCGGACGCCACCGGCGTAGACGTCCGACACCCAGAGGCCCTGCGGCGGCACGTCGAGCACCGCCCAGCGGGTCACCCGGCCGTAGCCGCTGGCGAAATCCAGGAGCTGGAAGCCGGGCGGCAGCTCGCCGAAGCGCCAGCGCAGGATGGCGGCGACCGTCTCCCAGATCCGGCGGCCGGAATCGAAGTAGAGGACGAGGGCCTGGTCCCGGTTGCCGCCGTGGAGGTTGAGATAGTGGAGGAGCATCTCGTCCTCGGCGTGGACGTCGAGGTTGGCCGCGGCGAGGCGGCCGGCGGCGAGGCCGAGGGCATTGACCAGGGGGTTCCCCTCCCAGGTCCGGTAGAGGAAGCTCATTCCGGGTCCTTCACCGCCGGCGGGGCGGGCCAGTGGGCGGCGGCGGCCACAGCCATGGCGCGCTTCGAGTCGCGCGCGAACCGCTTCTGGAGCATGCGGGTCACGGGATAGCCGAGCCGCGCCAGCGGGTGGTTGGGGCGGGAGAAGGCGAAGATCTCGTACCACACCGAGTTGTCCTCGTGGTGCCACTCGATGGTGAAGCGCTCCTCCCCCCGCTCCCCGTGATCGGGGAGGGTGCCGTAAGCGAAGCCGAAGCGGACGACCGGTCCCTCGTCGTCGATGCGGTAGACGATCCGGCAGGCGTTGAGCGACCAGAAGCCGAAATGCCGCACGCGCACCGCCACCGTGGTGCCCGGCTCCAGCGGCGCCGCAGTAGGGAAGGTGGTGACCCAGCCGAGACCGAACATCTTCCAGCTCCGCAGGGCCTCCACGGCGCGGGCGAAAGCGGCCCGCCCCTCGCCGAGCCGCACGCGATGATGATCGGCCTTGAAGCCGGCCGGCGCACCGCGGCGGGAGTGCCCCACCTCCCGGTACGAGAAGGTACGGCTGCGCTGCTGAGCGAGGAACCGCTCGACGCGCTGCTGGGAAGGTTTCATCAACAGGAACACGCGGCGGGGGAGGTTACCACGGCTGGCGGGGCGATGGTGGCCTCGAATCGCCCCGCCGGCCCGTCCCCGGCCGTAGAATGCACCTATTCAGATAGACAAGGGCCAACTTGCCCGGGAGAGCACGCATGGGACGCTACGACGAGCTGGTGGAAAACCAGCGCCGGACCGTATTGGAAGGGCAGGGTGAGACGGAAACCGCTCTCCGGCGGGCGGTGGCGGCGCGGGCGGCCGAGCTCTCCGGTGCTCCGGCGGCACCGGCCGGAGCCGAGATTCCGGCGGGGCTCAAGCCCTTCGTCGACGCCATCGCCCTCCATGCCTACCGCATCACCGACGCGGACGTGGCGGCCCTGGGCGAGGCCGGCTGGTCCGAGGACGCGATCTTCGAGGTCTCCATCAGCGCCGCGGTGGGCGCCGGCCTGGCCCGCCTGGAGCGGGGGCTCGCCGTCCTGCGCGGAGGTGCGCGATGAGACTGGAGAAAGTGCGGCGGGGGAAGGGGATCATGCGGCTCCTCTTCCCCGTCATGGGCCTCAAGATCCGCACCCGGCTGCCGGACGTGATGCGCACTCTCATGTACCGGCCGGAGATCTTCGGCCGGGCCTACAACGCCTGGATTCAGGCCGTGATGCGCGGGCCCTCGCCGTGGAGCGTCTGGGAGCGGGAGCTCTTCGCCTCCTTCACCTCCCGCTGCAACGAATGCGTCTTCTGACAGGACCAGCACGGCGCGGTCGCGTCGATGGCCCACGGTGAAGACGCCTTGATCCAAGCGGTGCTGGCCGACTACCGCACGGCACCCATCTCCGAGAAGCTGCGGGCGATGCTCGGCTTCCTCGAGAAGCTGACCCTGGAGCCGGCGGAGGTGGGGCCGGCCGACGCCACACCGCTGCGGGAAGCCGGCCTCTCCGACGAGGAGATCGAGAGCGCCCTCCACGTCTGCACCCTCTTCAACGTCATCAACCGGGTGGCCGACTCGCTGGGTTTCGAGACCACGGACCGCATCGGGTACGACAAGAGCGCCCGCCGGCTGCTGAGTGTCGGTTACAACTAGCCCGATTTTGAGATACCCTGAAATCCTCCGGCATCGCCGGACCGAAGCCATGCGACGCGCCTCCGTCATCCTCCTGCTGCTGGCGATCACCCTCGGGTTGAGCGCCGGGCCCCACCCGTGCCATGCCGCGGCGGCTACGGCTGCGGCAGGGCACGCCTCCTGCCACGAGGCGCGGCCGGCGCCGCAGACCCCCAAGGGGCACGACTGCTGCGATCCAATGAAGGAAGGCAAGGGCGGCCATGCCCTCTGCGATCAGGCCTGCCAGGGTTCGGCCTTGATCGGCGCCACGCCGGCCTTGCTGGAAGTCCAATCCTTTGAAGAGCTGGAGGCGTCCGCCGTGGATCGCCCGACCGCCCTGCTCGTCCTCTCGATCGATCACGTCCCTCTAGCCTGAAACTCCCTGACCCTCCGTCGTAGGCGGCACCATGATTCCGGGCCTCGAAGGCCCGCCGGGCGCCGCATGGAGTCAACCTTTTTCGGGAGTTTCTGGAAATGCATCGACCTCTTTACGTTCCCCTCGCCCTGGTGCTCGCCCTGGGCTCAGCCGCACCCGGCCGGGCACAGCACGAAGGCCACGACATGCAACACATGGACGACATGCCGGGCATGCACGAGATGCACGCCATGCAAGGGATGCTCGGGTCCTACGGCATGACCCGCGAGGCCTCGGGCACGGCCTGGCAGCCGGAGTCGGCGCCCCACGAGGGGCAGCACACGACGTGGAACGGCTGGCACCTGATGGCCCACGGTTTCGCCTCCCTGATCTACGACCGCCAGGGCGGCCCCCGGGGGGAGAGCAAGACCTTCAGCGAGAACATGCTCATGGGCATGGCCACCCGCCCCCTCGGCCCCGGCCGGCTGGGCCTGCGCGCCATGCTCTCGGCCGAGCCGGAGACCATCGGCCGCGAGGGATATCCCCTCCTCCTCCAGACGGGGGAGACGGCCGACGGCGTCACCCCCCTGATCGACCGCCAGCACCCCCACGACCTGTTCATGGAGCTGGCGGCGACCTACAGCGTGCCCGTCGGAGGAGCGGAGAGCCACAGCTCCGTCTTCCTCTACGCCGGCCTCCCCGGTGAGCCGGCCCTGGGCCCCGCCACCTTCATGCACCGCTTCTCGGGGATGGAGAACCCCGAGGCCCCCCTCGGCCACCACTGGCTGGACTCGACCCACGTCACCTTCGGCGTCGCCACGCTGGGATGGATCCGGGACGGCGTCAAGCTCGAAGGCTCCGTCTTCACCGGCCGCGAGCCGGACCAGAACCGCAACGATATCGAGAGCCCCAAGATGGATTCCTGGTCCCTGCGCGCCACCTGGAACCCATCGCCCGACTGGTCCTTCCAGGTCAGCCGTGGCCATCTCCACAGCCCCGAGCAACTCGAGCCCGAGATCGACGACGACCGCACCACGGCCTCGGCGGTCTACAACCGTCCCCTCGCCGCCGGCAACTGGCAGACCACCTTCGCCTGGGGGCGCAATTCCCGCGATCCCGGTACGGCCACCAACAGCTTCCTGCTGGAGTCGGCCGTCACCCTGGGCGACCGGAACACCGTGTTCGGCCGCGTCGAGAAGCAGCAGAACGACGAGCTCGGCGGCCACGGCGAGGGCCAGGCCTTCGACGTCGGCAAGCTCTCCCTCGGCTACATCTGGGACGGCCTGCGGAGCGGGAGCTTCCGCGGCGGCCTGGGAGTCTTGGGCAGCGTCGCCTTCGTGCCGCGGGAGCTGAAGCACGATTATGGCGACACGCCGTTTTCGTGGATGACGTTCCTGCGGGTGCGGATGTGAGGGGGAGCCTGCAACCTTGCACACCAGCGGATAGTGTCGTAGAGTGACACCATGGAGCTGAGCGGGCGACACCGCAAGACCCTGTCCTCTATCTTTGTCGAGCCTGCTCTTGCCGGTGTCCTGTGGTCCGACATCGAGAGCCTCTTCAAGGCGCTCGGTGCGGAGCTCAGCGAAGGCCGGGGGTCACGTGTTCGGGTTTACCTCAACGGCGTTCGCGCCGTCTTTCATCGCCCTCATCCGAGGAAAGAGACCGATAAGGGGGCGCTCAAGTCGGTGCGACGCTTCCTCGTCGCTGCCCGCATCGAGCCGGAAGGAAAGGAGTCGTCATGATGGAGTACAAGGGCTATACAGGCCATGTGGAATTGGACACCGAGGCTGGACTTTTTCATGGCGAAGTCCTTGATACTCGTGATGTCATCACCTTTCAGGGCAAGAGTGTCGACGAGGTCCAGGAGGCCTTCCGCGAGTCCGTCGACGACTACTTGGAATTCTGCGCCCAGCGGGGGGAGGAGCCTGACAAACCCTTCTCGGGACGCCTCATGGTGCGCCTCCCTCCCAATCTGCATCGAAGACTTTATGCTGAGGCCAGGCACGAGGGGAAAAGCTTGAATCAGCTTATCAGCGAGAGATTGGAGAGGGCCGTCTAATCTCTAACGCGCGCAACGAAAAAAGAGGGATGCCGCCCGGCGCCGAGCACGGCATCCCCGTTATAAAGAAGGCGACCGGGTCCTAGAAGTTGTAAACCGTGTAGATGCCGATCTCCTGGAACTTGCCCTTGCTGGCGGCGTTGACCGAGCCCAAGGAGCCGGCGTCGCCGGTGGAGAAGGTGCCGCCCTTGACCTCGTCGTACTTGTAGACCAGCGAGGCGGCGAAAGCCTTGTTGATCGTCCACTGGAGGCCGGCGTTGTAATAGGTTTCCTTGAGGTTGGGCTTCAGGTCCTTGCTCGGCTTGGCCGCGTCGTAGCGCCCGAAAATCGACCACTCGGGATTGAAGTTGACCTGCCCCCAGACCGAGTAGCCGTCGGCCTTGTCGGTGGCCACGGTGGTGGTATTGCGCCAGTTGTCGGACTGGAAATACTGGCCGCCGATTTTGAAGAAAGAGTTGCTGAAGCCCACCAGGGCGTCGGTGCGGGTGGCGGTGTGGAGCGCGGGCGTCGCATCGGTGTCGTTGCCGAGCTTGCCACTGTAGCCGCCGACGGCGAGGACGAGCCCCGGGACCGGAGTCACCGAGATCCGGCCTTCATAATCCACGCTCTTGGTGCGGGTCGGGTTGCTGTATCCCTTGCCGTTGCCGACGGTGAATTGATAACCCCAGAGCGGGCTGTTGCCGAGGATGTGGAAGCCCCACTCCGCCGAGGTGCCGAAGCTCAGGCGGTCGGTGATCACCTGCTCGACGTAGCGCAGGCCATAGACGCTCTCGACGAAAGGAATGACGGGAGTGTCCGCGGCGCCCAGGCGGAAGGTGGCGAGGGGAGTGATCTGCGCCTGGACGTAAGCCTTCTTCACGAACACGTCGTAGCGGCGGGCGCCAATATCGCCGATGTCGGACTGGAACTGGGCGGACCAGACGCTGTCGAACTGGTGGGTGAAAGTAAAGTAGGTGCGCTTGACGTCCACGCCCTCGCCGCTGTCGGTGCTCTTCTTGCCCGTGGCCTCGTCCTTGTTCTCCTTCGAGCTGATGTCGGCGTAGACGCGGATACCGAATTTGTTGGCCGGGAAATCCGCGGCCTTGGCCGCCTTCGGCGTCGGCCGGTCATAGGCCGGCAGGTTGTGCTTGAAGAGATAGAGGTCCATCGCGGTCTCGTTCTCGGCCACGATCGTCTCGCCGTTGGCGCCGCGGCCAACCAGGGTGATCGCCGTGCCGATGTCGCCGGACGACTGCCACGACTGATAACGCTCGGGGGTATTGAACACGTAGATGCGACCGTCCTTCTCAACCTCCTGGTAGTACAAGCCCGTCACCTGCGCCGTGGCGACGGAGGCGGCCGTGAGCGCCAAGACGAGCGCCAGCAGGCCGGCCTTGAATAGAGCGGTTCTGCGCATCCTGCTCTCCTTTTTCATGGGATTTCAGTTAAGGTTTCTGTTCCAAGCGTGCTGCTCGTTGCCGGTCAGCTTAGAGTCGGGGGTGTGCGGCGCTGCGACGGCCCTGTGACAGCCCTGCGACAGCCCTCTCTCCCGCAGGGAAAGGCATGAAAACTTGCTGGATTATAGAAGGAAGCGAGAGCGTTGTCACCTCGCTGTCACACGGCGGTAGGTTGGCTGCCAAACCCTTCTCCTAAAGTCCGGGTTGCGGACTGGTGGAACCGCTCCGCCCAACTCGAGCGTATTCAACCTCTAGATAAGGAGAGAGCGACGATGGACAATCGCAAGGTGGCTTCCTGGGTGCTGGCGCTGGCCCTCTCTGGGAGCATGGCCTGGGCCCAGGCCGTCAAGGTCGATGCGGGCATCCCGTCCTACAGCAAGTCGAGTGGAGTGTCGGGGAACCTCAACTCGGTCGGCTCGGACACCCTCAACAACCTGATGACGTTCTGGGCGGAAGGGTACAAGAAGGAGTACCCCAACATCCGCATCCAGATCGAGGGGAAGGGCTCGACCACGGCGCCGCCCGCGCTCATCCAGGGCACCTCGCAGCTCGGCCCCATGAGCCGCACCATGAAGTCCGAGGAGATCGACGCTTTCGAGAAGAAGTACGGCTACAAGCCCACCGCGGTGCGCGTCGCCGTGGACGGCATCGGCGTCTTCGTCAACAAGGACAACCCCGTCAAGTGCCTGACCATGCAGCAGATCGACGGCATCTTCTCGCAGGGTCGCGCCTGCGGCGGCAAAGCCATCGCCCAGTGGGGCGATGCCGGTGTCGCCGAAGGCGCGTGGGCGCATCAGCCGATCAGCCTCTATGGCCGCAACTCCGCCTCCGGCACCTATGGCTACTTCAAGGAGCACGCCCTCTGCAAGGGAGACTACAAGGCGACGGTGAAGGAGCAGCCGGGCTCGGCCTCCGTGGTGCAGGGCGTCACCGAGGACAAGTTTGCCATCGGCTACAGCGGCATCGGCTACAAGACCTCGGGCGTGCGGGCCGTGCCGGTGGCGGCCAAGCCCGGCGCCTGCATCGACGACAGCCCGGAGAACGTGATCAGCGGCAAGTACCCGCTCGCCCGCTTCCTCTACGTCTACGTCAACAAGGCGCCCAACAAGCCCTTCGATCCCCTGGTCCGCGAGTTCCTGAAGTACGTCCTCTCCCAGCAGGGGCAGGAGACAGTGGTCAAGGACGGCTTCATCCCCCTGCCCGCCAACATCGTCAAGGAGGAGCTGGCGAAGCTCTAGCAGGCGGATGGCGAACCGCGAGGAGAGAGGAGCCGCCCCGGTGCCAGGGAAAGCTGCGGAATCGGCGGAATCCCGTCTTCGGCTGCGCAACCGCAGCCGTGAGACCCCCCGCGGGCGGCTGCTGGCGGACCGTGCCGCCCGCTGGGTGGTGTCGGCGGGAGGGATCGCCATCATCGCCAGCATCCTCGGCATCCTGATCTTCATTGGCGCCGAGGTGGTCCCCATGCTCTTCCCGGCGAAGGTGAAGCCGGTCCGCCAGGTGGCCGTTGCCGGCTCCGGACGGATCGGCGCCCTCCTCGCCGACGAGCACCGCACCCACCTGGCCGCTCTCGACTCGCAGGGGATCGAGCGGGTGGTGCGCCTGGCCGACGGCAAGGAGGTCTATACCTCCGACGTGCTCGCTCCCGCCGCGGGTGCCGCGGCGGCCAAGCCGGTCCTCACGGGGATGACCATCCCCGCCCAGACCCGGGCCGTGGCCGCCGCCACCAGCGACGGCCGCATCCTGCTCAAGAAGATGGAGTTCAGCGTCACCTTCACCGGCGCGGACCGGGTGGTGACGCCGGACGTGACGCCCCCGGTCTTCCTGGAGCTCGACCCGGAGCACCGCCCCTTGAGCGCTTTCGCGGCCCAGGTGAACGAGGACGGCACCGTGACCGCCGCCGCCCTGCTGGCCAGCGGCAAGCTCGCCGTGGTGCGCCGGGCGGTCGAGAAAAACGAGATGACAGGCGAGAGCAGCGAATCGCTCGGCCGCGCCGAGATCGCCGTGCCGGGAAAAGTGACGGCGATGGTCCTCGACCCCGAGCAGAAGAACCTCTACGCCGGCACCGCCGGGGGAGACCTCCTCTGG
Source organism: Thermoanaerobaculia bacterium (assembly GCA_036275055.1). Taxonomy (GTDB): domain Bacteria; phylum Acidobacteriota; class Thermoanaerobaculia; order Multivoradales; family UBA5704; genus DATARR01. The sequence continues at coordinate 30,907 of DASUEN010000099.1, forward strand.
TGGCCGCTCGCGAACGGCCAGCCCGGCGAGCTCAAGGTGGCGACCGCGGGCGCGCCGGTGACCGCCCTCAACCTCCTCCTCGGCGGCAAGTCGCTCGCCGTGGGGCAGGAGAACGGCGCCCTCTCCGTCTGGTTCGCCGTGCGCCAGCCGGACGATTCGCAGCGGCTGGAGCGGATCCACGAATTCCCCCGCCAGCCTGACGCCGTGCGGCTGATCGCTCCCTCGCAGCGCGACAAGAGCTTCCTGGCGCTGAGCGGCCGTGAGCTCGGCCTCTTCTTCTCCACCGCCGACCGCACCCTGTGGACGGGAACGGCCCCGGTGGCCGCTCCCACGGCCCTCTTCTACGCTCCGAAGGCGGACGGCGCCTTCGTCGCCGGAGGGGAAGGCTCGGGGTCTGGCAAGGTGGCGGAGCTCGAAATCCACAACCCTCACCCGGAGGTGACGTTCAAGTCGCTCTTCGGCAAAGTCTGGTACGAGGGGTACAGCGAGCCCGCCTGGGTCTGGCAGTCGAGCGGCGCCTCGAACGACCTCGAGCCCAAGCTCTCGCTGGTGCCGCTGATGGCCGGCACCCTCAAGGGGACCTTCTATTCGCTGCTCCTCGCCATTCCCCTGGGCGTCTTCGGAGCGATGTACACCTCCCAGTTCATGCACCCGGCCTACAAGCGGACCTTGAAGCCGGTGATCGAGATCATGGCCTCGCTCCCCAGCGTGGTCCTGGGGTTCCTCGCCGGCCTGTGGCTCGCGCCCCGCATCGAGAAAGCCGTGCCGGCTCTCCTTCTCGCCTTGATCGTATTGCCGCTCGCCGTGTTGCTCACGGGGTTCCTGTGGAACGCGCTGCCGCGGGCTTTCCGCGGCCGTTTTCCGGTCGGCACCGAGGTGCTCCTCTTCGTCGTCGCCCTGGCGGTAGGGATCGGGATTTGCGTGGCCTTGTCTCCCGGCTTCGAGAAATTCGCCTTCGCCGGCGACTTCCAGTCGTGGCTCTTGCGCGCCACCGGGCTCGGCTTCGATCAGCGCAACGCCGTGGTGGTAGGGCTCGCCATGGGTTTCGCCGTCATCCCGATCATCTTCGCCATCGCGGAGGACGCCTTCTCGAACGTCCCCCAGAACCTGGTGGCGGGCTCGCTCGCCCTCGGCGCCGACCGCTGGCAGACGGTGACCCGCGTGGTCCTCCCCACGGCCTCGCCCGGCATCTTTTCGGCGATCATGATCGGTTTCGGCCGCGCCGTGGGCGAGACCATGATCGTCCTCATGGCCACCGGCAACACGCCGATCATGAGCTGGAACCCGTTCAACGGCTTCCGCACCCTGTCGGCCAACATCGCGGTCGAGATCCCCGAGGCGCCCCAGGGGGGCACCCTCTACCGCACCCTGTTCCTGGCCGGCCTGCTCCTCTTCGTCATCACCTTCATCATCAACACCGTGGCCGAGCTCGTGCGCCAAAGGCTGCGCGAGCGATATTCTCAGCTCTGATGCAGGAGCCCAAGATGAGCGTCGCTTCCCAGCCCCTCTCCGGGGTCCTCGCCGGCCGCGCGTCCCGTGCCGCCTCGCTCTTCGGCCGCTCGCGGGGGCGCACGGAAACCATGGGCAAGGCCCTGACCTGGCTCTGCGGCGGCGCCCTGGCCTTCAACCTCCTGCTGGTCGTCGCCATCCTCGCCCTCCTCGCCTGGAACGGCATGAGCTACTTCTGGCAGAAAGACCTGGTGGAGCTCGACCTCAAGGACGGCCGCAAAGTCCTGGGCGAGGTCTGGGAAGTCGAGAAGGCGGCGCGGGTGAAGGCGACCGCTACCCAGGGGGCCGAAGCCGCCATCGACCGCATCCGCGTGAAGACCGGCAACCGCGACGTCTCCGGCCTCGACTTCGTCTGGCTCGACGCCAAGGACGTGGCTGCGCGCCGCCGCCCCGAGGGCGCTGTGCTCCTCGAACGCCTGGAGTGGGGGAACTTCTACGGCACCATGGCCGAGCTGCGCCGCGGCGGCCAGGTGCTCGCCTCCGGCCCGGAAGCGGTGTGGAAGGCGTTCGGCCCCCTCCACGACCAGAAGACCCGGGAGCTCGCAAAGATCCACGACCTGGAGAAGGGGGCGATCGGCGACGTCAATTACGAGATCGAGAAGCTTCGTCTCGCCCAGCGGAAGCTCGATCTCGAAACGCTGCCGGCCGCCGAGCGGGCGCGGCGGAAGGCCGAGCTCGACGCCTCGATCGCCACGCACCAGGCCGCCTACGAGCGCCTGGCGGCGCAGCTCACGGCCATGCGCCAGCGCTTCTCAGCCGAGACTCTCGTGATGCATACGGCCGACGGCCAGAGCAAGGAGATGCCCGTCGGCACCGTGCTTCATGCTCTGCAGCCCAATGAGATGGGCACCTTTTCCAAGCTCCGGGTCTACGTCAACCGGGTGGGGGAGTTCGTCAGCCAGGACCCGCGCGAATCGAACACCGAGGGAGGCATCTTTCCCGCCATCTTCGGCACGGTGATGATGGTCTTCCTCATGTCCTTCGCCGTCGCCCCGCTCGGCGTGCTCGCCGCCCTCTACCTGCGGGAGTACGCCAGGCAGGGGTTTCTGGTGCGCCTGGTGCGTATCGCCGTCAACAACCTGGCGGGCGTGCCATCGATCGTCTTCGGCATGTTCGGCCTGGGCTTCTTCGTCTACCTGATCGGCGGCACGATCGACCGCATCTTCTTCCCCGAGTCGCTGCCCACGCCCACCTTCGGCACCGGCGGCATCCTGTGGGCGGCGCTCACGCTCGCTCTCCTCACCGTGCCGGTGGTGATCGTGGCGGCGGAGGAGGGCTTGGCGGCCGTGCCTCGCATCGTGCGCGAGGGCTCGCTCGCCCTGGGCGCCACCAAGTACGAGACCATCCGCCGCGTGGTGGTGCCGGCGGCGGCGCCGGGTATCCTTACGGGGATGATTTTGGCGATGGCAAGAGCGGCCGGAGAGGTGGCGCCGCTGATGATCGTGGGCATGGTGAAGCTCGCTCCCACCCTGCCGCTCGACGGCAAGCCGCCGTTCCTTCATCTCGAACGGAAGTTCATGCACCTGGGTTTTCACATTTACGACGTCGGTTTCCAGAGCCCCAACGTCGAGGCCACGACGCCGCTGGTATTCGCCACCGCCCTGCTTTTGATCCTGGTGGTGACCTTGATGAACCTGGTGGCGATCAGCCTGCGGAATCACCTGCGGCGCAAGTACGCGGGCAGCGCTGTTTGAAAAGGACAGAACGGACCATGACTCAGAGCGAAATCGTTCCCACGCACGCGCCGCCGCCGCCCCTTCATGCCGCCACGGACGCCGATCCGGCGACCCACCCGCCGATCGAAAACCCGATCCTGCGCGTCGAGGACCTGTCGCTCTGGTACGGCGAGAAGAAGGCGCTCAAGAACATCTCACTCGACATCCCGGAGAAGCAGATCACCGCCTTCATCGGTCCCTCGGGCTGCGGCAAGTCGACGCTGCTGCGCTGCATCAACCGGCTCAACGACCTGATCGACGGCGTGCGCGTCGAGGGGGACATCCGCTTCGAGGACGGCAGCATCTACGATCCACGGCTGGACATCAACGCCTTGCGCAAGCGTATCGGCATGGTGTTCCAGAAATCGAATCCCTTCCCCAAGTCGATCTACGAGAACGTGGCCTATGGCTGCCGCATCCAGGGAATCAACAAGAAGCGGGATTTGGATGAGATCGTGGAGAAGAGCTTGCGCGGCGCGGCTCTCTGGGACGAGGTGAAGGACCGGCTGGACGAGAGCGCCCTCGGCATGTCCGGCGGCCAGCAGCAGCGCCTCTGCATCGCGCGGGCCATCGCCGTCGAGCCCGAGGTGATCCTGCTCGACGAGCCGTGCTCGGCCCTCGATCCCATCGCCACGGCGCGCGTCGAGGAGCTGATGCAGGACCTGAAGACCCAGTACACCCAGGTCATCGTCACCCACAACATGCAGCAAGCCTCCCGCGTCTCGGATCTGACCGCCTTCCTCTACTTAGGCGAGCTGATCGAATACGGCCCCACCGAAAAGATCTTCATCAACCCGATGAAGAAGCAGACGGAGGATTACATTACGGGGCGGTTCGGGTAGGCGGGCTCTTCGACCCTGATCCCCGACGGGGTACGGACGAGCGGCGCCAGCGCCTTGCCCACGGCCTCGTGGCCGGCGGGATTTCAGTGCGTGTCGAGCGGATAGCGCAACGTTTCCCATCGCGCCGCGGGCAGCATCTCGTCTGCGGCGGTGAACGGCAATCCCAAGTCGCGCAGGCGTTTCTCGACGGCGGCGCGGTCGCGCGCGCCCTCTTCTCCCAGCCTCCCCCGCGACCGCCGGGAGAAAAGGGGGAACAGCAAGAACGCCCCAGGCGTGTGTAGGGTGCGCTGTGCGCACCTGTCTTCCATGGCGCGCCCCAGCGCACCCGGGCCAAAGGCCCGAGACACCTTAGCCCAACCCACCGGGTTGGGTTAACGGCACCCACCGGCCGGAGCCCCAACGGGGCGCGATAGGGCTCGGTTCCGGCTGGTGCGACGTCGCTCCCCAAGCCCGACCGGGGACATCAGGGACACCAAGGACCTCAAGGACCTCAAGGACAGGAAACGCCGGCATCTTTCGTGGTTCTTGGTGTCTTTGATCTCCTTTTTGTCCTTGGCCTGCGCTCCTTTCCTTTCGGCACTCCGTTCCATTCAAGACCTCCTCTTCTCCCGGCGGCCGGGGAGGAGGCTGGGAGAAGAGGGCCGGTGATGAGGGTCTTCGACGGCACGGATGACGCTTCAACCATCAGCATCCGCGGGATCGGCCCGAGCCTTTTGGACGCCCGACCCGGGCGTCTCTCCAGGCCGGCGGGACGCCAGCGCTCCCAGGCAAGAGATGGCCGAACCTGTCTTGCTGTTTTCCCTATGGCGGGACCGCCAAGACGTCTTTTTGACCCCGCAGGGGACACCGTCGGTAGCCAGGGATTTCAATCCCTGGCTGACTCAGAGGCTGTGAAGGAATCGCAGATCAGGGGTTAAGTTCGTAAGGGTGCAGGAGCCTCGGCGAGCCCGAGTTGCGGCGGGGGCGGTGAACGGATGGCGGCTTGGACGCGGCCGGAACCTCAGAGAGGGGCGAGACAG
>DASUEN010000100.1:0-33332 GCA_036275055.1 Thermoanaerobaculia bacterium
GCCCTCTTCTCCCGCCCCCTCGCCGCCCCCCTCACCGGGAGAAGAGGGAGCCCCCACCCAGGACCCCCATTACCTCGACCCTTTTCTCCTCTTGCTCGCCTCTTGTCCTTGTTGTCCCTGCCGTCCCTGATGTCCTTTTTCTTGGCTGTTCTCCCTCTTCTCCCGGTGAGGGGGGCGGCGAGGGGGCGGGAGAAGAGGGCCGGGGTGATGAGGGTCTTGGGCCGGGGGAAGCCCGGCTGGGAGCAGAGAACCGGCTTTTTCTGCTAACCTTAACCCACCCGAAACGCGCGGTAGCGCGAGGAGGTACACGATGGCAACGCTGACGTTCCCCCAGGAAGGGCAGGTGGTGGAAGACCCCCAGGAGATCTCCCGGTTCCTTGCCGGCGTGGGAATCTGGTACGGGCAGTTCGACGGGACCGATTCGCTGCCCGAGGAGGCGGGCGATCAGGAGATCCTGGACGCCTATCAGGCACCCATCCAGCAGCTCATGAAAGAGGGCGGCTACGTGACGGCGGACGTGATCAACGTCAAGCCCACGACCCCGGGCCTGGAGACGATGCTCAACCGGTTCAACAAGGAGCACTGGCACGACGAGGACGAGGTCCGCTTCATCGTCCAGGGACGCGGGTTGTTCCACGTCCACCCCGCGGAAGGGCCGGTGTTCAGCCTCGAGGTGGTCAAGGGCGACATGATCCGCGTGCCGCGCGGCACCCACCACTGGTTCGACCTCTGCGCGGACAAGACCATCCGGGCCATCCGCCTGTTCCAGGACTCGTCCGGCTGGACGCCCCACTACACCGAGTCCGGTGAGGACACGAAGTTCCAGCCCCTCTGCTTCGGGCCGTCCTACATTCCGGCCCAGAGGACGCTGTAGAGGGCGACGGAGCTCATGGGGATCGAGGCCGTCCTGACCGACATCGAAGGCACGACGACCTCGATCTCCTTCGTCTACGACGTCCTCTTCCCCTACGCCGCCGTCCGGCTGGACGACTACTGCTCGCGGTCCACGCCCGAGCCCGAGCTGGCGGAGGCCCTCTCTCGCCTGCGCCGGGAGCAGGCTGAGGAATCGGGCGGCAACGCAGACCTTGCCGCCTATGCTCGCCGCCTCATGGCCGAGGACCGGAAATCGACCGGCCTCAAGCTCCTCCAGGGGGTGATCTGGGAAGAGGGGTACCGCTCAGGAGCGCTCCAGGGGCACGTCTTCCCCGACGTGCCGGAAGCGCTCGCGTCCTGGCGCAGGGCGGGGCGCCGCCTGCGCGTCTTCTCCTCCGGCAGCGTGCGTGCCCAGAAGCTCCTCTTCGGCCACACCGCCTACGGCGATCTGACGCCCCTCTTCGAAGGCTTCCACGACACCACCACCGGCCCCAAGCGCGAGACCGCCTCCTACGCCGCCATCGCCGCCGCGTACGGCCTGCCGGCCGGAGAGATCCTCTACCTGAGCGACGTGCGCGAAGAGCTGGACGCGGCGGCCGCTGCTGGTCTCCAAACGGGGCTGCTGGTGCGCCCCGGAAACCGGCCGGTGGTGGCGGGGGGGCATGCACAGTATGGGGATTTCAAAGACCTGAAAGGGATCGTGATCGAATGAGGCGGCTCCGCGCCGCTACAGCTCGACGTCCTCCAGCGACACCAGGCCCTGCTTCAGGGCATAGATCACCGCCTGCGTGCGGTGGTTGAGCTGAAGCTTGGAGAGGATATTGCCGACGTGGGTTTTCACCGTCTCGGCAGAGACGTGGAGGGCCTCGGCGATCTCGTGATTGGTGCGGCCGTGGGCGAGCTGGCCGAGGACTTCCTTCTCGCGCTCGGAGAGGTTCTCGGCGAGCGGACCGCCGCGGACGAGGTCCTGGAGCACCGAGCCGGCCACGGCGGGATCGAGCACCGACTGCCCGCAGGCGGCGCCGCGCACGGCGGAGACCAAAACCTCTGGCTCCGAATCCTTGCGAACGTAGCCGATGGCGCCGGCCCGCAGCGCCGCGACCACCCGCGCCTCGTCCGTATGCGCCGTCAGCACCACCACCTGCGTATGGGGGGAGAGGGCGCGCACCCGGCGTGTGGCCTCGATGCCGTCCATGCCGCCGGGCATCCGCAGGTCCATCACCACCACGTCGGGGAGCCACCCGTCGAGCTTCGCGAGGGCCTCCTCGCCGCTCGACGCGGCGCCCACGATCAATAGATCCGGGAACGATTCGAGATAGCTCTGCAAGCCGGTCTGGACGACGCGGTGATCGTCGACGAGGACGACGCGGACCGGGCTCATCGGGTCGCTCCTTCGACGCGCCGCTGGCGTGAGACCAGGTAAGGGAAGGCTATTCCCATGGCCAGCAAAATGAAGGCTTCCGCGGCATTCAGTGCGAGCGGCCTGGGCTTTAAGGGGGCCAAGCACAGAGCCACCAGGATTCCCGCTTCCGTCGGCAGGACCAGCCAGAGCCAGAATCGGGCTCCTTTCCGCCAGATGCGACGCACTTCGCTGACCCGATGGACCCAGGCCAGGGCGAAGGCGGCATACAGGAATGCCGCGAGCGGTATGGCCCAAAATAATTGTGGTTGAAGGGGCACGTACTTGGCGAGCGAAACCCACCAACAACCTATGTACAGGCCTGTGATAATCTCCATCTTGCGGTTTACAAAGCTCTTGGCTTCACGCGGCTGGGCGCGCCCTTCGCGCCAACCGATCAGAGTGATCATGAAAAGAATGGGCAGCGCTATGACCTGGGACAAAAATGCGGTAGGACTCAAGCTATCAACCGATCCCCAGGCCGGCCAGGTGCAGAACGCCGCCATCACAATCGTGTAGAGGAATTCCGAAAGGATCATCTGCCTTCCGGCCGCCGGCGCCTGAGGTGGGGAGATCAGCGGAAGGCGGACCGTCAATGCCGCTCCCGCTCCCGGCGCGCTGGCGACTTCCAGCTTTCCTTGCAGGGAGTTGGCGCGGTCTTTCAGATTCTTCAATCCCATGCCGGAGACCTGCGCCGCCGGGTCGAATCCCTGGCCGTCGTCTTCGATTCGCATGATGACCTCCTCGGCCTGGCGTCCCAGCCAAAGCCGTACGTATTGAGCTCGTGCATGCCGGGCCACGTTGGCCAGCATCTCCTGTCCGATCCGGAAGAGCGTCTCCTGCGCGCCGGGAGGCATGCGGTCGTCCGGGATCGGCTCGCCGATCTCCAGCGTGACCTCAGCGCCGGTCCTGTATCCCAAAGCCTCGCACTGCTCGCGCAGGGCCTCGATGAGCCCAGCCGTCCCCAGGGCTTCCGGCCGGAGCTGATGGAGCATGGCCTGCATCTCTACCATTGCCTCGCGGGCGGATCGGCGGACGTCCGCCAGAGCCTTGCGGGCTCCCTCCGGATCGCGCTCCCAGCGCTCCTGGGCCGTGGCGGTGCCTACGTTGATGCTGAAAAGTTGCTGCTTGATGGAGTCATGGAGATCCCGCGCCAGCCGGTTGCGTTCCTCTTGGGCGGCGGCTTCCCCGATCTGTTGCAGCAGACCCTGCCGGATTTCGTCCGGGATCTTGAGGGCCTCGATCTCGGCGGTGATCTCCGCAGGCCGCAACGGTCTCTTTCCCATCCAGGCCAGAACCACGGCCATGGCAAGCGGGGCCAGGACCAGGAGCCATCCCGCCGGGCTGCCCTTAAAGGCGATCTGCTCGAAAAGCGCCATCAGGGAGATCAGAGCGTTGGCGAGGCTCAGCCCGAGAGCGAGCCGGCGGAGCTCTCCAGTCAGAGAGAGCCGGCTCTGCCACAGGAGCGCGAGGGCCATGCCCGCCAGGGCCACGGCCAGAAGGTGCATCAGGGCCAGAGACGGATTAGGTTCTCCCACCCCGTGCCTCACCGGCAGAAGGGGCGTGGGACCGAAGGCGGCGGCGAGCCCGAGAGCGGCCAGGAGCGCCGTATTGGCGACGATAGAGCGGCGGAGCCATTTCATACCGCCAGTGTAAGAGGGAGCTGGCGCCCAGGTCATCGCCCGAAGGGAGGATTTTCACTCCCCCGAACGGGGGAGACTGGGCGTTCGCGTGCAGGCTGGCCCTCTCGGATTGACCCGCCGCCCTACCCCCCTACCGCGCCACCGTCAACCCCAGGTGTTTCTCGAACGGGTCGTAATACCGGGGCGCGGAGTGCAGGAGCGCGAAGCCCTGGTGGATGCAGAAGGCGGCGATGCGGCACTCGGCGGTGCGCACGGGGATGCCCCGGGCGCGGAGGGTGTGGAAGAGGATGGCCGATTGCCCGGCAAGGTCGAAGCCTGCCAGCTCCACCTGCCAGAACTTGCCCATCGCCTCGCGGGCCTGCTTCCTGTGCAGCTCATCCGGCAGCGCGTGAAGCACCTCCGTCATCACCACGTCCGCCACCACCAGGGGAAAGCGGCCGAGGAGGGAGTCCAGACGGTCCGCCTCAGGCGTGGCCTTGCCCGTGAAGTAGTCGAGCCAGACGGACGAGTCAACGAGAACCTGCATCGCGCTCCTCCCGGATCGTGTCCAGATCCCCTTCCCACACCAGCTTGCCGCGGAGCGAGCGCACCTGGGCCTGCTCATGGAGCCGCACGTACGTCCGCAGCGCCTCCTCGACCAATCCCTTCTTCGTCCGGATGCCGGAAAGGCCCCACGCCTTCATGAACAGCCCTTCGTTGAGATCCAAGCTCGTGAACAAGATTCCTCCTCGAACCGCCCCGCCGCCGCCGAGGCAGGGGAGGACGGTTGCCATATATGTTCCAGCCTCCAGAGCATATACCAGAAGGTCTGAGAAGGCATCCCCAAGAGCTCAAATATATGGGTACACCCCTGTACCTATATTGGGCAGCTCCTGGGAAGTCCAGGGAGATCGCTTTCCCCGCCTGTTTGGGAGCCGTACCTCCCTTCTGGGAGCCTCGTTCATATGGAGAGACCTATGTACCCATATGCCAGAAGGCTATCCCCTATGAAATTCTGCTAGCCATATATAGGTACACCCCCGTACCTGCCTAGGTACAGGCCTGTACCCGATAGGGCGAGAGTCGGGATATATAGATCGGGAGGGGAAATGGGGATGGGGGGCTTCCGGATGGGCGGGGGAACGATTCGGGGGGAGGTTTTGGAGGGTGGGGCATATGGAGGGGTGGGCGGGATATATGGATGGGGAGCGCGGCGTGCAGGTATCGCGGGCGTCGTCTCACAGCCGGGTCCTCCCCCGCCCAGGAACCCCTCATCTCCCCGGCCCCTCTTCTCCCATCGCCCTCCCCCGACCGGGAAGAGGGAGAACGGCAGGAGCGGTTCGGCTAGCTCTTGCCTGGGAGCGCTGGCGTCCCGCCGGCCTGGAGAGACGCCCGGTCGGGCGTCTCCGGACCGCCAGGAGCGTTGTCTCCGATTCGGCCGGTTTGGCTTTTCGGGCGGATAACCGCGCCGGCGAAGGCCCTCATCACCCCGGCCCTCTTCTCCCAGCCTCCCCCCCGGCCATCCGGGAGAAGAGGGAGGGCAGCCAAGCCGTCTCAGCGGCCTTCGGGATCACCGGCGTGAACGCTTTTCCGTGTCCTCTTCGCGTATCAGCGCCGCCAGGAACTCCCGATCGATCTGGTCGGAAGGACGAATCGTCTCCTTGGTGCGGATCAAGGTCTGCTTATGGATCGATGAGGAAATCGATGTCCTTGGTCGTCCGGCCGGCGCCGTGGGCGATGACGGCAAACCCGCCGATCAGGACGTACTGGGCTTCGGACTGGTTGAGGGAGTCACAGACCCGGGCGAGGTCTTCGATCGTTGGCGCACGTGAGTCTTGGCCATCATCCTCGTCATCCATTCGTCCGCCTCCTCGAAGCTGCGGAAACGATAAACCCCCTTGGGGACGAGGGCTGGGGTTCCACGAAGAGCCCAAGCGGTCCGAAGAAGGCGGTCCGTGTCAGCCAGGGACCGATTCTCGGTTCGGCGCCGGCCCACGACCTTGATCTTCGGAGGTTCCATGGCCGCTCATTGTATCCGATCCCGGTGGCGTCAGGGTCTCCAAAACCGAGGATGAGGGGAAGAGGTCCTCCAACGCGGTGGCGGCATAGCGGGCTGGGTAGAGGACTCAGGATTTCTGTTCGGCGATGCGGGCCCGGAGGGCGGCGACATCGGCGGCGTGTTTCTCGGCGTCGGGATGGTCGATCTCGCGTTCGTAGTCCACGAGGAACTGCTTCAGAGCCGCCGCGCGCACGAGATCTCCTCCCTTCTCAAGCGCAAAGCCAAGGTTCCAGCTTGCGATGGCTTCGCTACGGCGGTCACCGATCTCGTGGGCGATGGTTAGTTGCTGCTCGTAGAGTTCGATGGCGCGATCAAAATCACCGGGAAGGGCCACATAGGCATTGCCCAGGTTACCGAGGGCTTGGCCTTCGCTGCGGCGGTCGCCGATCTCGCGGGCGATGGTTAGTTGCTGCTCATAAAGCTCGATGGCGCGACGGGGTTTACCGAGGTTTTTGTAGGCGAGACCCAAGCTACCGAGGACAGCACTCTCGCCGCGTCGGTCACCGATCTCGCGAACGATAGCGAGATCCTGATCGTAGAACTCGATGGCGCGACAGGATTCACTGAGGGTCAAGTAGGCGTCCCCCAGGTTGCCGAGGGCTTGGCCCTCACCGCGTCGGTCGCCGATCTCGCGGGTGATGGCGAGCCACTGCTCGTAGAGCTCGATGGCGCGACGGGGTTCGCCGAGGGCCGCGTAAGCGAGGCCCAGACTACCTAGGGCATTCCCCTCGCCGCGTCGGTCGCCGATCTTTCGGGTGATGACGAGTTGCTGCTCGTAGAGCTCGATGGCGCGACGGGGTTCGCCGAGGGCCGCGTAAGCGAGGCCCAGACTGCCGAGGGCATTCCCCTCATCGCCTCGGTCGCCGGTCTCTCGGGAGATGCCGAGCTGCTGCTCGTAAAACTCAATGGCGCGACGGGGTTCGCCAAGATGCCTGTACGCGTTGCCCAGGTTTCCAAGATGGCGCCCTTCGGCACCTCGGTCCTTCCACCGCCGGACTGCGGCGAGTGCGAGTTCCCTCCAGCGGATCTGGTCCCGCGGGTGCTGGCGAAGATCAAGAAGAAATGCTCCTGCGTCCGGATAGCCGCTGCAGATCCTCGCAGCTTCTTCATCCTCCAAGAAATGCCTCGCTGCCCAGACCTGCCCTTCTTGGATGTTGCTCCATTCCATGTTGAACAGCCGCAGGCTCAGGAGTACGAATTCACTCCCTGTCACATAGAGATTGCCTGCCCCCCATAACACTTCCAGGTAGTGTTCCGCATACCGCTTCAGGGTGGTCTCCTTCTCCGTGCCCTCCAGTTGACGGTCCGTAAAGCTCCGGGCGAGGTCGTGAAGCCTGCTGCCGCCCTTTCAGGGCTATTGGAATTGGTGGTAATCCTTTCCTGGGGCTTACGCCCCAGGCTTTACGCTGTCGCCCCCTTCGGGGCTGGGCTTCCGCTTCCAGGATTGTTAAACACGTGGCTCTATTTTCACGAGCGCAGCTTCGCTCCTTTTTCGGCTATACGCTTCCGCAAGGCGGCGACGCGGGCGGGGAGCGGCTGCGCGCACCATCAAGGTCTTCCATGGTGCGCACAGCGCACCCTACGTGCAATTTCCCGGACTGGTGCCTGCGCGGCCGAAACCGAAAACCAGGGACAGCAGGGACTTCAGGGACCACAGGGACCTCAAAGACAAGAGACAAACAGGAGATCACCCAATCTGGATTTCCTTATCCCTGGTGTCCTTGAAGTCCCTGCTGTCCCTGGTTTCCCCCTACCCCGCCTTCGCCCGCGCTTCCGCCTTGTCCACCACCATTTCCGTCAGCTTCGCCGTCTTCGAAACTGTGCGGCCGGTCGCCTGAAGCAAGGCGAGGCGGTTGGCTCGTACGGCCTCGTCTTCGGCCATCACCAGCACTTCGACGAAGAAGCGGTCGAGCACCGGCGCCAGGTCGGCGACGCGGCGCAGGCAGCGCTCGTAGTCGCCTGCGGCAGCGGCGGATTCGATGTCTGTGCGCAGCTCGGTGAAGGCGGCGGCTAAATCCTTCTCCGCCGGCTCCACCAGACGCGCTGCGTCGAAGGGGCGGTCCGCGGCGTCTTTCACGATGTTGGCGATGCGCTTGGCGGCCAGCACCACGGAGAGGAAATCCGCGGACTCGCGCACGGTGTGCAGGGCCTTCACCCGCGCTTCGAGGTCCGGCAGGTGGCTGCCACCCACGGCCAGGGCGGCTTCGATCTCGTCGTAGGCGTAGCCGGCGAGGCCCAGCAGGTAGCGGATGCGGTCGTTCAGGAAGGGACGCAGGTCTTCCAGGATCTGCTCCAGCTTGCGGGTGAGGCGGTCGCCGTAGAGCTTCGCGGCCTCGGCGGCGGCGCTCTCCAGGTCCAGGGCCAGTCCACCCTCGAGGCAGATGCGCACCACGCCCTGCGCGGCGCGGCGCAGGCCGAAGGGGTCTTTGCTGCCGGTGGGGATCAATCCCAGGCCGAAGATGCCCACCAAGGTATCCAGCCGGTCGGCCAGGGCCGTGACCTGCCCCGCCCGGCCGCGGGGCACGGGGTCTTCCGTGGAGGCCGGCAGATATTGATCGTAAACCGCCTGCCAGACCGCCTCCGGCTGCCCCTCTTCGCGGGCGTAGATGCCGCCCATGATCCCCTGGAGGGAGGTGAATTCCTTGACCATCTCGGTCGCGAGGTCCACCTTGAGGAGGCGCGCGGCTTCGACCGCGGGCACCTTCTCCGCTGCCCAGCCGAGCTGGTCGCAAATCGTCGCGGCCAGCGATTCCAGGCGCAGGGTCTTGACGGCGTAGCTCCCCAGACGCTCGTGGAAGTTCAAGGACTGGAGCTGCTCGGCTCGCCGGACGAGGCCGGCCTTGCGGTCCTCGCCGTAGAAGAAGCGGGCGTCCGCAAGGCGCGCCGCCACCACCCACTCGTTGCCGGAGCGCACGCGGCCGGCGGGATCGTCCGGCCGGTCCATGACGGTGAGGAAGTAGGGCAGCAGCTTTCCGTCCGGGCCGGGGGCGGCTACGGTGAGGGCGCTCTGGTGGTCGCGCAGGCTGGTGGAAAGCACTTCCGCCGGCAGCTCCAGAAAGGTGTCGCCGAAGCTCCCTTCCATGACGCCGGGGATCTCGCAGATGGCGGCCAGCTTGTCGAGGAGGGAGGGATCGTCAACCAGGCGCCCTCCCAGGGCCTCGGCGCGCTTCGCCATGGTCTCGTGCAGGACGCGGCGGCGCTCGGCGGGGCTCACTTCCAGATGGCGGGTGGCGAGCTGGCGCTTGTAGTCCGCGACGTCCGTGACCGGGAAGGCATGGGGCGAGAGTGTGGGATGCCCCTCCGTGGTGCTTCCCGCGACGATGCCGAAGAGCTCGAAGGGGACCACCTCGCCGTCGAAGAGTGAGACGACGCCGTGCACCGGCCGCACCCAGGGGCCGGTGCCGCTCCCCCACCGCATGGTCTTGGCCCAGGAGATGCCGGTGAGGATGCGGGGGACGATCTCCGCCAGCACTTCGCGGGTGGGCCGCCCCGCGATCTTCTTGGTGGCGGCCAGGTACTCCCCTTTCTCCGTCTGCACGCGGGAGAGCTGATCGGGTTCCAGGCCGGTGCGCTTGGCAAAGCCCAGGAGGGCCGGGGTGGGATTGCCATCGGCCGCGAAAGCGGCGCGCACCGGCGGCCCCATCACCTGCTCTTCGCGATCCGGCTCTCCCTCGGGCAGGCCGGAGAGGATGAGCACCAGCCGCCGCGGGGTGAAGCCGGTCTCCACCTCGCGCGGACCGATGCCGCGCGCCATCAGCTCTTCGAAGACGCGGGTGGCGAGCTCCCGCAAGCCGGGCTCCAGCATGCGGGCCGGGATCTCCTCACTTCTCACTTCCAACAGGTATTCACCGCGCGGCATCGCTGACCTCCGCTCCAATTCCATAGGCTTCACGATCCGCTCCGCGCAGCATGGGAAAGCCCTGGCGCTCGCGGCTCTCGACGTAGGTCTTGGCGCAGGCGACGGCCAAGTCGCGCACCCGTTTCATCAGGCCCACCCGCTCGGTGACGGAGACGGCGCCGCGGGCGTCGAGCACGTTGAAGGCGTGCGAGCACTTGAGGGCGCATTCGTAGGCCGGCAGCACGAGGCCGGCGGCGAGGCACGTTTGCGCCTCTTTCTCCAGCCCGGTGAACTGATGCTGGAGGAAGGCCACGTCCGCCAGCTCGAAGTAGTAGCGGGAGAGCTCGTACTCCTCCTGTTTGCGCACCTGGCCGTAGGCGAGCCCCTCGACCCAGTCGATCTCGTAGATGCTCTGCGAGAGGGAGAGGAACATGGTGAGGCGCTCCAGGCCGTAGGTGATCTCGGCGCTGATGGGCTTGAGCTCCAGGCCACCGGCCTGCTGGAAGTAGGTGAACTGGGTGATCTCCATGCCGTCGAGCATTACCTGCCAGCCGACGCCCCAGGCGCCGAGGGTGGGCGCCTCCCAGTTGTCCTCCTCGAAGCGGAGGTCGTGGCGGGTGAGGTCGAGACCGATCGCCTCCAGGCTGCGCACGTAGAGGCGCTGCACGTCGAGCGGCGAGGGCTTGAGGATCACCTGGAACTGGTGGTGCTTGCCGAGCCGGAAGGGGTTGTCGCCGTAGCGGCCGTCGGCCGGGCGGCGCGAGGGCTGCACGTAGGCCACCCGCCACGGCTCGGGGCCCAGGACGCGCAGGAAGGTGTCCGGATGCATGGTGCCGGCCCCCACCTCCAGGTCGAGCGGCTGCTGCAGCACGCACCCTTCGCGGGCCCAGAATTCCGAAAGTTTGAGGATGAGCTCCTGGAACGTTTGCATGTCTTGGCTCTCCGGCCGTTTCTCCGGCCTCAGTGCATGGCTCGAAAGTGCCGAGCCGCCTGCCGCCGGGGGCTGAAGACCCCGGCTACCAACGGTAGTCCCTCCGGGACCGCAGTTTGCTTCCTTGGGGTCCCGCAGGGACTACCGTCGGTAGCCCGGGATTTCAATCCCGGGCGCCATCGGAGTCGCTGCCGCCATTTTCGAGACACCCCCTCAGGGGCCGCGTCGTCTCCGCTTGGAGCGGGAGAGAGTATCAGCTCTGAAGGGCTCTCTCCTACAGCCGCGCCAGCGTCGCCTGGATCACGTCGTAGCTGCGCAGCTCGTGCTGGAGGAAGGCGCGGCGCACGTGCAGGCAGACGGTCTCGGACTGCCGCAGCACGCCGATGGCCGGGGGCCGTTCGGCGGCCGTGGGAAGGCTCTCGCGGCCGATGCGGCGCAGGAAGTCGAGGGTCTCCGGCGCCACGGCGAAGCCGCTGGGACCGCCGCAGTCGAGGCAGAGCATGGTCTCGCCGGACCTCGGCAGCACCGCTCCCTCGGGCGGGAACGGGCGGCCGCACTCGGGGCAGACGTGGGGCGCCGGGAAGACTCCGGCGATACGCAGCACCCAGGCCTCGAAGTAGCGCGTGGCGAGGTCGCGGTCCACCCCGGCCGCCAGGGCCTGGAGGGTCGAGTCGAGAAGGCGGAAGAAGTGGTCCGCGGTCTCCCCTTCCTGCGCGAACTCCAGCAGGTGGTCGGCGAGGTAGCTGCCGAGGAGGAGCCCTTCGAGGTCGGCTTGCAGGCAGTGGACGGCGCTGACCAGCTCCACGGAGGAGATGCGGACGAGGTCCCGCCCATCGCTCTCGAACCACGTCACCTGCACCTTGGCGAGCGGCTGGAGCTGGCCGCCGAAGCGGCTATGCTTCACCCGCGCGCCCTTGGCAACGCCGCTCTTCTTGCCGTGCTCGCGAGTGAGGAAGGTGACGATCCGGTCGCGGTCGTGCAGATCCCTGACGTCGAGGATCAGCGCCTCGGCGCTCTGGAGGCCCATCGCGCCACATCCTACCACTTGGGCTATGCTGCCCCCGTGGCTCTGATCGAAGGCGAAATCTCCAACGGCGCCCGCAGAAGCGACGACGACCCCGACCGCGACTTGGGGTTCGGCTCGGTGGTGTCCCGCGAGAGCCGGCAGCGCCTGCTCAACCGGGACGGCAGCTTCAACGTCGTGCGCGAGGGCTTGAGCGTCTTCCAGACCCTCAGCCCCTACCAGTTCCTCCTCACCACCACCTGGCCCCGCTTCCTGGGGCTCATCGTGCTCTTCTACCTGACGACCAACGCCGCCTTCGCCCTCGCCTTCGTGGCCTGCGGCCCGGGGGAGATCATGGGCGCCACCGCCACGGGTCTGGGCCCCCGGTTCCTGGAGATGTTCTTCTTCAGCGTCCAGACCTTCGCCACCATCGGCTACGGCGGCATGCATCCCGTGGGGCTCGCCGCCAACCTGCTGGTGACCCTGGAGTCGCTCTTCGGCCTCCTGGGATTCGCGCTCGCCACCGGCATCCTCTTCTCCCGCTTCTCGCAGCCGACGGCGAAGATCCTGTTCAGCAAGAACGCCATCCTCACCCCCTACATGGGGATCACGGCGTTTCAGTTCCGTATCGCCAACGCCCGCAAGAGCGAGCTCATCCAGGTGGAAGCCAGGGTGATGCTGAGCCGCCTGCGGCCGGACGGCAACCGGGAATTCCAGCCGCTCAAGCTGGAGCGCGAGAAGGTCGTCTTCTTCCCCCTGGGGTGGACGATCGTTCACCCCATCGATCAGGAAAGCCCGCTCTACGGCGTGACGTACGAGGAGCTGCTCGCCTCCGAGGCCGAGTTCCTCGTGCTGCTGACGGGGATCGACGAGACCTTCTCGCAGACGGTCCACACCCGCTCCTCCTACAAGGCGGAGGAGCTGGTCTGCAACGTCCGCTTCGCCAGCCTGTTCAAGCCCCCGAAATCGGACGGCCTCCTGGCGGTAGACATCAGCCGGCTGGATGAGATCGAGGAGGGGGCTGACAAAACGGAGACTAGGCCAGCACCGCCCGCAACCAGGCCATAAGGTCGCGGTCCACGTCATCCCGGCACTCGTCGAGGTCATGCCGGCACCCCGGATAGAGGAGGAGGTCCTTGGGCTGCTTGGCGCGGATGTAGAGGTCGCGGGAGCTGGCGTCGGGCTGGACCTCGTCCTCCATGCCATGCACCAGAAGCAGGGGACGCGGGCTCAAATAAGAGATCGCGCCGGTGCCCGCCGTCTGGCTGCTCAAGGCCGCCACGGCCACCACGTCCGCGGTCTCGACGCCGGCCGCGATGGCCACGGCGCCGCCGAAGGAGTGGCCGACGAGCGCCACCCGCGAGCGCCCCAGCGACTCCAGGTAGACGACGCCGGTCAAGGTGTCCAAGGCACAGGCGTCCACGTCGCTGGGATCGCGGCAATCGAGGCGCAGCGACGCGATGCGATCGGCCGCCAGCCGCTCGGCGAGACGCGTGTAGAGGCCGCTCGCCGGCCCTTCCAGGGCGCCGGCGGCGCCGCCCAGCCAGACCACGGCGGCCTGGCCTTCCGATGCTTCGTGAAATCGGCCGTCGAAGGTGCCGCCGTCGGTATGGAACCGCAACGTGGCAACCCCCTGCACGACCGGACCCTGCTCAACCGCTTGCAATTCCTGGCTCAGAGTCTGACTCATGACGTCACCTCGCTAGTAAGACCTCGGTGCGACTCCAATCGTTCACCGCAAAGAGGTCTGGAGGCACGACGCGTGCCAGCTCCCTGCGGACTTACTCGAGGCTCAGGTCCACGTCCCGGTCCAGGCTTGCCAACACCGCCTTGTCTTCCCGCCAGCCCGGCTCCAGCCGGACGTTGAGGTCCAAATAGACACGGCGGCCGAGATATTCCTCGAGATCGAGGCGGGCGGCGGTGCCGATCGCCTTGATCATCTGTCCCTGACGGCCGACGACGATCTTCTTCTGTCCCGGCCGGTCGACGAGGATCGAAGCGTAGATACGCACCAGGTCCTTCTGCTCATCGTCCTCCCAGCGCTCGACGACCACGGCGGTCGAAAACGGCAGCTCCTCGGTCGTCAGCTCCAGCACTTTTTCCCGGATGCGCTCGGCCACCAGGAAACGCTCCGGGTGGATGGTCAAGAGCTCCGGGTCGAACAGGGGCTCCCCTTCCGGCAGGAGATCCCACAGCACGTCGAGCAGGCGGTCGCAGTTGTCCCCCTGGGCGGCGCTCACCGGCACGATCTCCTGAAACAGGCCGCTCGCGGCGTAGCGCCCGATCAACGGCAGCAGCTCGGGTTTCTTCATCCGGTCCACCTTGTTGAGCAGCAGCACCCGGGGGCCTTCGGCTTTGCCTGCCAGGTCGAGCACGTAGGCGTCGCCCGCGCCGGGCTTCTGCGTGGCGTCCACCAGCAGGCAGACGACGTCCGCATCGTTCATCGCGTCCAGCGCGTAACGCACCATCTGCCGGTTCAGGCGGTGAAGGGGCTTGTGAATGCCCGGCGTATCGTAGAACACCATCTGGCCCCGTTCGTTGGAAAGGATTCCCACGAGGCGGTGCCGTGTGGTCTGCGGCTTGTCGGAAACGATAGCCACTTTTTCCCCCAGCAGACGATTCATCAGGGTCGACTTGCCCGCATTGGGGCGGCCGACCAAAGCAACGGTACCCGACTTCACGGCTCGGCCTCCTTGTCCTTTCCGGCGTCTGCGATCCGCTCGACCCGCACGGTCTGGATGCGGCGGTCGTCGACGGCCTCGACGGTGAAGCGAAGGCCGTGCGTCTCTACTTGCTCACCTACTTGAGGTACGTAGCCGAGCTCGCTGAAGATGAGGCCCGCGACGGTTTCGTATTCAGGATCTTCGATCTCCACCTGGAAGAGCTCGTCGAGCAGCTCGATGCGGGCGCGGCCGTCCAGCCGGTAGGAGCCGTCGCCCAGCGGCTCCAGCTCGGCGGCCAGGGCCTCGTGCTCGTCCATGATCTCCCCCACGATCTCCTCCAGCAGGTCCTCCACCGTCACCAGGCCGGCGGTGCCGCCATATTCATCGACCACGATCGCCACCTGCTGGAAGCGCGCCTGCAGCTCGCGCAGCAGCTCGCCGAGCACCTTGGTCTCGGGGATGAAGAGGGGGGGCTTGAGCATCTCGCCGAGCGGCGGCGGCTCGGGGACGTGCAGGGCGCGCAGCACGTCGCGGATGTGGAGGATGCCGACGATGTGATCGATCGAGTCCTCGAACACCGGGATGCGCGAGTGGCCGGACTCGATGAAGCGGTCGGCGAGCACGTCGAGGGTGGCGTCCAAGGGCGCGCAGACCATGTCGATACGCGGCGTCATGACGCTGCGCGCCTGGGTGTCGCCGAAGCCGACGATCCCCCACAGCCATTCCCCTTCCTCGGGCTCCAGGATCCCCTCGCGGGTGCCGACGTCGATGAAGGCTTCGATCTCCTCGTCCGAGGCCTCGGTGTCCTCGCCGTCCTCGTGCCCCTGGCGCTCGAAGGCTTTGGAGGGGACGAGCGGCGCCAGCAGGGCGAGCAGGGGCTTCAAGAGCCACAGCGCCGCCCGGTAGACCAGGGTGAGCACGCGCAGGGCGCGTTCCGGGTCCTTCCCCACCAGGGTACGGTTCAGGACCTCGGCAGCGGCCACCAGCGCCACCACGAACGCCAGCGCCCAAAGGCCCGGCCAGGCGCGGTGCCAGTGCGCCAGGAGGGCCGTCAGCACGGCGTAGAGGACGATCGGCGTGGCGCGCGAGAACAGCGACAGCAGGTAGCGGAAGACGCCGAAACGGACGGGCGCCTCGTACAGCTTGCGCAGCGAGCCGCCCGCCTCCTCGCTCCAGTGGCGCAGGCGGATGGGGCCGCTCCTTTCCAGCAGGGCGGAGAGCGTCGCCGTGGCCACCGCCAGGGGGATGAGCACCCCCACTCCCCAGAGCAGCAGACTCAGCGGCACGGCAGGAGCGCCGTCAGCCATGCCCGCTCTCCGGTTTCTCGCGCAGCCAGGTGCGGCGCAGCCCGCGCTCGAGGCGCTCCATGGTGCCGTCGTCGGTCTCGTGATCGAAGCCCAGGCAGTGGAGGATCCCGTGGAGGAGCAGGGTCTTGACCTCCACCTCCACGCCGTGGCCCGCCGCGGCGGCCTGGCGGCGGGCGACGGGTACGGAGATGAGGACGTCCCCGAGATGGCCGTCCTCGCCGGGGAAGGAGAGGACGTCGGTGGTCTCGTCGTGGAGGCGGAACTCGCGGTTCACCCGCCGCATCTCGCGGTCGCCGCAGAAGCGCACCCCCAGGCTCGCGACGTCGCCGGCCACCCCCCCCAGCAGGCGCAGCAGCCACGGGCGCAGCCGGCGGGCGCGGACCTCGGGGTAGTGATTGGGATTCTGCAGAACGATCTCGACCGATTCGCTCACGATCACGAAACCCGCCGGATTCCCTTCTTCTCCCGCCGCGGCACGGCGTTGAAATCGAAGCCGGGATAGTCGATCCGCTGGTGGAAGATGTTGGAAAGCACCCGGTGGAAGGCCTCGGCGACCTTGGTCAGGTCGGCGAGGGTGAGGTCGGTCTCGTCGAGCTGGCGATCCTGCAGGATGTCGTCGGAGATGGTGCGGATGAGGGCGCGGACCTTGGCCGTCGTGGGCTCGGCGAGCGTGCGGCTCGCGGCCTCCACGGCGTCGGCCAGCATCAGCACGCCCATCACCTTGTTCTGCGGCCGCGGGCCGGGATAGCGGTACTTCTCCTCGGAGACGTCGGTTGAGTCCAGGTCCTTCTGCTCCAGCGCCCGGGTGTAGAAGAACTTGATCAGCCGCGTGCCGTGGTGCTGGCGGATGGCGTCGCGCAGCACCCGCGGCAGGGCGTGCTCGCGGGCGAGCTCCACCCCCTCTTTGACGTGTTTGATGAGGATGAGCGCGCTCATCGACGGCAGCAGCCTGTCGTGCCGGTTGTGCCCCGGCCGCTGGTTCTCGACGAAATAATCGGGGCGCAGCACCTTGCCGACGTCGTGATAGAGCCCCGAGGTGTAGGCGAGCACCGGATCGGCGCCGATCGCCTCGCACCCTTCCTTGGCGAGGTTGGCCACCATCAACGAGTGCTGGAAGGTACCGGGCGCCTCGAAGGCCAGCCGGCGCAGCAGCGGCAGGTTGGTGTTGGAAAGCTCCAGCAGCTTGATGTCGGTGGTGATCCCCAGCAGCCACTCCAGGATGGGGAGGGCGAAGCTGGTGGCCGCCGTCACCAGGAGACCGCCGGCCACGGCGCAGAGGAGGTCGAACCCCACCTGCGCCGCTTCCCGCTCCACCGGGTCCACGGCGGCGAGGATGATCGCCATGGCGAGGTTGATCCCCCCTACCAGCATGCCGATGCGGGCCACCACCAGGCGGTGGCCGAAATGGAACCGATCGACGGAGAAAACGGCGCCGAGCGAGCCGGCGAGGCTGTAGAACACCACCCACAGGCCGTCGCCGTCGGTCGCCAGGCGGGAGACGAGGACGGAGAACAGCACCGTGAGCACCAGCGCCGTCTGCCGCCCGAGCAGCAGCGTCGCCACCACGGCCAGGGTCGCGAAGGGGATGGCGTACTCGTAGCTGCGGGCCGAGGCGAAAGGCACCACCTCGAAGGCGCCGGAGAGGGCGTTGGCCACCACGAAGGCGAGCTTGGCCCCCAGCAGCGAGAGGAGGAGCAGCAGCAGGCTCTCGCTGAAGATGCGCACCCGGCTGTGGTCCGCCACCCGCTCTCCCCGCTCCGCCAGCCAGACGACGAGCGCCGCGAGCCCCATCAGCACCAGGGTGGCCGCGGCCGGGGGAAAACGCTGCGGGATCTGCCGTTCCCCCCGCATCTGGGAGATGGTACGGGCTTCGCCGGCGTGGATCACGTCCCCCTTGCGAACGATCACCTGCCCCTTGCGGACGAGGTTGAAGACCTGGCTCACCGCCGAGGTGGCTCCGGCCTGCCGGCGCAGCGTTTCGCTGCGGTTGGGGGAGAGGTTCGGCGGCAGGTTCTCGGCCAGGAAGTCCACCAGCAGTCGCCGCTCGTCGCCGTTGAAGCCGCTCCACCCCCGCACCTCGGATTCGAAGAAGTCGCGCGCCTCGCCGGGATAGCCGAGGTGGTCGAAGAGGTCGAGCTTGACGCTCTCGCCTCCCGTCTCCAGGTTCCGCAGGGTGATGCCGTGCAGGCGGTTTTCCAGGAGTTGGTCCTTGTTGGCCACCACCCCGCGGCGCAGGGCCTGGCCGAGGGCGCCGCGGGCGCGGTCCTCGAGACCGCTCGAGAAGCCGTGGGCGGCGAGCACCTGGGCCTCCTCCGGCGCGACCTTGACGCCGTCGGGCGCCGGCGGGCTCGCCGTCAATTGCCGCACCGCCTCCGCCCGCGCCGCGGCTTCCTTCTGCCCTCCGGCCAGCAGCTTGCGGCCGGCGTCGAAAAACTGCGCCAGGGCGGCGTCGCGCTCGGCCCGCAGGGTGGAATCGAGGTCGTAGACCGGCAGCACGGCGTCGCGGGCTTCCTTCTGCTTGGCCTGGGTCGCCTCGTCGTCGTTGATCAGCAGGTCGCGGCTGGCCGTGTAGTCGCGGTCCGCGATCTCCCCTTCCTGGGCGCGGTGGTGGAAGAAGAAGACTCCGGGGGTCAGCGCCCAGGTGGCGAGCACCAGGAACACCCCCAGCCACAGCCAGGGTTTCTCCAGCACCGTCTCCCACGCGTCGCGCAGCCGCAGCCGCCGGCGCAGCAGCATGGCGCGGGTGGCGGGGCGGATCTCGATGACGCCGGTCGTTTCCCTGTCGCGAGCCATGGGTCCCCCCGAGCAGCGGCCGGAAGCGACCGGCCGCCGCGGCTCATGAGGCCGGGTGGCCTCCGCCCGTGGCGAGGCGCGAAGCGCGCGCCTCGGCCTCTCGTTCGCTCTTCTGCTTCTCGAAGGCATCGTATGCGGTGACGATCTTCTGCACCAGCACGTGGCGCACCACGTCCCGCTGGTCGAAATAGAAGAACTTGATCCCCTCGACCCCGGAGAGCACCTCCTGCGCCTCCTTGAGGCCCGAGGTGCGCCCCTGGGGGAGGTCGACCTGGGTGACGTCGCCGTTGATCACCGCCTTGGAGTTGAAGCCGATGCGGGTGAGGAACATCTTCATCTGCTCGCTGGTGGTGTTCTGGGCCTCGTCGAGGATGATGAAGCTGTCGTTGAGGGTGCGCCCGCGCATGAAGGCGATGGGCGCGATCTCGATGATCCCGCGCTCCAGCATACGCCCAACCTTCTCGTAGCCGATGATGTCGTGCAGGGCGTCGTGCAGCGGGCGCAGGTAGGGGTTGACCTTCTCCACCAGGTCGCCGGGGAGGAACCCCAGCTTCTCCCCTGCCTCGACCGCCGGTCGCGCGAGGATGATGCGGCGCACCCGCTTCTCCAGCAGGGCAGCGGCGGCCATGGCCACGGCGAGGTAGGTCTTGCCGGTGCCGGCGGGGCCGATGGAGATGACGATGTCGTGGTCGATCATCGACTGCAGGTAGAGCTGCTGCTTGAAGCTGCGGGGAGCCACCAGCCGGCGCACCGAGGCGAGCATCCCTTCGGGAAAGA
The DNA here is from genome assembly GCA_036275055.1 of Thermoanaerobaculia bacterium. Lineage (GTDB taxonomy): Bacteria > Acidobacteriota > Thermoanaerobaculia > Multivoradales > UBA5704 > DATARR01. Next base: position 19,266 of record DASUEN010000100.1, read on the forward strand.
AGAACTCGGTCAGCGACGTCTCCGGCGCTTCGGAGATGACGCGGATGGCCGTCTGCACGTCGCCGGGGCGGAAGCGGTACCCCTTTTCGGTGACGGCGGTGAGCTCCGCCAGCAGCACCCGCACCCGTTCCACGGGCTCGGGCTCGCCGTGGATGTGGAGCTCGTTGCCGCGGGCCGTCAAGGTGACGCCGAAGGTGCGCTCGATGCGCCGGAGGTTCTCGTCTTGCGTGCCGAAGAGGGCGTCGAGCCCCTCCTCGGCGAGGGTGACTTGTGTCATTGCTATGGGTGTCTCGCTGGGGGCATTGGTGATTCAGGGGCGGCAGCCGTTGCAGCCGACTCCCTGGGATAGGGGGGAGTGTATCAGAGGCGGCCGGCACGAGAAAAAAGGGACCCCAGGGACAGCAGGGACGCCAGGTGAGGAAAAACCGGGTCTCTGGTCCTTGGCTTTCCAAGTCCCTGGAGTCCCTGCTGTCCCTGGGGTCCCTCGACCGAGAGGACGCCGGGCGCTTCGGGCCGGTTCATACTTGCCTTGGGGCGCTGCCTGCGGACCCGCTGGAGTCGCGGCGGACCCTCCGGTATACTCGGCGCGAGAAAAAAGGGACGCCAAGGGACAACAGGGACGCCAGGGGGTACCTGGTCCTCTGTCGTGGAGGCCCTGGGGTTTCCCTTGCACCTCAAAAAACGCCATGCGCCCAGGGTTCATCCCGCCTCACGGCGGCTACAAGACGCTTCTCTCCTACCAGAGGGCGGAGACCGTCTACGATGCCACGGTCTACTTCTGCGACCACTTCATCGACCGGCGCAGCCGCACCCATGACCAGATGATCCAGGCGGCGCGGTCCGGCAAGCAGAACATCATCGAAGCCAGCATGGCCGCGGCGACCTCCAAGGAGGCGGAGATCAAGCTGACCAACGTGGCGCGTGCCAGTCTCGAAGAGCTGCTGGCCGACTACCGCGATTTCCTGCGCGTGCGCGGTCTGGAGGAGTGGCCCGTCGATCACGCCTACGTGAGCCGCCTTCGCGACCTCATCCGGACCCCCGGCTCGTGCTACGCGACCTTCCGCAAAGGGATCGAGAACCCCGACCCGGCGATCGCCGCCAACGTGATCATCGGCCTGATCCGCGTAGCCAGCACCCTGCTGGACCGGCAGCTCCGGACCCTGGAAGAGGCATTCGTCAAAGAAGGCGGCCTGCGCGAGCGAATGACCCGGGCTCGCCTCGAAGAGCGAAAAAGAAACCCGCGATAGCGAGGTCAAAAAAAGGCCCCAAGGGACAGCAGGGCGCCAGAGTAAGTAAAGGTCGGGGCTCTGGTCCTTGGCTTTCCAAGTCCCTGGAGTCCCTGCTGTCCCTTGGGTCCCTCGACTATCCAGGGACATCGCACTTCAGGGGGAGAGGAGAAGGAGAGCAAAATCTCCGGCGCTCAGCGAGAGCGCCCTCACCTTAAAGATTTATAGACCTATTTTTCTTCACCTCTTTGCTTGGCAGAAAGCATGGCTCAAGGATTTTCGGGGTGGACTGCTGTATAATTTACCCAGCAGTTAGGCCAAGCAGATGCCGCCAATAGGGGGGTAAGGTATGTCCCAAGACTACGAAAATCATCTCCAACTCACCGAGAGCAACCGAATCCTGGTGGGCTCACTGAGAAAAACCGCGATCTCCCAAGCCTTTGATGAAACCAGACTAGCACTTAACGCCAGAACACTACGCCGAATCGTAAGGCGCCCTCACGTTGGCTCTAACGGAGTCACTGCCCATTGGTCGCTCTGGATCGGCCGATTTGATCGGCCACCCGCGTGGCTTGCCTCGAGCCAACTTAGCGACACACGTCATGCAATGGCTCTCGTCCTTGAACAGACTGGGATGGTAGCAGTTTCGTCGTCCTTGGCTGGTGATTTCGTCTCCCGGCTTGGCCTCTCGCGGCCTAGCTATGCATCAATGGTGACCCTACACTCAACCCCTGACAGCCAGTACGGCGGTATTACCATCCGAGCTCTTCGTGGCACGGGTGTTACCCGCAGCTCGCTAGCAGGGAAGAACTTGGAACAAACACTACCGCGCGGCGGCTCTCATCGGAGTGTCGCGACTGGTATGCGCTTCGAGACTTCCGGGAAGGAATGGGTGGTATCCCCGCCGTCCGGCCGGGTTGGACGCACGGGCTCCAAGGTGACCATCGATCAACTCTGCGAGTTCTTCGGAGAACTAATCGCAGCGCTCCAAAATCCTCCAGCCGCGCCAGCGCCTTTCATCCAGTCATTCGCCACTCCACAGGACTTCACTCCCGTCGGCACCTCCTTACATCCCACAGCGCTCCTTTTTGATTCAGGAGTTATCGAAGAGCATATAGCCCAGGGCTGGCATTTTGAGATTAGCGGAGAGCCGCTATCGCCGACAACCCTACGCGAGCTCATCTTGAGACTATCGGCAATATGGGAGCTCAAACCTCTTGACGACCCTTCCGACCCTACGACTCCACAGACGAAGTGGGAGATTCGAAGGAAAATGGAGATGGGTAGTGACCTCGAAATTATCGGGGAATTGGCGCGCAGAACAACCAAGCTAAGTATAAACTCGAGCTACTTGAACAGCGTCATCGCCGTTGACCCAGACAATCTGCAAATACCCCTCAAGTCATGGTTCAACAAGGGCGAAGTTCCCTTCATGGTATCGTTTCAAGATCCCGCATACATATATTACGATGGTCAGCTATTTCATGATCATCGTCTTTTGGCCAGCAGTGAAGCCCTCACGGAAGTCTTCGACGCCAGCCTACCGACGAATACAACCGGGGAAAAGACAAACGATGGCCAACGCTTCGGCCCACTAAGCCTCTTTGGGCTCACGGAGCAATTCTCTGCTCACGATGACTTCGTTCTCTGCGACGACTATGGCACAGAGTGGGCAGACTACATCACGATCGGGACAGGTCGAATCACATTTTACCACTGCAAAAGCACGACTACGGCAGCAGGTGCATCTGGGCTGCACGAGGTCGTAAGTCAGGCCATAAAAAACATCGGCCTACTTTCAGCAGAACAAGAGGAGCTAAATTTGAGAAGAGCACGATGGGAGGGGAATTGGACCAATACCACAATTCGTCGCCTACGCAAGGGGAGTTCCGTCACAGACTTGATAGACAATTTTCTGAAAGTTTCGGCCGCGCCTAATTATCGTCCAAAAGTGGTCTTAGTGGTCTCGGGGCTCTCAAAGAGCCGCGTAGTTGAAGCATTTGAAGCTTTGCGCTTAGGAGGTAATCCCGGCTTCCATATCTCTCAATTACTGTGGATACTATCTTTTTTCGTGGATGCTTGTCGTTCAGCTGGCGCTGAGGCATCTATCGTATGCGAGGTATGAAGAGGCCGCTGCCATCGGAGCCTCCGCCGTCGGCGAACTCGAAGGAATCAGCACGGGCAAGTGATTTGTCTGGCGTTAGGCGGTCACGCGCTCGCCGGCTGCTTGCTAATCACCCTACCCCCGCCCCAAATCAATCGCCCGCACAAATCCCTCCTCGCTATCGACATAACCAGCCCCCTTCCCAGCCACCATCGCCGCCGGCGTCAGATAATCCCCAGGCCTACACGTGAACACGATGATCTGGAAACTCCGGGCCTTCTCCGCAAGCAGCGCACGGAACCACTCCATCCGGCTATCGTCGCTCTGGACGAGCTGGTCGTCGAGGACGATCGCGGTCTGGAGGTACTCTCCTAGACAGAGCCGGTACAGCGTGGAGAGCTGCTCTCGCGTGCCAACGGAAATTCGATCTGGGGACCTCACCACCCCGGCGACGACCACCCCTTCCGTACCCAAATGCGGAGTGAGCTGGATGCTCTGGTAGCGCTGCAGGGTCAGCGCCTGAAAGCGATCCGCGATGGCGGGGGCGAGCGCCTGGCCAAGGTTGCTCTCCTGCGCGGCCTCTGCCTCTTTCATCTGGTCCAGGAGAAGGCGCCAAGCCTCGTAATCAGCCTCGGTCTCGCGCTCCAGGCTCTCCGCCAGCTCGAAGGCCTCGACCGCATCGTGCAGCCGGTCGCGCGCGACGGCGCCTCCCACTTGCTGGAGCGCTCCTTGCTTAGTGTGAACCTCCCGGTCCAGAGACTCCAGAACCCCTTTCGCTCTTGTCAAAGCATCCTTCGCAGCGGTGACCTCGTCAGGGCTGACCCACCGTTCCGGCTCGGGGAGAGCGTCGTGGTGTTCCGTCGTCTCACGGAGACTGCGCTCGGCGGCGGAGAGATCCTCTGCCTCGCGAGCCCGCCTGAGCTCGGCCAGCCGCCCCTCTGCCGATGCATGATCAGCGATGGCTTTCGTGACGCTTCCCTGCGCAGCTTCGACGGCTCGACTCCCCTCCTCCACGGCCTCCCGCGACTCGGCCAGGGCTGCGTCGAGCTGCCCTTTCTTCGTATCGATCCGGTCCTGCAACGACGCGAGCTCGGCCGCGATCTTCTCCTGCTCCTCCCGAGCGGTCCGTAGGGCTTCGCCGGCGGCGTCCGCTGCCGCTGGAAGCGCTGCGAGGGCGATATCCCGCGCCGCCACCGCTCCTTCCAAGCTCTCCCGCAAGCTCCGGGCACGCTCGTCCGCAAGGGCTTGAGTAGTGGCGGCCTCCTGGGCTACCTTTCTTGCCGCCTCCAATTCCCGCGAGGCCTGCTGTCGGCGCGCCCGGAGCGCCGCTGCGGGATCCGAGCCGAGCGCATCGAGGTCTGCCGCCAGCGTCTCGGGCGTCTCGTCTCCAAGCTCCAGACGGCAAGTTGCGGCCCGAGTCGAGGCGCCGCGAAGCGCTTCGGCCGCACCGGCGAGGGTCGCGATCTGGCGCCGCAAGGACTCCAGTTCCCCGTCCAACGACTGGAGGCGGGAATCCATCTCCCTGGTCTCGTCCATTTTGGCTTCGAGCGCCTCCAGGTCCGCGACACCGGCCGCCGTGAGGTGCGGCAGAGCCTCGCCGTCCCAACGGCTCTCCAGCGCTCGAGCTTTCTCCTGCGCTTCGCGGCGCCCCCCTCGTACACGAACGGTCGCCAGGTCGGCGAGGTCGACCTCCACCTCGCTGTTCGCTTCGATCTCCAGAGGCTTTGCGATGACGTCCGGGTCCGCCGCAACTCCATCTTTCCGGACCCGCAGGTTGACGATCGCAGTGGGGATCACGGTCATCACCAGCCCCACGTCCAGGGCTCCCCGGGCGCTCGCGAGATCCCGTTCGAGCTTCCGCAAAGCCGCGAGACTCGCCGCCGCCGGCACCACGATTGCCGCGCGCCGCTCCGCCAGAGCCGACCTCTCTTCCGACAGCTTGGCGAGTTGTGCCTGGAGGGCCGACTCCTTTTCGGCGTCAGCCTGCGCGATCACGACCTGCTGGTCCGCGGCCCGCGTTTCCAAACCACGTTCGAGCAGGTCGCAGCGGTGAAGGGTATCGTTCGCCGCCTGCTCGGTCCTGGTGGCTTCGGCCCGCGTTTCCTGCGCACGGGCAGCTTCCGTTTCCTGCTTGCGGTGCTCCTCTTCGGCCCGCTGGACGGCGTCCACCCGCTCCTGGGCGGTGGTCGCGGCAGCGATCCCCTGCTCCGCTGCGACCTTCCGCAGCTCGAGCGCCTGACGAGCCACCGTATCTACCATTTCGGAATCCAATCCAGCCGATCGCATCGCCTCATCAGCGGCAGCGTGCGCGTCAGCGGCCGAGAGACCGGTAGCCTGGGCTTCCTTGAGCACCTGGCCCGCCTGGTCCTTGAGATCGGCGAGCTCTTCGACTTTTCGTTCGGCAGCCGCGATGTCCTGATCCATTTTTTGGATGCGCAGCACGGCCTCGCGGGCGATCCGGACGTGCCCTTCGGCCGCGGCACGGTCCGCGGCCTGCTGCGCGAGCCGCTCGACCTCGGCCAACCGCTCCACTGCGGCGGAGTGATCCTCCTGGCACCGGTCCCGCTTTCCGACGAGCTCCCGGAGCTCCCTCTCGACGCCCTCGGATTCTTCGACGACCTTCTCCAGGCGCTCCTTCTCCTCTCGCGCCTCTTTCACCCGGTCCCTGGCGATCGTGAAGACGCTTCCCCGAGCCGTCTTCTTGGCCCCCTTGTCCGTGTAGGCTTCGTCGCGGCGGCTCTGAGCTTCCCGAAGCAGCGCGACGAACAGAGGATCTTGTGCGACGGCCTGCAGGGCCGCTGCGATCCGATCTTTTCCGGTCGCCGCGGAATCACCCTGCAAGCTCCCCTGCAGGACGTCGGACACGTTCGCCTGCGTCGACAGCAGCGCGGTCGCGAGAAAGCTCGATGGCAGGCCCTTTCCCGCGCCCGCGCCGCCGGGCTCGGGGATCCCCCAACGCAGAATCTCGCGCAGCCTCGCATCCACTCCCCGCGCGCGCTCGACGTCGTCGAAGTCCTGACCGTTTCTGGACTCCTGGAGCAAAGCCGTGCCGCGCTTGCCGAACTGTTTCCGAACGCGCCAGACGCGCTGCGCCTCCGTCTCGAAGGTCAGCTCGACCAACGGATCGTCGGCCCCGGACCAGGGGATGTACGGCTCGCAGTGCGTCGAGGTGCAGGGGAGCAGGAGCGCCAGACGGATGGCGTCCGCCAGCGTCGATTTGCCGAGGTCGTTGGGTCCGTAGAGGACGTTCAGCCCGGGACCGAAGGCGATCTCCATCTCGCGGATCGCGGCGAAGCTCTGAACCCGCAGACGGTGGAGCCTCATCGAGGCTCTCCGATCAGCTCGTCCTGCCGCTCCAGCAGCTTGTACAAGTGGGTCAGCGCCCGGGTTGCCTTCGCCTTGTCCGCCTCGTCCTCCGCCTCCGCAACGATCCGGCTGAGACGGTCGACGGTGTCCTTGAGCACTGGCGGCAGGTCCTCGGGAAAGGCATCCGTGGAGCCGGCCTGGATTCGCAGCTTCGTTTTGTCCACGACCAGGATGCCGGCGCGGCCGTGGGTTGCAGCGGTCCCTTCCAGGTCCCGGAGAATCCGCATGAGCTCGCTCTCTTCGGCCAGCGAGACCGTCATGTCCAGGTGCAGCCTGACCACGTGGCGTTCGAGGTCCGGCAGGGTCAGCAACGCGCGGAGCTCGTTCATGTCACGGCATCGCCTGTCGAGCCACTGCCAGAACGCCACTGGCGCCTCCTCGACGCGAGGACGCGAGCCGTGCCGGAACAGGGCCACGACGGCCACCTTGCCGGCGCCGGTCTCGTCGAAGCTCATCGGCTCCGGGGCTCCCGGGTACACCGTCGGCACCGGCAGGCTCTCGGTGACGTCGCGAAACGAGTGAGTGTCGCCGATCGCGAGGTAGTCGAGCCCGCGTTGAGATCCGGCATCCTTGCGGATCGGAAAATTCGTCTGGTAGCCGGCGATGTCGAAGGTGCTGCCATGCACGCAGCCGATGCGGAGCCGTGTATCGCCAGGCTCGCGCGCAGGCAGGCTCATCGCCGGATCGCCTTGTCCGGCTTTGGACCGGCAGGGCCGCGCGTAAAGGACCGCCTCGGGCGTGAGCTCGTAGACGAAGTCATCCTTGTCGACCACGTGGACCCAAGAGGGGAGCCGGCCGCGAAACGGATGCGCGGCGGACCACACGGATTCCGGAAGGAGCGGGTCGTGGTTGCCCGGCACGAGGAACACGGGAACGTCCGGTGCCGGGTGATCGTGGAAGGCCTTCGCGAGCCCCTCCCAGAAGTCCGGCGTGGGCGTCGGATCGTCGAACAGGTCACCCGCACAGAGAATGGCATGAACCCGGCTCCGCCGTGCGACGTCGAGGATCCTGCCGACGACGTCCATGCGCGCCCGGGAGAGCTTTTTCTGCGCCTCCTCGGGGAAGGTAGGAAACCGCCGCCCCAGGTGCCAGTCGGCCGTGTGCAGCAGCCTCAGCATGACGTCTTCGTCTCCGGGCGATCGATCCGGAACGCCACCCGGAACAGGGGGGTCACCTTGGGCGCCTGGTACCGTAGGTCGTGATAATGATCTCGCCATTTCCGGTAGACCTCGTCCTCTCTGGAATTCAGGGCATCGATCCGCCGCTCGAGCTCCTCGTCGCGGGTGGCGAAGCGGGCCATCTCCGCCTCGATCCGCTCGCGGGCGCTCGCACCCACCACCTCGTCACGGCGGGCTCGGGCGGCGCGCAATTTCTCGGCGATGCCCGCCCGCTCCCGGCGGCGCACGAGGACCTTGTCCTCGACGAACCTCTCGAGTTGGCCGAGAGCTTGCTCGAAGTGCTTCTGCTCACTTTTTTCGACTTCCTGCTGGTCGACGAAGACCGCCTCGTCCAGCGCGTCAGCGAGCCACGGCGGGTCCACGACGGCCTCGAACGGAGGACCGTCGGCAGCGGGCAACCGAGAAATGCGAGCCGCCTGCGACGGATCGATGGGGGCTCCGTCTACCACGGCTGCCGCGATCACTCGCTGCACGGGCTCGAACCCGCCGTAGTCCACGAGGACGACCCCCAGGACGCCGGTCTTGCCCGCCAGCGCGAGAAGGTTCGGGGAGGCGTCCGGCGGCAGGCGAAGCGCCACCGATCCACCCGACCACGTGCGGGCCTGCGTGATCGCCGCCTGCACCAACGGATGCGCAAGGTTCAGGGCTTCGGCGTCGCTCAGGCCGCGCGCGTCGCCGGTCGCAAATCTGCGCCCCTCTCCGAGCGCGGCAGGCAGCCCGTCTTCGGAAAGGATTTCGAAGACGGCTCGGTTTCCTGCTTCGGATCGCCGGTACTCGACCTGCGAAGCATTCAGGTACCCCTCGACGAGGTCGGCGAGATCGCGGTCGAATTGGGCGAGAGCCTCGGGCAGCTCGTCGCGCAGACGCCTGAAAACCTCTCGGACGTCTTCGTCGAACCGGGATTCGATGATCTGCGAGGTCCGCTTGTACTCTCTCTCATAAGCCTCGCGGCGTCCCTCCACCTTGTCGCGCAGCGCCGCGATCTCGCGAGTGATCTCCTCGATCGTCCGGGAGCGGCTATAGATGTTCTGGAGATCGTTCTGCACCTCGACGGCCAGCGCCGAGACAGCGATCTCGGGAGTATCGGTGCGCGGCTCGTGGAGCACGGTGTCGGACGCATCCAGGACCTTGCCGAACAGATCGAGCTTCTGGCTCAGGATCTCGAACGTCAGTTGCTGCCCCTCGTTGTCCCGGTTGATGAAATTGACCACCGTGACGTCCCGCTTCTGGCTGTAGCGGTGGCAGCGCCCGATGCGCTGCTCGATGCGCTGAGGGTTCCATGGCAGGTCGTAGTTGATCACCGTCTCGCAAAACTGGAGGTTCAGCCCCTTGGCCCCTGCCTCCGTACATACCAGGACCTTGGACCGTGTAAGGAATTCATGGACCAGGGCCAGCCGCACGGCAACGTCACGACTCGGCCTGGACCCGGGAGCGAGCCGTGCTCCTTCCTCCTGCTGCCAGCGGGCGAGAGCCTGGGTGGCGCGGGCGTGGTCGTTGACGCCGCGAAAGAGCGTGATCTCCTCGTCCTGGAGCCCCAGGTCGAGAAGAAGCTCCCGCAGGTATTCCTGGGTCGTGATGGACTCGGTGAAGACTACGGCTTTGCCGCTTCCGCGGCCATCGCGGCCGAGATCGAGGATCACCCGGATCGCTTCCTGAAACGAGCGCGCCTTGGCATCGCTCGGCAGAGATCGCGCCCGGGCGAGGAGGCCCTCGACGCGGGCCAGCTCCTCCGCGGCTCCCGCCGGATCCACCGGGACAGGGCCTTCCTCAGCCGGCACCGCCTCATCCTCGTCTTCCAGGTCGCGAAGCATTTCACCCGCCGTTTCGACGGGAGACTGCCCTGCCACGAGGCGGCGGAGCCGGGAGGCGACGTTCTCCAGGCTCGCGGCCAGGGCCGGGATTGACGAGGCCATGCGGCGGTGGAAGCCGATCAACAAGAGGCGGCGCTGTTGCCCGGCGAACGCGAACAGCGACGGCTGGAGCAGGTACTCGGTCACGTCGTCATAGAGCAACCGCTCGTCGGCGCTCATCGCATACTCGTAGAGACGGCACCGCCGCTGAGTGAACGGCCGGTCGAGGAACTCCTGTGCCTGCCGGCGCAAGGTCCGCTGGAGCACCATGTCGAGGCGCCGCTTGAGCTCGTGCTCTTGGCCGGGGACGAGCGTCCGGTCGTCCTCGGCGCAGAACACCTTGCGGAAGGTCGTAATGTCCCCCAGCAGAGTGCCGGTCGGCTCGACGTACTGCACCAGCCCCCACAACTCGGCCAGGGAGTTCTGCATTGGCGTTGCCGTGAGCAGGAGGACCGGAGCCGAGCGCAGAAACCCGCGGACGCGATGGGCCATCATCGCCTCGTCCGAGGCCTCGTCGTAACCGCCGTCGCGCCCATACCGCCTGTGCAGTCCGGCGAAGATCTCGTGAGCTTCGTCGATGACCGCCAGATCGAAGGGCGGCACGGCGCCGAGCGAAGCTGCGCCGCGCTCGCTGCCCGCGAATTCGCGGCCCACCAGGTACACGCCGGGAAGGAGGAAGCTCGCCGGGTCCTCTCGCGTCTGGATGCCGAAGAGGTTGAACAGCTCGTTCTGCCATTGGCCGATGAGCGACTTCGGCACGATCAGCAGAATGCGCTGCGCTCCTTCGGCGCGGCTCTGGGCGATCACCAGACCCGCCTCGATCGTCTTGCCGAGGCCGACCTCGTCCGCAAGGATGCAGCCGCCCTCCCGCAGCCGCCGGAGCGCGAAGATCACCGCATCGATCTGGTGCGGATTGGGATCGATCCGCGCCTGCCGCTGCGAAGCCGCATACCGCTCACGGTCGTCCGGGCGGCGGATTCGGACCAAATCCTCGGCGAGAAGACGCCGGTTGAAAGGGTGGAGACCCGCTGGATCGTGAGGGGGGACCATCTAGTCCGTCTTTGCCGAAGGGCTTGAGAAGACAATAACAGGAGAGCTTTGAGGCGTCAAACCTCAGAAACGAAAGGTCGCGCCTCACCCTCGCGTTTCAGGACATCCCGGCGCTTCACCTGCCACGCCCTGCTCCACCGGCCACGTCCTGCGCTTCATCGGACATGTCCTGCGTTACACCTGCCACGTCCGATGCTCCACCTGCCACGCCATCCGCTTCACCTGCCATGTCCTGCGTCCCACCTGCCATGTCCTGCGTTCCATCTGCCATGGCCTGCGTTCCATCTGCCATGGCCGATGTTCCTCCTGCCACGGTCTTCCATCTGCCATGCCCGATGTTCCACCTGCCACGTCCGGCAACACGCAGGGCAGGTCAGGAAAGACGCCAGAAGGATCACGTAAGACGACGGGCAGGACCGGCGAAGCGTGAGGTGCGTCCGGCGAGGCGCGCGGCTGGGCCGATGAAGCGCTGGGAACGCAAAAAAGGGGGCGTGCACTCGGCACGCCCCCGGGGGAGGATCCTACTTGCTGCTGGACGGGGCGGTGGCGGAGGGAGCGAGGGCCGGCGTTCCGGGCTCGGGAGCCGGGATCGTGGGCGGCACCACAGTAGCCTTGGCGCGGGGGCGCAGCGGCTGGATGCCGAACTCCACCAGCTTGTCGTTGCCGTTGCCAAGTGCAGGGTGAGGCGAGAGCTCTTTGGCGCTGTACTAGAGATTATATCGCCCCCTTGGGGCGTAAACTGCGCAGTGCGGGCCGCAAGGGTCCCCCCCACGAGGAGGGGCGAGATGGGGATCTGTAAGCGGGGAGGGGCACCCGGACGCGCGCCGCCTCTGAGACGCCCCACGGGGTACCCCGTGGGCGTCTCTCTCAAGAAAGGACCCCCTTTCTTCCGGCCATTGTCCGGCTCCCGGGCCGGTTGGGGCGCTACATTGGCTGGATTCGGGAGGGTAACCGGCGGCTCAGCAGGGTTCGCAGTCGCAGAACGCGGTCCCCGTTCGCGTTCCCCAGTGCTCGATGTGGCCGTTGCAGTAGACGTCCCACTCCCCGACCTGCGCACCGTTGACGTAGTAGGAACAGAAGCAGCTCTGCGAAGGCAGCGCCGAGGCCGTTCGCGGCGCCGTGAGCAGGAAGCTCGCGCCGAGCAGGGCAACGAGCAGCAGGGCCAGTTTGCGAGTGGGCGATGGGTTCGATGTCATGTCATGCTCCTTTCCAGCGAGGGTGAGCGCGCGGGGGATGCGTCGCAGGGCTTTCCTAGACGACCATCGGGCAGCGGCCCTTGTACGGCGTCACGCAGCCCAGGCAGATATCAGGGTCCTCCGCGGGCGGGTTGCCACAGAGGAAGCAGCAGATCTGGCCTGACTCGCACGGAGGGTTGTAGCCGCAGTTGGTCATGAACGTTGGCGCGGGCACCAATCCACTCGGAGCCTGGATCGCCTGCCCGCCCGCCAAGGTCGCCAGGAACCGCGCCGTATCGGGCGCCGGGGCCACGGAATTCGTGGCAGGCCCAGCCACTGGCGGCGTCTGGGCCAGGAGCTGCGCGAACGGAAGGAGGGCGAGGAGCGCCAGGAGGGTGAGAACGGGCTTCTTCATGCGCTTATCTCCTTGTTGACGGACCGGCAGGAGACCGGAACGCCTCCAAAAGAACAGGTGCCTCGAAGGCTGAAATCGGCGTCAGTGGAGCTTCGTTCAGCCAGATGGGCTGCCCCCTACGACTTCTTCCCGTGCTCGTAGAACCCCCGTCCGCTCTTCCTCCCCAGACGGCCGGCGAGGACCATCTGCTTCAGCAGCGGCGGCGGTGCGTAGCGCTTCTCGCGGTACTCCTCGAACATGATGTTGGCGATGTAATAGGTGGTGTCGAGCCCCACGAAGTCGAGCAGGGTGAAGGGTCCCATGGGATAGCCGCAGCCGAGCTGCATCCCCTTGTCGATGTCCTCGACGGTGCCCACCCCCTCCTCCAGGGCGCGGATGGCGTCGAGCAGGTAGGGGACCAGCAGGCGGTTGACCACGAAGCCCGAGTTGTCGCGGCAGGCGATGGGCTCTTTCCCCAGGGAGCGGGCGAACTCGAAGGCGCGGTCGAACGTCTCGCCCGAGGTGAGGATGGTGCGCACCACCTCGACCAGCTTCATCACTGGCACGGGGTTGAAGAAGTGCAGCCCCACGAACTGGTCCGGCCGCTTGGTGAACATGGCGAGCTGCGTGATGGTGAGCGACGAGGTGTTGCTGGCGAAGATGGCGTCCGCCTTCACCGCCTCGTCCAGGGCGCCGAAGGTCTTCTTCTTCTCGTCCAGGTTCTCGACGATCGCCTCCACCACCAGGTCGCAGTCGGCGAGCGCCGAAAGGTCGTCCACCGTGCCCGAGAGACGGGAGACGGCCTGATCGCGCGCCGCTGCTTCGAGCTTCCCCTTCTCCACCGCCTTGTCGAGCGAGCCGCGGATGCGGGCCAGCCCCTTGTCCAGAAGCTCGCTCGTGACCTCGCGCACCACCGTGTCGTACCCGGCCCGGGCCGCCACCTCGGCGATCCCGGAGCCCATGAGGCCGGAGCCCAGGACTCCCACCTTCTTGATCTTTTTCATCGCACCCTCCTATCCATCAGATCGTGGTTTCTTCCGTGATTTCCCGCTCTTCGTCCGTGAGGCGCCGCAGCCGCAGCCGGCGCGCTCCGGGCACGGCGAAGGGGAGCCGTTCCGCCCATTCCACCACTTTCACCCCCGGCCCGGCCAGCAATTCCTCGAGCCCCAGGGCCGCGGTCTCCTCCGGAGCGAGGCGGTAGAGGTCGGCATGCACCAGCCGCCCCCCCTCCCCCGCGTGCTCGCGGATGAGGGTGAAGGTGGGCGACTGCACCTCGCGCCGGTCGATCCCCAGCCCTTCGGCGATCCCCCGCGCCAGCACCGTCTTGCCGCTCCCCAGCTCGCCCGAGAGCAGCAGCACGCCGTCCGGCGCCAGCTCGCGGGCCAGGGCGCGCCCGAGCTCGCGGGTCTCCGCCTCGCTATGGGTGACCCATTGCGCCATGCCGCACCTCACCGTAGACCGCTCTCTCCTTCCTCCCCATAGGCGCTAACTTTGCGGGGAGCGCCGCCCACCCAAGACCCTCATCACCCCAGCCCTCTTCTCCCGACCCCCCCTCGACCCCCTCACCGGGAGAAGAGGGAGAACAGCCAGGCCGCCCCAACCGGGTTCCCCTCTCCCGGGGAGGGGGATGGGGTGGTCGGGAGAGGGGCAGGGGTGAGGGTCTTGGGGTGGGGGCTCCCTCTTCTCCCGGTGAGGGGGGCTGGGAGGGGGCGGGAGAAGAGGGC
>DASUEN010000101.1:0-14987 GCA_036275055.1 Thermoanaerobaculia bacterium
TCGGCGAGTGGTGGAGGGGGAGACGGGGCTGCCCCTGCCCCTGGGGGGCAACGGCATCAAGCGCGACCTCGACGCCGACCTCAAGCGGCGGCTCTGCCGGCTGCTCACCGACAGCATCAACTACGGCCTCGACCACCGGCAGGAGGCCCTGGGCTATGCCACGCGCTATGCCCGCGGCCTGGAGGACGACCCCGTGCGCTCCGACCGCTTCGTGGGCATGTACGTCAACGACTGGACCCGCGACTACGGCGAGGCCGGCCGCCGCGCCGTGCAGCTCCTCCTCGACCGCGGCTTCGCGGCCGGCGTGCTGCCTCGTCACGTCACCGCCGAGTTCGTCGAGATCTAAAGCGGCTGTGCGGTGATGGACAACCCCGGCGCCCTCGTCTTCGATCTCGACGGCACGCTGATCGATTCCCGCCGTGACATCACCACCGCCGTCAACCGCATGCGCAGCGAGTGGGCGCTGCCGCCGCTCGCCCTGGAGCAGGTGGTGGCGATGGTGGGGGAAGGCGCCCACCTGCTGGTGGAGCGGGCCCTCGGCCCCGGCGTTCCCCCGGAGGAGATCGACCGGGCGCTGGCGCGGTACCTGGGCTTCTACGACGAGGTCTGCCTGGAGACCACGAAGCCCTATCCCGGTATCGAAGAGATGCTGGCGGACCTCGGCGGCCGCTATCCCCTGGCCCTGCTCAGCAACAAGGGAGAGGCGCTGTCGCGCAAGATCCTGGACGGCCTGGGCCTCACCGTCCGTTTCCGCGAGATCGTGGGGGGAGACAGCCTCCCGACCCGCAAGCCGGACCCCGCGGGCCTGCACCTCCTGGCCGGCCGTCTCGGTCTTCCCGTCGAGCGTCTCCTCCTGGTAGGGGACACCTGGATCGACGCCGAAACCGCCGGCAACGCCGGCTGCGCTTTCGCCCTCGTGGAATGGGGCTTTCCCCGTCCGCCGAAGCTGGCGGGTCTGCGCGCCGATCTCAAAGTGAAGACGGCGGCGGAGCTGGCGGCGGCGTTATGATTCGTCTGCTTCCAACCCAAACCGTACGACCGCGCCGTCCGGCGCCGCGAGGGTTTTTGCGATGAAAAGACTGATCCTGATGACTCTGCTCGTCCTTGCTCTCGCGCCCGCCGCCTGGGGTGCGGAGCCCGCCGCCGCCAGCCACCGTCAGGCGGCGACGGAGCTGATGCAGGTGATGAACCTGGAGAAGGCCATGGTGGCGGGAGCGAGCGCCATGCTCGATGCCCAGGTCCAGGCCAATCCCGAGGTCGCGCCCTATCGCGACGTGATCCAGAAGTGGATGGAGAAGTACCTCACCTGGGACGTCGTGGGGCCGCAGATGACGGACCTCTACGTCGAAGCCTTCACCGAGTCCGAGCTGCGCGAGATGACCGCTTTCTACAAGACCCCCACCGGTCAGAAGGCCCTCACCAAGATGCCGAACCTGATGAAGCAAGGCGCCCAGATCGGCATGGAAGTGGGCAAGCAGCACCGGGAGGAGCTCACCGAGATGATCAAGGCCCGCAAAGAGGAGCTCGACAAGACGAAGAAGCCGGAAGGGAACTGAGGGGGCCTCGCCTCGGCTCCGGGCGACAATCAAGTCCGACGGGCGTTGACGGAGATCGGACCGGCATCGCCATGGCGGAGACGCCCCGCCGTTTCCGTGAGCTGCAAAGGTATCGTAACGGGTCTGGGGCGTCTCTACGGGCCGTTTCAGCGTGGCCCAAGCTCCGCGATTCCGGGGACGTTGAAGAATTCCTTGGATGGACGCTTCCGGAACGTCAACCTTGGTCGACTCGACAACGTTCCGTAGAGACGACACAGACCTCTACCATACCTTCCCAGCCCACGGGGCCGGCGTGTCGTCTCTGCTGCGGCGATGCCGGTCCGGCGCTCTCCATTCTCGCGCGTCCGTGTTGAATCCCGAAGCCCCCGGCGCACTCTATACGCCGAGGGCAGCCCCTCCGTCCCGCGGCGGGGCAGGAGCGGACGCTGCCTGGAAGAGAGGTCCGCTATGCACCACAGAGCGTGGCTCCGCGCGCCGGTCGTCCTGCTGCTCCTGGCTCTCGCGGCCGGACCGGCGTTCGCGGCCGGCAAGGCTCCGGCGAGATTGCAGGAGCCCGGATTCATCGCCTGGCTTCGGCATGCCCTCGGCGAGATCGTCCCTTTCATCGCCGAGGGTCGCGGGACGATCGATCCGGATGGCGCTCCTACCGCCGACGGCCGGGGGACGATCGATCCGAACGGAGCCTCCACGACCGACGGCCGCAGCACGATCGATCCAGATGGCTAGGCAGTAGGAGAATACCGTCGCTCCCATCGCCGCCGGCGTGTGCCGGCGGTTTTTTTATCTTCGTGATGTACTTGCGCCAGCTCTTGGGATATCCTCGGGGTCGCACATCCAAAGAACAAGAGGGAGAGAGGTCATGACTGAGCATCACGTCCCTGAGGATCTTTTCGAGCGGTTCTTACGCCTGGTGACGTCGCAGGAGGACGCCCGGCAGATCGTGCGGCATCTCCTGACGGGGTGCCCGCACTGCTCGGAGATGGCGATCCGCCTCACCACGGAGGCCGGCCTCTTCGCATCCCGCCGCACCCAGGGCAAGGCCGGCTGGGAGCAGGCCTACGAGGAGATCTTCGCCCGGACGGCAGCTTTCGCCAGCGAGGAGGAGCAGCGGCTGGCGCTCGACAGGCTGCGGGGCTGGGCGCACTGGGCGGAGCTCGAGCCCCTCCCTCCCGAGGTGCGTTTTGCCCGGGTGAAGGGTGAGGCGAGGTTCCACACCTTCGGCCTCTATGAACGGCTGCTCGAAGCGAGCCGCGGGTACCACCGCAGAGAACCCGCGGAGGCCGTGGACGTCGTCCGGCTGGCCATCCTGGTGGCCGAGCAGCTCGCTCCGTCCCTTGGAGGGGAGCGGACCGCGGACCTGCGCGCCGCGGCCTGGGGCGCTCTCGGCAACGCTTGGCGTATCGCCGAGGACTTCGAAGAGTCCCGCCGGGCTTTCAACGAGGCCTGGCGCATCCTGGAGGAGGAGGGCTCGGGCGAGCCGGTGGACCGCGCCGCCCTCATCAGCCTCGAGGCCTCCTATATGAAGGACATTGGCGAGCTCGAGGTCGCCGAGACCGCCTTGGAGGAGGCCCTGGAGATCTACCGCAAGGCCGGCGAAGCCCACCAGAAGGGGCGCGTCCTGCTCAAGATGGGGGAGATCATCGGCCACGTCCTCCCCGAGCAGGGGATCTCCCACATCCAGAAGGCCCTGGCCCTGATCGACGGCGCCCGGGAGCCGCGGCTGGAGCTGTGCGCCCAGCATGCGTTGGCTCAGTTCCTCAGCGACAGCGGCCGTCCTGAGGAGGGCTTGGCTGTGCTGGATCGCGCGCGGCCGTTGTACCGGCAGTTCAAGGACGAGCTGACCCAGCTTCGCCTGCACTGGGTCGAGGGGAAGATCGCCTTCCGGCTCGGCGAGTTGGCCGAGGCCGAGCAGATCTTCACCCAGCTCTGGGACGAGCTCCGTGCCCTCGACCTCCGCCAGGAGGTGGTGCTGGTGACGATCGACTTGGCGCAGGTGCTCGTCCAGCGGGACGAGACGGCGCGCGCGGCGCAGCTCGCGGCGGAGTGCTACTCGATCATGCAGAGCTGGGGCTTGCACCGCGACGCCCTGGCCGCCTGGCTGGTCTTCCAGGAGGCCCTCTCCTACGAGACGCTGCGGAACGACCTCTTCACGCGCCTCGGCGAGCATTTCCGCCGGCATTGGTATCAACCGGGGGAGCTGGTGGTGGATGGGGAGTAGGGAATTGCATTTCTGTTGTTCAGGTACTATAATATCTGGATTGAAGGGAAATACTTCTTAATCGCCGTGCGAGAAAAGGAGAAAGATCGTGAGAAGAAACCTTCTGGCAGGGTTGGGTGCGCTCTTGGTTATCTTGATTGCCAATCCCGCATTCTGCGCTGAAACGTCAGGATCTTCAAGCCCTGGAAAACCTATAATGATAGGTGATACGTTTCTCTGGTTGGCTGACACCCCTGGAACCTGCACTCCAGTGGTCAGAGAGCAACTTTTCGATGATCCCGCCAGCCCCAGCGGGGCCAAAATCAAGGTAACTTGCAGCTCTTCGTGCGCCGCCCAGGTAATACCCACGGGCTGTGATCCAATCCTCCTTGCCAATGGAACTCCGGGCTGCACGTCATGTACCTGTCCGAACGGAGCTTGCACATGCACGAAAGCTGTGACGCAAGTTAATACACAGACCTCAGGGTCGTCAATTTAGTTAGGATACGTCGGAAAGGCTCGCAGAGGCGGAGGGCTGCTGGGTGGCCTTGTAGAGGCTTCTCGCCACCGCCTCCGCCACCCTGATCCCATCAACACCGGCGGAAAGAATCCCTCCTGCGTAGCCGGCTCCCTCTCCCGCGGGATACAGTCCTTCCGTGTTGAGGCTCTGAAAGTCTTCGTTGCGCTTGATACGAACCGGTGAGGAGGTTCGTGTTTCGACCCCGGTCAGCACGGCGTCGTGCATGGCGAAGCCTTGGAGCTGCTTGTCGAAGGCGGGGAGGGCTTCTCGAATCGCTTCGATGGCGTAGCCGGGGAGGCTGGTGCTCAAATCTCCCAAGCGCACTCCAGGCTTGTAGGAGGGCAGGACCGAACCGAATTCCTTGGAGGGCCGGCCCGCCAGGAAGTCGCCGACGAGCTGTCCAGGAGCGTCGTAGGTGCCGCCGCCGAGCTCGAAGGCGCGTTTCTCCCAGTGGCGCTGGAAGTCGATGCCTGCCAGGGGGCCTCCAGGATAGTCCTCAGGGGTGATGCCGACGACGATGCCACTGTTGGCATTCCTTTCGTCCCTGGAATATTGGCTCATGCCGTTGGTGACGACTCCGCCAGGCTCCGAAGCCGCCGCCACCACGGTGCCTCCCGGGCACATGCAGAAGCTGTAGACGGACCGGCCGTTGCGGCCATGGTGAACCAATTTGTAATCGGCGGCGCCCAGCAGCGGGTGGCCCGCCTGCGGTCCGAAGCGGCAACGGTCGATGAGCGATTGGGGATGCTCGATGCGAAATCCGATTGAAAAGGGCTTGGCTTCGATGTACACGCCCCGGCGGTGGAGCATTTCGAAGGTGTCCCGCGCGCTGTGGCCGACCGCCAGGATGACGTGATCGGCCGCCAGGCTCTCGCCATCGGCGAGGATCACTCCGCGCACTTTTCCCTGCTCGAGGATCAGGTCTTCGACCCGGCTGCGAAAGCGGATCTCGCCGCCCAGGGATTCGATCTTCGCCCGCATGTTTTCCACCATCTTCACCAGCCGGAAGGTGCCGATGTGGGGCTTGTTGACGAAGAGGATCTCGGGCGGCGCGCCGGCCTCGACGAATTCCGTCAGCACTTTGCGGCCGCGGTGCCCCGGGTCTTTGATCTGGCTGTAGAGTTTGCCATCGGAGAAGGTGCCGGCGCCCCCTTCGCCGAACTGGACGTTGGATTCCGGATCGAGCTTCCTCTGGCGCCAGAGGCCGAAGGTGTCGACGGTGCGCTCGCGCACTTCCTTACCGCGCTCCAGGATGATGGGGCGAAATCCCATTTGAGCCAGCAGCAAGCCGGCGAAGAGGCCGCAGGGGCCGACGCCGATCACGACCGGCCGTTGCGCGAGGTCTTTCGGTGCCTGGGCTACGAAGCGGTAGGAGGTGTCCGGCGTCGGGATGACATGGGGGTTGCCCCGCAGCCGCCGGAGGATCTCGGCCTCGCGCGGGGTCTCGACGTCGAGATGGTAGATGAGCGTGATCGCCCCTCTCTTCCTGGCATCGAAGCTGCGTCGGAAGACGGAGTAGCGGACCAACTCCTGCGGCTCGATGCCGAGCTCGTGGAGGATGGCGGCCCGCAGGTCTTCTTCGGAATGGTCCAGGGGGAGGCGGAGCTCGGTCAGCCGCAGCATGGTCGGATCTTATCCTCGCGGCAGCTCTGGCTGTGGTACTCTATTCTGCTCCCCGCTGAAGTACGTCCTCACGGGGGGAGCCCTACGTCATGATCGACCTCAGGAAGGCCCCGCCGGAGCTGTTTGCCAACGTCCTGGAGACCAACCTCCAGGGGATCGGACCGTCGCGCAAGCTGTACGGCCATTTCGCGGAGGCGGTGCGGCTGCGGCTGGGGGCGGAGTGCGCCTGGCTGGTGGGGGAGGATGGCGAGGTCCTGGTGGTGCGGGGGGAGGCAGGGCTTTGCGACGCGCCGCGGACGGCGGCGTTCCTGCGCGACGAGCGGCTGGCGGCGTCGCGCTCGTCCGTGGTCGCCCGGGCGGTGGTCCACGGCCGCGCCGTGGTGGCCGTGGGGGCGGCACGCAAGGGGCGGGATTTCGGCCAGGGAGCGCGGCGCATCCTGGACCGGCTCTGCGGCGTGCTGGCGCTGGAGCTCGCGCGGCGGGAGGAGGCTCGGCTCACCCGGGTGCTGGACCGCATCCGCAGCAAGATCGTCTCGGAGCTGCGCCCCATCGACCTGGCGTACCAGATCCTGGACGGCCTCCATCAGCTCGTGGACTACGATCATTCGTCCGCGTTCCTCACCTGGGAGCCCGCGGCCGGGGTGTTCCGCATCGAGGCGGAGAAGATCTCCTGGATGAAGGGGAAGAGCGCCTTCGTGGGGCACGAGCTGCGGGTGCCGCTGGAGATGGTGGAGGAGCTGGAGATGGCGCCGGGGTTGCGGCGGCTCGAGGGCGACGGCGGCGGCGATCCCTTCTGGGAGATGCTCAGCTACCACCGCGGGCGGGCCATTCCGGCTCCCACCAGCCTGCTGTGCGCGCCCCTCTCGTTCGGCGGCGAGTTCCTGGGGCTGCTCAAGATCGCCGCCTGGAAGCGGCGGCCGTTCGACTCGTGGGACGTGGCCGTGGTGGAGCGCTTCCTGCCGGCGGCGGCGGTGTCGATCCGCAACGCCCGGGTCAACATGTCGCTGGAGCGGCAGGCCATTCAGGCCGAGCTCAAGGCCACGCTGGTGACGCTCGCCAATGCCGTGGCGCACGACGTCAACAACGCGGTGGGCACCATCCTGCCGCTGGTGCAACAGGTGCGCGAGGATCTCCGGCGGCCGGACTTCGATTCGCAGACGCTGGGCCAGGACCTGGAGGTGGTGGTGGAGAAGGCGCAGCTCTGCAAGCGCATCTTCTCCAACATGCTGCGGGTGGCCCGTGCCGGCCGCGCGGGAGACGGCGCGGTGGACGTCAACCAGGTGGTGCTCGATACCGTGCCCTTCTTCCAGGGGCAAGCCGAGCGGCGGGGAATCGAAACCCTTTTGGAGCTGGCCGGCGGCCTGCCGCCCGTGCGCTTTTCGCGCAACGACCTGCAGCACATCGTGCTCAACCTGGTGACCAATTCCCTGGAAGCCATGGAAGAGAAGGGGAGCCGGATCGTGATCTCCACGCGGGAGGAGGACGGCGGGGCGCTGCTGGCGGTGGAGGACGACGGCCCGGGAATCCGCGACGACCTCATGGAGAAGGTGCAGGAGCCGTTCTTCTCCACCAAGACGGGCGGCACGGGGCTGGGCCTCGCCATCTGTCGCGCCTTGGCCTGGCAGAACGGCGGCCGGCTGGAGATCGGCAGCGCGCCGGGGGAGGGGACGCGAGTGACCATGGAGATGCGGCTGGCCCGGGATGAAGCGGCGGTGGAGATGGTGGTTTGAGCCGCGCCCGCATTCTGGTGGTGGACGACGACGCCGGCCTGCGGCGGACTCTGGAGCGGATCCTCTCGCCCACCTATCGCGTGGAGACGGTGGCCGGCGCCCCCGAAGCCCTGGAGCGGGTGGAGGCGGCGCGGTACGACCTAGCCCTGGTGGACGTGCGCTTGAAGGAGGGCGACGGCTATACCCTGTGCAGTGCCATCCGTGAGCGCCGGCCGCGCACCGACGTGATCCTCATTACCGGCTCGATTTCAGAGCCGGATGAAAAGCTTTTCCGTTCGTTGGAAGAGGGCGCCTTCTACTTCCTCTTCAAACCGTTCGACCGGCGGGTCCTGCTGGCCCTGGTGGAGCGCTGCCTGCGTTTGCAGCGCGAGCGCTTCACCAAGGAGCGCTATGCGGACGAGCTGGCGGCGGACCTCGAAAAAGCGCGCCTGTTCCAGGAGAGCTTGTCCCCCCGGGAGCCGGTGGAGAGCGCGGGCTGGAAAGTGGACGGCCGGCTCCTCTCCTGCGACGCGCTGGGAGGCGATTTCTATCTCGCCCAGGCGGTGGACGCGGGGCTCGTGGTGTCGGTCTCCGACGTGGTGGGGCACGGCGTGAGCGCCGCCATGTACGCCGGCATGCTGCGCTCGACGCTGGACGCCGCCCGCCGGCGGGGCGTCGATCCCGAGCGGGTGGCGCGCGAGGTGCTGCTGGGAATCGACTTCTTCGAGGCCGCGGCCTGTGCCACGATGATCTACGGCCTCCTCCTGCCGGACGGCCGGCTGCGCTACTTGAACGCCGGCCATCCGCCGCTGCTCTGGCTCAAGGGAGACGGCACCGTCGAGAAGCTGTGGGCCACGGGAACCTTGCTCAACCGCCTCTTCCGGGATCGTCCCCTGCCTGCGGGAGAGATCACCCTCGCCCCCGGCGACCGTATCCTCGCCTACACCGACGGTGCCTTCGAAGCCCGCAATCCCGCCGATCAGGAACTGGGGCTGGACCGCCTGGAAGAGGCCTTCATCGAGCTGCGGCACCAGCCCATTGGCGAGGCGCTGGACGCGCTGATGGAGCTGGTGCGCCTCCACTGCGGCGGGAGGCCGGTGGCGGACGACGTGACGGTGGTGGGGATCGAGCGGGAGGGATAGCCAAGGAGATGATGAAGAGAGCGCGCTGGTTCCTCCTCCTCGCGGCCGGCTGGGCGCTGTCGTGGTGGCTGGTGTGGGACGGCTTTACTTTCCGGCTCCTTGCAGAGGACCCCTCGACGGGTAGGGAGAGGGGCTGCTATACGGCCATCGAGCTGTGGCTCGGAGTCAAGGAGCCGACCTGGATTCGTGGCGCCGAGGAGATCGTAGGCGCCGTCCTGTTCTTGGGGATCCCTCCGCTGCTGATCTGGAGTGTTCGCCGCGCCTTGCGTCGCCGGAGCTCTTCGGCCGGCGCCGAAGTCTGATCCGACGACCATGAGAGCGCAGGAGTCCGCATCCCCCTGATAGGCGGGCGCGGTCGCGCTCCGGCAAGGTGGGACCCGGAGGTGCGGCCCCGCATCCGCCCCCCGGGTTTGATCGAATCGATTGTCAAAGAGCATTCCGTTCCCCTCGCTGAAACCGAGGAGAAGACCAAACCAGTGCCCTCTACGAAAGCCTGATTCAGTATCGGCAACCTACCCCAGCTATGCAAGCCCTGTCAAGCACTATGATCCCCTGAGATTGACTCCAGAGAACTTTTGTGGTTCTATACTGCTCGGATCGTAGCTGAAAAGATCACCTTAGCCACGCTCCAGAGAATCCAGACCTTACTCCAGGTGATCCGGAGCATGGTCCAGACAACCCCGACCGAGGTCCGAAAGATCACGACCTCCATCGCGACCTCCGGAAGCACGCTCTGGAAGTCCGCGAGCAAGGTCGCGGAGACCTGAAGCGAGGTTGAGGGGTTCTCGAGGAAGGTTGAAGGGTCCCGGAGCGAGGTCCGCATCTCCCGGAGCAAGGTCTGGAGCACGCGGAGACCGAAGCAGGGGATCTGGAGATCGATCGAGCTGGCCCCGAGTTTCGGCTCGGCCAGCTCAAAGAGCTCTTTGACAATTGAAGCACAAGAAATGCCCTTCCCGCTGTGGCAGGGGGCTCTCCGCATTCGCGGCCGGAGAGCCCCCGTCCCGGGCCGGCGCAGCCGCTTCACGAGAATCTTGCTCTACACTACTCCAGACCGAGGAAGCGAGCCCACCATGCCCACCTACGTCGCCCTTCTCCGTGCCGTCAACGTCGGCGGGAACAACCTGATCAAGATGGCCGATCTACGCGACCTGCTCACCGGTCTGGGGTTGGAGTCGGTGAGGACTCACCTCCAGAGCGGCAATGCGGTGTTCGATGCTCGCTCCAAAGACCGGGCCCGGCTCGCCGAAGAGATCTCCAACGCCATCCACCAGGCGCACGGCCACCGGCCGGACGTCATTCTCAGGACGGCGGGGGAGCTTCGCCGCGCTCTCGACCAGGTCCCCTTCGACGCTTCCGCCAATCCGAGCCTCGTGCACATCAACTTCCTCGCCGCCCCCGCCAATGCCGAGGGCGCCCGGCAAGTCAGCGCCTGGGAGGGGCCGGAGGTCGTGGTGGTGAAGGGGAGCGAGGTCTACATCTACTATCCCGAGGGGGCCGGCCGCTCCAAGCTCAACCGGCTTCCCATGGAGAAGCTGCTCGGCACGCGCGGCACGGCGCGCAACCTGAACACCGTCCGCAAGCTGCTGGAGATGATGGAGGAGGCGGGGGGAGCGTGATCCCCCACC
The DNA here is from genome assembly GCA_036275055.1 of Thermoanaerobaculia bacterium. Taxonomy (GTDB): domain Bacteria; phylum Acidobacteriota; class Thermoanaerobaculia; order Multivoradales; family UBA5704; genus DATARR01. The sequence goes on from DASUEN010000101.1 coordinate 10,373, forward strand.
CCGGAGCCGCCAGGGAGGCCGAGCCTTCCGTGGTCATTCAGCCTCTGAACCATCGTGAGCGTCCCACGGCCGAGAGCATCCTTGCAATCCAGCTTGCCGCATACACGCAGGAGGCCAAGCTGCTCGGGGTAGCAGATTTCCCGCCTCTACGGCGTAGCGTCGCTGACCTTCAAGCGTCCTCCGAGCGGTTTTTCGGAGCGTATCGCGGGGATGCACTGGTCGGTGCAGTCGCCGTTGAGTCAACGGAAACCTTGGGCGAGCTTTGCATCTCCTCCTTGGTGGTGGCTCCGGCAGCGCAGCGTTCAGGCGTGGGAACTGCGTTGCTTCGCGAGCTGCTGCGCCAGTTTCCCACGCAGACTTTCCTCGTCTCGACGGGAGTAGGGAATGCGCCAGCCCTGGCGCTCTATGAACGGTTCAGGTTCGTCGAGCTCAGCCGGCGCTTCGTGGGTACGCTGGAGCTGGTCGAGCTTTGCAGGCCGAGATCTCCTGGGGCTTAGACGACCATGATCAAGGCGGACGATCTCCGCGACATCGAAAGCGCCGCAGCCCGCCCCAACAGGTGCCTGGGGACTCTCACCGCCCCAGAACCTGGTTCTGTGCGGACAGGATGTTGCCGTCTGGATCCTTGAACCAGACGACCTGGAAATCGCCCGCTGAGTGGACGTCTCCCTTCCGCGTCAGGGCGGGCAGGTCATCGTAGTGCTCGAAGTTGACGCCCTTGGCCTTCAACTCCCGCACCAATCCATCGATGTCCTTCACGCCCCAGAGGGCGGCCGTTCCCTTGTTCGTACCCGCGAATTCCGAGCGGTAGATGCAGAGCGTGCCGTCGCCACTCCGGTAGACCACCGCCTGGCCGTCCGTCTCTCCCAACCGCTCGAAACTCAACGTTTCCTCATAGAACTTGGCCGCCACCTTCAGGTCCTTGACAGGGAGCATCGGTTGTACGTTCGAGTCGCTCAGCATCTCAGCCTCCTCTCGTCCGTGGAAACTGCAAGATCACGGCCAAGAAGCGCAGGTTTTCCCGCTTGTAGTATCGTCAGCGGGCACCGAGCCTGCCGAGCCGACCGTGGACGACGAACGCCTCCTGACGCTGGACGAGATCGAGAACGCGCGCGAGCGCATCCGGCGGCAGCTTCCGCCGACGCCGCTGCGGCGTTCCTTCGCCCTGCGTCCGCACGACGTCTGGCTGAAGCTCGAATGCTGGCAGCCCACCGGCTCTTTCAAGGTCCGCGGAGCGTTCCATCACCTCGGCTCGCTTGCCGAGACCGAGCGCCGGCGAGGCGTGGTGGCAGCTTCCGCGGGCAACCATGCACTCGGCGTGGCCTGGGCGGCGCAGGCTCTGGGCGGCAGCGTGCCCGCCGTCCTCTTCGTCCCCGAAACCGTGCCGCGGGCGAAGCTGGAGAAGCTGCGCAGCTTCCCCGTCACCCTGCGCGTGACCGGCGCCACCTATGACGACGCCTACGACGCGTCCCTGGCCTACGCTGAGGCGGAAGGCGCACGCTACGTCCACCCCTACGACGATCCGCTGACTGCGGCTGGCCAGGGAACCGTCGGCCTCGAGATCCTCGATCAGCTCCCGGAGGTCGGACAGATCGTCGTCCCCGTCGGGGGCGGCGGATTGATCGCGGCGACTGCCGTGGCGGTCAAGGCCAAGGCGCCCGGGGTTCGCATCGTCGCCGTGCAGCCGGAGGCGTCTCCGTCCCTGGCCGAGTCGATTGCGCGCGGCGAGGCACTGCACCGGTTCCCGGCGGCTCCCACACTCGCCGACGGCGTGGCCGGCGGCATCGGCGACCTCGTCTTTCGGCATCGGGCGCTGATCGACGAGGTCGTCAACGTGCCCGAGAGCGCCATCGAAGAGACGATCGTGGCCCTGCTCGCCGAAGACCAGGTCGTGGCCGAGGGCGCCGGCGCCGTTGCCGCCGCCGCACTGCGCTGCGGCCTGCTCACTCCCGACGGTCGTCCGGTCGCGGTGGTGGTGTCTGGCGGCAACATCGACGCCCAGCATCTCGCCCGTTTGCTGGCGGCTCACGGTTGAGAATCCAAGGACCCCCTAATAAAGGTGGCCTGGTGGAACGCCCCCGAACCAGCCCATCGGCGAAGCGCTCGACGCGCTGATGGAGCTGGTGCGCCTCCACTGCGGCGGGCGGCCGGTGGCGGATGACGTGACGTGGTAGGGATCGAAAGGGAAGGGTGACGATGGGGCACCCGCCCCAGCGCGTTCGCGGCAGCGCAGGGGCAGGGCACTACGCAGACTGGGACTACAACTTCGGCTCCAGGTTCCAGAGGCACAATCCGAAAAGCCCAAAGACGTTTATGAAGGAGCCGCCCTGGCATTGAAACGAATTCTTGAGGCGTTCGCAGTCTCCATCTCCTATACAGAGGCAAACGCCAGAAAACGACTCGCACACGAAGAATTGGGGTTTGGGATCGGGGCACTCGGTTGGTGATAGCGTTTGCTGTGGCGTCGGAAAGCCGGCTTCGCGGGCCAGGCAGCTCTGGAACTGTAAGGCAGCAGCAGCCAGGCAGAAACCAGCAGTTTCCGGTGTCTGGCCCCCCTCGCAGCTTTTTCTTCGGGCATCGAAACAGCTTTGGCACGTCGGCTCACCCTTGCGATCGACGCCGATCTTCGCGTTGTCTGCCCGCACTCCGAGCCACTCACCTTGAGCGCTCAGAGCGTCGTCGAACTCGACGGTGAATTCGGGGCCGTTCCCCATCCAGGGCTTTGCCGAGCCGTACTTGGTGCTGGCGATCCAAGTGATGTCGCTCTCGTAGCCCGGTGGATCGGTCTCCGCCTTGAAGGTCACCGGAACGCCCCCTGGAATGTCATCCGCCGACTGCTGGTGGCTGGTGATGTGAACCATGTAAGCATCGAGGTGGATCTGTTTTTCGTTTCCTAGCGGGCCGGCGGAGAGGGTATGCGGCCCGGGAGTGTAGATCTCGAGGTGTGCCGGTGATCCCATCTTCACTTGCGGCTTGCCGTCCAGCCGCCACTCGATGAGGGGCGCAAAACCACTCGGTTGGACCTCGGCTTCGAGCACCAGGGTGCGGTTGGTCGAAGTGCGGTAGTGGCCCTCGCCCACCTGGCGCAGCGCGGCGATGGACGAGCCCCGGAAGAAGTAATCCATGGACGAGGCGTTGGGATTCTGCGGATCGATCGCTACCGAGTCGGCGGTAAGGTGGAGAGCGGAGACGCTTACAGGATCGTAGCCTACCGTGGCGGGTACCGCCGTGTTGACGGCGTCGAAGGTCGAGGTCTCGGCGAAGTGGTCGTCACTGCGCGGGCCATCGGCTGCGTAGGAGACGGTGTGGGAACCGAGGGCGCTGAATTTGGCCTCAGCCGTCGACCAGCCGATGTTCCTGTCGATTTCGCTGGCTCCGGTCCAGCGCACCGACCAGTTGAGAGGCACTTGGATCCGGAACTGGACCGTGACGCCGAGGGGAATCGCCGACCGCACGGGTGCCTGGTGCCAGTCGGTGGTGAGGCCTGCGACCGGTCCGATCAGGAGCCGCTGTTGCCACAGCTCGGGAGCAATCGGTTCCGTCCAGCCCTGGGCGATCGCTGGAGCCGAGCCAAGGAAACAGGCCAGGCTGAGAGCACAGAGTAGAAAGATGCGTGCTGCAACGCCATGTCTCATATTCATTGGGTCCTCCTTTGGGGACCCCGCCTTTCACCGCGAGAGGGACCGGGCTTCGGTGGCAGGCGGTCCGTGGTTTGGCGCCCGGCCTCATCTGTCCAGGCGCAAGACAGGAGAAAAGCGGCTGATTCGCGGTGAGGGACCGCAAGGGAGGAGGAGTGGCTTCAAGGTCGAAATGCTTTGGGCGGCCAGGACACTCCCCTCTGGAGACCCCAATGCCATGAATGCGCCGAACGAGCCAGTCACCGAGCTGCTCCACGCCTGGCACGGCGGCAACCTGGCCGCCCGAGACCGCCTCGTCCCTCTCGTGTATGACGACCTCCACCGCGTGGCCCGGGCGCAGCTCGCCCGCGAGAGAGGGAGCCACACACTTCAGCCCACGGCGCTCATCCACGAGGCCTATCTCCGCCTTATGGGGCATCAGGCCCTTGACTGGCAGGGGAGGACCCACTTCTTCGCCATCGCCGCCACCACCATGCGGCGCATCCTGGTCAGCTACGCCCGCAAGCACCGCTCCGCCAAGCGCGGCCGTGGTGGCGTCGCCGTCACCCTGTGCGAAGACCACGCGGTAGCCGAGGCGCGCGACGTCGATCTGCTGGCGCTCGACGCCGCCCTGGTGGAGCTCGCGACGATCGACCCCCGGCAGTGCCGGGTGGTGGAGCTGCGTTATTTCGGGGGCCTCACCATCGAGGAAACGGCGACGACCCTGGGGATCTCGCCGGCCACCGTCAAGCTCGACTGGAGCCTGGCACGGGCCTGGCTGTTCCGCGAGCTGTCAGGGAGGTGAGAGGCCATGGAGCCCGATCGATGGCAGCGGATACGTCCCATCTTCCAGGCTGCCTTGGAAGCAGGGCCCGAGGAGAGGCCGGCTCGGCTCGCGGAGCACTGCGGCGAGGACGCTGAGCTGCGCGCCGAAATCGAGTCGCTGCTCGCCGCGAACGAGAGGGCGGCGGGCTTTCTGAGCGGCTGCGGGGAGGAGG
>DASUEN010000102.1:0-31507 GCA_036275055.1 Thermoanaerobaculia bacterium
CCTCGCCGCGTTCCTGACGGCGCTCTGGGGCACCTTGGCCGCCGGGGCCGGACCGCTGCCGGGCGATCCTCCGAGCGTGCTCCTGTTGACTCTGGACACCACCCGGGCCGATGCCCTCGGTGCCTTCGGCGGCCGAGGGGCGCGCACCCCGGTGCTGGATGCCCTGGCGGCCCGCGGCACGCGATGGGAGCACGCGATCGCCTCCACGCCGCTGACCCTGCCGGCCCACTCCTCGCTTTTCACCGGGCTCGCTCCCCCGGAGCACGGGGTCGAGAACAACGGCTCGACCGTGCTCCCGCGGGGCCTGCCGACCCTGGCCGAGGCCTTTTTCGCCAGGCGCTATGCGACCGCGGGATTCGTGGCCTCGCTGGTCCTGGACCGGCGCTTCGGGCTCGCCCGCGGTTTCCAGCACTACGACGACCGCATCCCGAGCGAGCCGAGGCCGGGACGTCACACCCTCGACCGCGACGCGCGGCAGATGACCGACGCCGCTCTCGAGTGGCTCGGCCGCCGGCCCGCGGGCCAGCCGGTCTTCCTGTGGGTCCACTATTACGATCCCCACGAGTGGTATCTCCCGGCGGACGTGAAGCCCGAAGCCGGTGCGCAGCGCTATGCCGGCCAGGTGGCGGCCATGGACCGCGAGATCGGCCGGCTGCTGGCCGCTCTGCCCGGCGGTGCCGAGCGCTGGCTGATCGCCGCCGTGGGGGACCACGGCGAATCCCTCGGCGAGCACGGCGAGACCGGCCATGGGATCTTCCTCTACCATGCCACCCTGCACGTCCCCCTGATCCTCGCCGGTCCCGGAGTGCCGCGGGGCCGGGTGATCCGGGAAGCGGTTGCGACGCGCCGTCTCGCCTCGACCTTGCTGCGCCTGACGGCTCCCGGCCGAGCCGCCGCGCCCTTCGGCGCGCCGTTGCCCGGACTGCCGGGGCTGGCGAGCGACCCTCCGAGCCCGGTCTACCTGGCGAGCCGGTATCCTCTGACCGCCTACGGCTGGAGCCCGCTCGAGGGACTGTTCGACGGCCGCTTCAAGCTGATCGTGGCCCCGCGCCCGGAGCTGTACGATCTGGCCGCCGATCCGGGAGAGACGCGGAACCTGCTGGACGGACCGCCTGAGCAGCGGGAGCCGGCTCGCGGGCTGAAGCTAGAGCTCGCGGCAGTGCGCCGAGCCTTCCAGAGCCATCCGGCCGAGGCGGCCGATCCGGAGCTGGCGAACGCTCTCCGGAGCCTCGGCTATCTCTCCGGCACCGGCACCGCTGGCAAAGGCACCCTCGATCCCAAGGACGGCGTCCCCCTGCTGGCCGAGCTGAAGGCGGCCCATGAGCTGGCGCGGCGGAAGGGCTGGCAACCCGCGGTGGTCAAGCTGACGGAGCTGGTGCGGCGGAGCCCGGGGAACGGCATGTTCCTGCTCTCTCTGGCGCAGGCTCAGCTCGCGAGCGGCGACGGCGACGCGGCCCTCGCCACCTTCCGCCTGGTGGTCGAGGAGAACCCACGGCACGACGATTCCCACTGCCAGTTGGCCGACGCCTACGCCCGTCTGGGCCGGGGGGAAGACGCGCACCAGGAGTACCTGCTCACCCTGGCGCTGAATCCGCGTTCCTTCGGGGCCTGGTGGGGCCTCGCCGACCTGGCCGAGAGAGCAGGAAACCGCGCCGAGGTCCGCGCGCTGTTGACCCGGGCGGTGGAAGCCGGAACCGAGAGCGTATCGATCCTCAGGCGGCTGGCGGAGGTCGAGGCCCGGGCCGGCGACGCCGCGGCTGCCGAACGCTACCGCGCGGCGGCGCTACGGCTGGCCGGCCGATAGGCTCCGCGACGTCCGTGCTATTTTGTTGCTCGTACTACGCCGCTGAAGCACGCCGATGATTCGGAGCTCGCCAGGCCGGCGGGCCATACCCAGAAAGGAGTCAGCATGAGACGCTTATGGAACACGACCTCCCGCCGGATCGGGAGCAGTCTGGTGGTGGCCGTCCTCACCCTGTGCGGTCTGGCGGCTCCCGCCGCCGCCGACGATCAGGTGCCGTTCACCGCCAGCGGCACGGGAGTGATCACAGGCACGACGCACCTGCCTGGTGGGCTGACCCAGGTGAATTTCAGCACTTCGGGCACCGCGACGCATCTGGGGAACTTCACGGGGCCGTTGACGCGCCTCCAGGATCATCAGGGGACCTTTGGCTCCACCGCGGTCATCGTCGGGGCCAACGGGACGGACAGTGTGTTCCTCTCCGTCAGTGGACACTTTGAGGGTGGTCAGGGCAGCTCGTGTGTGGTCACTTCCACGGGTACTTACACCGTGACCGGCGGCAGCGGCGCGTTCGCCGACGCCACGGGGAGCGGGACCATCACCACGCAGTTTGACAAGTGCGCCGGTACCGGCACGGGGACGTATACGGGGACGATCTCCCGGCCGCACTAGGACGAATGGGAAAACCCGCCACCTGGGAGGAAGAGAGCTACTCATTCCCCCAGGACGACATCTGCTCCGCGCTCGATCGGCACGCCGCAGCGCGGCCCGATGGCCTCGCGTTACGGTTTCTCCACGACGGGGAGGCGGACGGGGCCGCGACGGAGCTGACGTTCGCTGCCCTGCGCGCCCGCGCGCTCAACGTGGCGGCCGCGCTCCAGCAGCGCCTCCAGCCCGGGGATCGGGCCCTCCTCCTGTACGAGGGCGGCGTCGACTTCGTCACCGCCTTCTTCGGGTGTCTGTACGCCGGCATCGTCGCCGCGCCGGCAAATCCGCCGGACCCGCGTCGGATGCACCGCACGCTTCCGCGGCTGCGCGCCATCGTCGAAGACGCCCGCGCCGGGCTGGTCCTGACGAGCGCGGACATCCTCGACGTCGCCGAGCCGATCTGCGCGCAGGCCGAGGGTCTGCGCGACCTCATCTGGCTCGGTTCCAGCGCGATCGAGCACGGCGCCGCCCGGCCTCGCCCGCACGCGGCACTGCCTTCGGACCTCGCGTTCCTCCAGTACACCTCCGGCTCCACCGGCGACCCGAAGGGAGTGATGATCACCCGCGACAACCTGGCCTGGGGGTGCAACGACCTCGGCGCACGGCTGGCCTACGACGACGCATGCCATCAGGTATCGTGGTACCCCGTGTTTCATGATGGCGGGCTGGTCTGGGGCCTGCTCACGCCGATCGTCGCAGGCATCCCGGTCACGTTCATGCTTCCCACGGCGTTCTTGCAGCGCCCAGCCCGGTGGCTCGAGGCCATCACGCGGTTCGCCGGCACGCACACCGCCGCGCCGAACTTCGGCTTCGATCTGGCGGCCGCCAGGATCGGGAGCGACGTCCTCCGGCGGCTGGACCTCTCGTCCCTGCGGTTCATCGCGAACGCCGCCGAGCCGGTCCGCGCTTCCACGATCGAGACCTTCACCCGCACCTTCGGCCCGGCCGGCTTCCGCGCGGAGGCCATGCGCACGGTCTACGGGCTGGCGGAGGCCACATTGCGGGTAACGGTGAGCCGCTCGGGCGCACCGCCGGTGTTGCTCCAGGTGTCGGCCCGAGCGCTCGAGCAGGACCGCATCGAGCTCACCGACACCGGCGCGGACGCGCGCATCCTGGTCGGTAACGGGCAAGCAGGCCCGGAGCCGAGCGTGGCGATCGTCGACGTGGGCACCTCTCGTCGTCTCGGCGAGGAACAGGTCGGCGAGATCTGGGCCCGGGGGCGCGGGATCGGGCGGGGTTACTGGGGCCGGCCGGAGGTCACCGCGGAGGTGTTCGGCCAGCGCATCGACGGGGAAGGAGACCTCCTGTGGCTGCGCACCGGGGACCTCGGGTTCGTGTCCCGAGGGGAGCTGTTCGTCGTCGGGCGCATCAAGGACATGCTCATCATCCGCGGCCGGAACCTTTACCCTCAGGACCTGGAGCTGGTCGCCGAGCGCACGCATGCGGCGGTCCGAGCGAGCTGCGTGGCCGCGTTCTCGCTGGACGTCGAGGGGGAAGAGCGCGCCGGCCTGGTCGCCGAGGTCGATCCAGGGCGGCTTGGAGGCGATTCGCTGGACGAGCTGATCCGGAAGCTTCGCCTCGCGATCGCCGAGGAGCTCGATGTCGCGGTGCACGATCTGGCGCTGATCGAGCCGAGGAGCATCTTCAAGACGTCGAGCGGGAAAATCCAGCGCCGCCGGACCCGCGCGGCGCTGGCAGCGGAAGAGCTGCCGATCCTCGCCCGCTGGACGGCACCCCGACCCGCAGCGCGCCCTGCGACGTTCTCCGGTGCCGACCTGGAACGGCGGATCTGGGAGTGGCTCTCGGAGTCGCTCGGCCTGCCGGAGGCGCCGCTCCGGGACGTGCCCTTCCGCGAGCTGGGGCTCGATTCAGCCGCCACGGTAGGGCTCAGCGGGCGCATCGCCGAGGCCCTCGGCCGTCCCCTGTCGCCGAGGCTCCTCTTCGACTACCCGACGCTGGGGGCGCTCGTCGCCCACCTGATCGGCGATCCCGTGCCGGTGCAGGCGGCGCGGGGAGGCAAGGAGCCGCCGCCCCCAGCCGCAATGGCTGCCGCGCTGGCTGCCGCGCCGGATGCGGCGGCCCGCGTCGAGCTGCTCGCGCCCCACCTCGAACGACAGCTCCTGGGGGCCCTCGGCCGCGCTCGGCTCGATCCCGACCAACCGCTCTCGGAAACCGGGCTCGACGACGTGCTCGCCGCGGAGCTGTGCCTGCGGATGGCCCGGGATCTGGGACTGCGCGTGTTCCCCCGCGAGCTACTCGGCTGCGGGACGCTCCATGATTTCGTGCGGTTCGCCGCGGATATCACCGCGCCCTACCGAGCTGCCGCAGAGCGGCTCACGCTGGCCGAGATCGACCGGCGCGTCACGTCCCCCTACAACGTCGCGTCCCTCGTGGGGCAGGAAGCGCCGCGCGCGGATCCCATGCTCTTCATCCTGTCCCCGCCCCGATCCGGCTCGACGCTGCTGCGGGTCATGCTGGCGGGCCACTCGCGGCTCTTCTCCCCGCAAGAGCTGTATCTCGGCTGCTTCTCGGACATGGCGGCCTACGATCGCCACCTCGGGGGGACGGTGCTGAACATGGGCGTCATCGCCACGATCGCCGAGCTGCTGTCGCGGACCGGGGCCTGGAACCTCTACGTGCAGTGGACAGAGGGCGCCGTCCCCACGGCCGAGGCCTATTCCTTCTTCAGCGCCCGCCTCGGGGGCCGGACCCTGGTGGACAAGAGCCCGCTGTTCTTTCCTCCCCAGGCCGTGATCCGGCGCCTCGCGAGTCTCTTTCCCCGCGCGCGCTTCGTGCACCTGGTGCGCCACCCTGTGGCCAGTATCAGCTCCTACGTCCGCGAGCGGTTCCACGGCATCTTCCCGGAGACGCGCGGCATCGACCCCTACGATTGTGGCGAGTGGGTCTGGACGCGGGTGCAAGAGGGCATCCTGGAGGTCGAGGCCGAGCTGGGGCCTGGGCGCATGCACCGTCTCTACTTCGAGGATCTGGCCGGCGATCCCGAGCGAGCCCTGCGCAGGCTGTGCCCGTCCCTCGGCCTCTCGTTCGAGCCGGCGTTGCTGACGCCGTACTCCGGTCATCGCATGGTGGCCGGGGGATTTCAGGTGGGCGACCCCAACTTCACCCGCCACACCTCCATCCGCGCCGACAAGGCGGAGGCCTGGCGCGACGAGGCGCTCCCGCACGGCTTGCGGGACGAGACCCTGGCGGTCGCCGAGCGCCTTGGATATGACCCCCTTGGAGTTGACCCGAAGCTGCTCGCGAACGACCGCCCCCGTCCTGCCATGGGCGCCGCGTGCGACAGGGAAACGCCAGGCCTGGAACCCGCCATGGGCGGGATCGATCTCGAGCGCGACGCGGCGCTCCCGCTGTCCGTCGTCCCGCAGGTGAGCGCCTCGCGGTCGAGCGGCGCCCCCCGATCCATCTTCCTGACCGGCGCCACCGGATTCCTCGGCGCCTTCGTTCTCGACGCTCTGCTCCAGCGCACCGAGGCGACCATCCATTGTCTCGTGCGGGCCAGCGACGACGGACGGGCGTGGCAACGCCTCCGTGGCAACCTCGAGCGTTATGGCCTCTGGCGCGAGGACTACGAGGGACGCCTGAGGCCGGCGGCGGGTGACGTGAGCGCCCCACGGATGGGGATGCCGGCGGCTCGCTATGCCTCGCTCGGCGAGGAAGTCGACGTCGTCCTCCATGGCGCGGCGCAGATGTCGTGGCTGTCGCCTTACCGAGACCTCTTTGCGTCGAACGTGGAAGGTACGCGACAGTTGCTGCAGTTCGCCGCCGAGAGCCGGGGCGCGTCCGTGCACTACGTCTCGTCCCTCGGTACGGCCTTGATCCGCCCCTTCGAGAACACCCGCATGGTGGACGAGGTGACCGCCCGCAGCGGCCTGGGCACGGAGAGCATCCTCGAATTGCCTCTCGGGTACCTCGAGACGAAGTGGGTCGCGCACCGGATGATCGAGGAGGCACGCCGTCGAGGTCTGCCGGTGACGCTCTACGCGCCGGGCCTCATCACCGGCCACTCGCAAACCGGAATCGACAGCTTGTCGCCAAGCCAGTTCCTGCATGCCCTCATCAAGGGCTCGGTACAGCTCGGATGCTTTCCGGACGGGCTCGGCTGGCGGTTCATCCCGGTCGACAGGGTCGCGCGAGACGTCGTCTCCTGCCTGCTCAGCCCGGCGTCCATGAACCAGGATATCTACCTGGACAGCACGAGCCTGCTGTCGCCCGAGCTCATGGTCGAGACCCTGAGTCGCTTCGGGTTCGACGTCAGGGTCGTGCCGTACGCCGCCTGGCGACGCAAGGTGCTGGCCCTGGCGTCGACTGCCGATACCCGGAATGCATTGTTCCCGTTCACGGACGTCATCTACGCGCTCACACCGCTACGATTCCTCGGCCAGCGCTATCAGTTGGAGTGGTGGCTGGAGAACCGCGGGTGTCCGGACGAGATTCGGGCTGCGCTCGAGCCGCGGGAGCACATCCAGCCTTCGGTCGTGAGCCAGATGGTCGGCTACTATATCCGGGCCGGCGCCATGCCGGCGCCGGCGAATGCACCGGCTTAGAGCCGCCGGCCGCGGGTCATCGAAGCTTGCCGCTCAGCTCCCGATGTGTTTTAATTCTGTCTAACATCTCCTTGTCCAAGGGAGGTTTGCATGTTTAGAAAGCCGGTCTCCGTTGCCATCGCGTTATTCGTGTCGTTTGGTGCAATCGCAAACGCCGCGGACCTGATCGCGTCGTACGAGCGCGCCAGCAGGGAATTCGGCGTGCCGCTGGAGATCGTCCGCGCCGTCGCCTACGTGCGCTCCGGCGGAGTGCAGCGGCAGCCGTCGACATTCAGTGACCGTCCGCCGGCGTACGGCGTCATGGGGCTACGCGACGACGACTGGTTCGGGCACAGCCTGCGCGACGCGGCCGCGCTGCTCGGCGTCTCGCCCGATCTGCTGCGAACGGATGCCGAGGCCAACATTCGCGGCGGGACGGCGCTGCTGGCCCGCATCGCGGCGAAGCACCCCGAGGCCGTGGCGCGCGACGTCGACAGTTGGCGCGGCGTGGTCGCGGAGTTCAGCGGCATCCCTCAGAAGGAAATCGCCGATCTCTTCGCGCAGCAGGTCCTCGAGCGGATTCATCCCGACGCGCCGGCGCCGAGAAGCGGCGCGCGACGCATTGCAACGCTGGTCAATACCAATTGTTCGAACGTGGTCTGGTACGGCGACACCATTCCCACCACCAACTATGCCGTCGGCCGAAACGGCGTGGCCATCACCATGGACGTCATCCACACCACCGAGGAGACCGCCGCCGACACGCTGTCGATTTTTCAGAATCCGTCGAGCCAGGTGAGCTCGAACTATCTCGTCAATCGCGACGGCTCGGTGTGGCAGTTCGTCGCCGACGCCAACACCGCGTACCACTGCGGCAACAGCTCCTACAACCGCGCCTCGATCGGCATCGAGATGGAAGGATGGGCCGAGGGCTCGCCGCTGGAAGACTACTCGTGGCAGACGCCGGAGCAGTGGCAGTCGCTGGAAGCGCTGGTGTCCTGTCTGCACGGCGCGTACGCAATTCCGCTGGACCGCGCGCACCTCATCGGCCACAACCAGGTGCCCGACCCGAACAACCCGGCGCTGTACTGGGGCGGCGCGAACCATCACTGGGATCCGGGTCCCGCCTGGAGCTGGGACCATCTCATGACCGATCTCGGTCACCTCGCCGTCCCCGCCGCGGTCTCGGTTGCCTCGCAGTGCACGGTGACGGCGCTGCCGCAAGCGTCGGCGCCGCAAATCACGTACGTCTGGCCGGGAGAGAAATTCACCGCCTATGACGCGGTCGGCTCGTATCAGGAGATCTATCTGGCCGGCCGCGAATTCGCGCAGGCGTCCTCGCTGCCCGTGGGCTGGTACCACTGGGACGGATGGGTCCCGTCGTCATGCCTGTCCACGCTGGCCAGCAGTACGCGCCTCGAGGTCAGCGGCGCGTTCCCCAACACGCTGGAAGTCCGAGACGGAGCGCAGCAGTCGTCGACGGTCCTGGGCCACATCGGCGAGGGCAAGCGGTTCGTCGCCACCGGCAATACGCAGTCGGGTTTTGACGGCTATCTCTGGTACGAGTTCGCGCTCGCCGGCGACACCGGCGGTCCCACCGGCTGGTCCTCCTCGGTCCATCTGACAGTGGACGACGTGGCGAGTTGCTACGGCGTGAGCGCCGCCAGCAGCCCGACCTCGGGCGGCACGGCTTCGATCGGCACCGCGCCGGACTGCTTCGGCGGCATCGCGAACGGCGACGCGGTGTCCATCTCTGCGTCGGCGAACAGCGGCTACAACTTCTCGAGCTGGACGGCGGCGAACTGCACGCTGGCCAATCCAAGCGCGTCTTCGACGACCTGCACGATCACCGGCGCCGGAAACGCCGCCGTCACGGCGCACTTCGCCGCCATCCCGTGCTACACGCTCGCGAAAAGCGCCAGCCCCTCGGCCGGCGGCAGCGTGACCATCAATACATCACAGAATTGTCCGGGCGGGTTCACCAGCGGCACCGCGGTGTCGATCACCGCCACGCCGAACGGCACCTACAACTTCACGAACTGGACTTCCACCAATTGCACGCTGGGCAACGCGAATGCTGCTTCCACGACATGCACCATGACCGGCGCGGGGAACGCGAGCGTGACGGCGAGGTTCCGCAAGCACTGATCGCTACAGCCGCCTTCACGGATTGATCGTGACCGCCTGCAACGCGTCCGCGTCGGGAAAACACCGCATCCCGGCGTGGCGAGCTTTGCTGAGAGTTCCCCCGCCCAAGACCCTCCCCCAGCCCCTCTCTCCCAGCCTCCCCCCCGCCTGACGGGAGAGAGGGGAGCCGGAAGCCCTACAAAGGCGGAGTTGCTCTTGGCTGTTCTCCCTCTTCTACCGGGGAGGGGGGTGGCGAGGGGGCGGGAGAAGAGGGCCTGGGTGATGAGGGCCATGGCGGCGCGGTGGCTGTTCCGGCCGTCGACGATGACGCCCTGTGGCGGCGCTTTCGACCACTTTCGAGACACCCTTTAGGGGGAATCCCCCACTCCCCCTAGGGAAAATCCCATCCTCTCCAGAGAGGAGGCGGAGCCCAAAAAATCATCGCTCAAGATGATAGCCACGGCGATGTAGCGCCGCTATTCTCAACCTGGAATGTAAACCAACAAAAGTCGGCGCCCCTGGCCGGCGCGATTCGAAAGGATGGAAAGCATGAAAACCTCAATGCGCAGCATGATTCTCGGCTGGGTGATCGTTCTGCTCCTCGGGGCGGTGGGCGCCGGCCGGGCCCAGCTCAGCCCGGTGGGCAACGATTTCCGGGTCAATACCACCACCGCCCAGTCGCAGACCGATTCGGACGTGGCCATGGACGATGCCGGCAACTTCGTCGTCGTCTGGCAGAGCGGGCCAATCTTCGGTAATCAGAACATCTTCGCCCAACGATACAACGCGAGCGGTGCGCCGTTGGGGGGCGAGTTTCAAGTCAGCACCTTTACCGCCAACCACAGCGTTTCACGGGTAGGGATGGACGCCAACGGCAACTTCGTCGTCACCTGGATGAGCGACGGTCAATTCCCACCTGCCACCTTCTCGATCGTGGGCCGGCGTTATGACAGCGCGGGTAACCCGCTCGGCGGGGAATTCGAGATCTCGGTCGGGCAGACCGCGGCTTTCGAAGACATGGCGATGGGGGCGAACGGCGATTTCCTGGTGGCCTGGAGTGGGCGTCCTGCAGGTACCCGCGGCGATAATAGCCTCTATGGCCGGCTCTACGACAGCACCGGTACACCCAAAACCCTGCCTTTCCTCATCTACCAGTCGCCGATCTTTGACGATGATTCCCCCGGGGTGACGGCGACGCCCGACGGAGGCTGGATTGTCGCCTGGCGGGCGGGGTTCGACTTCACCACCCAAAATGCCGATATCCTGGCCCAGCGCTTCGACGCGGCCGGCAACCCGGTGGGAGCGCGAGTCGTGGTCCCGGAGCCTGCCAGCGGCAACCGGCAGAGTGCGCAAGTCGCCGCGAGCAGCGACCGGATCGTGGTCGCCTGGACGGACAATGATGGCAACGATGGCAACGGGAGCATTCGCGCCCGGCTTTTCGATGCCAGCTTCGCTCCGCTGACCGGAGAGTTCTCGCCTTCGACCCGTCCCGAGCAGGGAACCGGGGAGGCGGCCGCGGTGATGGACGGTACCGGGCGTTTCGTGACCGGTTGGGTGGAGTTCGCCGACAACCCCCTACCGAGCCGTGACGGCTCGGACGCCGCCATCCTGGCCCGTGCCTTCGACGCCGCCGGCAACCCGCAGGGCAGCGACTTCGTGGTCGAATCCACGGCGCCGGGTTCCTATGATCTGGTGCGCCTCGCGATGACACCCTCCGGCCACCTCGTGGCCACCTGGACGGGTCCTGACGACATCTTCGCGCGGATCTTCGCGTTCAACGCGGCGCCGGTAGCGCAGTGCCGGAACCTGACCGTCCCCGCCGGACCGAGTTGCACGGCCAACGCCTCGATCGACAACGGCTCCCACGATCCCGACGCCGGGGATACGATTACGCTGGCGCAAAGCCCGGCCGGGCCCTATGCGCTCGGCTCGACCAGCGTCACCTTGACCGTGACCGACAACCATGGGGCCTCCAGCTCCTGCATGGGAACGGTGACGGTGGTGGACGCCACGCCGCCGGCGATCACCTGCCCGGCGCCTCTCACCGTGAACGGCAGCACGCCCCCAGGCGGTGCGGTGGTGTCCTTCACCGTGTCCGCGACAGATGCCTGCGACGCCTCGCCCACCATCGTGGCGGTGCCGCCGTCGGGCAGCCTCTTCCCCTTTGGCACGACCACCGTCCAAGCGACGGCGACCGACCACGGCGGCAACAGCGCGCAGTGCAGCTTCACCGTCACCGTGCGGACCCCCCAAGGGCAGATCGCGGCGCTCACCAATCAGATCAACGCGCTGGTCGCGGCAGGCAAGCTGACGCAGAGCACTGCCAATCCGTTGACCAACGCACTCGATAACGCCGCCAACCATCTCGACAAAGGACAGGTCCAGCAGACCTGCAAACAGCTCGACAACTTCATCCAAAAGGTCGGGGGGGACGTCCAGAGCGGCAAGATTGCAGCGGCCGACGGCCAGGCGCTGATCAATGCCGCGAAGGCCATTCAGGCCAGCATCGGCTGTTAATCTGAGCCGCTCGAAATCGAAGACAAAAACCTTTTTGGGAGGAAACATCATGAAACGCACATTGATGAAGAACGAGCCGCGGTCCCGTAGGGACTACCGTCGGTAGCCGGGGTCTTCAGCCCCCGGCGTGCGGTCTCGGAACTTTTGAGACACGCTCTGAGAGGCCGGCGTCCCCGCCGGCCTCTCGGGTTCCCCTCTCCTACCCCGGTGCGGCTTCAGCCTGGAGCCGAAATGGAGGCTTACCGGCTCTCCTTCCTCTTCAGGTTTGCTTTCTTCGAATCCCTCATCAAACGGAAGGCCCTCGGTAAAGCGGCTCGGCTCTGCCAGGAAGGGATCGACCTGCTGCACACGACCGATAGGGTCCACTCCCAGATGTGCCAGGTTTGGCAAGACCTGCTGGCCGTGGTACAAGCGGAAGCGTTGAAGGAAGACCATCTGGCGGCGATGAAAGAATACCTGGCGCGGCACTGGGCCTTGCCAGCCCGCCAAGCGCCGTTTTCCGTGCTGTAGCGATCCTCGTCGCCGTAGCTGTGCGCTGGGATTGGGGGCGGGCGCCACTGCAACGCGTCAGCTCCAGCGCCGCTCGCGCAGCAGGCGGGCTTGCAACTCGTCCAGCGCGTCGGCCCCCATGCCGGCCAGAACGGCTTCACGATCCGCGTCGAGCTCGATCTCGAAGGCTTGGCAAAGGGCGCGGATCGCTTCACGCAACCCCTCGGCGAGGCCTTCTCGCAACCCCGCTTCGCGCAACCCGGCTTCGATACCCTCGCGCAACCCGGCTTCACGGCCCTGCCGGAAAGCCAGGCTGAGGGCGCCACGGGCGTCTTGCTCGGCCATCTTCGCGCGGTCATAGTAATCGAGCTCGCCGGAGCTGAAACCCGCCAGGCGGGCGACCTCCAACGCTTCACGGTACGGAGTCTCCGATAGGGCCGGCGGCACCACTTCGAGCTTCTTCGTTTCGCGGAAGAAGTAGGCCCAGCGGTCGATCGTTCCCTGCGGATCGTCGCCGGAGCGATATTTCGGCAACTCCAGGAAAACGTATTGGACCTGGGAAAGGCCGAGGGCGCCGCCGTGCTGCTCCTGCATCCGCCAGCGGCTGAGCATCGGCACCGGCGCGCCCCCCGGCACCGGCGGCCCGGGCCAGAGCAGGAAATCGCAGATCGTCACCCCCACCACGTCGTCGAGACCGGGGTAGTCCTCGCCGGCGCGCAGTTGGGTGACGTAGGCCTTGGAGGTGTTGTAGACCACCCGCTTCTCGAAGCCCTCGATCTTGAGCACCTGCATCTCGACCACGTAGTGCAGGCCTCGCTGGTCGAGGCACTTGACGTTGACCAGCGACAGCTTCAGCTCCTCGACCGGCACGTGTTGCTCGGGGGAGAGGTATTCGAGGTCGACGATCCGGTGGCCGCCCTCGAGCTCCAGGAGGGCATTGAGCAACTCGATGAGAAGCGGCTTGTGGATTTCGCTGCCGAAGATGCGCTTGAAGACGAAACAAGTCTTGGGATCCGCGAATACCGGTCGCATAGAGGCATCCTACAGCAAGCCGGCGCTCCCGCCCCCGCCCAAGACCCACCTGCCCCTCTCCCGACCACCCCATCCCCCTCCCCGGGCAGAGGCGCTAACTTTGCGGGGAGCGCCCCCACCCAAGACCCTCATCACCCCGGCCCTCTTCTCCCGACCCCCAACATCCCCCTCCCCGGGAGAAGAGGGAGAACAGCCAAAGAAAGGACGACAAGGACAACAAGGACAACAGGGACAAAGACCGCTCCAACCGGGTTCCCCTCTCCCGGGGAGGGGGATGGGGTGGTCGGGAGAGGGGCAGGGGTGAGGGTCTTGGGCGGGGGAGCTCCCCGCAAAGTTAGCGCCTATGCCCTCCCTGGGAGAGGGGAACCCGACTGGGGCGGCCTGGCTTTTCTTCCTCGTCCTTGCTGTCCCTGCCGTCCCTGATGTCCTTTTCTGGCTGTGTTCCCTCTTCTCTTGGGGAGAGGAATCAAGAGGGCAGCAGGAGGTAGGACCCCGGGGAGGGGCCGGCATCCCCTCTCCACGGGAGAGGGTGCAGAGGGCCGGGAGAGGCAAGGGTGAGGGTCTTGGGCGGGCGGCGCGCTATCATGGCGCCATGAGCAAGTACAGGAGATAAAAAATGGCCCGCCTTTCCCTGCAACTTCCGGACACGCTGCACCACCGTCTGACCCTCCAGGCCCGCCAGGAAGGCGTGTCGTTGAACCAATTTCTCCTCTTTCTCCTCGCAGAGCGGTCGAGACCAGCGTATACAGTCGCCACCGCGGACAAGACTGCCGAAGAACAGCGCGAAGCGTTCGCCCGGTTACGCGCCAAACTGGGCTCGGCGTCTGACGAGGAAGTCTGGAAGGTCCTGGATGAGCGAGAGCCTGCGCTGCCCGATACCGACATCGGATGGACGCCGGAGCTCAGGCAAGCCCTGGAAGAGCGGATCGAGGCGGCTCGCAGATCGCCGCCCCTCCGAGCCACCCCGCCACGCCGGTAGGGGCGCATTCCGTGGCCGTGAGAGCAAGTCTTCTCCGCCCTCCGCCGCTCCTGTGAAGAGGTCTACGGCGAGCGGCTGATGCGCGATCACGTCTCAGGATCCTCCAGGTCCTCCTCGAAGAAGGAGACTACTCCGGCCAACAGGAGGATCTCGCCGTGGTGAAGATCGTGCAACGACCTAAAGAAAGGAAAGAGACCCATGAAGACCGCACACCTGCTTTCGATTCTCGCACTGCTAGCCCTCGGAGCCAACGCCGCGGTGGCCGACCCACCCGGAAATCATGACAACTTCACCGGCACCTATTTCACGTCGCCCACGCCGCCAGCGGCCGAGATCCTTCAGATCCACGGCGACGGCACCGCGATCCTCACCACGTCGGACCAGGTCACGGTGGGCGCCGGAGGGCTCACGTTCAGCGACAGCATCGGCTCCTGGCGGGCCATCGGAGGGCGGAAGCTCTCGGCGCGGTTCCTGAACCTCAACTTCGCCGGCACGATACCGTCGGCGACCTTCGCGGGCACGGCGGTCGTGGACTACGTGTACCAGTTCTCGGCGAGCTTCAACACCATCAACGTGACCTGCCAGGGCAAGATCTTCGCGCCGGGAGTGGACCCGCTCGACCCGGCCTCGACGCCCTTCATCACGTTCGATTGCAGCAACCTGAGCGGGCATCCCTATAGGCGCGTGCAGGTCCCGTAACCTTGGTTGCCGACGCCCTGCTGAACCCTTCCGAAAAGGAGAACCCGATCATGAAAACCAAGTTGGTTCCCTCGCTCCTGCTCGCCGCCGCTCTCTTCGTTCCCCTTCCGAGCCGGGCCGACCACGCGATCGACATCGCCACGGCGCGGGCCCTGCCGCTGGGGACCGTCGTCACCGTCGAAGGCTCGGTCACCGTTCCCTCGGGCGCGTTCACCTCGAGCACCTTTGACGAGGGATTCGCCATCCAGGACGAGACCGCAGGCATCTTCGTCAGCATCGCAACGGACCTCGATCTCACCGTCCGCCAGCGGGTCCGCGTCACCGGCACCCTTGCGGACAACGGTCACGGCGTGCTCACGGTGGTGGTGGCCAGCGCCGGCGACGTCAGTGTTCATGGCAGGGGCCGCCGGGTGGAGCCCCGCTGGGTGCGGACCGCGAACGTCAGCGAGGCCACCGAGGGTCTGCTCGTCCAGGTGGTGGGCACCATCTCGGCGCCGATCGTGCCCGATCCTCCCTTCGGCACCATCGTCGAAGTCGACGACGGCTCCGGCCCGATCCGGATCTTCATCTGCACCAGCACCGGCATCGACGTGAGCCACCTGGCTCCCGGCCAGCGGTTGAGCGTGACGGGCTTGAGCTACCAGTTTGGCGACTACGAGGTCGATCCCCGGTTCCAGAGGGACATTCGCCGGCGCGAGGATTGACGTGGGACTGGCTCGGCCCTCTCTCTGGAGAGGGCCCAAGCGGCGGTGCGCCGGATTGAAGACCCTTACAGAAAGAATTAAGCCTGCCAATTGCCTGCCAATACCCGCGTATTGACACCGACCCGTCCTCGTGCGATGGTGCCTCGATGGCTGATAGATCATCACAGCTCCAGATCCGCATCACCCAGCTCCTGGAGGCGCTACGCGGCGACGACGACCGGCCCAGCTTCGCGCTGGCGGAGCTCAATGACTTCCTTTCCGGCCTCACTGCCGGAGAGCTGTGCGGTGCCGTAGAGCACGCGGACCTGACGGGGCTCACTCCATACCTCCGGAATTATGTGGCAGCGATGGTGGAGCTCGCCGCTCACCGGCGGGACGTACCGCCCCCCGCCTGGGTGCGCGACGTCGAGCCCATGGAGATGGAGCCGCGCTTCGCCACCCCTCTGGCGGGCCTGCGGTTGCACCTGCTGCGGACCGCGCCGGTACCCTTCAAACGCCGCAACATCTTCATCGACTCGTCGATTGGTGATCGCGTGTAACGATGGCCGGCCCCCGCCTGACCCGGCTGGACATGCTACGGCTGTTCGATCTGCTGAACGCGGAGCTTGCCGCCGAGGACGTGCATGGCGAGCTCTACCTGGTGGGTGGCGCGGTGATGTGCCTGGCCCTCGACGCCCGGCACGCGACGCGCGACGTGGACGGCTACTTCCGGCCCACCGGAGTGATCCGCCAGGCGGCCGGCCGGGTCGCCGCCCGGGCCGGCGTTCCGGACGACTGGCTCAACGACGCGGTGAAGGGGTTCCTGAGTCCCCGGGGCGACTTCGACCCCTACCTCGATCTCGACCACTTGAAGGTCTTCGTGGCGCGGCCGGCCTACCTGCTTGCCATGAAGTGTGCCGCCATGCGGCTGGGCGAGGAGTTCCACGACCTCGACGACGTCCGCTACCTTTTGCGCTATCTGAACATCACCGGCCTCGAAGAGGCCCTGGAGGTCGTCACCCGCTACTTCGATGCGGAGCGACTGCCCCCCAAGACCCGCCTCGCCCTGGAGGAGCTGTTGCCGGGCTGAGTGCGGCCGTCACCACCAACAACTGCAACCCCAGCGGGAAGGTAGGACCCCGGGGAGCGGCCGGCATCCGCCCCCGGGGTTTAATCGCATCGATTGTCAAAGAGCAAGCCGCCCCTCTCCCTCCGCCTCGTAAAACGGGCGGGCAGGGACGGGTGAATCCGTGCTTCAGCCTTCCTCGGTGTCGGGAGTGCATCGATGATGGCCGTCGTGCTTCCCTTTCACCTCTTACAGTGATCTGTCGTTCGCCGTCGCCCCTCCGCCTCACGCTGGGGTCGCTCTGGCTCAATAGTGTCAAGATACGACGGCATCTCCGAGCTTGTCAAGCCATGATTCATACAAAGTTGACGGATGAGCAGTTTTGTGGTCTTATTCAGCTCGGGCCGTATCGGGTTGGATCATTCGCCGGAGCTGGATTCCAAGGAGTCCAGACCTTGCTCGAAGAGGTCTGAATCCTGCTCCGGGGGATCCAGACCTTGCTCCGGGCAGCCCGGACCGAGGTCTGAGGGACTCGCACCGAGCTCCGGAAGGTCCAGACCTTGACGCTGAGGACCTGGAGCAAGGTCGGGAGGATCTGGAGCTTGCTCAGAGGGGCCTGGAGCTTGGTCTGGAAGTCCTGGAAACCGGCGTGAGGGACTTGGAGATCGGCGCGGACGTCCTGGAGATCGAGACGAGAGGCTCGGAATCCGGCTCGGCCGGCTCAGAGCGTTCTTTGACAACTGAAGCACACGAATTGCCCTGCCCGTTGAGGCGGCGGGGCTCTCCGCGTCCGCGGGCGGAGAGCCCCGGTCTTTTTCCCTGGCGCGCTGAGCTCAGGCTCTCGGCCTCCTCTCTAGAGAGGAGGCCGCCGCCCCCCAAAGATCCTCCCTGGAGAGGATACCCAAGGCGGCTCCGGCCCGCTACGCTCACCCACCGTGCTGCACCGGAAAAGAAAGGAGAGTCCCATGAAACTGATCCACCTGTTGACGATCCCAGGACTGCTCGCGCTCGGAGCGAGCCTCGCCGCGGCCGACGGCGGGAGCAACGACTTCACCGGCACCTACATCGCGTCGCTCCCCCAGAGAGCGGAGATCCTCCAAATCCACAGCGACGGCACGGCGTTGATCACCCTCTCGGACGAGGTCACGTCCGGCGCCGGGGGGTTCACGTTCAGCGACAGCCTCGGCTCCTGGAAAGTCACGGGGCCGCGCAAGCTGACCGCGCGCTTCCTGAACCTCAACTTCGACGTCACGACGCCGGCTGCGACCTTCTCGGGCACCGCGGTAGTCGACTACGTCTACCAGTTCTCGGCGAATTTCAAAACCATGGCCGCGAGCTGCCAGGGGAAGATCTTTCCGCCGGGGGCGGACCCGTTCAACCCCCATTCGATTCCCGTCACCACGTTCGATTGCAGCTACCTGAACGGGTTCCTCTACCAGCGCATGCCACTGTAGCCGGGGATAAGGAGATCCAGCCATGAACCGGCGCGCAGGACATCGCTCAGAGCTATCTTCTCAGCGCAAACTGGGACACACGAGCTGATCAAGAGCGCGCCGAAGGAGCGTTCGACTTGCCCCGCTCCTCTCGATATCTTGTGAGTAACACGAATCGCTGGAGCGGAAAGCCCTTCGGTACGCTTCGCAGCAGCTTCTCATCGGCCGTAATGATCTTGCAGCTCAGCTCTTCCGCCAGATGGAGATAGGTCATATCGTAAAAATTCTTCCAGTACCGAACGCCCATTTCGATAGCACTCGCAGCTTCGAGAGCTGTTGTGTCCGCAAAAGGAAGAGATAGCTCAAAGAACGCTTCGACACACTCCAATGCCGTCTCCTTGTCGAGCCTCTTCGCGCGCTTCTCTGGGCCTTTACTCAGACAAGCTTTCCAAAGGAGCCGGCACACTTCGTAGCTCATGATGCGAGGTGCATGAAGCTCGATCTCGCCAGCGAGCAGATCCAGGAGAACTTCCTCGGCGAGATCAACGTGGTCCTCGAAGCTGTCTTGCAGGAACCATTTGGCAGCTACACTGGCATCGATCACGAATTTGTCAGCCATGTTCACGGAATTTCCGAAGAGTCTCGACAATGTCGAATTCTACGGGGGGCGCCTTTTCTCTCAAGGCCCGGATTCTGTCGAACAAAGCGCGTTTTCCGGGTGCCAAATGGAGCCTGCGACGTTCGACTTCACCCCTGGAAGAGCCCTCTTGCGGAGTATCGGGGATCTCGATCCGCACACGGACCCGGGATCTCTTCTCGAGCTCTACCGGCTCTTCGAGCCTCAAGACTCCGTCTTCGTAGATCGCATTCACGGATTTCGTCATCATGGCCATCCGGGCTCCTATCTCGACTTCCGATACCTCGCCTGTGAGTCTACACTCGCGCGCCGCCGAAGCCAAGATAGGATTGAATCTGTAGGGGATGTCGGCCTAATGACCCGCCTGGGCCTCGGCCCCCGCCGCCTCTTCCCCCCGTCCCGTGGCGCGCAGGAGCCAGTTGGCCTTCGAGGCCCTCACTCCCCAGCCCCTCTCCCGGCGGCCGGGGGGGAGGCTGGGAGAAGAGGGCCGGGTGATGAGGGCCTCGAAGCGGCGGATAACGGTCCCGTCCATGAGGTCGCTCGACGTCAGCTGTGACGGCGGCTTTCAGGGGGGAAAGATCAGTGGGATGGCTTCCCTCCTGTTTCGGCGGTAGACGCGGAAGTCCTTTCCATCCACGGTGATGACGCTGTGTCGTGGGTAGAGCTCGCTCATTCGAATCAGGCAGAGATCAGCCAGGTCCGGCTTCCGGTCGGAATACCGGTCCGCGAGCGCCGCAAGCTGGCTGAGTTGGGACCGGCAGTCGAAAGCGATCTCGATCAGTCCCTCCGCCACCATGGAAAGGACGAGTGGAACACTCTGGAGGTGGAAGGCCGTCTCGGCCAGAACCGCCTCGCAGGTGAGCAGAGGCTCGGTGATCCCCGCCGCTAAGCTGACCGCCCAGGCGTGGTAGCGGTCATTGCGGTTGGCGAAGGCGACGAGGAAGCCGGTGTCGGCGATCCCCTTCACGAGCGCGAGAAACCCTTGCGGCGGGACAGATCTTCCGGCCCGCTGACGGTGCCCGCCAAGCGCATGAAGCCTTGGGCTTCACCGCTCTCCCTCGCCTTCTCCAACTGGTCGCGGACGAGCTTGCTCTGTGGCACGCCGCTCCGCGCCGCAGTCTCTTCGAGCCAAGCAGCCAGTTCTTCGCTGAGACGAACGGTGATTGTATGACCCATCGAGCCGAAGTGTAATACAGCTTCGCAGTGCACGCCAGCCCCGCCACCGAGACTTGTTCCCCGCGCAGTCGCCGCCAAAGCCAAGATATGCTTGAATCCGTATGGACATCTTCCTGGAAAGGAGGTTCTGAGATGAACCGACATGGATTCAGCACCCTCGCGACGGTGGCGCTCCTCCTCCTGGCCGGGCTCGGCAGGCCGGCGTTGGCGGCGGACCTCAAGGACCATGGCGGCGACCCTGTCGCGCAGGCGCGTCACCTGATCGAGCAGCTCCGCGCCGACCTCAAGCCGTTGAACGACCAGATCGCCGCCGCCCCGTACCTCACGGCCCTGGAGCACCACCAGGTGTCGCTCGACAACCTGCGGGCCTTCGCCGGCGAGGAGTACTACATCTCGCGCAGCGATCTGCGGAGCAACTCGCAGATGCTCAGCCGCTTCGGCAATCAGCCGCACAAGCAGTTCTTCCTCGACAACGTCAACGGCGAGGCGCAGGGCCTGGCGCTGCTGCTCGACTTCGCCCACGCCTTGGGCTTGAGCGAGCGGGACCTCCAGGCCTACGAGCCCCGTCCCGGGGCGCAGACCTATCCCTCTTACGCCGCCTGGCTGGGCAATTACGGCTCGCAGGCCGACGTCGCCGCCGCCTACCTCATCAACTTCCCGGTCTTCGGCGCCAACACCGGGCGCATGGGAGTGGCGCTGCGCAACGTCTACGGTTTCTCGGCGAAGGACACCGCTTACTTCGACTTCTTCGGCAGCCTGCCGCCGAGCTTCGAGACGGATGCCCTGAACGTCATCCAGGACGGGCTCAACAGTTGCGCCAGCCCCGCCGACGTCCGGCGCTCGGCGCGGCTCCTCCAGGCCTATGAGAAGGATTTCTGGGACACGGTGGCGCAGAACTGAGACGGAAGGCCACCTGATTGTCTCGTCTTCGCAGCCGGACGGCACTTTCCCTAGTGAGGCCCCTCTCTCCGGTTGGACGCGATTGGATGGCGAGGGGCCACTCCGGCTCGAAGCATTTTCCACGTTGGATTCTCTCGACGGAAGGAGAACGCAATGCGCAAGAACCTGTTCGGATTGGTGATTGCAGCCGCCGCCCTGCTGGCCGCCCTGAGTGTGGCGCCCGCCGGTGCCGCCGATCTCGCCGGCAATCCGGCCCCCGCTGCCGCGGTGACGGCGCCTTCGCCGCTGCCGGCCAACTGTGGGACGGGAGTCGTCCTCCCCAGCCAGACCGCGAAAGCCGGGACTTGCCCCGCCGCTCCCACGGCCGAGAGCACCGTCCCCGATTTCATGAATCCGCCGGAGGCCCGCAAGGGCTTCTGCCACTGCGGCTGCAGCAGCGTGCGCACCTGCCACACCAGCGCCGACTGCGGCGGCGCCTCCTGCGATCAGTTCGTATCCTGTTGCTGAACGGGGCTAACGGGCTGCGCCTTTCTCGACCCGCGCCGCCTCTTCCCCCCGCCCCGTGGCGCGCAGGAGGCGAGCCCAGTTGGCCATGGTTTGGTCCCACTGATCGTAGGTCGCCCCCTCGGCCCGCAGCTTCAGCAGCCGACGGAAGAGGGGCTCGGCCTCGGCGTACCGGCCGCGCTCGCAATGGAGGTCGGCCAGCGCCGCGAGCGTCCGCACGAGCTGCCGGTGGCCGGGCGTGAGGGTCTTTTCATCGATCGCCAGGGCGCGCTCGATGAGTTGCCGGGCGGCATCGTCTTCGCCCAACGCCTTGCGGGCCAGGCCGAGGTTGAGGAGAGTGCGGGCGAACTCCGGGTGCTCGGGGCCGTAGACCTTCTCGGAGGTCGCCACCAGCCGCTCCAAAAGCGGCACGGCCTCGGCCGGTCGCCCTTGCTGCTGGCGCAGGAGCGCCAACGCCTCGCGGCTGCCGGCGAGATCAGGATCGTCCGGCTGCAGAGCCGCCTCGCGGATCCCCAGGGCACGCTGCAGGAGCCGCTCGGCATCGGCCGTCCGGCCGCGGTAATATTCGATCCCTCCCAGGTTGTGCAGAACCTTCGCCACGCGCGGATCCCGATCTCCCCAGAGCTGTTCGTGAAGGGCGAGCGAACGGTGCAGCATCGTCTCCGCTTCGTCGAAGCGCCCTTGGGACGCCAGGGTCATGCCCAGCTTGTTGAGGACGTCGGCCACCTCGGCGTGGTCAGGGCCGAGGCGTTCCTCCCGGATGGCCAGGGCCCGCCGGAACAGCGCCACGGCATCGCCTTTCCCCGAGAGCTGAGCGAGCGACCCCAAGCGGACGAGGGTCGCCGCGGCCTCCAGGCTCGTGCCGCCGTGGATCCGTTCATGGATGGCGAGGGCCTCGCCGAGCAAAGGGCGCGCCTGATCGAAGAGGCCGAGCTCGGTGTGGATGCCGCCCAGGGTGTCGAGGAGCCGGGCTTTGAGGAGCGGCTCGCCCCGGAGCTCTTTGCTGAGGCGCTCGGTGCCGCGCCGCAGGAGCTCGCGGGCGTCCGGCGTCGTGCCGCGGGCTTGCCGCGGGTCCGAGGCCTTGAACAGCCCTTCCAGGAACTGGGTCTCCGCGTCGGCCCGCTTCGCCTCCTGCTCGGCTCGCCGCGCCTGGACGGCGGTGGCGGCGAGCCCCGCCGCGAGCGTCACGATCACCAGCGCCGCCGAGGCCAGAAAACCCCGGTGCCGGCGCACCAGTCGCCGCAGTTGGTGATACGGCACGGGCAGCGGCACGGTGACCTCGATCGTGGTGCCCGCGCCGGACGCCGACGTGATCTCGCAGCGCCCGCCGAGCAATTGCGCGCGCTCTTCGATGCCGGTGAGCCCGAGCCCGCCGGTCCGGCGCGCCGCGGTGGGATCGAAACCGGCGCCGTCGTCGGCTACCGTCAGGTGCAGGTCGCCCCCAGCGGCCTGTAACGTCACCTGGACGGCCCGCGCGCCCGCATGGCGAACGACGTTGGCGAGAGCCTCCTGCGCGATGCGGTAGAGGCCCAGGGAGACCTCCGTCGGGATGATGCCCTCGGCGCCCAGCAGGCTGAGCCGCACCGGCAGCCCGTGCCGCCGCTCGACCCCCGCGAAATAATCCCCCAGGGCCTCGCCCAAGCCGCGCCCCTCGAAGAGCGTGGGATGGAGGTCGTGGCTCAGGTGGCGCAGGTCGTCGGCCAGCTCGACCAGGCTCGCGGCCACGGCGTCGAGCTCGCCACGGTGGGGATCGTCCGCGGCAAGCTCCCGGCGCACCACCTTGAGCTCGATGGCCGAGGCGGCGAACCGCTGGCAGAGGTCGTCGTGGATCTGCCGCGCGATCCGGCGCCGCGCCTCTTCCTCGCCGGCGAAGCGGCGGCGGAGGTCGGCCAGGTTCGCCGGCGCGGGGTGTCGCGGCGCGGGAGCCATCCGTTTAGAAGGTGCCGTCCGGGTGCCGGCGTTCACATGGTGGCGCCGGCGGTTTGCGCGGCGTAGAGTGCCAGCTCCACCCGGCTCGCCGGCTGCAGTTTGTCGTAGACGCTGCTCAGATGGGTGCGCACCGTCGTCACCGCCACTCCGAGCCGGCTGGCGATCTCCTTGTTGCCCAGCCCGGCGCCCACCAGGCGGACGATGTCGACCTCGCGCGGCGTGAGCACCTCTGCGGCTTCCTGCGGCGCGCTCTCCCTGACGGGGAGGAGGGCGGCGCGGGCCACGTGCGGGCTGACGTAGAAGCGGTCCTGAAGCACCTCGCGCACGGCGAGCTCGATCTCTTCGGGAGCGGAGCTCTTCACCAGGTAGCCGCAAGCGCCGGCATCGAACGCCGACCGCACCCAGGAGGACTCGGAATGGAAGCTCAGGATGAGCACCCGCAAACCGGGGACGAGCTCCCGCAGCCGGCGCGTGGCCGCGATGCCGTCGATGCCGGGCATCGAGATGTCGGTGATGACGAGGTTGGGACGCTCCCTCTCGGCGGCCGCGAGCAAAGCACGGCCGTCCATGACCGTCCCCACCACTTCGCAAGCCGGCTCCAAAAGCTTCTTGAGCCCCATGAGCATAAGCGGATGATCGTCCGCCAGCAGCACGCGGGGCCGTGACTCCGCCTGGGTTGCCTGTGGGTCGGTCACAGAGCCCGGGAAGGGAGGGGTACCAGGGTTTGTCAAAAGGCAACCTCCGGGGGGGAAAGCGGCTCTGTGCAGAGCCTTCGCCCACGCGAAAGTTAGAAGATCAATCTTACAAGCTACATTACGGAGTGTTACAGGGTGACGACGTCGAGCCGCCTCTCCGCCCGGGACTTCAATTCCGGGCGCCCTTCAGCCGCTTCTGCCGCCGGCTTCGCCGCAAGGCGATGGCGAAACCCATGGCGCCGGCCGCGAGCGCCATCATCAGGTACTTGCGCTTGGGCGCGAAGCCGACCTCCGTCTCCAGGGCGGAGCGGACGTCGGCCAAGCGTGCCTCGGCTTCGCGGCGGCTCGCCTCGATGCGGCGCTCGGCCTCGCGCCTCGCCTCGTCCAACCGGCTGCTGCTGCTCATGGCAGGTCCCTCCCCAGGGGCTCGTGGTCGTTGGCGGCGGGGTCTACGCCCAGCGCCCGCGGCTGGGTGAGGAACGAGTGCTGCCACCAGTCGAGATGGTTGTCCATCCGCCGGCGCACGGTCTCCAGCGGGTTCTCCACCTGCCGCATGCGGCGGGCTCCGAGGTAGCCGAGGATGGCGATGGCGAGCACGAAGAGGCCCAGCACGATGAGCGCAGCGCCCCAGAGCGGCAGCCAGACGTGCAGGATGGCGATGAGGGCGAAGAGCAACAAGCCGATCGTCCAGAACACCAGGATGGCGGCGCCGCCGAACAGCCCCAGCGCCACCCCGAAGTGGCGGCCCGAGCGTTGAAAATCTTCCTGGAGGGCCGCAAGCTCCGCCCGCAAGACCTCCAACAACGACTCACCGAGCGAGCGGAACAGGTCGATCCAACCGGTCATCCCACCTCCCCGTTCATTCCCGAAATCTCAACGGCCCACGGTCACGCCGCGGCTGACGAACGACGCCTGGGCGGCGATGTCGTCGCGCACGCCCACCGAGACCCGCTGATCCCCCTGCCGCATCAGCAGCGTCACGGAGTAGACGAAGGTTTTCTTTTGCGCATTGGCCACCTCGGACTTGGGAACGCTGATCGGCACGGGGGTCTGCTGCACGTCGGAGGTCGAGCCGCCGGAGTCCATGGCAGCGATGAACAGCCGCACCCGTGCGTCCTCCGTCCCCTCGCGGGGCACCAGCACCAGCTTGCCGATGGGGATGCGCACCATCACCGGCACCAGGTAGAAGCCGTCGTCGCGCGGCCGCCCCTGCCCGAACTCCAGGCTCACGCCCAATGGATTGTCGTCGAAGGCAAAGTTCAGCGCCGCGATGGTGCCGTCGTTCATCCGCGAATCGGTGCTCTTGTCGCGATACCCCTCGCGGTGGCGGAGGCGCAGGTCCTTGTCCTTGCGCTTCAGCTTGACCTCGAGCTTGTAGTAGCGGCCGTCGCCATAGTGGGTGGGCGCGTAGCCCAGGGAGTAGTAGCTGTTGAAGTCGCGGGCGATCTTGTCGAGCTGGGGAGTGATGACGTTGGTGTTCAGGATCACCTGGCCGCCCGTCTTCTCGGCCAGGAACTGGAGGGTGCTCTGGAGGTTGGAGTAGCGCACCGAGTCGATGAGCTGGGTGAAGCCCGGCGACGAGGGACCCGGGCCCTGGTTCTCGGCCGAGTTCGACTCGTAGCCGCGCAGGCCGGCGGCGTCGATGGTGTAGAAGGTGATGCGGTTGGCGTTGGCCTGGGCCGTCAGCTCGGTGAAACGCTTGGAGGTGTCGTACTCCAGGGTCGACGTCATGCTCGTGCTCTGCTCGCCGTACTTGTTCTGGACGGCGTAGAAGATGTCCTGGCCGGCGATCATCTGCAAGCCGTCGCTGACGTAGACCACGGCCTTGCGCCCCGGCATGCCGGCGAGCGCGTCGACGATCTTCTTCAGGGCGTCGATCGAGAACGACAGGTCGTTGTAGGTGGACTCGGCGTAGGTGTGGGCGGCGCTCTCGGCCTCGGCGACGCTCTGCGAGTCGTTGATCCGCTGCAGCGCGTCGCGCCGCTCGGAGTCGGCGTGGACGCCCTGGGCCGAGATCTTCTCCAGGTCGAGCATGCCCGCGGCGATGATGCTGGCATCGCTGGTGAAGGTATGCCGGATGTGGAGCTCGCGGTCGTAGGTGACCAGCATCAGTTGGTCGTCTTTGCCCAGCTTCTGGCCGATGAAGGCCCGCAGCTCGCGCATCACGCGGTTGCGGTTGAAGGGGCGCAGGTTGTAGTTGTCGATGTAGACCACCAGGCGCAGCCGCTGGTCGGAAGGAAGCCGCGCGGCATCGAGCTCCTGCGGCGGTGGCGGCGGCGCGAGCACCGTGCCGGCCGGCTTCGGCTCCGTGGACGCCGGGGACGGCTCGGCAACGCCCGGGGCCGTAGCCTTGCCGTTGTCCACCGAGTAGAAGTTGGTGATCTGCACGGGGCGGCCGTTCTCGTACAGCTCGAAGTCTTCCTTCTTGAGGCCGGTGATCGAGTTACCCTTCTTGTCGGTAACGTAGACGTCGACGTTGACGACGCTGACGTTCACGATGTCGACGAACATCTGATCCTGCGCGGACTTCCCTGCCGGAGAAGCGGGCGCCGGCGAAGGCTTCGCCGGGGCCGGCTTGGCGGGCGGCGCCGCAGCGGGCTGGTCCGCCTTGGCCTGCGCCCGGGTTTCCCGCACGCCCAACAGGCTCCCCACGGTGAGGAGCAAGGTACATGCCACGAAACGACGACGCTGCGTATGGGTCATAGGTCTCTTCTTCCTGGGCTTCTAGTCCGGAGGGGATTATAGGGGACGGGGCGGCTGCCGCCATCCCGCCCCTCCTCCGGCACTGCTCTCCCCTACTTCTTCGGCGGCACGACGTCCGTCTGAGCGGTGAGGATCTTGCCGCTCTGCGGATCGAAGATCGCCAGGGTCAGATGGTGGGGCAGGCGCCGCAGCCTGAGCTTCGACTCGTACTTGACGGCGGTGCCCGCCTTGGGCTCGGCTCCGGTGGTCAGCGTGATGGGGATCACCGGCACCGGCGCCCGCGCGCCGCCGGAGTCCACCGCCGCGACGCGCAGCTCGATCTCGGCCGTGTACTTGCCGTTGATCGGCACGAAGGTGATCGCCTCCACCGGGATGGCGAGGGCGAAGGGGACCTCCATCTCCCGCCGGCCGCTCGCCGTCGCCGCTCCCAGCTTGACGGGGAGGGGCGCCGAGTCCGGCGCGTTGCCGAAGACCATGGCGCTCTCCACCTGCATGGAGACCTCCGCCTTGCGCGACAGGTCGAGGAAGTCCTCGCGCGAGCGCACCTTGAACCCGGGATGGGTGACCTCCACCTCCACCTTGTGCCGCTTGTCGTTTCCCTGCCAGGTGGGGGTGAAGCCCAGCCAGTAGTAGGAGCGGGTGTCGGCCTCCACGTTGTTGAGCGCGTCGTTCGCCAGGGCGTTCAACAGCGGGCGCCCTCCCGTCTGCTGGGCCACCCACTCGAGCGAGGCCTCGTGCTCCTGCTCACGGATGTTGATCCCCGAGGGGGACGGCCCGGCGAGCGAGGCGTCGGCGACGGAGGCCTCCACTCCCGGCACGTCCATCGGATAGATGGTATAGCCGAGGCGGTTGGCGGTGTCCGCCAGGGGGCGGAAGATCTCGTCGCCGCGCGGGATGTCGCGGTCGAGGATGGGACGGTTGGGATTGTTCACCACGTAGTCGGCGGGCGAGAACGGCCAGCCGCCGGCGAGCAGCAGCATGACCTTGCGCCCGGGCGGCGAGGCGAAGCCACGCAGCGTGCTGGTCGCCGCCGAGACCACCCGTTCGGTCTGCGCCGCCAGGCGGTCCGCGTACTCCAGCTCCTCGATGCTCAGCCGCTGGGCGAAGGCGGCGCGGGGACCCGGCTCGAAAGCTGAGCCGCCGATCAGCCGCCGCGTCGACTCGAAGCTGCGCAGCTCGGCCACCCGGGCGAGCCCCTGCGCCGGCTCGCCGATGGCCTTTTCGATCGCCTGCCCGAGCTGCCGCACCGAATTCGACCAGCTCGTGAGCATCTCGACGTTCCTGCCGTCGAAGGCCACGATGGCCATGCGATCGTCCGGCCCCAGCCGCGAGAGCTGATCCTTGAGCGACCGCAGCACGTCGTTGCGGCGCGGGCCGAGCGAGAAGAAGTCGTCGACGAACACCAGGTAGCTGGTGCCTACCGGGCTCCCGGGAGCCAGGCTCGGCAGCCCTTTGACGGACGGCGTGGAATCGGCGAGCGCGATGGCGGAGCCGCCCCGCACCTCGTTGAAGTACTCGATGGGGACGACCTTGCCGTCCACCTTGAGGCGGAAGTCCTCGGGCGTGAAGCCGGCCATGCGGTTGCCCTGCTTGTCGGTGACCACCACCTCGACGTTGACGACCCGGACGTCGATCTGCTCACCGAAAACGCTCTGCGGCGGGTTGGCCGGCGGCTGCTGAGCAGCGGCTGGGGCGAGAGCGGCCAGCAGGAACGCGGCGGCCCAGCCGCCCCAACGGAGGTTTCTCATGGGGTTTCTCCCACTTGACTTGGGGCCGGCCACAGGAGGCCGGCCCGGGGTTCTGTCACTCCATAACACGCCCGGCGCGCCCTTCATTCTCGCTCAAGAGGCGGGACGCGCGACCGCGAGCTGGGTCTTGCGCAGCACCTCGCCGGTGTCGGCGCCGAGGACGACGAGGAGCTGCCGGGTCGACCGCTTCAGCTTGAGCAGCGTTTCCCAGCGCAAGCTCCCCGCCTTCTGCGGCAGCTCGGCGACGTGAATGCGCACCGGCAGGGTCTGCCACTTGGCGCTTGCCGCTCCCCCTTCCATCGCCGCGATGGAGAGGTTCGCCGCCAGGCTCCAGCCGCCCTCGGCCGGCATCGGGGTGAGAGCCGAGACCGGGATCTCCACCGTCAGCGGCATCTCCATCGTCAGCCAGCCGCTGCGGCGGCTGGTGCCGGCGGTCACCGCCAGGGGCTCGACGGGAGAGCCGCCATACAGAAGTTGCCCCGCGGCCTGGACCTGCGCCTCCTGCTCCCGCGTCAGGTCGGAGAAGCCGGTGCGCGAGCGCACGGCGAGCCCGGGACGCCGCACCTCCAGCCGCACGTCGTGGCGGCTGCCGTCGGCCTTCCATTGGGGGGTGAAGCCGAGCCAGTAGTAGGCGTTGGTGTCCGCCGCCACCCGCGCGAAGGCGTCCAGCCGCGCCGAGTTGAGGATCGCTTTGCCACCGGTCTCCCGCGCCACCACCTCCAGCGCCTCGTGCACTCCGCGCTCGAAACCGGTGGTGATGAAGCGATGCTCCGAGGGCCCCGCGGCGCTGGCGTCGGCCCAGGTCGAGTCCGGATCGAGCCCCTGCACGTCCACCGCGTAGATGGTGTAGCCGAGCAGGTTCGCGGTATCGAAGATCGGGGCGAACAGGGTCTTCGCCTCCGGCAGGTCCTCGGCGCTGGGCAGCGCTCCTTTCCGTTCCGGCACGTCGGGAACGCCCCAGCCGCCGTTGAGGAGGACCATCACCTTGCGGCCGGCCGGCGCGGGCGTGCCGCGCATCGCGGCCACCACGGCCTGCACCCCGATCCCCTGGTTCCAGACCTGATCGATGAGGGCCGCCAGGCTTTGACCCTCCAGACCGTCGCCCCCTTCAGAGCGCCTTTCGGCGAGCTTCCCGATGCCATACGAAGGGCGCTTCTCCTCGGCGGCAAAAGCCTGCGCCAGGGCCTGATGGTCGGCCGTCCAGTCGCTCAGCCGTACGAGCTGATTGCCGTCGAAAGAAACGATGGCCATCCGGTCCTGGGGACCCAGCCGGCCAAGGTCCGCCGCCAGGCGGCGGAGCACGAGGTCGCGGGGCGCACCGATCGAGAACTGATCGTCGACGAACACCAGGTAGTTGGTGCCCACCTTCTCCCCGGGGCCGACCGGCACCGCGGAGGCCGGCGCCTCACTGCCGGAAGCGGCGGCCGGGGCCGCGGCCACGCCGCCCACCACCTCGGTGAAGTAGTCGACCGGCACCTCGCGGCCATCCACCAGCAGCCGGAAGTCCGCGGCCTTGAGCCCTTCGACCCGGTTCCCCCGGCGGTCGGTGACCACCGCTTCGACGTTGACCACACGCACGTCGATCGACTCGCCATACGTCTGAGGAGGGGCAGGAGCAGTGGCGGCAAAAACGGGAGCCGCGAGCAACAGAACGAGACCTGCAAGACTCAGCCGGTTCATGAGCGATCTCCTCTAATGAGCATTCTGTACACGATTCCAGGCTTTAGCAAGGAAGGTGCCGGGGCCGATGCGGGGAGGAAGGCGAAAAAGCGTCCCCGAAAGGGGACGCTCACCGGCCTTCATTTCGCTGCTTTCTGATCCTTCCCGGCGAATTCCGCCTCGCCCCAGAGCGCCCGGCCGCTCACCGGGTCCGGCACGGTGAAGACCAGCCGTTGCGTGGCCTGCCGCAGGCGGACGACGGTGTGGAAACGAGCGTAGGTGCCCTTCTGCGGCAGGGTGTTGACCAAGACCTTGAGGTGCGAGGCGGGCAGGTCGGCGCGGCCGCCGTCGCCGTCCATGGCAGCCATGGCCAGGGGGATCTCGGCCAGGTAGCCCTTCCCCTGCGGCGTCAGGGCCAGGGCCTCCACCGGCACGCCGAGGGTCACCGGCACCTCGATCTCACGTCCCCGGCGATGGGGCTCGCCGAGTTGGACGATCAAGCGCCGCTCGTCCGCCGTGCCGCCGAAAAGGAGCACGCTCTCGGCCTTCATGGCCGTCTCCGTGCGTTTGGAGAGATCGCTGAAGCCGCTGCGCGAGCGCACGGTGAGGTCCGGACGGCGGACCTCGACCACCACCCGGTGCCCGCGGTCGTCGGCCTTCCAAGTGGGGGTGAAGCCGAGCCAGTAGTAGGAGCCCGAGTCCGCCACCACCTCGCGGAAGGCGGCGTTCGAGGCCGAGACCATGACGCGCCCGCCGGTGGCCCGCGCCAGCTTGTCGAGCGCCGTGACCTCGCGCGCATCGGACATGGAGGCGTCCACTGGATAGACGGTGTAGCCGAGCCTATTGGCCGCCTCCACCATCGGGCCGTAGAGCTGTGGCGCCACCGAAAGCGACCAGGCGCCGGAGAGGAGCAGCATGACCTTGCGCCCCGGCGGGGTTTCGAAGCCGCGCAGGGCTGCCGCGGCGGCCGAGGCCGTGCGACCGAGTTGGGTGCGGGCCTCCGGGCTGACGCGATGCGAAAGGGCTTCGAGCGCCGCCCGGATCTGATCGCCTTCGAGCGGAGCCTCCGCCACCGTGTCCACCTCCGACTGGAGAGATCGCTGGTAAGCGAGCGCCTGATCGCCATGGGTCGGCCGCTGCCGCGCCTGCTCCAGCGCGGCCTTCAACGCTTTGGCGTCGCCGGTCCAGCGGCTCAGGACGGTGATGTGAGAGCCGTCGAAGGCGAGGACCGCCATACGGTCCGCGGGCCGCAGCAGAGCGAGGTCCTGCTCCAGCTTGTCTAGCACCGCGTTGCGCCGGTTGAGGAGGGAAAAGGAGTCGTCCACGTACACCAGGTAGCTGCGTCCCACCGCCTCCCCCGCCGGAACGGGAGCCGCGGGGGCCGCAGTCGCCGTGGCCGCCGGTTTTTCCGGCGCGACGGAGGCCCCCTCCTCGACCTCCGCGAAATATTCGACGGGCACCTCCTTGCCATCCACCAGCAGCCGGAAATCCGCCGCCGTGAGCCCCCGCACCCGCTCGCTCGCACCCTTGGTGATCAC
>DASUEN010000103.1:0-22800 GCA_036275055.1 Thermoanaerobaculia bacterium
CGGCGCAGGATGCGCCGGACCTCGTCGAGGTACCGAGGCTCGCCGTAGGCCGCGAGGCCCATCACCTTGTACTCGTCGCCGAAGCCGGGGAAGCCCAGGTACTGGGTGACGGCGGTGTAGAGCTGCCCGAGGGAGTGGGGGAAGTGGACGCGCTGCAGGACCTCGACCCGGCTGCCGCGCCCCACCGCCAGCATGGTCGAGACGAAGTCGCCGAAGCCGTCGACCGACAGGCACATCGCCTCCTCGAACGGCGAGCAGAAGAAGGCGGACGCAACATGGGCCAGGTGGTGCTCGACAGGGTGGAGCCGCGGGACCGGGCTGCCGAAGGCTCCAGCGATCCGCTCCTCCAGGGAGGCGACCTGCCGGAGGTTGCGAGCGCGGCCGAGGGCTCGGCCCAGGCTCCGGGGGTGGCTCAGGGCGAGGAACGCCTTGCGTACCAGATAGGCCCGCGGCTGGCGGGAGACGGCCAGGGCGTCCACCTCTCCCAGGCCGCCGCCCAGCTCGCCGAGGCAGAAGCGCAGCGCCTGCTCGGGGAAGCCGGCCCAATGCTTGATCCGCCGGAACCGCTCCTCCTCGACGCCGGCCACGAAGCGGCCGTCCGTCACTGCCGCCGCCGAAGCGTCGGCATGGAAGGCCGACAGGCCCAGGATGCGGCTAGCCACCGCTGAAGGCCCCCTTGGGCTTGGCCCGGCGGACGAGCTCCCCCCGGCCGCGGGCGCGGCTGATCCGTGCCCGCTCGCGTCCCTCGGAGGTGCGGTAAAGCTCCAAGCCGCGGTACATGTCGCAGCCGGCGCAGGTCTTGTTGAGGCCGCCGTCCGCGAAGCTCGCCCGCAGCTTCGCCGTCTGCTCGCTGCGCCAGAGGTCGAGGAGGCTGACCTCCATGACGTTGCCAACCCCCAGGTCGGCGACGGCGTCCATGGCGGCGACGCAACTGCAGGCCATCACCGTGCCGTCGGGCAGGACGATGGGGCCGTTGTAGAGCTGCACGCAGGTCTCCTTGCGCGAGGAGACGACCCGCAGCTCCATCCCCGCCGGCAGGGCGTCGCGGGTGATGCGGCCGCCGGCGGAGGTGAACGACCAGGTGAAATCGATCTCCGGCTTGCAGGCCAGGATGGGCTGGAAGTCGGGGTCGCGCATCACCTCGTCGAGCGGCCGGTCGGTGCGCAGGCCGATGGTGATGGTGAGCGGCTCGGACAGGGCGCGGTTGGCTTCCACCAAGGCGAGCACGTTACGACGGAACCGTTCGTAGGCGGAGGAGCGGTAGATGCGGCGGTAGGAGGGCTCGTCGAAGCCGGAGGTGCTGATGGTGATCGAGGTCAGCCCCGAGCCCAAGACCTCGGCGATGCCGTGCTTGTCGAGAAGGATGGCGTTGGTGGTGACCCAGATGCGGTCGATGGCCGGCAGCGAGCGCAGGTAGCGCACCCGCTCCACGAAGTCCGGATGGATGAGCGCGTCGCCGACGATAGGGGTCAGCCCCACGCTGCCGCCGCCGCAGGCCACGAAGTCGTCCACGGCCTTGCGGAAGACCTCCTCCGGCATGAAGGTCGCCTCCCGCTCCTGGAACTGGTAGGGGCAGAAGACGCAGTTGGCGTTGCAGAGGTTGGTCAGCTCCAAGTGCAGCTCGTAGGGGCGAAGCGCCATGGCGTCGAGCGTCTCGCCCAAGGGGAGGAGCCGGCCCGCGAGGCTCTCGGCCTTACGGCGCAGGACGCGGCCGGCTTTGGCGAGGACCACCTTGCCGGGAGCCCTCACGGCGTAGGCTCCCAGGCGGCTGGCAGGGCGGCGGGGTCGCTCACTGCGACGATGAAATGGATGTCGTAGAGCCCGTTCACCCGCGGCAGCATCGAGGGATCGACGGGACCGTAGCCGGTAGGGTGAAGGCGGGCGCTCACCTTGGCGGCGCAGGCGTAGCCGATCTCGTCGAGCAGGAGGATCACCTCCCGGGCCACCGCCGCGCCATGAAGCTCGATGACCAGGCCCGGGCGATACGTGCGCAGCAGGGCGGCGGCGCCGCGCAGCAGGAGGGGCTCGGCCCCCTCGACGTCGATTTTGAGGACGTCCGGCGGCGGGAGCCGCTCCTCGGCGACGACGGTGTCGAGCCGCCGGCAGAGGA
The DNA here is from genome assembly GCA_036275055.1 of Thermoanaerobaculia bacterium. Lineage (GTDB taxonomy): Bacteria > Acidobacteriota > Thermoanaerobaculia > Multivoradales > UBA5704 > DATARR01. The sequence continues at coordinate 2,111 of DASUEN010000103.1, forward strand.
CCTGGTCGGTCAAGGGGCCGAGGCGCAGGTTGCGGCGCCCTTCGGATGGCCCTCCGCCGGTGACCTTGCTCAGCGTCCCCGAGGAGGTCTGGACGTCGTCCACCTGGAACTCGGCCGTGCCGTCCTCGTCGGCCAAAGCCATGGGGAGCACGGTGACGCGGTCCTCGATCCCCCCCAGGGCGAGGTTGGCGGCGAGGAAGCGCCGGTTCTCCGCCACCGGCTCGAAGGCCACCACCCGGCCCGCGCCGAGGGTGGAGACGAGGAAGCGGCAGTAGAGGCCGAGGTTGGCGCCGCAGTCGTAGACCACGCTGCCGGGACGCACCAGGTGGCGGAGCATGGCGAAGGGAAAGCTCTCGCTTTCGAGCGGCTGGCGCAGCCACCACGAGCGGTTGCGCCGCAGACGGACGCGGAAGGGGCCGATCCCCTCGACCTGGAGCGTCCAGGGGACGTCGGGGATCATCCGCAGCGCCCAGCGTCCCAAGAGCGGCCGGGTGCGCAGCTTGTAAGCCAGGGAGCGGACGAGGGGGATCATGATTCCGGGCTCTCCGGGCTCCGCAGCAGCTCCTCCAGCCGGACGTCGACCACCAGCCGGAACCAGAAGGCCTGGAGGAAGTGGAAGACGAAGCCGGTCCTGCCGTCGAGAATGCCCAGCAGGAAGAAGTAGCGGTAGAAGAAGTACAGGGCCGGGCGCAGGAGGAGGGGCAGGCGGTAGTAGCGGTCCTTGAGCCACAGCACCCGTTCGTCGGGAGTGCCGAAGAGGCGCGGCGCCGTCTTCCATGGCAGCTTGCGCCGCCGCCGTTCGAGCTCTTCCTGGGCGAACGCCTCGGCATACCGGAGGTGCTTCTCCAGATAGAAGAAGATGGAATCCTCCTTCCGGTTCCACTCCTCGAGCGGCGCGCGCAGGCGCCCCACGGGACCGCGGACGTAGACCCGGGTGTCCTGCTCCACCGGGTCGAGCTCGGAGCGGCTGCGGCGGAAGAGCTTCAGGAGCACCTTGCTGCCGTAGCCGCCGAAGCGCAGGGGCTTGCCGCGGAAGATCTGGCGCCGGCGGATGTAGAAGCCGTCCTCGCGAACCTCGGTGCGGTTGAGGAGCGCCGCGATCTCCTCCCTGAGCGCCGGGGTGACGGCCTGGTCCGCCTCTAGGATGAGCACCCAGTCGTTCCTTAGCGGTAGGTTGTCCAGCCCCCACTGGAAGATCCAGGGGATGATGCGGCCGTGCTCGTAGGACAGGGTCCGCACCTCGGCGAAGCGGCCGGCGATCTCGACCGTCCGGTCGCTGCTCTCCGAGTCGAGGACGAAGATCTGGTCCGCGAAGCCGTGGACGCTCGCGAGGCACCGTTCGACGTTGGCTTCCTCGTTGCGGGTGGTGACCAGGACGGAAAGGGGGATCACAGCGCCGCGACCTCCCAGATGCCGAGGCTGCGGCAGAACCGCCGGCCGTCCTCGACGTACTCCTTCTCCCGGATCAGGTGAAGGGGCCGGGGGAGCCCGAACGGAGGCAGCTCGAGGTCGATGGGGCGCCACTGGCCGCTCAGGATGTCATGGTTGGCGGCCACCCCCGCGTAGGTGGTGGTCAGCAGGTAGCGCGCCCCACTCGCCCGGAAGTTGTCGAAGGCCCGCCGGATGAAGCGGTAGGAGAAGTGGATGAGGCAGTCGCGGCAGAGGATGGCGTCGGCCCTGGGGAGCGGGTCGCAGGTCAAGTCGAGCACCCGGAACTCCCGGCCCGGCCCGCCGAGCTGGGCCGCGTTGCGCGCGATCAGCTCCGGCACCAGGTCGGCGCCTATATAGAGGTCGAGGTCCAGGGGAGCGGCGAAGATCCAGTTACAGTCGCCGCAGGGGGCGTCGAGCAGGGTGCGTACGCTCAAGGTGGAGAAGAGGCCTGGCAGCTCCCGGCGCACCGCGGCGGTCGCCGCCAGGGTGGAGCCCGGCCCGGAGACCGACTCGGGCTCGCCCCACAGGTTGCCTCGGTAGATCTCGGAGAAGATTCCCTCCAAATATTGGCCGCCCCGGCGGGTGCTGCGGGCCCACTCCTTGAGGCGGAGGTAGGCGGCGGCCGGCCCGGGTGCGGCGGTGCGCAGGCGGGACTTGAGCCTGGAGAGCTTCACTCCGTGCCTCTCGCCACCCGGGCCGCGGTTGCCAGGAGCCCCTGCCAGGCCGCGGCGTAATCCCAGCGGGCGAGGATGGCAGCGCTCGTCTCCCGCACCCGCTCGGCCGGCAGGGCCAGGGCATCTTGCAGCCGGTCCGCGAGCTCGCCGTCGTCTCCGGCCGTATAGAGGAAACCGTTGCCGCCCGGCGTGACGAGGTCGAAGGCCGCACCCACCCGCGAGGAGGCGACGACCGGGAGACCGCAGGCCAGGGCCTCTTGAATCGAGACGCCCCAGCGCTCCTCCCGGGCCGGGTGGACAAAGAGGTCCGCCGCCGCGTAGAGGACCGGCAGCTCGGGGTAGGGGACGTAGCCGGGGAAGCGGACCCGCGGGCCGGCCTCCCGCGCGAGCGCCTCCCGCTCGGGGCCGTCCCCGGCCAGCACCAGCCATAGATCCTCCTGGTGGAGACGGGTAAAGGCGCGCAGCAGGTCCCACGGCGACTCACGGGAGGAGAATTTGGCCAGGCTGAGGACGACCCGGCCTCCCGCCGGCACGCCCAGCCGGGCTCGCATCGCCTCCCGCTCTTCCGGTGAAAGGCGGGAGCGCTGCTGGAACGCCTCCACGTCCACGGCATAGGGGAAGAGACCCATCCTCCGGGCGGGCACGCCGAAGGCGCGGAGGTACTCCAGTGTCAGCGAGCCCACGGCGAAAAAAAGGTCGTACATCCTCTTCATATAGGTGGCGAAGAGAAGCCGCTTGGCGAGGTCGCGGACGAGCGAGCCACCGAAACGCACGGAGTCCAGCCGTAGGGCCGTCGCCGTTCCCGCCCGCCTCGCCTGCCGTGCGCCCAGGCGGTAGAGCGGCTGCGTATAGCCGTTGACGATCAACAGGTCGCACCGTTCGGGCCGCAGGCGCTCCGCGAGCCAGGCCGCGGCGCCCGCCGCCGGGCAGACCTCCGAGGGGTAGCCCCCCAGAAGGTCGATCCCCCAGGAGACGGAGGTCCCCAGCTCGGGATCGAAGACCGGGCTGCCGGCGTCGCCGCTGGTGAAGAGCACCCGCAGCTCGTGGCGCGGATCGCGGGCCGCGAAGCGGTAGAAGGGCGCCTCGAACTGGGTGGGGCGCTCGACCAGGAAGGCGATCTTCAAACCGCTCCCTTCGCGATCCGCCGGTACTGGTTTTCCATCTCCTGCGCCACCGCCGGCCAGCCGAAGCGCTCCGCCGCCGCGCGGGCGCCGCGGCAGCCCATCTGTCTTCGCCCAGCCTCGTCCGCCAGCAACTTCCGCAGGGCCTCGCCGAGCGGGTCCGGATCTTCGGCCACCACGATTCCAGCGCCGGTCTCCCGCACCGTCTCGGCCAGCCCCACCTCCGGGGTGACTGCTACCGGGCAGCCGGCGGCCATGGCCTCCAGGACTGCGTTGCCGAAGTTCTCTGAGCGGGAGGGGAGGACGAGCACGGCGGCCCGGCGCAGGAGCGCAGCCTTCTCCTCGCCGGCCACGGCGCCCAGGAAGGCGACCCGGCCGGCAACCCCTGCCTCCCGGGCCAGCCGTTCCAGCTCCGGCCGCAGGCTCTCCTCGTCGTTGCCGGCGATCTTCAGGATGGTTCCCGGACATTTCGCGAGCGCCGGGATCAGTCGGTCGAGCCCCTTCTTCCAACTCACCCGGCCGAGGAAAAGGAGGAAGGGCTCCCGCGGCTCCCGGTCGTCCCTCGCCGGCAGATCGACGCCATTCGGCGCCACGAAGACCGGGGGGAGGTCGAGCCCCAGCCGCGCCATCTCCGCCGCCTCCAACTCGCTCGTCGCATGGAGCGCCGCGGCCCGTTCGAGCGTCCGCCGCTCGGCGAGGAGCATCCAGGCCCGCTTGCGCAGCCGGCCCCGGCGGGCGATCAGGTCGGGGACCAGCATCCCCCGCGGCGAAACCAGGTAAGGGACGCCGGCTTTCTCCGCCGCCCGCGCCGCGGCCGAGGTGGGCCAAAGGAACACCGAGTGGAGATGGAGGAGGTCGAAGCCGTGGACGGCCTTCCGCACCGCCCGCCCGAGAACCGGCGAAAAGTAGAGCCGCCTCAGCCAGCGCACGGGGAAGTACCAGACGGTGACCCCGTCGAGCGCCACCGGCTCGGCCAGCGGCACCTCCAGCCGGCCGGCACCGTGGACGTCGGTGGTGAAGACGGTCACCTCGTGCCCCCGCGCCGCCAGAGCGCGGCACAGCCCATGGACAGCCAGGATGGGGCCGCCATGGCGCCAGGCGGGAGCGTAGGTGGGCACCACGTGCAGTAGCCTCATGCGACGAGCGAGCCAACCAGCTCCGTGAAACGCCGGGCATAGGCCGGCCAGGTTGCGGCCTCGGCGGCGTGGCGGCAGCAGGGGCGCATGGCGCGCACGGCGTCGCGGTGGCGGAGGCACCACGCCATGCGCTCAGCCAGAGCATCGGCGTCCTCGACCGGCACGATCCAACCCGTCTTCCCTTCCGTCACCAGGCCCTTCGCCCCCACCATCTCCGAGATCAGGACGGGGAGCCCCGAAGCCAGGGCCTCGGGCACCACCATGGCGTAGGAGTCGTTGCGGGAGGGGAGCACTAGGCAGTCCGCCCGCCGCAGCTCGGTCGCCAGCTCGCCCTGCGTCCGCGGCCCGAGGAAGGCGATCCGGTCCGGCGCCCGGCCGTCCAGCAGGTGCCCGAGGTCCCCGCGAGGGCCGGCGATCCGCAGGCGCGCCGCCGGCTCGGCGGCGGCGACGCGGTCGAACGCCTGAAGCAGGAGGTCGAAACCCTTGCGGCGGATGGTCGCGCCGGCGAAGAGGAAGGCGAAACCATCCTCCGCCGGCTCCTCCCCCGGCACGGGCGCGAACAGCTCCAGGTCCGCTCCCAGGTCTACGGCGTGCACCTTCTCCGGCGGCACCCCGGCCTCCAGGTAGGTCTGGCGTGCCAGCTCCGAGACGGTGAGGACGTGGTCCGCGAGGGCGATCTCGCCGTCCTTGACTGCGGCGATACGCTGGTGGAGGGCAGGCGGGTCGCCCGTGCCATGGAGCCGGTCCTGGGCCGCGTGGTGGATGGAGGGGGCATCGAGCAGGGTCGTCAGCCCCAGCCGCTTCGCCTCGCGGAAGGTGGCGAGGGCCGAGATCTCGCAGGCGATGACGGCGGTCGCTCCCGACCGCTGGAGGCCGGCTGCCGTCCAGCGGTCGAACAGGCGGCAGGCGAGGAAGTCGTTCCACGCCGCGGCGCCCGCCGGCAGGAGGGCGTCTCCCGCGCGGCGCAGGGCCGGCGTCCACGGAAACCAGCGCACCCGCCCAGGATCGAGCGGCACCGGACCGTAGCGTGCGAAACGCCGGCGCAGGAAGGCGGGGAGCCGGCGCCCCGCTCCCGCCACTGCCGGCACTCCCGACCAGTAGCCGGCCAGCATCCCTTCGCCCTGCAGCGCCAGCGCCGCCTGGTGGGAGTGCTGCCGGCCGGGATGGGTCACCAGGATTCCTCCTTTCTCCGTCATGCCACGGCCTCGACCGGCGGGCTCACGGCGGCCGGGGCCGTCCCCTTCCGCACCACGGCCTTCTGGTCGAGCCGCATGGCGAGGAAGGTCAGCCCGGCGAAGAACCAGTAGTAGACGCCGGCCGTGACGTCGAAGACGGCGCCGCCCAGGATCTGGGTGACGAGGAAGAGGAAGCTCGCCGTGGCCAGGGCGCGGTGGAACCGCGTGCGCAGCTTGAGGGCCTGGCTCAGCGCCAGGAAGACGAGCAGGAAGCGGACGAAGAAGACGGCGAGGAACCCCACGGCGCCGAGCTCGATCATGATCCGCCCGCTCTCCACCTCGACCGCCAGGCCGTGCAGCCAGCTATAGGGCGGGATGCCGGGGGTCACCGCCGCGGCCGTCTGATGGGTGGCGCCGATCCCCAGGCCGAGGGGGCCGGCGTCCGCCAGCAGCAGGAACGGCGACTCGAGCGGCGAGGAGAAGCGGGACTGCATGTCCTTGGTCTTCGTCGCCCGCCCGTAGAAGGCGCCCACGGCGTCGCCCCCGAAGTAGGCTAGGAAGGCCGCCACCAACGCGAGCGCCAGGATCGCGCGGCCGAAGACCGCGCCAGCCCGTCCCTCGCGAGCCACCCCCAGCCACCAGTAGAGCGGCGAGATGAGGGCGAGCATGGCGACCGGACCCCGCGAGCCGGACATGAACATGCCCAGGAGGGTCATACCGAAGGCGGTGAAGAGGAGCAGGTTGCCACGGAAACGCCAGGAGGAGGCCCCCAGCACGATCAGGATCAGGATGGAGACGGCGAGCAGGTACGAGGTGTAGCCGGTGATGAAAGAGAAGGTGCCGGTAACCCGCACGTAGGCTGAGGTGCCGAAGGTGGCCACGTACTGATAATCGTTGGTGCTCCAGGCATAGGTGTTGAGAACGCTCGTCGTGGGGCTGAAGAACTGGGTGATGGCCAGGACGCCGACCGGAATGGCGATCAGCGCATAGCGGCGCAGGAATTGGTAGACCTCGGCGTCGCCGTCGAAGGCCGCCGGCACGATGAAAATGAGTGGCACGTACAGGAAGTAGGCCTTGAATCCCAGGATGCCCACCAGCAGGTTCGGCAGATTGGGATTGAAGATCTCCAGTACCCCCAGCACGGCCGACATCCCGAGGACGAAATAGAGGACCGGCTGGGCCGGCGGCTTGTAGCGCACCGCTCCGGCGGAGCGGTCACGCAGGAAGCCGGCGTAGACGCCGAGCAGGATGACGTCCTTGGCGAAGTAGATCAGGTCTTGGGCGCCGGGGAGGAGCCACTTGCGGATGGCCCCTTCGAAAACCAGGAGGACGAGGGCGAAGCGCAGCGCTAGGCGCCAGCTCCGCACCGACCAGGCGAGCACGCCACAGCCCGCGACGACGATGAGGAAGCGCAGGCTCATCGCCCGGCTCCTGCCGCCGCGGCGGCTCGCTCGATCTGCCGGACGTAGGCGAGGGCCGTCGCTTCCGAGCCATGCGCAGCCAGGTGCCGCGCCGCGTTGCGCTGCAAGGCACGGGTCAGCTCCGGGTCGGCCAGCGCCTGTTCGAGCGCGGAGGCCAGGGTCGCGACGTCGCCGTTGGGGAAGGTGAGGCCGCACGGGCCGATCGCGCCCTTGAGGCCACCCCCCGCGGAGCCCACGACGAGGCAACCGCAGGCGATCCCTTCGAGGGCGACGATGCCGAACGGTTCCTGGTAGCGCGAGGGGACCACCAACACACGGTGCTCGTTGAGGAGCCGCACCAGCTCTTCTCCCTCGCGTACGCCCACGAGCTCGACCTGGGCCGCCACCCCGAGTCGCCGGGCCTGCGCGGCGAGTGCGGAGCGCTCCGGCCCGTCGCCGATGACGGTGAGCGACGGCCGGACTTTCCGCTCGGCGAGGATCCCCAGGGCTTCGATCAAGAGGTCGGCTCCCTTGTCCGACACCAGTCGGCCGAGGAACACCAGGTCGCGCGAGCGCTCGACGCCCGGCAGGATACGGAACAGCCGGTCGCGGTAGGTGTTGGGGATCACCACCGCCGGGGTGTCGAGGTCGTCGGCGAGCGCCTGGCTGACGGCGATCGAGGCGGCGGCGTGGCGCAGGAGGCGGCGCTTCAAACGGTCCTGCCAGGCGACGTGGCCGTCGGTGCGGCAGTACCAGCTATGGTGGGTCACCACCCACGGCCGGTGCACCAGGAGGAGCGGCCAGAGCCCCCGCAGGCTGACGTTCTGTTGCACGAAGACGTCGCACCAGCGGGTCCAGCCCAGGAAGGCCCAAGGCGACGGATTGCGCACCACCCGGTAGGCGACCCCGTCCGGCCCCTCGCCCGCCGTGCGGGTCACGATCACCACGTCCAGGCCGTGGGCCGCGAGCTGTTCCGCGAGGTTCGCCGTGTTGATCTCGAGACCTCCGACATTGGGGATGAAGGCTGGGGAGTAGATCAGCACCTTCATGGGAAGAGGAGCTCGCCGTAGAGAGCGGCATGAACGCCGGCCCGGTGGCCGCGGTACCAGGCGAGAGCGCGGTCCGCCACGGCTTGAAAGTCTTCGCTGGACGCGGGCTGCCAGACGGGCGGCGTGTCGCCGTCCCCGACTCCGGCGCAGAGGGGGAGCATGCCGTGCGCGCAGCAGGCGGCGAACACGGTCGACTTGGCCAGGAAACGGGGAGGATAGGCGGCGAAGCCGGCGATCGATCCGGCGAGCAGGGCGCTGACCTCGGCGGCCGGCAGCTCCCCCAGGCGGCGTACCGGCCGGCCGGCCACCTCCGGGGGAGCCGCGCCGCCGCCCGGCGGCCCCACGTCCCAGACCTCCTCGATGCCGAGCCTGCGGCAGGCGCTCTCCAGCCGGACGCCATCCCGCCCGTAGGCCCGAGCCCGGGCTCCCGGCCCGCCGAAGATCACCAGCCGGCGCGCCCGGGCCGAGAGCGGAGGAGGCTCGGCCGGCTCGCCCACGGTGGAGAACACGGGCAGCACGGCCACCTCCGCCCCCCGCGTCCGCCGCTCGATCAGGCTCCGGTAGTGGGCGAGGCTGGTGACGCGGCCGTCGCTGAGAAGCGCCAGCCGGGCCGCCAGCCGTCGCTGGGCGAGTGACAGCCAGAAGGAGCTGCGCCAGGGGGGGCCGGAGGCGTAGACCTCGTGGAACAGGGTCACCAGCCGGCGGCCTTTACCCCCTGCTTTCCAGGTTTCGAGAGCGTCCACCAGCCAGCCCGGGCAGCCTCGCGGCTCGTAGCCGTAACCCACGTAGTGGAGGAGGATGGGGGCGTCTCCCGCCTCCCGCTCCAGCCGGGCGGCGAAGGCCCCCGCCTCCCGCACGCTCTCCGGCGCCGCGGGGCCGGCGGCGAGGAGGCGGCTGCCGATCCCCGGCCCCGCGGCGAGCGCCGCCGCCAGCCCCTCCGCGAAGCTCCCCACCCCCTCGGCCGGGGGAGGGAGGCGAGGCACGATCTGCACCACCTCAGTCGCCATGACGCTCCGGAAGCCAGGGACGCAGCCGGGCGAGCCGGTGGCCGTGGCGGGCCGAGACGGCGCAGAGCAGGTTGGCCGATCCGTGGAGAGCCGCGAGCTCGCGCTCCGGATCAAGGAGAGGGCGAAGCGTCTCGGCGACGAGGAGGAACTTGTCATAGCCCAGAGATGCAAGGAATCGGACCACGTCCTCGGGCCGGTAGGAGAAGGCGGCCGTCCAGTCGGGGCAGACCTCGATGGCAAGCAGTGGAGAAAATCGGCGCAACGCCGCTTTGCCACCTCGGAGCGCCGGCAGCTCCGCTCCCTCGACGTCACATTTGAGGAAGTCGAGGGCGGTAAGGCGCGCAGCATAGTCGTCGAGCGTGACGGCGACGCTCGAGTGGCCGGTGACCTCTCCTGCGCCCTGCCAGGAGCCAGCCGTGTGACACGCTAGCGAGGCCTGCCCCAAGTCCGGGCCGGGGACGAAGAGAGAGACCTGCCCCCCTCGCTCGGCCAGGGCACTGGAATTCAAGACGACGTTGCCCGTCCCTCGCCCCTTCGCAACGCAAGCGGTCAGCAGCGCGAAGGTGGGCGGCACCGGCTCGAAGGCGTGCACCTTCCCTCGGGCTCCCGCGAGGCGGGAGAAGAGGAGGGTGTAGTAACCCGTGTTGGCGCCGGCATCGACCACCACGTCGCCCGGACGGACAAGGCTCAAAAAGACGATCTTCTCCAGGTTCGGCCGCCTCCTCCTCCCGGCAAGCCAGGCATAGAAGCCTGGCGTCCGGGCCAGCACCGCGTCGAGGAGGTCGTTCACTGGCCATCCCCCCGCCGGGCTTCGTAGGCTTCGAGGCAGCGCGCCGCCACCCGCTCCCAGGTGAATTTCTCTTCGACCGTCCGCCGTGCTCCCACCGCGAGCCGCGCCCACAGCTCCGGCTCCCGTGCCAGCCGCAGCACGGCCTCCCCGATCGCCGCCGGCTGGTTCGGCGGCACCAGCAAGCCGTTTTCCTCCGGCGTCACGATCTCCGGCAGCGAGGCCGCGTCCGAGGCGATCACCGGACAGCCGCGCGCCATCGCCTCCACCAGCGCCAGGCCGAATAGCTCGTGCACTCCGGCCGAGCCCCGCGCGTCCACCGGCGTCGGGTGGACGAGCGCCATGGCCCGCCCCAGGATCGCCTGGACCTCCTCGTCGGGCAGGGCGCCGTGGAAGGTCACCGCCTTGCCCGCGGCGAGAGAGCGCAGCCGGTCGAGATAGGCCGCGTCAGGCTGCGGCCCCACGACGTGGAGCGATATGCCCGGCGGCAATCCCTCGATCAGGAAGTGGACTCCCTTGTGCGGCAGCACGCGCCCGAGGAAGACGAGCGAGCCGTCGTGCACCAGATCCTCCCGCATAGGGTAGCGGCCGAGGTCCACCCCACCATAGATCACGCGGTGCTCCTTGCGCCGCCCCGGCAGCTCGCGGGCGGCGTATTCGGAGATCGGCAGATGGGCGGTGATCCAGCGCGACTGGTCGATCTGGTAGCCCGGGGTCCAGCCGCCGCCCCCCAGGTCGGAGACGAAGACCCGGCTTCCCCGCAGCCGCCCCAGAAAGGCGGCGAGGAAGGTGGAGAGGGAGAAGTACTGATGGCAGTGGACGACGTCCGCGCCCTCGAGCTCGCGGGCCAGCCGGGGCGAGAAGGGGACCTTCCTGGCGTCGCTCCAACTGCGCAGGATCACCCGCTCGAAGCGGGGCGCCGGCCGTTCGCGGAAGGCCCGGGGACCGAAGCTCACCAGCTTGACCTCCGTGACCCCGGGGCAGCCCGCCATGGCGCGCGCCAGCTCCTCGGCGAAGCGCTCGCCTCCCCCCAGGACGGATTCCGGAGCGAAGTAAGTGGGGCTCACGTGGACGACCCGCAGCAAGTCAAGTCTCTACCGCGCGCAGCTTGAAGATCAGGAACCAGGCCGGCCAGATCCAGGTCAGCCGCCGCTCGTAGACCTCCGGGCGGCGGTTGGCGAAGCGGGACACGAGCTTGCCGGCCAGGCTCATGGGGAAGACCAGGGTGCGCTCGGCGATCTCGAAGCGCGCGCCGCTGTAGAAGCTCCACTGCGAGCCGGCGGTGAAGTAGTCGAAGGAGAAGTAGCCGAGGTGGTGGCGATGGGTCGGGTCGGTGAACGAGTTGGCGCAGGAGAAGTGGGGCGTGGTGATCTCCAGGATGCCGCCGGGCGCGAGCAGCCCATGCACCTCTTCCACGAAGTCCTGGACGCTCGCCAGGTGCTCCACCACGTCGAGCGCATAGACGTAGTCGAAGTGCCGGCGGGGGAGGGGATAGGGGCGCCGGTCGAGGTCCCAGACGAGATCGGGCTCCACCCCTGGGCGCAGGTCGACGTTCAGGCAGTCCGGCAGCTTCCGCTGGCCGCAGCCGAGGTTCAGCCGCCGGGGGATCGGGTCGCCCATCCTCAGACGTATCTCCAGAGCACCCAGGAAGGGCGCCGGAAGCCGACCGCCAGCAGGATGCAGTGGCAGAGCAGGCCGGTCGCGGAGCTGAGGACGGTGAACCGCAGGACCCCCGCCGTGGAAGAGAGCGGCAGCAGCTTCACGAAGACGATCTGACTGACCAGCTCCACGACCACGGTCGCTCCCTGGAAGCGTATCCACCCACGGGCGAGATTGATGCTGGCGGCGTAATTGCCCAGAAGGGAGAGACCCGAGCCGGCGACGATGAGCAGGAGCTCGCGCTGAAGCCCGCTGTAGCGCGGCCCGAGGAGCAGCAGGAACCAGCGGGGCAGCAGTGCGGCGGCGGCGAAGAGAGCCGCCGCCAGGAGGAGCAGCAGGAATCCGTATTGCAGGCACCGCCGGCGGTACAGACCGTCGTCGGTGACTCTGGCGAGGCGCGGCAGGAAGACCACTCCGACCAGGCCCGAGAACATCCCCATGAGGAGCCCGAGCCGGCCGAGAGCTCCCACCTCCGCGATGGTGCGCGTCGAGCCGAAGGTCGCCGACAGCCAGACGATGAGCGGTCCCTGCGTCGAGAAGTAGAGGGCGCTCGGCAGCGTCGGCAGCAGGTAGCGCAGGATCTGGCGCCGGTACCTCCCGAGCCCCTCGGCAGGGGGGGACACAGGGCGCTCGGGCCGGGCGAGGACCGTGCTCAGAGCGGAGGCCGCGGCGGAAACCGCGACCCCCAGCCAGGCCAGGAGCTGGCCCGTCCCCACCATGACGCCGGCGAGCAAGAGCCGCAGCAACGAACCGCCGACCTCCGCGCGATACGACTGGACGTAGCGGTTGTGCAGCCGCAGGGCGAGGACGCGGATGAGCGACTGGATCTGGAACCAGACGCAGGCCAGGATGCCGGCGGTCACCAGGGAGATCTCCCGCCAGCCGAACCCCTTGGCGGCGGCGGCGTAGGGGAATGCGATCACCACGCCCGCGGCTCCCACGAGGAACGCGGTACGGCGCAGAGAGATCACGGCGGCGAGGTAGGGCTCGAAGGCGCCCCCCTCCCGGGCGGTGGCATGGAAGAAGTGGAGCAGGGACGTCGTGCTCCCCAGGTCGGAGAGGAAGTTGAAGAAGGTCACCACGGAGAACGCCAGGGTATAGAGGGCGAACTCGCGCACCGGCATGAAGCGGATCAGTAGCAGGCCGGCCGCCGCGCCCAGCAACTGCGTCAGGGTCTGCGCCGTGAAATAGGCGGAGAAGATGCCGATCCAGCGCCGGATACGGACCGTGTGCAACCGCCGCCGCTCCCGCCGCTCCTCCGCCGGTACCCCGGCCCCGGTTTCCTCCAGTGCCTGCAGGCTCAATTCCTCCTCGCTCAGGTCTTCCCGCCGATCCTCTTCAGCGCTTCGCGTTTCAGCATCGCGACGGCCCGCCCCGGCAGCGAGCGGGCGATCCGGTACGCGCGATCCGCTTGCAGCAGCAGGCCGGGGTAAGGCCGTTTCGACTGGACGTAGCGGTCGAGCTCCCTCTCGAGGGTGTCCACGCCGTGCAGGGTGACCTCGGAGAACGCCAGCGAGCCCTCCCAGAAGAGCCACTGAACCTGCTCGCGCGCGGGCAACCGGCGCAGGAACCGCCGGGGGAAGGAGAGCCGCCAGTGACTGTGGATCTTGTGGTATTTCATCATGAACCGAATATGATTCCCGTCGATGTCGATGAGCCAGCGATGGTGCGACCATCCGACCTGGCCCGGTTCGACGCCGCGCGAGGACTCGGCGGCTCGCGAGGGCACCTCGATGTAGCCCGCCTTCGCGATCCGTACCATTTCCGAGCAGACCCAGAGAGGGTCGCGGATGTCCTCCAGGGTATGGGAGCAGATCACGAAGTCGATTTCCTTGGGCCCGAAGGGGAAGGGCTCTCGCGAGCAGACGTCCCACCGGATCCAGGTCTCGCGGGTGAACGTCTCGCGCTCGCCGCCCTGGGCCGGGAGGCCGTAGGAGCCGCGGGTTTCGAAAGCCTCCTGGTCGAGCACGTAATTGGCCCGGTTGAAGGGGCGCCCCCAGGCGCCGATGTCCAGCACGACGTCGTCCGGGTGCAGGCGTTGGAGGACCAGGTCAACGTTCTCTTGCAGCATCGGCGCTCCGGGACACTCCCAACTCCGCCAGCACCTTGAGCGCCAGCCGCCGCGACTGGTCCCCCAGGCGCGCACCGGCCCCTGCCGGCTCCAGCCACTCCATGACCGGGATGTAGAAGCCCGCCTTCTCGCGCCTGAAGAGGGCCGCCGGCAGCTCGGGCGCGGCGCGGCGCGCGAGCTCCGCCTTGCCCTGGCCGCGGGCCGGCTCGAAGCCGCGGGCCGCCAGCCGCTGCCGCAGCCAGGCGTCCACGAAGGGGACGCGCAGCTCGACCGAGGAGGCCATGGCCGCCCAGTCCGCGTCGCGCAGGAGCTGGTTGCGCATGTAGCGGGCCGTCTCCAGCGCGTGCACCGCCGTCCAGCCGTCGGGGGCGTGGCCGTTGGCCGCGGCCAGGGCGCAGGCCGCGTCCGCCACCGGGTCGTAGGCGGCGAGCCCCTCGGCGGCGGCGTCCCGGCCCAGAAGCCCCGGCAGCTCCTCCGGCAGGAAGAGGCCGCGGCGGAGGAAGTAGGCTCCGGGCAAGGTGCGGCCGTAGCGCAGCAGGCCCGCGAGCTTCGGCCGGTCCGGTGCCGCGAGGCGGGCCAGGGCGGGCCAGGCCGCGGCGAGGCCGGGGACGCGGGCCGCCCGCCGCGCCGTCCGCTCCAGCCGGGGGACGTCGGCGAAGGAGGGATAGCTGCCGAACATCTCGTCGCCGCCCAGCCCGGAGAGGACGACCTTGAGCCCGGCCTCGTGCGCCGCACGGCTCACCACGAAGGTGTTGAAGCCGTCGATCGACGGCTGGTCCATGGCGGCGAGGGCATCGCGCCAGAGGGCGGGGAAGTCCCCCCGCCCCACCCGGCGCTCGACGTGGCGGGTGCCGAGGGCGCGCGCGACGGTGGCGGCGAAGGGGGCCTCGTCGCGCGGCGTGCCGGCCAGCACGTCGAAGCTCAGGGTGAAGGTGGTGGGGGGCTCGGGGAGGTGCCGGCGGGCGAGGGCCGCGATCAGCCCCGAGTCGAGCCCGGCGGAGAGGAAGACGGCCACCGGCACGTCCGACACCAGGTGCACGGCGACAGCATCGTCCACCGCCGCCTCCGGCTCCAGGGGCTCCACCGTCACCGGCTCGTACGGTTGCGGCTCGCCCGTCGCTCCGTCGCGGACCAGCAGATAGCTCCCTGCTGGCAGCGCCCGCACCGCCCGGCGGAGGGTCAGCGGCTCGGGGACGGACCCCCAGAGGAGGAACCCCGCGACCCCCGCCGGGTCTGCTTCCCGCGACACGGCGCCCCCGGCCTCCAGCGCCTTGACCTGGGAGGCGAAGCGCAGGCAGCCGTCCTTCCCGGCCGCCGGGGTGAAGTAGAGAGGCTTGATCCCCAGCGGATCGCGGGCCAGGAGGAGGCTCTTCTCGCGATCGTCCCAGATCGCCAGGCCGAACATCCCCCGCAGCCGGCCGAGCATGGCCGCCCCGTGCCGGGCATAGAGGGTGAGCACCACCTCGGTATCGCTGCGGGAGCGGAAGCGCAACCCTTCCTTCTCCAGCTCCCGGCGCAGCTCCTGGAAGTTGTAGATCTCGCCGTTCATGACGAGCCGGAACCGCCCGTCCGCGGAGGCCATGGGCTGAGCGCCGGCCTCCGAGAGGTCGAGGATGGCGAGCCGGCGGCTCCCGAGCGCCACGTGGCCGTCGCCCGAGATCCAGGCGCCGGCGCCATCCGGCCCGCGGGCGGTCATGGCGTCGCGGGTGCGCAGCAGCTCGTCCCGGTCGATCGGGGGCGCTGCGTCCGTCAGGCGGAGGATGCCGTTGATGCCGCACATAGAGAATGACGATCTATCTTTCTACCAGCCTCTCCAAGAGCGGCTCCAGCCGCTCGCGAAAGCGGTCCGCCCCGAACTGCTTCTCCCATCGTTCGCGGCCGGCCCAGCCCATGCGGCGGGCGGCGCCGGCGTCGCGCAGCAGGCGGGCCAGGGCCTTGGCGAGGTTCTCCCGGTCGTCCGGATCGATCAGCAGGCCGGTCTCGCCGTCGGCCACGATCTCCGCCGCGGCGCTCCCCTGGGCGGCGAGCACCGGGCGGGCCGCCCGCATCGCCTCCAGGTAGACCAGGCCGAAACCCTCCCCACGGCTGGGCATGGCGAAGACGGCGCACCGCCGGTAGAGCTCGCCGAGCGTCGCTTCGCTGGTGAAACCGGTGAAGACGACGGCGGCGCCCACTCCAAGGTATTCCGCCTTCTCCTGCAGCCGGGCGCGGTCGTCGCCGTCCCCCGCCACCACCAGGCGGGCGGCGGGGCACAGCTCGCGGATCCGCGGCATTGCTTCGAGGAGCTGGTCGTGCCCCTTGTAGCGCTCGCCCGCGGCCATCCGTCCGGCGATCAGCACGAAACCGCGGCCGAGCTGCTGGATCAGCGCCGTGTCGGCGATGCCCGCGGGCTCCCTCTCCTCCAAGGCCAGGGGGATGACCTGAGCTTTCTCCAGGCCCCGGCAGTAGGGGCGCGCCCGCTCCAGGGTGTGGGCGGAGACGGCGAAGAGCGCCGTGGCGCGGGCAAGGGCGCGCTGCCGGTCCCACTCCAGCGGATGCCACACCTCGAGGCCGTGGAGCGTCACCAGGTAGGGGGAGCGCAGGGGCCACGGCAGGAAGGCCTCGACCCGCGCCGGCCCCAGGAGGTCGAAGACGTACGCCTCCCGGCGCCTCGCGAGCTGCCGCCGCCAGAGGTGGAGGGCGAGGGCCCGCATGTCGCCGCGGAAATCCCGCGCCGGGATGGCCGGGTCTCCAATCCCCTCCGGCAGGCCGCCGCCGGTCAGGGAGAGGAGGCGCAGCCCGATCCCCCGCTCGCGGGCGAAGCCCGCGCAGGCGCGGGCGAGCAGCCTGCCGACCACCGCCCGGCCGCCGCCGTCCAGCCCGAGGCCGGCGGAGACGAGGACGAGGTCGCGCCGTCGTGTCATCTGGAAGTCATCTCTTCGAGGAGACGGCGCGCCAGAAGAGGAGATTGACAAGGGACAGCAGGGACACCAGGGACGACAGGGACAAGAAAAGCCCAGGATCGGCAGCTCTCTTCTTCATGTCCTTGTTGTCCCTGTCGTCCCTGCTGTCCTTGCTTCTGGTTTTCTGCCGCGCAGTCTCTTAGGTTCCAGGCAGGCTCCGCCCCCTTCGGTGTACATCCGGGATGACACCTCGGGGGCGGGCGCCAGGAGCGCCCGGAAGATCAAGGCCCTACCGGGCCGCGGCCCGCAACGCCAGCGGTGTCTGCGGGACGCGCAGGGGAGCCAGGGCCTCGCGGTCCAGCTCGGCGGCCACGGACTGGCGCAACAGGGTGATGGAGACGATCAGTCGCAGCCGCCCCTTCTCCCGCAGCACCCTGCCGGTCCACCCCCGGAAGGGGCCGTCCACCACCTCGACCTCGTCCCCGGCCTCTAGATACGGATAGGGAACCAGGGGCGCTCCCGACTCCTGCAACTGCCGCAGGCTCGCCAGCTCGCCGTGCAGCCTCTCCTGGTCGGGCACCGGCAGCACTTGCACGATCAGGTTACTCCTCAATGCCTCCCGGCGGGCCTCGGCGCCGCCGCGAAAGAAGAGGTAGCCGGAGAAGAGGGGAAGGGTGGAGACGAACGTCCGCCCCGCCCGCCGCACCTGCTTCTCCGCCTGGGGGAGGTAGAACCCTACCCTGTGCCCCGCCAGGTGGCGCGCCAGCCCCTTCTCCTGACGGCTGCGGACCCAGGCGACCCACCAGGGGTGCTCGGACTGTGACAGCTCGAACAGATCAGGGGGAGAGAGATCGGCTTCGCGCTTCAGGATCGGCACGTCAGTATACGGCTCAGTGACGGTTCCGCGACTGGTTTTCCACAGGGCGACGAGCGATTGTCGCAGACGGGGGAGATGAAGGCAAGGTGAGGTGCAGTGCGGTCCTACCGCTTCCGGGGTTTCCGGGCCGCCGACAGCGACTGCCGTGCCCGCAGCAGCTCGGAGAGGTGCTCGACGATCCAGCGCTCGGCGCGGCCGAGGTTGCGGTACAGGCGCTCCCGGCGGCGGAACTCGGGGGTATGGAAGCAGCGCTTTCCCCTCCTCACCTCGGGTGGCATGTCGGCGTGGAGGAGCTCGTGATAGACCACCGCCTCCACCACGTAGCGGGGGACGCCCGGATCGTCCAGCACGCGGTGGACGCGGATCAGCCGGTCCTCGTAGGAGTAGCTGCCGAGCTGGATGCTCGAGGAGCGGCGGCGGCAGGGCTGTCCCCCGGTCGCGGCCTTCCCCCAGGTGATCTCGACCGCCAGGCGCCCCTCGAAGTAGCGCGCGTTGAGGTCGTCCCGCAGCTCCCGCAGGTCGAGGGCCTCGCCCAGTGGCTGGAGGCGGAGGCGGCGGATGCGGGCGGTGGTGCGGTGAGCCGTGAAGTGCTCGCGGATCACCGCCAGCGCCTCGCGCGCCCGGTCGCTCCCCCGCTTGCTCTCCACGAAAGTTGCCACCGCCGCGAGGACCTCCTCGGGCGCCTCGGTGAAGGAGTGGTGGATGCGCAGCTCCAGGGGCGCCCGGTTGCTCACCCGGCCGGAGCGGACGCTGAGGATGGTCCGCTGGTTGTTCGTCAGCTCCAGCGAGCGGAGCCGGCCGCCGGTCAGCCGGTTCAGCCGGCGAAGGAGGTCGAACCGCGTCGTCGCGGGGGACGGCGCGAGGTCGGGACGCATCGCCTGGCCCGCGAACAGCTCGAGCTGGACGGGCCGGCGCGCCGGCATCCCCGCGCCCCGCGGGCGAGTCGACGGCCGCTGGACCGGGCGTGCCGAGGACCTGGTGTTGCTCATACGCTGACTCTCCGCCTCCTTCGGGTAACCCGTCTCAATATCCTGCCGCCAGGCCCTCGCCCCGGGGGTCCGCCGCCCCGGTGAAGCGGACGGGCCGGCCTGTCGCATCGTACTCCACCGTCAGCCCGTGGGCATTGCCCAGGCCGCGGACGACGCGGAGCTTGTGCCCCCGGGCGGCGAGCTCGGTGCGCACCGCCTCCGGGATGCTCTTCTCCACCGCCAATACGTCCGGCTCGACGAAGCTGATGCGGGGAGCGGCGATCGCCTGTCGTACGTCCATCCCGAAGTCGAGAAGGTTCATCACCATCTGCGGCACGGTCTGGTCGATCGTGTGTCCCCCCGGGGTGCCGAGGGCGATCCACGGCTTGCCGTTCTTGAGCACGAACATGGGGCAGTCGCCCGAGAGCTTCCGCCGCCCGGCGTGGGCGTCCATGGGGTTCCCCTTGGGCTCGAAGGTGCAGTAGGCGAGGGAGTCGTTGAGCCACACTCCCGTGCCGGCCGGCATGAGGCCGCTGCCGAAGACGTTGCCCAGCGTCTGGGTGGCGCTCACCACGTTCCCCCAGTGGTCCGCCACCACGAAATGGGTGGTGTTGCTCCCCTGCGTTCCCGGGTTGCCGGGCGGAACGAACGGTTTGGCGTGCTGGAGGTCCACGGCCCGCGCCTCCGCGTCCAGCCAGGCCGGGGAGAGGAGCTTGCCGAGGGGGGGCGGCTGGATCTCCGGATCGCCGGCATAGGCCAGGCGGCACCAGAACCCCCGCTTCGTCACCTCGGCGAAGAGGTGAAGGTAGTCGGCGCTGTCGTGCCCCATCTTGGCGACGTCGAAGCGGCTCAGGATCCCCAGCCGGATGAGCGCGGGGAAGGCGTTCGACGGCGGCGGGGTGGTCATCACCTCGTGGCCGCGGTAACTGAGATGGATGGGCTCCCACCACTCGGAGCGGTCGGCCGCCAGGTCGGAGAGGGCAAGGAAGCCGCCGCGGGCTTTCATCTCGGCGTCGATGGCGCGGCCGGTCTCCCCCTTGTAGAAGGCGTCCGGCCCGTGCCCGGCGACCTGACGCAGGGTGCGGGCGAGGTCCTTCTGCACCAGCGTCTCCCCGGCGGCCAGTGGCTTGCCGTCCCGCCCGTAGAAGGCGCGGGCCCCCTCCGCCAGGCGGTCCCAGGAGTCGGCGATGGCGACGGCGACCCAGGGGCTGACGGGAAAGCCCTCCTCCGCCGTGCGGATGGCCGGAGCCAGCAGCTCCGCGAGCGGGCGGGTGCCGTAGCGCCCGCGCATCGCCTCCCAGGCATGGAGGTTCCCCGGCGTGGAGACGGCCTTGGCCCCCTGCCGGTTCTCCAGGTACCCTGGCGTGGGAGCGCGGAAGGCGTCCGAATCGACCCCGGCGGGGATGCGCCCGCTGGAGTCGAGGAACCACGGCTTGCCGGACTTGGCGTCGTAGACCAGGATCGTGCCGTAGCCGCCGATCCCGGAGCTTTCCGGCTCCACGACGTTGAGCATGGCGGCCACCGCCACCGCCGCGTCGAAGGCGTTGCCGCCGGCACGGAGCACGTCGAGCCCGGCCCGGGTGGCCAAGGGGTGGGCGCTCGCCACCATCCCATGAGTCCCCACCGCCGGACCGTCCCCGGCCGGGGGGAGGGCCGCCTCGGCAGGCAGAGGCGCCGGCGTGGGAGTCATGGCGACCGGAGCCCGCGACTGGCAGGCGGCCAGAGAGAGCAGAAGCAGGGAGCTGAAGAGCGCCGGGGGCCGGGTGAACAAGGAGTTCCTCCCCAAGGAGAGGGAGACTGTAGCAGGGTTTTCACTCCACCCGCCACCGCTCGCCCACCGCCAGGATGCGCACCCGCTCCCGGTCCGCCCCTCGCTCCGCCAGCACCTGGGCGAGGACCTTGGGGGCGAGGTCGGCGGGCTCGTCCGTCAAGTCGAAGCACCCCCAGTGCATGGGGATCATGGTGCGGGCGCCGAGGTCGAGGAAGGCCTGATACCCCTCCGCCGGATCGGCGTGCTGGTAGCGCATGAACCACCGCGGCTCGTAGGCACCGATGGGGAGGAGGGCCACGTCCAAGGGGGCGAACCGCCGGCCGATCTCGGCGAAACCGTGGTAGTAGCCGGAGTCTCCGGCGAAGTAGTAGCGCCGCGCCCCGGAGTCGAGGAGCCACGAGCACCAGAGGGTGGCATTGCGTCCCATCCCCAGGCGGTTGGACCAGTGCTGGGCGGGCAGGCAGGTGAGGGTCCACCGTCCGTGGCGCACGCTCTGCCACCAGTCGAGCTCCACCACCTGTCGCCTCCCCCGTTTCCGGAACCATTCTGCCAGCCCGAGGGGGACGAACCACGGCATCTCCGGGGGAAGGTGACGGACGGTCCACGAGTCCAGGTGGTCGTAGTGGTTATGGGAAAGGACGGCGAACGCCGCCGCCGGCAGCGAGGCGAGGGGGATACCCGG
>DASUEN010000104.1:0-14036 GCA_036275055.1 Thermoanaerobaculia bacterium
TGTAGCCCGGGGCTGGCGCTGTTTGCCAGCCCCGGGTAGAGGACGATCCCAGAAACCCCATAGCCCCGAAGGGGCGACGGCAGTTCATGGCTTGAGCATCGTTGTGGACAGGGCGAGCACCAACGCTTGTGCTGAGGTGGAATCGAGCATCGAGCTGCCGTCGCCCCTTCGGGGCTTTTGGGCGTTTTGTGGGTTCCGTCCCGGGGCTGGTAAACAGCGCCAGCCCCGGGCTACATGCCTTTGCCCCTTCGGGGCATTCCAGATACAAGCCCCCCTATCGTTACGCAGGCCGTGGCCGTAGAAGCCTTGCTTTTCTCCCGGGGGTGATGAGGGTCTTGGGCGGCGGAGGCCTCACGCCCTGGCAGAGACCTTGCTACAGATCCCACCCGGCGCCCGCCAAGCGCGGGCCTCCGAGATCCCATGGCGAATCCAGCAAGAATCCCACGCGACAACCAGGAGCCATCCGAGCCCGAGACGGCCAAGCCGGAGCGGACCGTCAAGCCCACCCCCCGGCGCCCCATCGGCCGGCGCGGGCTGATCTGGCTGGCCGTCCTGGGCGTGGTGGCCCTCATCCTCGTCCTCGTGGCCAGCCACTTCGACGAGTACCTGCGGCGCACGCTCGAAGCCAAGATGAACCAGCACCTCAAGGGCTACACGGTGAGCGTCGGCCACGCCCACCTGAATCCCTTCAGCTTCTCGCTGACCCTCAAGGAGCTGGTCATCCGCCAGCAGGCGAACCCCGAGCCGCCGGTGGCGGACGTCCCCCGGCTCAAGATGAGCGTCGAGTGGACGCAGTTGCTCACCTTCCACTTGGTGGGCGATGCCGTGTTCAACCAGCCGCGCGTTCACGTCAACCTGCCCCAGCTCCTGGCGGAGAGCCGGGATCCCACGAAGGTCAGGGAGCGCGGCTGGCAGCAGGCCCTGGAGTCGATCTATCCCCTGAAATTCAACCTCGTCGCGGTCCGCGACGGCGACGTCGTCTACGTGGACGAGGACCCCTCGAAGCCTCTCCACATCTCGCATTTCAACCTCACGGCTTCCAACATCCGCAACATCCAGTCCCAGGCCCGGACCTACCCCTCGCCGATCCACGCCGACGGCGTGATCTTCGATACCGGCCGCGGGGTCGTGGACGGCAACGCCGACTTCCTGGCGGAGCCGTTCCCCGGCGTCCACGTCGTCTACAAGGTGCAGAACGTCCCCCTGGACCGCCTGCGTCCGTTGAGCGCCAAGGCGAACCTGTCGCTCCAAGGGGGGACCCTCGCCTCCAACGGCGAGGTCGAGTACGGCCCGCGGCACAAGGAGGTGCAGATCGCCGACGTCACCGTCCGCGGCCTCGACCTCGACTACGTGCACTCCGCGGCGACCGCGTCCGCCGAGAAGGCGCGGGAGAAAAAGGTGGCCGCGGTCGCCCGCAACCCGCGCCCGCCCGTGCCGGTGCTCATCCGCCGCCTGCTGCTCACCGGCAGCAAGGTGGGGGTCGTCAACCGGTCGCCCGATCATCCCTTCCACCTCTTCGTCGATGGTGCCGAGCTGGAGGTGACCAACATCTCCACCGGGTTCCGCAACGGGCCCACGCGGGCGCGTCTCACCGGCCGCTTCATGGGGAGCGGCACTGCTCATGGCAACGCCACCTTCCGCGACGCCCACAACGGCCCGGACTTCAATTTCCTGATCGCCGTCGAGAACGCCAAGCTCCCCGCGCTCAACGAGCTCCTGCGCTCCTACGGCAAGCTCGACGTCGCCGATGGGAAGTTCTCCGTCTATTCCGAGGTCAAGGTCCACGACGGCCGGATCGACGGCTACGTCAAGCCGCTGTTCAAGGACGTCGAGGTCTACGATCCCAAGCAGGACAAGGACAAGCCAGTTCTCAAGAAGCTCTACGAGAAGGTCGTGGGCGGCGTCGCGCACGTCCTGGAGAACCACCGCGGCGAGGATGCCACGGTCGCCGACCTCTCCGGTCCCTTGAGCCAGCCTCACACCAGCACCTGGGAGGTCGTCACCAACCTGGTCTCGAACGCCTTCGTGAAGGCTATCCTGCCGGGATTCGAGAAGGAGTTCGAGGCGGCGCGCAAGCGGCGGTGAGGGGTATTGGGCGGCGGAGGTCGCTCGCTCGTCATGTCGAGGCGGTCCGAGGCCAGGGGATTTCAATCCCCGGCGATGCTGTGCGGAGCCGTCGAAGTCGAAGGCCGAAGTTGGAGGCTCGTGTAAGGCTCATGATACCGTCCCCCGAATCCTGGGAGGCCGCCATGACCCGCATGCTCCGTTTCGCCTCGATCGCCACTTTTGCGTTCACTCTTGCCGGCTCCGCCGCCGCGGCTCCCGCGGTCACCGCCGTCCGCTGCGGCCGGCTCATCGACGTCAAGAGCGGCACGGCGGTGGCGAACGCCGTGGTGCTGGTGGAGAAGGGGAAGGTCACGGCCGCGGGGGCCGGCGTCAAGGTGCCGGAGGGAGCGAAGACGATCGACCTGGGGCAGTCCACCTGCCTGCCTGGGCTGATCGACTCCCACACCCACCTGCTTTCGAACCTTCAGTCCGGCCTCGGCGATCAACAGGGCGCGGCCATGATGATGTACACGCAGATGAGCCTCGCCCAGCGCGCTCTGCTCGGCGCCGCCATGGCGCGGGAGATGCTGGAGGCGGGCTTCACCGCCGTGCGCGACCTCGGCAACTCCGGCGTGAACGGCGACGTGGCCCTGCGCGACGCCATCCGGGACGGCTGGGTCCAGGGACCGCGCATGGTGGTTTCGACCCGCGCCCTGTCGCCCATCGGCGGGCAGTTCCGCAGGCTCTCCCCACAAGGGGCGGAGCTCGTCGCGCTCGACTACGTGCAGGTGACCAGCCCCGAGGAGGGGCGCCGTGCCGTGCGCCAGGCCCTCTTCGACGGCGCCGACGTCATCAAGGTCATCGTCAACGAAGGGGGAGGCACCTTCTCCCTCGACGACCTCAAGGCCATCGTGGACGAGGCCCACCGGGCGCACCGCAAGGTCGCCGCCCACGCCATGGCAGGCGACTCGATCGGGCTGTCCATCGACGCAGGCGTCGACTCCATCGAGCATGGCTACTTCGTGACGGACGACCTGCTGCGTCGGATGGCCGAGAAGAAGATCTACCTGGTGCCCACCGATTTCACGGTTGACGATTTCGAGGCCGTGGTGCGCCGGCCGGGAGCCACCGCGGAGGACGAGAAGGCCATTCGCGAGCGCCTGGAGAAGATGTCGGCCGGCGTCCACGACCGCCTGGCCCGCGCCGTGAAGCTGGGAGTGCCCATCGCCGCCGGCTCGGACGCCTACTACGCCCTCCCTGGCAAGACTCGCGGCCAGGCCGCCCTCGACATGCTTCACCCTTACGTCGATGCGGGCCTCAAACCCGTGGACGTCCTCCGCGCCGTGACGATGAATGCCGCCGACCTCCTCGGCTTGCAGGACAGGATCGGCACCCTGGAGCCTGGCCACTACGCGGACCTCATCGCCGTGCCGGGCGATCCGCTGGCGGACGTCTTCCAGTTGGAGAAGGTGACCTTCGTGATGAAGGGGGGCGCCGTGGTGCGGGACGACACCCCCCATCCCCGTTGAGCCAAGCCCTACCTGGGGTCGGGAACCGGCAGGCCCAACTGCTGGATCAGCCGCAGCGAATCGAAGGCGGTCCACTCATCGGTCACCTTGCCGTCCACGATCCGGAAGATGCTGACCGCTGAGAGGTGGATGCTTTTGCCGGTCGCCGGGATGCCGTTGCCGGTGCCCGTATTGGTCCCCTCGGCGAAGAAACGGACGGCGACGAGGTCGCCCTCGGCGATGATCTTGTCCACCGTGATCTTGAGGTCCGGGAAGGCCTGGCGCCATCCTCGGGTCGCCGCGCGGTCCTCCTCCCTCCCGGCGTCCCGCGTCTCGTTGTGGACGACGAAGCCCGGGCTGTAGATCGACTCGTTCTCTTCGATCTTCCCCTGTCCCAGGACCTCCTCCAGGACTTTCCGGGCGATGGCTTTGTTCTTCTCCTCGACCACGCCGGCAAAGGCCGGTCCGGCGAGGGCGGCGAGGGCGAGGGCGGCGGCGAGGATGCGGGAGATGGGCTGGCGCATCTCCCTATTCTACCGCCTCTTCGCGACTCCTTCAGTATTCATCTCACTTCGCCTTGGGCTCGATCGCCAGGCTCACCTTGTCGATGGTGGCGGAAGCGTCGTCCGGAGCGCTCCCGGGGACGAGCACCAGGGTCAAGGTGACGTTGTCGCCGGAAAGCACCCGCTCGTTCTTCCCCTTGAGCTTGCGCAGAGTGGGCGCCGCGTCGAGGATGATGTCGTCGCCGGGGGCGCCGGCGGCCGGGGTGTCGAAGGAGGTCATGGCGCCGACGTAGTGCGGATCGCTGGTGGCGCTCGACGCGCCGGCCTGGGCGAAGTTGAGGAAGACGCGGACGCCGGCGCCGGAGGGAGCCTTGAAGCCGTTGAGCGTCAGCCGCACGGAGGGTCCCTCGGAGGGGCGGTCCGGCATCTTCTGCAACAGGTTTCGCGCGTCTCCGGAAAGGTGGAGGGTCACCGTCACGGGCGCGGAGCCCTTGATCGCGCTCCCCGGCACGGCCTCGGCCGTGAACGGTCCGTCCGCCGCGGCGAGGACGCCGGCGAACGCTAGCAATCCAACGACAGCCATCACACAAAGTGCTACGGAAGGTCGGCGGAGCATACGTGTCTCCTAAAAGTTAGCGAGACTATAACCCATCCCCGGGAGCCGGTGTGCCTCTCGGAGGTACAATCCCGGCACGGCGTTACGGAGAGCGCGGTTTTTCTCCAGTGAGCAAGAAAACCCTGTCGAGGAAAGGAGAGCAGCATGAAGCTGGCCCTGGCCAACCTCAAAGGGGGTGTGGGGAAGACGACGACGGCGGTGAACCTGGCGGCGGCGTTCGCCAGGAGTGGGCTCTCGGTGCTGCTGGTGGACCTCGACCCGCAGGGCTCGGCGAGCTTCTCGCTGGGCGTGGCGCGGGAGGCGGTCGAGGTCTCCGTGGCCGAGGTGCTCCACGGCGACAAGCCGGCGGCGGAGGCCGTCGTGGAAACCCCCTTCGGCGGCATCCACCTGCTGCCGTCGGCCCTGCGGCTGGCCGGCGCGGACCTGGCGCTGGCCCGCAAGCACAAACCGGAGAAGCTGCTCAAGAAGGCCCTGGCGCCCCTCAGCCGCCGCTACGACGTCATCGCCATCGACTGCCCGCCCGGCCTTTCGATCCTCACCGTCAACGCCCTCGCCGCCGCGGACGCCTTCATCGTCCCCGTGGCGCCGCACCGCCTGGACCTGGAGGCGCTCGCCGGTTTCCTCGGCCTGGCCGAGGAGCTCCGCCCCCGCCTGGGCCGGGCGCCGGAGCTGTTGGGCATCCTCCTCACCATGGTGGACCACCGCACCCAGCTCACCGACGAGGTGGTGGCCGCGGCCCGCAAGCAGTACGGTGCCAAGGTGTTCCGCACCGAGATCCCGATCAACGTCCGCCTCGCCGAGGCGCCGGCCGAGGGGAGGCCGATCTTCGACTTCGCGAGCTGGTCCACCGGCGCCCTCGCCTATGGCCAGCTTGGCGGCGAGGTGCTGCGGCGGGCGCGCAAGGCCGAGCTGCTGTAAAGAAAGGAAGAGGAAATCCGATGAGACGCGCGCTCGCCATCCTTCTCCTCCTCCTTCCCGGGACGGCCTCCGCGGCGCCTATCACCCTCCACGTCGGCAAGCTCCTCGACGGCCGCGGCGGCTCCCGCGAGGACGTGACGGTGACGATCGAGGGCTCGCGCATCGTCAAGGTCGAGCCCGGCGGCGCGGGGAAGGCCACCTGGGAGCTCGCGGGGCTCACTCTCATGCCGGGAGGCGTGGATACCCACGTCCACATCGCCTGGCACTTCGACCGCAACGGCAAGACCCACGACGACGGCAAGCCGGAGCCGCCCGCGCAGACGGTGCTCTTCGCTGCCGAGAACGCCCTGCAGACGGTGATGGGGGGCATCACCACCGTGCAGAGCCTGGGCGCGCCCGAGGACAAGGGCCTGCGGGACTGGATCGCCCGCGGCACTCTCCCCGGCCCGCGCATCCTCACCTCCCTGGAGCCGCTGGAGGACCCGAAGCTCACCCCCGAGCAGATCCGCAAGCTCGTGCGCGAGCGGGCGGAGCAGGGCGCGGACGTGATCAAGGTGTTCGCCTCCAAGAGCATCCGCGACGGCGGCGCGCCCACCTGGAGCCAGGAGCAGCTCGACGCCGCCTGCGGCGAGGCCAAGGCGCACGGCCTGCGGGTGGCGGTGCACGCCCACGGCATCGAGAGCGCCCGCCGGGCCGCGATCGCCGGCTGCACCTCCGTGGAGCACGGCGTGCTCCTCGACGCGGCGACCCTGAAGGTGCTCGCCGAGCACGGCACCTACTTCGATCCCAACACCGACCTCGTCTTCCGCAACTACTTCGAGAACAAGGACAAGTTCGTGGGCGTCGACAACTTCACCGAGGAGGGGTTCGCCCAGATGCACCGGGCCGTCCCCCTGGCGCTCGCCATCTTCAAACAGGCGCTCGCCACTCCGGGGCTCAAAGTGGTCTTCGGCACGGATGCCGTGGCCGGCTCCCACGGCCGCAACTTCGAGGAGCTGATCTACCGCGTCGAAAAGGGCGGCCAGGACCCCATGGCCGCGATCGTCTCCGCCACCTCTCTCGCCGCCCAGTCCCTCGGCCTTCAGGACAAAGTGGGAGCGATCGCCCCCGGCCTGGAAGCGGACCTCATCGCCGTCGAGGGGGACCCTTTGCAGGATGTCCGCGCCTTGAAGAGGGTGGTGTGGGTCATGAAGGGCGGGAGGGTGGTGAAGAACGACGTGCGGTGCGGGGCCGGCCCTGGGAGGGCCTGAGGAGAGTAGGGTAGGGGCGTCCCCCTCTCCCGCGGGAGAGAGGGACGGGGAAACGGCAACTTCTAATGGCCGTCGTGGTCGGCGTCGCCGGGGAGGTGGTCCTCCAGGCGGTGCCAGGCGTCGCGGGTGGCGTTGCGGGCCTCGTTCCAGGTCTGGCGCGAGGCGCCGCGGGCCTTGTCCCAGCCGCGCTCCAGATTCGGTTCCACGTCCTCGAAGCGCTTGCCCGCGTATTGACCCTTGGACTCCCAGCCGTACTTGTAGGCCGGCTGATAGTCCTCGTAGCTCCGGTTGGACTCCACGTAGGGGCGGGAGCGGTAGTTCTCGCGCCAATAGGCGTCCTCCACCGTGGGGTTGATCCCCTCGGCGACGCCGTGCCCTACGAGGCCACCGGCCACCGCACCCACCGCGGCGCCCACCAGCGTACCCACCGGTCCGCCTACTGCCGTGCCGACCACGGCCCCCGTGGCCGCTCCCGTTGCCGCGCCGACTCCGCTGCCCACCGGATGGACCTTGTCGTGACCCTCGTGGCCCGGAGTTGTCGTTGCGGTCGTGGGGGTCCCAGGTTTCCCCGTGAAGTCACCCATGTCATTCGCCATGATGTCTCCTCTCGTGAGTTGAATTCGTTACGGAACGCGTGCGTTGAGCGCACGGTAAAGGATGTCTGCAAGGGCTGGGCCAACCGGCACCCCATCGGCAGGTGTGCTAGCATCCGCGCCGCCTTTTTCCCGACCCTGAAACCGGGTGGACCCGCGGAGAACCGATGCAGATCTACGACAACATCCTGGAAACCATGGGGAACACCCCCCTGGTGAAGCTCGGCCGTTTCTTTCCCGGGCCTGCGACGCTGGCCGGCAAGGTGGAATCCTTCAATCCCGGCGGGAGCGTCAAGGACCGCATCGGCATCGCCATGATCGAGGCCGGTGAGAAGGCCGGCCTGCTGAAGCCCGGCGGCACCATCGTCGAGCCCACGTCGGGGAACACCGGCGTGGGGCTTGCCATGGCCGCCAACCTCAAGGGGTACAAGCTGGTCTGCGCCGCGCCGGACAAGATCCCCAAGGAGAAGATCGCCCTGCTGGAGGCGATGGGGGCCACCGTCCTCACCTGCCCCACGAACGTCGAGGCGGACGATCCCCGCTCCTATTACAAAGTCGCCGAGCGCATCCGCGACGAGGAGGGGGCCTACCTCCCGTATCAGTATTACAATCAGGCCAACCCGGAAGCCCACTACCGCTCGACCGGCCCCGAGATCTGGCGCCAGACGGACGGCAAGATCACCCATTGGGTGGCCGGCGTGGGCACGGGCGGCACCATCAGCGGCGTCGCCAAGTACCTCAAGGAGCAGAACCCGCAGGTCCAGGTGTTCGGCGTGGACACGGTGGGGAGCGTCTACGAGTACTACTTCGAGCACCGGGAGCTGCCGCCCGCGGACCAGATCCATCAATACCTGATCGATGGCATCGGCGAGGACTTCCTGCCCTCGACCGTCTGGTGGGACTACTTGGACGGCATCGTCACCATCGACGACAAGACGGCCTACCAGGCGACGATGGACCTCGCCCGCCACGAGTCGATCTTCACCGGCTCCTCCGGCGGCGCCGCCGCGGCAGGTGCGCGGCAGATCGCCCAATCGCTGGGGGAGGACGGCCTGGTCGTCACCCTCTTCCCCGACTCCGGCGAGCGCTATCTCTCCAAGCTCAACAAGACGTGGCTCAAGGAGAAAGGGCTCCTGGGAGACTGAGGAGGAAGACCGATGTACATTGCCATGAACCGCTTCCGCGTCAACGCCGGGCACGAGGACGTCTTCGAGGAGATGTGGCGCCGCCGCGACTCCTACCTCGCGGAGGTCCCGGGCTTCAAGACCTTCCGGCTGCTGCGCGGCGAGACCGCGGACGGCATCACCCTCTTCGTCTCCCATTCCACCTGGGAGTCGCGCGACGCCTTCGCCGCCTGGACGGAGTCGGAGGCGTTCCGCAAGGCCCATGGCGACGCCCGCTCGCCGCAGGGCACCCTCGCGGGGCATCCCATGTTCGAAGGATTCGAGGTGGTGCTGTAGCCGATGAGCCGGCGCGTGGCCGTGGTGACAGGAGGAAACCGGGGGATCGGTCTGGAGGTGTGCCGCCAGCTCGCCGCGACCGGGCTCAAGGTGGTGCTGGCGGCGCGCGACGGCGAGAAGGCGCGGCAGGCGGCGGCGGGGCTTCCGGGGGACGTCGTCCCCTTCGCCCTCGACGTCACCGATCCGGAGGGTCCCCGCCGGCTGGTCGAATTCGCCAAGGAGCTTGGGGGCGTGGACGTGCTGGTCAACAACGCCGGCGTGTTCCTGGACCGTGGCTACGGCGGTCTGACCGTGCCCATGCCGGTGGTGCGCGAGACGCTGGAGACCAACGTGCTTGGACCCTGGCAGCTTTCCGAGGCCGTCATCCCGGGGATGCGGGAGCGGGGCTACGGCCGCATCGTCAACGTATCGAGCGGCATGGGGGCGACATCCGAGATGAGCGGCGGCTATGCCGCCTACCGGGTCTCGAAGAGCTCGCTCAACGCCCTCACCCGCATCCTGGCGGACGAATTGCGCGGAACGAACGTCCTGGTCAACGCTGGCTGCCCCGGCTGGGTGCAGACCGAGATGGGAGGTCCCCGCGCCCCCCGCCCCGTGGCCGATGGCGCGGACACCCTCGTCTGGTTGGCGACCCTCCCCGACGGCGGCCCCACCGGCGGCTTCTTCAGGGACCGGCGGCAGATTCCGTGGTAGGGGATTCCCCCGAAACACAGCAGGCAGTTGTCAGCTCAGCCTGGAAGACGTATATGCCTGATTGGGATGCCTGATCGCCTCTGGAAAACGAAGCCGTATCTTCCCCTCCCTGGCGAGCCGTGAAAGGTAGTGAACCCTGAGGGTATCGGCGCCACGCCCCGTCAGTTCCTCCAGCTCCCGTAGAGTCAGGAACGATCTGGAGCACAACTCCAGAATCGTAGAATCCATCTTGTCGCTGGCGGCCTTCTTACTCTCCCTCACCTCTCGTGCCGCCTCCAAAAGGGAGTGCCAACGTTCGGAGTCCCTCGCGATTTGTTCGGAGGCTGGGTCGATTTGTTCGGAGGCTGCCCTCATTTGTTCGGAGGTTGGGTCGATTTGTTCGGAGGCTGCCCCCATTTGTTCGGAGGCTGGGTCGATTTGTTCGGAGGCTGGCTGTTCGGAGCAAGGGTCCTTGCGGCCTGTCGCTTCATTGTCGAAGAGCAGGGGCTCGCTCTCTATGCGTAAAGGCGGCTCCCCAGGGAAGAAGTAGAAGGTTCCCCGCTTGGCGCCCGCCGATTCCAGGAAGCCGTCGCGGCAAAGAGTTGACAGAGCTGCACTAATATCTTTGGGGTGATCCCAGACCATGGCCTTTAGCCGGCCGTGGGTAACCTTCCCCTCCGAGACGACCGTGGCAAGCGCCATCTGTTGCGTCATCGGCAGGCGCTTATACCGTGAGCCGAACCGAACCTCCAGCGCCGACACAACGTCATCTGAAAGGAGACTGATGAGAGGCATGGTCAGGATCGTCTGTTCAGACCTGTCCCTTCTCTCGACGAAATAAGGGGCGCGCCAGACCTGCTTACGCCAGCCGGTATAGATCGTCGGGATTCCGTAACCTGCCTGCTCGGCATAGCCCGCCATGCGGAAGAGCCGCTGGAGAACCCTGTTTCGGCAATCGCTTATACCGCCGGCCATGGCATCCGCCAGTGCCACTCGCATACAGCCGGGATTTCGAAACCCGAACAAATCAGGGCGCTTGACGATCAAGATGGAAACGCTACCAGAAAAATCGGCGTGGATAAGGGTATTGACGAGAGCCTCGCGGAGAGCGACGTGGACCGGAGTCTCATCCACCCGAGTCGCTCCGGAAAGTTGAAAGGAAATCGGGAGATCCTTGTACAGCTTCCTGAGAGTGAGGCGACAAAAATCAAATAAGTTGCCCGACCACTCGCCATCCGTGGTGAGCCTGTCGATCCAGCGCAACTCCACCTTGGGGGCCGGTCGCTCCTGATAGTCCAGCATGTAATTGGGGACCGCTTCTTGAATTGCTGGAAGCTTTCCGAGCATCAGGAGGCCACCGAGAGTCAACCCTTCGCATCCCGTCTCGCGATCGCGCCTGAAGGCGCCCAGCGCTTTCAGGAACTCGGCATCGTCCAGATCATGCCACAGTAGATTAGGCTTGGCAGCGCGAACGGCATTCCTGTAGTCTCGAACCGAGGCAGGGTCGAGGTCTTCAATCCCAAATGCGGGCAATAGCTTGCCATCGCGTTCCTCTTCCACCTGCTCGGCAAGCATTCGCTTGACGGTCTCGGAATCACAGCGGTAGTCTCCTTCGTAGTTCCTCTGGTACGTACCCGTTAGGGGATTCCGGCCGACATAAACAGGTCGCTGTCCTCGCTTTGCTCGCGGAATAGAGACTCGGATAATTTTTTTCGAGTCATGATCGAGGACTTCGACAGAGGAGTCCAATAGAAGATTTATACTAACCTGCTCGCGATTGTTGGCGCCATCCCACAGAGCCTTCCGGACCTTGGCAACGTCGGTCAGGCCAACGACCTCGAAGTCCCCCCTCTTTTTCTCGCGGATTCCCAAAAGGACTACGCCTCCGTCGGTGTTCGCCATGGCGGAGTAGGTATCCCAGAAGGATCGAGACAGCTCGCCTCTACCGTCGTGCCCCAGACAGGCCTTTACTTCAAGATCGGCTCCCTCCGAGAGCTCTAGGAGGCGGTCGCTCGTGAGTTGCATCTAGAGACTATATGACTGATCAACCCCAGGGCGCCAGCAGGGTTGTGCCCTCGGGACATCCTGAGGATAGGATACGAAGGAATGCGCACCGCCCTCTCCCTCCTCCTGGCGACCGCCCTCGCCGGCTGCGCCCTTCACCCTCCCGGTGCTGTGACGCTCCCGCCCCTGAACCACTCCCCCCTGTTACGGGCGAAGGCGGCGACCTACCTCTCTCCCGACGATCCGGTCCTGGGTCTCCAGATCGGCAGCGACCTGCGGGCCTATCCGCTCCGCATCCTGGATCGGCACGCGGTGGCGAACGAAGCCGTGAACGGCGTTCCCGTCGCCGTGGCCTGGTGCCGCTCCTGCGGCTCGGCCGTGGCCTACCGGCGGGACACCTCCAAAGGAACGCTGACATTCGCCGCCTCGGGCACCCTGCGCGAGGGCGATCAGCTCCTGCGGGACAAGGAGACGGGAACCCTCTGGAAGCAGCTCACGGGCGAGCCGGTTGAGGGCCGCCTGGCCCGCTCTGGCATCAAGCTCCAGCCTGTGCCCGTGGTGCTGACTACATGGGGAAACTGGACCCGCGTCCATCCGGAGACACGAGTGCTGTCCCTCGAAACGGGTGCCGGGAAGGACGATCCCCAGGCGGGACAAGCCGAGGCCGCAGAGTCTTCCTTTCTCTATGGCTTGTTGGTCAACGGCACGCCCAAGGCTTATCCGATCGAAACCCTCGTCAAGGCGGGCGTCGTCGACGACGAGATCGCCGGTCGCCCGGTGGTGGTCGTCTGGGAGCCCGGGGCCGATGCGCAGAACCGCACCGTCCGCGCCTACGAGCGGGGAGACCGCATCTTCACCCGCACCGAGCGCGCCTTCCTCGGCGCCACCTTCCTCACCGATCAGGACGGCCAACCCTGGCTGATCGGCGAGGAAGCCCTGACCACCCCGGACGGCAAGCGGCTGACGCGGATTCCTGGATACCTCACGCGAAGCGCGGGATGGTCGGCGGCGTATCCGCGGTCGGCGGTCTGGGAAGGGAAGTAGGACTGCCTCTGGGGAGTCGCTCGCGCGGATTATCTTTCTGCCAGAATCAACAGATCGTCTGGAACGGTTTTCCAGCCTGGAGATGTGAAGTAACGCGGTGAAACAAGAGGAGTTGCCTGTGGACACCGTCGAGATTTCCATGTCCGTGATCTGCACCGTCAAGCAGGATGCCATGGACCGCTGGGTGGCCGGCTGCCCCGCCTTGGACCTATTTTCTCAGGGCAAGACCGAGGAAGAGTCCAAACGTTGCCTGGAGGAGGCTATCGGACTCTGGGTAGAGGATTGCCTCGAGCGCGGCACCCTTGACCAGGCCTTGCACGAAGTCGGCTTCCACTCCTGACAAGATATGTTCAGTCGCGAATCAAGGGAGACCACCTCATCATGTCCCATCCGGGCCGCCCTCGGCCCGTCATAGTGAAGATGGACTCCGACCTTGACGAGGATATCGTCCAGAGCAACAAGAGAACCATGGGACTGACCGCCAAGCGTCAGACCCGCGCCGCCAGCAGGCGGCCCATCTCTCCGGCGACGCGCAGCCCATCGGAGCGGTCCTGGAAGTACCGCTCGTTGATCTCCTCGGTCCCCAGATCCTCGACGTAGCCGAACCCCAGTTGCCCGAGCTGTTCCGCCAGGGCAGGCGGATCGAAAAAGGTACGGAAGGGCTCGCCGTGGGCCGCCACCCGGCTGGCGAGCGCGTCGTAGGCCCGGCGGTGCCAGAAGGACAGCGAGTCCGGAGGGACCGCATAGTCGAAGACGACCCCGCTCCCCGAGGGCAGCGAAGCGATGAAACCCAGCGTCGCCAGGATCGCGCCTTCCGTCAGATAGGGCGTGACGCCGAGCCAGGAGAAGAAGGCGGCGCGAGACGTCTCGAAGCCCGCCCGCACGAGCTCGGTCGCGAGCGTCTGCCGCTCGAAGTCGACGGGAACGAAGGTCAGCGATTCGGGGACGGGAATCTGCGCCTCCGCGAGCCGGCGGCGCTTCCAGGCCTGGGTCGCCGGGTGGTCCACCTCGAACGTGCGCAGCTCGGGGAAGGGGTTGCGATAGGCGAAGGTATCGAGGCCCGCGCCCAGGATCACGGCTTGGCGCACGCCGCTGCGGAAGGCCCGGGCGAGCTCGTCCTCCGCATACCGGCTGCGGACCGCGATGAACGCCCGCAGGACGCGGGAGGCACGGGTCTCCTCCCGATCGAGATTCGAGCGCAGGACCGCCCCTCTCTCCGCGCCGAGGATCGCCAGCGCCAAGGGATCCTCGAAGACCCTGGGATCGTCCAGGATCTGGTGGGCGGCCCGCCGCACGGCCACGCGGTAGGAGGTCGCACTCGGGCGGTCTTCGTCCATGCGGACTATCCTATCCCGCCTCAGAGCACCCCCGCCCAAGACCCTCATCACCCCTGCCCTCTTCTCCCGCCCCCTCGCCACCCCC
>DASUEN010000105.1:0-8462 GCA_036275055.1 Thermoanaerobaculia bacterium
GGACGTTCTTCGATCCCAAGCACTTCGGAAGGCTCTCCTGGCACGGCTGGGAGCGCAACAGCCACCTGCTCAACCGCGGCGACGGCACCTTCCAGGAGATCGGCCGGCCCGCGGGCACGGACCTGCTCACCAACAGCCGCGGTGTCGCCCTCGCCGATTTCTGGAACCGGGGCGTGCTCGACATCGCCGTGGCGGCCAATGGCGACCGCCATGCTCTGCTCCGGAACGAGGTCGGGCAGGCGAGGCATTGGCTGGAGGTGGAGCTGCGGGGTACGAAATCCAACCGCGACGCCGTGGGCGCCCGCGCCGTGGTCCGCGCCGGCGGCAAGACGCTGACCCGCGAGGTGGTGGCCGGTGACGGCTACGCCTCCCAAAGCATGCTGCGCCTCCACTTCGGCCTGGGCGCCGCCGCCACCGTGGACGAGCTGACGGTAAAATGGCCTGCATCCGGGATCGTCCAGCGTTTCCAGAACCTCCCGGCGGACCGCATCGTCCAGGTGATCGAGGGAGGGAGCCTGGAACCTTTCCAACCGGAGGCTCACCGATGAGTGACAGACGCAGACGCCTCGCCACCCTACTTCTGCTCGCCGCCGCCTTGCCCGGCGCCGCTCGCGCCACCGCTTACGAGGACGCGATGAAAGCGGTGGCCGCCGGCAAACACGCCGCGGCCTTGCCGCTCTTCGAAGCCGCTCTCGCCGCCGATCCGGACGATTTGAAGAGCGCCAACGAATACCGCAAGGCGGTGATCCGCACCAAGGAGTACGACCGCGGCATCGCCTTCTTCGACAAGCTCACGGCGCAGCACCCCAAGGCCGCCTACGCCTGGCTCAACTACGGCTACGTCTACGTCGACAAGATCCCGGACGCGGGCTCGATCACCCAGGTGATCCTGGCCAACAACGCGCTCACCAACTTCAGCAAGTCCATCGAGCTGAAGAAGACCTGGATCGCCCTCTTCACCCGCGGCAACAGCTATCTCTACTGGCCGAAGGTCTTCGGCCGCGCGCCGCTGGGGGTCGCGGACCTGGAGCAGGCCGTCGCCCTCTCCCAGAAGGAGCCGAAGCAACGGCCGGTCTACGCCCGCGCCTGGATCGCCCTGGGCGACGCCTACTGGAAGACCGAGCAACCGGAGAAAGCCAAGACCACCTGGCGCGAGGCTCTCAAGCTTTTCCCCAACGACGCGGAGCTCGAGGCCCGCCTCGCCCGCCTTGCCCGCGATCCTGACGAGCTGGAAAAATACATCTACGATCAGCTCGACCCCAACAAGCGGGTGGACACCAACCTGGCGCCGCTGTGGGAGGGGGAGTGAGAAAGGCTGGTCTCATCGCTCTTTGGCTGGCGCTGCTGGCGCCGCTCGCCGCGCGGGCGGAAACGCCTCCTCCTCCCATCCGCTTCGAGGAGATCGGCGCCGCGGTGGGCGCGCGGATGTTGCACCATACCCACAAGTTCAAGGGCAAGTATGCGGACGTACTCGGTATGTTCACCTCCGGTGGTGCCGCCGTGGCCGTGGGCGACTACGACGGCGACGGCGACGAGGACCTGTTCGTCACCGACTCCGATGCCGGCCGCCCCAATCACCTGCTGCGCAACCAGCTCATGGAGACCGGCAAGCTGGGCTTCGTCGATGTGGCTCAGGAGGCCGGGGTGGCGGGCGGCAACGACGAGCGCAATATCGTCTCGGACGCCATCTGGTTCGACGCCGACAACGACGGTCACCCCGATCTGCTGATCGCCCGCTTCGGCACGCCGATCCTCTACCGCAACCTGGGGAACGGCAAGTTCGAGGACGTCTCGGTCAAAGCCGGGCTCACCAAGTTCGGCAACTCCATCGCCGTCATCGCCTTCGACTACGACAACGACGGCCGGCTCGACCTGCTGTTCGGCAACTATTTCAAGCCCGTCAACCTGATCGACCTGCCCACGACCCACGTGCTCCCCAACGACCTCGACAATGCCGTCAACGGCGGCGGCGTCACCCTGTGGCGCAACGTCACCGCGCCGGGCTCGCACGACATCCGCTTCGTCGAGGTGACGGAGAAGGCCGGGCTCGCCAAGCACACCGGCTGGACCCTCGACGTGGGGCACGGCGATTTGAACAACGACGGCTGGCAGGACCTCTATTTCGCGGACGACTACGGCACCGACCGGTTGTTCTTCAACAACCGCGACGGCACTTTCCGCGACGTCACCAAGGAGGCGCTGGGGGGGCTCGACACCAAGAAAGGAATGAACGTCGAGATTGCGGATTTCGACCGCGACGGCTGGCTCGACGTCTACGTCACCAACATCACCGACGAATACATGAAAGAATGCAACATGCTCTGGCACAACAACGGCGACGGCACCTTCACCGACCTGGCGAAGGAGACCGGCACCTGCAACACCCTTTGGGGCTGGGCCGCCAAGTTCGGCGACTTCGACAACGACGGTTGGGAGGACCTCTTCGCCGTCGACGGCCTGCGCTCGGCCGGCAAGGAGAACTACATCCCCGTGCTACTGGAGATGATCATCAAGCCGGGCGTCGACTTCACCGACGTGGCGAGCTGGCCGGCGATCGGCAACATGAGCTGGAGCGGCCGGCAGAAGAAGAAGCTGTTCCGCAACCTCGGCACCCTGGCGTTCAAGGAGATGGCGGCCGAAGCCGGGGTGGACAACGACCGCGACGGCCGTGGCATCGGCTTGGGGGACTTCGACAACGACGGCCGTCTCGACGTCTACCAGACCAACGCCGCTCAGGAGTCGCTGCTCTATCGCAACGTCTCGCCCGGCAACGGACACTGGCTGGAGCTGAAGCTGATCGGCACGAAGTCCAACCGCGATGCCATCGGCGCCCGGGCGACGCTCAAGATCGGCGGCGCGACCCTGATCCGCGAGGTCAACGGCGGCAACGGCTATGCCGGCCAGAGCTCGAAACGGTTACACTTCGGGTTGGGGCCGGCGGCGGCGGTCGATTCGCTCGAGATCCGCTGGCCGAGCGGCTTGGTGGAGAAGGTGAGCGGCGTAACGATGGATCGTATCACTACGATCCGGGAAGGGGCTGGAGTGGTGAAATGACGGACCTCCAGGCGGCGAAGGAGATCGGCCGGCGGTTCCGGGAGGACCTCTGGAACTCCGGCGACCTTGCCTTGGCGGACGAGCTCATCGCCCGCGACTGCCTGGTCCATGCCCGCGTCCCCTTCCCCATCGACTTCGCCCGCGGCCCGGACGCGCTTCGCCATCTCATCTTTTTCTACCACCTCGCCTTCAGCGAGATCCGGGTCACCGCCGAGCAGATCGTCGCCGAAGGGGACCTCGTGGTCGTTCGCTGGAGCGCCCGCGGCCGGCATACCGGCCATCTCCTGGGGCTGCCGCCCACCGGCCGCGAGACGGAGACCTCGGGAATCGACATGCTGCGCATCGCCGGCGGCAAGATCGCCGAAGGGTGGGTCAGTTGGGATACGCTCAGCCTCTTCGAACAGCTCATGGACCTTGGAGACGGCTCGGGCTCGGGGTTTCTCTCCCTGCTCGAACGATTCCGCGCTCCGCAGTGAAACGCCGGCGGGGGTACCGGCGCCTAAGAGGGGTGGGAAGGGGGGTAGCAGGCATGCAGACGGAAGAGAACGGTGTACGGGAGGTCGACGTCTTCATCATCGGAGCCGGGCTGGCGGGTCTGACGCTTGCCCGTCAACTGTTGCTCAACCGGCCGGAGATCAAGATCCTGATGGTGGACCGTCAGGCCGAGATCCCCTCTCCCAAGCAGAAGGTGGGGGAGGCGACGGTGCAGGTGAGCGGCTATTACTATTCGCGGGTGCTCGAAATGGAGGAGCACCTTCTTCTGGAGCACTACCTCAAGTACAACCTCCGCTTTTACTGGAAGAGCCAGCGCGGCGGCGACGTCTGGGAAGACCTCAGCCAGTCGTACATCCGCAAGATCTCCAACATCGCCACCTATCAGCTCGATCGCAACAAGTTCGAGGGCGCGGTGCTGGAGAAGAACCGCGAGAGCCCCAACTTCGAGCTGATCCATCCCACCACGGGTTTGGAGACCGACCTGGCCGAGGACGGGCCCCACTCCTTCCGTTTCGAGGCGGAGGGGAGGGAGGTGCGGGGACGCGCCACCTGGGTGGTGGATTCCTCCGGCCGCAACCGCTTCCTGGTCAAGCAGGAGAAGCTCGACCGCCCGAGCCCCATCGATCACGGCTCCTCGTTCCTCTGGGTCGAGGGGCTGCTGGACCCCGAGAAGTGCACCAACCTCGACCGCAAGGCCATCCGCCTGCGGCCCGAGCGGTCGGCCCTGGGGCATTTCCCCACCTTCCTCGCCACCAACCACTACTGCGGCGAGGGCTACTGGTTCTGGGAGATCCCGCTCCATGGCAAGACGAGCCTGGGATTGGTCTTCGACTCGGCCAACGTCACCTTCAAGGACGTCTCGACGCCCGAGAAGCTCGTCGAATGGATCTGCCGCGAATATCCGCTTTTCGCCCGCGACCTGCCGCAACGCAAGGTCATCCATCACTCGGGTTTCACCAGCTTCGCCCTGGACAACGGCCAGACGATCTCTCCCTCCCGCTGGGCCCTGGTCGGCGAGGCTTGCCGCTTCACCGATCCTCTCTACAGCCCGGGCGGCGATTTGATCTCGACCTACAACACGCTGGTCACCGATTGCATCCTGACGCCCGGCCGCAAGGAGCTGGAGGCCAAGATCCGTTACTACGAGCCCCTGGCGCGGGCGATCTACGAGGCCTACGTCCCCAGCTTCGCCGTCAGCTACTGCACCCTGGGGGACCAGGAGTGCTTCTCCCTGCGTTACGTCTGGGAGCTCACCGTCTACTTCGCGTTCTACGTCTTCCCCTTCATCAACGATTTGCACGTCACCCAGGAGTTCCTCCCCGCGTTCCTGCGCCGCTTCAGCCTGCTGGGGCCGATCAATCAGGGGATCCATCGTCTTCTCGCCGCCTACTACCGGTGGAAGAAAGAGCACGTGGTCCTCGCAGCGCCGGAGCCCGTCTTCTTCGAGTTCACCGAGGTGGGAGCGCTCGCCGCGGCGGAGCTGACTTTCTACAAGGTCGGAGTCGGGCTGGACGAAGCGCGCCAAGTGCTGGACGAGCAACTCGACAACCTCCGCGATCTCGCCCGCTGGATCATGGCCCACGTCACGGCCAGCGTGTTGGACGACCCGCGGGCCGCCACCAACGCCGCGTACGTCCGCGGCACCGACGTCAACGACCTGCAATTCGATCCGGAGACGATGGCCATGCGCCTGGCGGCGGCGTGCCGCGAGACTTCCGAAACCTATTCCTGGCGCTTCGAAGTCCCCTGCATGGCCCGGTTCCGCAGCGAGCGCCTGGCGCCGGTTGCAATGGAAGCGGCGTCCACTTGAGCGAACCCCACGATTACGCGCCCGGGCTGGAGCGGGCCTTCTCCTTCGTCCCCGTGGAACGCTCGGGTGAGCGGCTGCGGGTGGAAGGCGAGGTCCCCCCCTTCCTGCGCGGCACCTATTACCTGAACGGCCCCGCACGTTTCGCCCGCGGCGAGGTGCGCTACCGCCACTGGCTGGACGGCGACGGCATGGTCTGCGCCCTGCGCTTCGGCGTGGACGGCGAAACGCATCTCACCGCCCGCTTCGCCCGCGGCACCAAGCTCACCGACGAGGAAG
This sequence comes from Thermoanaerobaculia bacterium, assembly GCA_036275055.1. GTDB lineage: Bacteria > Acidobacteriota > Thermoanaerobaculia > Multivoradales > UBA5704 > DATARR01. Next base: position 5,636 of record DASUEN010000105.1, read on the forward strand.
CGGCCGGCCGTGCCCTCTATCGCGCCTTCGGCACCTCCTTCCCCGGCGACCGCCTGGTGCGGGGGATCGCGCTCGAGTCCCCCTTGAACGTCAGCGTCTACCCCTTCGCCGGCACCCTCCTCGCCTTCGGCGAGCAGGGGCTCCCCTGGGAGCTCGATCCGCACACCCTGGAGACCCGGGGGCTCCACACTTTCGGCGGCGTGCTCAATCCCTTGAGCCCGTTCGCCGCTCATCCCAAGATCGATCCCGCGACAGGGGAGCTGTTCAACTTCGGCGTCTCCTTCTCCGCCACCCAGCCGAGCCTCAACCTCTATCGCTTCGCCGCCGGCGGCGAGCTGATCTATCGCCAGCGTCTCCCCCTCCCCGAGCCCCGCTCGCTCCACGACTTCCTCCTCGCCGGCCGGCACGTGGCCTTCTTCCTCGGCCCCTACTGGCTGGACATGGAGTCGCTGCGCCAGGGGCACACCCTGCTCGACTCCCTGCGCTGGGAGCCGGAGCGCGGCAGCCACCTGCTCATCGCCCGGCGCGACGATGGTGAGGCCGTGGCCTCCGTGGCGGTGGGGAACCGCTACGTCCTCCACGGTATCAACGCCTTCGAGGACCCGGCGGACGCCAATCACCTGATGGTCGACGTCCTGGAGCTCGACCGTCCGGTCTACGATCAATACAGCGTCCCCGATCTTTTTTCCGACGTCGCTCCCGGCCGCCCCGTGCGGCTGACGATCGATCTCGCAACCGGCGAGCTCGCCGGCCGCCAGGAGATCGCCTACGACAAGGCGCCGGATTTTCCCGCCATCGATCCCGACCTCGCGGGGCGCCCTTACAAGGATTTCTGGATGCTGGGGATCTCGCAGACCGGCCGCCCGGGGCGCAAGACCTTCGATCAAGTGGTCCACGCCTCCTGGGACCATCCGGAGCGGGTGGACGTCTGGCAGGCGCCGCCGGGTCACTACCTGGGGGGCGAGCCGGCGTTCGCTGCAAACCCATCGAATCCCGCAGGCAGCGGAGCGGTGATCTGCCAGCGGTTCGACGCGGCCAAGGGCGAGAGCGCCTTCCTGGTGTTCGACGCCTTCGACGTCGCGGCGGGTCCCGTGGCCGTGCTCCCTCTGGAGCAGCCCCTCCACCTGGGATTCCACGCCCTGTTTGCCGGCTCGGCATGACAGTGTGAAAGGATGTCCCAGGAGGATCGGCATGAACTGGGACATCGCCTACGTCGTCACCCGCTCGCTGACGCTGGAGGTTGCGCCCACCGGCAACCTGGTGGTGGTGGGCTCGCTGTCGCGCAAACCGCAGGTGATGGATCTCGATGCGCTTCCCGTGCTGCTGGGCTTTGCATCCGGGGCCCTGCCGCGGGAGGTCCTCCACCGTCTGCGGCAGGACTGGGAGATCGAAGAGAACGGCTTCGGGGAGGTCGTGGGCGCCTTGATCGAGGAGAACCTCCTGCAGCCGGTCGACACTCAGGAGGAGAAGCCCTCGCTGCCGGAGCGGGCTTTCGGCTCCGTCCGCGGCCACTTCAACATGCTGAAGGACCCCGTCCGCGTGCTCTCCTATCGCTCGGCGATCGAGCGCCAGGCAAAAGGGTTGACGGTCGTCGAGATCGGTTGCGGCACGGGCATCCTGTCGCTCTTCGCGGCCCGTGCCGGAGCCCGCAAGGTGATCGCCATCGAAGAGAGCGCGATCGCTCAGACCGCGGCGAAGATGTTCGCGGCCAACGGCGCCGCGGATTCGATCGAGCTGCGGGTGACCAACAGCCGCAACGTCGAGCTCGACGAGCCGGCCGACCTGATCATTCATGAGATCCTGGGCGTCGATCCCTTCGAAGAGAAGCTGTTGCCCGTGCTGGATGACGCGCGGCGGCGGCTGCTCAAGCCCGGCGGGCGCCTCCTGCCTTACCGCCTGGAGGTATGCTGCATGGGGGTGGAGCGGGACGATCCGGCGGCCGACGGCGAGCGCATCCTGGCCGAAGCAGGGGAGTTCTCAGGGCTCTACGGCCTCGACTTCCGGCCGTTCCTGGACGACCTGGGGGAGTCGGTCGTCCCCATGGCCACCCGGACGTGGATCGGCGGCAAGACGTCCTTCGACCCGGTGATACTCTCGGAAGAGAGCCGCTTCCTGGACCTCGATTTCCGCACCGATCCCCTCGACCTCACGGGCTGGGCCGCCAAAGTGCCTCTGCGCATCATCCGGGAGGGGACCCTGGCAGGCGCAGTCCTTTTCTTTCGGGCGCATCTCGACGAGCAGATTCAGCTCACGACCTCGCCGCTCGCGCCGGTCACCTCCTGGGGCTGGGATATCCGTCTTTTCTCGCGGCAAGTCGCCGTCGCCCCCGGCGACGAGGTGAGCCTGACTGTCGAGCTGCGGCACCGGGCCGGCGCGCAAAGCCTGACGGTCGACCTGGCGTGAGTCTCTGGAAGAAAGGTCCGCTTCTCTCCATCGGCCGGCACCTTCTTTTCTGGGTGGCCGCCGCCCTCCGGCATGGCGCCAGGATGGGTGAGGGCCATCGGGAGAAACACGCCATGAAGAAACTCAAGAAGATCGTCCTGGCCAAAGAAACTCTCCGTAACTTGTCGGGCTTCGAGATTCAGAAAGCGGAGGGCGGCGCCATCTTCCCCAACTCAGATTTCAACACCTGCGCGTGTCCCACCGCTATCTCCTGCCGCAAGCCGGGGCTCTGTTGAGAGCCTGAAGCAGAAGGATCCACCGGCTCCCGGGGCAAATCCCCCGGGGGCTGGTGGCTCCATTTGGGGTAAACTCACCGCGCAGAGCCTGCCGAAGAGAGAGGAGCACGATGAGCGAGCCCCAGCCCTCCGCGAGCGATCCACTCGTC
>DASUEN010000106.1:0-6616 GCA_036275055.1 Thermoanaerobaculia bacterium
TAGCCCTTGCCAGGGTTAGACACCGCAGGCAGGGGAAGGGGTGAGGCGCCGTCGCGCGGCAAGCCCCCTCATCACCCCGGCCCTCTTCTCCCATCGCCCTCCCCCCGACCGGGAGAAGAGGGAGAAAAGCAAGAAGGGACGACAAGGACAGCAGGGACAACAGGGGCGAGGGAGAAAGCAAGACCGCCCCAACCGGGTTCCCCTCTCCCGGGGAGGGGGTGTTGGGGGTCGGGAGAGGGGCAGGGGTGAGGGTCTTGGGCGGGGGAGCGCTCCGAGGCAAAGGTAGCGCCTATGAGGGGGTGGCGAGAGGGCGGGAGAAGGGGCAGGGGATGAGGTCTTGGCGCGCCCCGCTCTATACTCTCCTTGCCCCCGTTTTTTCGGGGAAGGAGGACTTCATGGCTCGATTCTCATGGCTTGTCCGATTTGCGCTTGGCGCCGCTCTCCTCGTTTCGCCGGCCGCCGCCCAGGCTCCGCAGGCTGCTACGGCCCAGGCTCCGGCGGCTTTGGCTGGCGAGGCGCTCAACGTCCAGCTCTTCAACGTCACCCCCACGACGGCGGTGACCCTCGCTTTCCAGGGGCTCCGCTTCACCGGCCCGGCCCGGCCGAAGGCGGGGTCCGAGGCGGCGGTCGCGGGCGTCTCCTTCCAGGGGAGCACGATCGTCTTCAGCCCGCCCCAACGTTCCGTGCCCGTCGGTCAGTTCTCTACCATCTCCTTCTCGGTTCCCATCCAGCTCATGGGAGCAGTCAGCGGCACGGCCACGGTCCACAAGCCCGTCGTGGCCATCCTGTCCACCTCTCGCGGCTTCATCGCCACGCAGGACGGCTCCTTCACCATTCCGGCCAGCGGCGGCGTGGTACCGGCGGCGACGCCCGGGCATCCCTGAGGCTGCGGTAACATCCTCCTTTATCCCCGGGAGGATTCGGCGATGGCGAACGGGCCGTTCCAGGACGCGGTGGCGGTGGTGACAGGAGGGGCCTCCGGCATCGGCAAGGCACTCTGCGAGGAGCTCGGCCGGCGCGGGTCGCGCGTAGTGGTGACGGACCTCCAGGAGGAAGGCGCCCGCGCCGTGGCCGAGGGGATCGTGAAGGCCGGCGGCCGGGCCACGGCGGCGGCGCTCGACGTGCGGGACCCGGCGGCGTTCGAGAAGGTTCTGGACGACGCCCTCGCCGCTCACGGGCGTCTCGACTATCTCTTCAACAACGCCGGCCTCGCCGCCGTGGGCGAGGCCCAGAGCCTGCCGCTGGAGCACTGGAAACGGGTGCTGGACGTCAACCTCTGGGGAGTCATTCACGGCGCCACGGCCGCCTATGCCCGCATGGTGCGGCAGGGCTCCGGCCACATCGTCAACGTCGCCTCGCTGGCGGGGCTCGGCGGCGTGGCCCTCGGCGCGCCCTATTCCGCGAGCAAGTTCGGCGTCGTGGGGCTCTCCCTCACCTTGCGGGCCGAAGGGGCGGACCTGGGCGTGAAGGTGAGCGCCGTCTGCCCGGCCTACATCAAGTCCGCGATTTTCGACAACAGCACCTACGTCGATGCCACGCAGGAGGGGATGCGCGCTCTCATCCCTTTCAAATTCCTGGACGTGGACGTCGCGGTCCGCAAGCTCCTCAAAGGCGTGGAGCGCAACCGGCCGATCATCGTCTTCCCCTTCTACGCCCGCCTCCTCTGGTGGCTCTCCCGCCTGCGCCCGCAGATCGTGGTGAACGTCAACCGCAAGACGGCCCAGGCGTTTCGGCGACGGAAGGCCCGGCGAGCCAATTGATCGGTCTATCCCAAGTGGAAGTACCGCGGCGATGACCCGAGCTCCAACTCGGTGGCGGCGATCTCTTCCCCGTCCCGCCCGGTCACCCTGGCTGCCGGCCGCGGAAGAACGGCCAAGGCCTTCCCCCCCGCGCTCCATCCCACCACCACCTCGGAGCCGTCCGGCCTGTGGAACCGGTAAGCCCAAGCCGGCGGCGGCGCGGGCAGGACTTCCTCCAGACGGGCGCCGTCCAGCTCCCGGATCAGAGTCTTTAGAGCGAGGAACGACGGCCGCCTGCGGGGATTCTCAGGATCGGCGGGATCGACCAGGCCGTATCCCCGGGCCACCACCTGCCACCAGAAGATGCGCTCGACGAGCCCCGTCCCCAGGGCCAGCAGGTAGTAGCGGACGAGATGGTCCGCCTGGGTCTCCTCGTCCACGGAAACGTCGCGGCCGGCCGGCGAGTGGGGACCCTCCCGCAGGGGCCAGTTGACCTCGGTGATCCAGCAACGTCCCGTAGAGTTGCGGGCGGTCTCGGCGATGGCTTTCAGCAGCAGCACCTTGGCTTCGGTATCGAGCCCCGCCTGCCGGTTCTCGGGGGCGCCCCGGCGGTCCACGTAGAGGAGGGCCGAGACGGCGTCGAAACGGAAACCGGCCCGGCGCAGGTTCAGCACTCCGGCCGTGACGTGGTATTCGAAGTCGATCACCGAGGGACCCAGCAGCTCGACGCCGGGCTGCCGCCGCAGGATCTCCTCGGCCGCCCGCACCAGCTCCACGTACTCCCGGACGTTCCACACCCCCCACTTGCTGCGGTTGATCGCCTGGCCGATCTGGAAGCGGCGGCCATACGGGGCGAAGCGGGGGCCGATCTCTTCCAGGGCCCGCCGCCAGCGGGCAGGATCGCGCACCAGCTCCCGGTTCTGGGGGAGGGCGAAGGTCAGCTCGCACCCCCGGGCATGAAGGGCGCGGGCCAGCTCTTCCTCGGCGCCGTGGTCGTCCTCCCAGGGATGGAGGCGGATCAGCACGTGCCGCACTCCCAGCTCCGCTACCAGCTCGACGGGCGCCTCCGGCGCTTCGGGCCAGGGGCGGACGCAGACGCCGATCCCCCCGAAATTGACCGGCGAGGCATGAAGCTCCTTCTGAAGCTGCCGGTAGCGCCGCCAGATCCGCGGCAGGGCGGAGGCGATGGCCACCGCCTGCCCACCGTGAGTGCGGACGTCCGCCAGCCGCACCCACAGCTTGTCCAGCCGGCCGGCGTGCTGGTGGGGCTGGTCGGAGAGGCGGTCCCACACTACCTTGTCGCGCGCTCCGGCACCGGCCGGCGCGTCGGGGATGTGGGCGTGGGGCGGCCTCGGCAGGATCAGGTGCTTCAGCCGGTCGCGCCAGCCGCGCACCCGCTTCTTGGACTCGTTCTTGAAGACGAAGCCGCGCTGGTAGGCGAGATAGCGCCGCCGGCCCTCCTCCTTTTCTTCTCCCCAGTAGCTTGCCAGGAGCAGCTCCTGGTGCTCGGGGCGGAACAGGGCCAGGCGCGAGAGGTCGCGCAGCCGCTTGGAGAGGCTCGGCGGCCGGCCCATGCGGGTGCGGTTCAGGTCCACCAGATAGAGGTCCGAGGGCTTTCGGTCCGCCCCGAAGCGGAGGAGGACGTTGCCGCCCGAGAGGTCGCGGTGCCAGAAGCCGGCGTCGTGGAGGCGGCGGGCCGTCTTCCCCAGGGCGGCGATGAAGGCCGGGAAGTCCACCTCCGGAAAACGCTCCGCCTCCTCGCCCATAATCGCCGAATTGGCGGCACGGAAGAGGTAGCGCGCCTCGGTGACGCCCTCCAGGTGGCGGCAGACGTAGAAGGCCGGTCCGCTCTCGTTCGCGGATTCGAGGAGTATCACCGGCTCGGGCGTCTGGAGCCCGGCCGCGAGGAGGGCGTGAGCCACCCGCCAGCTCTTCGCCGCCTTACTTCCCGAAAGGCGCCGCCGCAGCCGGTCGCGCAGCGATCCATGGCGGAACTGCTTCACCACCACCTCCAGCGGGCCGGCCGCGGTTTCCAGTCGCGTGACGTAGAGGTAGTTGCGCCCCCAGTGAAGGGTCTTGAGAGCGGCCCCGGGATCGATCAGCCGCTCGATCGCCGCTGGGAGATCCACGGGACGCAGCTCCGCCGCCAGCTCGCCGGTCCAGCCGGGGAGGGAGAAGGGCTCGGAGGGGATCTCTAGACCTCCACGACGTCGAAGCGCTCGTGGTGGAGCTCGGGGTCGCTCTGGATCAGGATGTGGACGCCGAGGGAGCGCTCCAACTCGTCGAGGATGGCCCGCTCCTCCTGCTGCATGGCGCGGGCGATCTCGGGGTGGACGCGCAGCAGCAGCTCCGAGTTGCCCGTGCGCCCTTTCAGGTGGAGCAGCTCCTTGCGCAGGTTGAGGCAGATGGTGGCGATCGACTTGATCCGCCCGCGCCCCGAGCAGTAGGGGCACGGCTGGGTGAGCAGGCGCTCCAGGTTGGCCCGGCTGCGCTTGCGGGTGATCTCCACCAGGCCGAACTCGGAGATGTTGAGCAGCTTGGTCTTCGCCCGGTCCTTCTTGATCTCGGTCTCCAGGGAGGCGAAGACCTGCTCGCGGTGGGCGGCCTCCACCATGTCGATCAGGTCGATGACGATGATCCCGCCCAAGTCGCGCAGGCGGATCTGGCGCACGATCTCGGAGACCGCCTCGAGGTTGGTCTGGAGCACCGTGTCCTCGAGATTGCTCTGGCCCACGAAGCGGCCGGTGTTGACGTCGATCGCCACCAGCGCCTCGGTGGGGTTGATGACGATGTAGCCGCCGGACTTGAGCCACACCTTGGTCTTCAGCGCCGCCTCGATCTGCTCCTCGATGCCGAACTGCTCGAAGAGGCTCGCCCGCTGGCGGAAGAGCTTGACCTTGGAGACCAGCCCGGGCTGCACCTGGTCGAGGAACTCGACGATCCGCTCGTAAGTCTCCTCGCCGTCCACCCAGAGGACGGAGAAATCGCTGCGCAGCAGGTCGCGCACCACCCGCAGGGCGAGGTCCAGGTCCTGGTGCAGCAGGGTGGGGGACGAGACCCGGCCGGCCCGCAGGCGGATCTTCTCCCACAGCCGCGACAGGTAGACGAGGTCGCTCTCGAACTCCTCCCGCCCCTTCCCCTCGCCCACCGTGCGCACGATGAGCCCGCCCGCTGTCACCGGGAGCTCGTGAAGGATCCCCACCAGCCGCTCCCGTTCCGCCTCGTCCTCGATGCGGCGGGAGACGCCGAAATGGCGCACGGTGGGGAGGAGCACCAGGTAGCGGCCGGGCAGGGTGACGTGGGTGCTGATGCGCGCTCCCTTGTTGGGGAGCGGGTCCTTGACCACCTGGACGATGATCTCCTGGCCGGACTTCAGCAATTCGTCGATCGACGGCGAGCCCCCCTGGTGCTGCGCCGGCAGCTCGTCGTGGTTGCGGGCGTCGTCGATCTCCAGCTCTTCCATGGCCTCGACGTCGGCCGCCACGTCGCTGACGTAGAGGAAGGCGTCGCGCTCCAGCCCCACGTCCACGAAGGCGGCCTGCATGCCGGGGAGCACCCGCGTCACCCGCCCCTTGTAGACGTTGCCCACGAGCCCACGGTGGCGGTGCCGCTCGACGAAGATCTCCGTCAGGCGGTCGTCCTCCAGGACTGCGATCCGCGTCTGGTGCGGATCGCTCTCGATGAGCATCTTCAGACTCACGACGGGGGATTGTATCCCGGACCTTCCCTCCCAGGCCGCCATCCGCCTGACGATCGTCTCGCGGCGCCGGCGCTCTACGCCTTCCGGAGCAGGATGGGCTCCCTCCCTTCCGGTGCGGAAGGAAGGGAGCCCCGGGGATCAGACTACGATGCAATTCCAGAACTGACCGCGGGCGGAGCAGGAGCAGGAGCCCCTGTTGCCGTCACTCCAGACGCACGAACGGTCCGAGTTGGGCACCGTACAGACGTTGCTGGCGAGGCTCTCACAAGAAGGTATGGCGTGGGCAGGCCTGGGAGTCGAGGTCCAGGAGGCGAGGAAGGCGAAGCCGAGCAGCAGGGCGAGGCGGAACGTTTTATTCATAAAAATCTCCTTTTTAGTTGGTTCTGTGAAAGCTACGCGGGGAAGAACGCCGGCGTGGCGGCTTTCCCCTCACCCCTGCTCGCGGATCTCCCGAACGACAACCCGAAGAGTCGAACCGCAGTCAGCGCTGCACGCGAATCCCGCGTTTCCAGATCGCGACGATGCTGCGCGTCGCGAGGACGTCGTGTGTGGGATCTCCCTCCACGAGCACGAGATCGGCGCGCAGCCCGCGGCGGATGACGCCGCGATCCGCGAGATGGAAGACGCGCGTCTCAGGGAAAGTCCCCTTCAGGGGGCGCTGTTCATAGCCCCGGCATTTATGCCCGGGCGAAGGTGGGCATCGCGACAGGGTTACACATTTTCCAAACACCCTCTCAGAGATCCACATCCTCGAGGGATTCGAGGTCATCGATCTCCGAAACTCTTCGTCGAGGGGCTCCCAGGTGGCGGTTCAATCTACCTCCTCCGCCAGAGTCTTGACCAACTCGGGGGTAACGGGACCGGCGTCGGGCCGTACGGGGAAGAGGCGGATGCCATTGCGGGTGGCGGTGGGCTGGGCAGGGGCGAGGCCGCGGCGGGCGAGATCAGAGACGATGGTGCCGATCGGCACGCCTCGTTGGGCGGCCAAAGCACGGGCCGAGGCCAACACGTCGTCGTCAAGGGTGAGCGTGGTTCTCATATCATCAGGCATCACGCATCAAGCTGATGGTGTCAAGAAGGCGTTAGGCGCTCGGGGATCCGTGCCCGCCGCCGACTCTACCCGACCTGCACCTGCCAACCGTATTCGTTGGAGAGGACGCCAAATCAGCGTAGTGTC
>DASUEN010000107.1:0-2857 GCA_036275055.1 Thermoanaerobaculia bacterium
CCTATGTGCTCGTCGAGTGTAAGGAAACGAACGCTGCCGTCGGCCAGGAAGACATACTGAAATTTGCTCGCAAAGTCCAACACGCCCAAAAGGCCGACGGGCTCCCCTATCAGGCTATCGTCGTTTCCAGGCTGGGATTCGTGAACAATGCCTACGCCGTCGCAGCCACCGAATTCGTCCATCTGATGACGTTTCAGGATTTGGTTCTCTCTCTGGTAGATCTGGGACCCAATCTCGAAGCATCCGTTCAGAGCTTCCAGGGCACGCCTCTCGGAAGCCTTTATGTCGAACAGGAGGGCGTTCTCGAAGCCGACATCCGGCTCAGCGAAGTGCTTCGGTCCCGGCCGCTTTCAGAGCTGGTCCTCACCTGGCTCGACCGTCCCGGTGCCTCGTTCTTGGCTCTGCTTGGTGATTTCGGAGCCGGAAAAACCAGTTTCTGCAGGCGCCTGGCTTGCGAGCTCGCGACCCGCGTCAAAGCCAAGCCGGGCGACGCACGGGCTCCTATCCTCGTCGACCTCCGCGAAGGCGGCTCGACGACCGTCACACTAGAGAACCTCCTAACCCATCACTTCTATCGCCTCTCCTCGCAGCCGTTCAATCCCCAGGCCCTCCTCCACCTGAACCGGGAGGGCTACCTCCTCCTCATCTTCGACGGTTTCGACGAAACCATCGCCTACACCGAGCCCGGCCGCTACGTGGAGAACCTGCGGCAGATCCTGCGCGCGGCCGAGGGGAAGGCGAAGGTGCTTTTGACGTGCCGCACCCACTATTTCCGCGACCGTCCCGAGGCTTTGCGCCGGCTGGGGAGCGTGCCGGAGGTGGTCTCCACACAAGGGGCCACGCAGCTTTACGACGAGATCCGCGACCGCCCGGGGTCCGAAATCGGCTACGTGCTGGAATTCGAGGAGCGCCAGATCGCGGAATACCTGCGGAAAGCCTTCCCTCCGCCTTCCGATCCTGCGAAGCTGCTGGCGCAGATCCAGGAGACCTACAATCTCGCCGATCTCGCCAAGCGGCCGTTCCTGCTGGAAATCATCGTCAAGACCCTGCCGCGGCTCATGCAGCACAAGGGCGACGTCACCCTCGCGGACCTCTACGAAACTTATTGCGAAAGCTGGTTCAACCATACGGATTTCCGCCTCACCTTGACCCGCGAACGGAAGGTGGCGCTCGTCGAATACCTGGCCCGCCTGGTCTGGGATTCGCCGGACAACCGCGTCCACTATGACCTCCTCTTCGAGAAGGCCACGGAGTTTTACAAGGACCGTCCCCTCACCTTGCACGACAAGGAGCGCATCGACTACGAGGTGCGCACCGCGCTGTTCCTTCATCGCGACGCGGACGGGTATTACTCGTTCATTCACCGTTCGTTCCTGGAGTTCTTCATCGCTCGGACGATTCGAGCGGGACTGGCGGCGGGAGCCTCCTCCTGCCTCGCTTTGAAGAGGATCACGAGAGAGGTTGCCTTCTTCCTGGAGTTCTGGCCCGAAGCACAGCGGATCTCCGAGATTGCCCGTTGGGTCCTGGAGATGAGCTATCAGCCGGGGATTTCCGAGAACGCGCTGCTCCTTCTGTATTTCCACGCCCGCGCGACGCTGGGACCGCTCGTGGGGCCGGGCTCCGAAACGGAGGACTTCTCCGAGATTCAAAAGGCCTTCACCAGGTCGCGACCGAAAGCTCTTCGCCTGAATGGGGCGGACTTCGCAGGAGTGAGGATACCCGGGATCGACCTTTCCGGTGCTTCCCTTGAAAGAGCGATCCTGAGCCGAGCTGACCTGCGACAGGCAACTTTGGACCGTGCTCAACTCGCAGGTGCTTTCCTCAACGAAGCGGATTTACGCAGGGCCTCTGCTCAGGGAGCTGATCTATCCGAAGCAGATCTCAACCACGCGGACGCTCAGGAGGCCAACTTCCAAGGTGCGGACGTGCACGCTGCTGATCTGAGCTTTGCGCGGCTCACTCGGGCCGACTTCACCAAAGCGGATCTGAGGGGAGCTCGAACCGTGGGCACCGGGCTGCTGGGTGTAACCCCGCCACTCGAGATTCCCTGGGCGATCACTGCGGGCGGTCAACAGCCTGACGAGCTCGCGCTGCGACTACAAGCAGGTCATTCTGGTGGCGTCCAATGCGTGGCCTGGAATCCCGAGGGGACAGTTCTGGCGACGGCTTCAGACGATGGAACGATCAAGCTGTGGGATGCGGCGAGCGGAAGGCACCTGAACACCCTCGCGGGGCACGATAACAGGGTCTTAACCGTGGCGTGGTCGCCGGACGGCGCGCGCCTGGCCTCGGGGTCTTATGACCGGACGGTGCGGCTGTGGGACGCGGCCTCGGGGCGGTCCCTGAACACCCTCGCGGGGCACGATAATTCTGTCTTAACCGTGGCGTGGTCGCCGGACGGCCGGCGCCTCGCCCTCTCCTTCTCCAGAGGGCTCCTGGAGATCTGGGACGTCCAATCGAATCCCCCCCGCCCCCTGGTCCGCCTCTATCAGACTCCCAACGGCACCGGCTTCGCCGCCACCCCGGACGGCTACGTCTCCGGCCCGCCCGAGGCCCTGGAATTCGTTCGCTTCGGCGACCACTGGGCGCTGTACGACCTTACGGACGTGCCGGAACGGCTCTCTCCGGAACGGGTGGCGGCGGCGCTGGGGGCGGGAGGGACTAAGCCTAAGAAGCTAGTGCAAAGGCGTCACCGGCCCTCTACCACCTACGGTTCCCTCCCCAATGTAGCGCCTCAACCGGCCCGGGGCCGGACAATGGCCGGAAGAAACGGGGTCCTTGGTGGGATAGGGTAAGGGCGCGTGTCCGCCCATGGCCGGCGTCTCACTGGTGCGGTTTCAGCCGCCCGTAATGTAGC
>DASUEN010000108.1:0-4815 GCA_036275055.1 Thermoanaerobaculia bacterium
TTCAGCAATCCGAAATGGATAGGCATGAAGCGAAAGCAGCTTAAAGGATATTCTGGGCTCTTTCAAGATTCTCCGGTCCAGTGGTAGCCCTTCCCTGCTCCCGGGAACGCGAGCTCCGTCAGCGGGAAAGGGAACCGCGGCTTGGGGCTCGCGAACCCTGGATGCGCCCGCGCGAACCCTCGATGCGGGACGGCTTGCCGCCCTTCCACCCTGGCGAAATGTGCTGCAAACTTCGCGAATTCCGGCTTGGGTTCGCGAATTCTGCTGCAAAACTCGCGGGCCCCGGTCCGGGGCTCGCGAAGCGCGAGCCGGGGCCCGTGTTCCCCGGTCCGGGGCTCACGAATTCTCGTGAAAATTCGCGAAGTTTGTTGCAAACTTCGCGAGTTTTGCAGCAGGGCTCGCGAATTTCGCAGCAAACTTCGCGAGTTTTGCAGCAGAAAATGGCTCCCCGAAACCAGGGCAGAGGATCTGGCTGCCAAAGATGGCGCTCCCGGAACGAAAGCTCGCGGGTCCGGAGGCCCTGGGGCCGGGCCGCCTCCCGAGCCTCCCGGCCCAAAATTGACCCCGCTCGCCCTTCACGCTAGCATCAGCGTTCCCTCGCGGTCCGCTCAAAGGAGGTTCGCGTGTCCGATCCCTTCGTTGGTATTCGCTGGATTTGGAAGAACGGCCAGCTCATCGACTTCGAGAAGGCCACCGTCCACGTGCTCAGTCATGCTCTTCACTACGGCTCGGGCGTCTTCGAAGGAATCCGCTGTTACCACACCCGGCAGGGATCGGCGGTGTTCCGGCTGCGCGAGCACGTCCGGCGCCTGGAGAACTCGGCCAAGGTTTACCGCATGCCGATCGCCTTCAATACGGAGGAGCTGATCGAGGCCTGCTGCGACACCGTGCGCGCCAACGAGCTGCCGGCCTGCTACATCCGCCCCATCGTCTTCCGCGGCTTCGGCCACACCATCGGCGTCAACCCGCTCCAGAACCCGGTCGACATCTTCATCGCCTGCTGGCACTGGGGGAAGTACCTAGGCGAGGAGGCGGAGAGCGGCGTCGATGTCTGCGTCTCCTCCTGGCGGCGCATCGCGGCCGACTCCATGCCGGCAGTCTCCAAAGCGACCGGCAACTACCTGAACGGCCAGCTCATCAAGATCGAGGCGGTCGTCAACGGCTACTCCGAAGGGCTGGCGCTCGACGCCCGCGGCTTCGTCAGCGAAGGGTCGGGCGAGAACGTCTTCATGGTGCAGGACGGCGTGCTGCTGACGCCGCCGCTCGCCGCCTCGGTGCTCCAGGGGATCACCCGCGACACGGTGGTCAAGATCGCCCGCGACCTCGGCATCCCGGTGCGCGAGGAGCAGATCCCGCGCGGCCAGCTCTACACCTGCGACGAGCTGTTCATGACCGGCACGGCGGCCGAGATCACCCCCATCCGCTCGGTGGACCGGAACCCGGTCGGCAATGGCTGCCCGGGCGAGGTCACCCAGCGGATCATGGCCGAGTTCAGGGCCATCGTCACCGGCGAGACGGCGGACCGTCACGGCTGGCTCCATCCGGTCGGCGCGGGCGTCGTGCAGGCCGCCGCCGTTCCCGAGCGGTAAGCATCCAGGAATCGCCGGAGGAGGACCCCGATGAACATCAACGACCTTTTGAAGATCGCGGTGGAGCGGAAGGCTTCCGACCTCCACCTCAAGGTGGGGGGCCATCCGGTGATCCGCGTTGACGGCGACCTGACCGCCCTCGGCGACCTCAAGCGCCTGATGCAGGAGGACACCATCGCCATGGCGTTCTCCATGATGAACGCGCGGCAGAAGCAGCGCTTCAAGGAGGAGCTGGAGCTCGACATCGCCTACTCGGTGCCCGGGCTGGGGCGCTTCCGCTGCAATGTCTTCCAGCAGCGGGGAGCGGTGGGGCTGGTGCTGCGCGTCATTCCCGCCCGCATCCAGAGCATCCGCGAGCTGATGCTGCCGCCCGTCCTGGAGCGCATCTGCGAAGAGCGGCGGGGCCTGATCCTCTGCACCGGCACCACCGGCTCGGGCAAGTCCACCAGCCTCGCGGCGATGATCGACTACATCAACTCCACCCGCACCGAGCACATCATCACCGTCGAGGACCCGATCGAGTTCCTCCACCGCGACAAGAAGTCGATCGTCAACCAGCGGGAGATCGACGTCGATACCCACTCCTTCGCCGGCGCCCTGCGCGCCGCCCTGCGCCAGGACCCGGACGTGATCCTGGTCGGCGAGATGCGCGACTACGAGACCATCGAGACGGCGCTCCTCGCCGCCGAGACGGGGCACCTCGTCTTCTCCACCCTCCACACCCTGGACGCCACGGAGACGGTCAACCGCATCATCTCCGTCTTCCCGCCCCATCACCAGAAGCAGATCCGCATCCAGCTCTCGCAGGTGCTGAAGTCGGTGATCTCGCTGCGCCTGGTGCCGCGGGCGGACGGCATGGGGCGCGTCCCCGCCGCCGAAGTCTTGATCTCGACCGCCTACATCCGCGAGTGCATCGAGAACAAGGAGAAGACCAAGTACATCCGCGAGCAGATCTCGCTCGGCACCAGCCAGTACGGCATGCAGACCTTCGACCAGTCGCTCTTCCAGCTCTACAAGAGCGGCCTCATCACGCTCGACGAGGCGCTCAAGCGGGCCACCAACCCGGACGAGTTCCGGCTCAAGATCCAGGGCGTCCAGTTCACCGCCGACATCTCCCGCGAGGAGATGGAGTCGTCGCTGCAGATGCCTGAGTCCGACCTCATGGGGGGCGCCATGCAGTTCGAGATCGAGCAGCACTAGGGGCCCATGCCCCCCACCTGCTACGACAAGGCCGTCCAGCTCCTCGCCGCCCGTCCTCATTTCCGGCGGGAGCTGGAAGGCAAGCTCGCCCGCCGCGGTTATCCCCCGGAGGAGGTGGCCGCGGCCCTGGACCGCCTCGCCGCGCAAGGCTATCTAAAGGAAGGGGAGACGGCCCGCTCCTTCGTCGAGGGGAGGCAGGCACGGGGGAGCGAGGGGCGCTCCCGTCTCAAGGCGGAGCTCGCCAAACGCGGCGCGGCGGCAGAGGTGATCGAAGCAACCCTCGCCGGCATCACCCCCGAGGACGACCTCGCCGCCGCCCGCGACGCCGTGGCACGGTGGTCCCGCAGCGGCAAGCGCGATCCCCAGGCCCTCGCCCGCCACCTTCAGCGCAAGGGGTTTTCCGCCCGTGCTATCGTTGCCGTCCTGAACGAGAGACCGGAGGGGGATGGCGACGTGGATCTCTGGGATCTCAACGACGACGATTCGGCTTGACGACGATGAAAAGCGCAGACATCCGCACCTCCTTCGTCGACTTCTTCCGGGGGCACGCTCACCGGCCGGTGCCGAGCTCGCCCCTGGTGCCCCAGGGCGATCCGACGCTCCTCTTCACCAACGCAGGCATGGTGCAGTTCAAGGACGCCTTCCTCGGCGCCCGCAAGCCGGAGTCGCCGCGGGCCGTCTCGGTGCAGAAGTGCATGCGCGTCTCGGGCAAGCACAACGACCTGGAAAACGTCGGCCCCAGCCCGCGCCACCATACCTTCTTCGAGATGCTGGGGAACTTCTCCTTCGGCGACTACTTCAAGGAGGACGCTATCCGCTTCGCCTGGGAGCTGGTGACGGCGGTGTGGAAGATCCCCGCCGAGCGCCTCTCCGCCACCGTCTTCGAGGAGGACGACGAGGCCTGGGACCTCTGGGTGCGCCTCTCAACCCTGCCCCCTGAGCGGGTGCACCGCTGCGGCGCCGCGGACAACTTCTGGGCCATGGGCGACACCGGCCCCTGCGGCCCGTGCAGCGAGATCTTCGTCGATCTCCACCCCGAGCGGCCGCCGGTGCCGTGGGAGGAGGGGACCGACGCGGGGCGGTATCTGGAGATCTGGAACCTCGTCTTCATGCAGTACGAGCGGGACGCCGAAGGGAAGCTGACGCCCCTGCCCAACCCCTCGATCGACACCGGCGCCGGCCTCGAGCGCGTGGCTGCCGTGCTCCAGGGGGTGGACTCGAACTATGACACGGACCTCTTCCAGCCCATCCTCCACGCCGCCGCCGAGCTGGCGGGGACGAAGTATGGAAAGGACGGGGAGAAGGACGTTTCCCTCCGGGTGATCGCCGATCACCTGCGGGCCGTCTCCTTCCTGCTGGCCGACGGCGTGATCCCCGGCAACGAGGGACGGGGCTACGTGCTGCGCCGCATCCTCCGCCGGGCGGTGCGCCACGGCATGCGCCTGGGGTTCGAGGAGCCGTTCCTCCACAAGCTGGTGCCGGTCTTGGGCGAGGTGATGGGGGGCGCCTACCTGGAGCTCGCGGCCACCCGCCAGGCCTCGGTCGCCACCATCAGGGCCGAGGAGGAGAAGTTCCTCTCCACCGTGGCCAACGGCGCCCGCCAGGTGCAGGAGGAGATCGAGCGCCTCCGCCCGCAGGGGAAGACGACGCTCCCCGGCGCCATGGTCTTCCGCCTCTACGACACCTACGGCCTTCCCCTGGAGGTGATCCGCGAGATCGCCGAGGAGGAGCGCTTCAAGATCGACGAGGCCGGCTTCAACGAGGCCCTGGAGGCCCAGCGCGAGCAGTCGCGGAAGGCCACGGCCGAGGTGCAGAACCGGCTCGCGGCCCTGCGCGAGGTGCTGCGCGGCCACGCCGAGCTGGCGGAGACCCACTTCGAGGGGTACGAGCGCACGGAGCTGATCGAGACGCCCGCCGAGGTGGTGCGCCTCGCCACCTGGCGTGAGGGCGCGCCGGTGCGGATCTCGACCCTGCAGAAGGGGCAGGTGGGCGTCGTCATCCTCGACCAGACGGTGTTCTACGCCGA
>DASUEN010000109.1:0-11200 GCA_036275055.1 Thermoanaerobaculia bacterium
CCCTCCCAGGGAGAAGAGGGGGAACAGCCAGAAGGGACGGCAAGGACAACAGGGACAACAAGGACGAGGAGAACAGCAAGACCGCCCAGCCGGGACCCCTCTCCCGGGGAGGGGGATCTCGGGGGTCGGGAGAGGGGCAGGGGTGAGGGTCTTGGGCGGGGGAACGATGCGTAGGCCGTGGCGAAACGAGTATCCTCCCGGAATGTCCATCAACTCCCTGCGTCCCCGCCTGCGCGTCCTCCACGGCGAGGCGATCGCCCTGGGTCCCGGCAAAGCCGACCTCCTGGAGGCCATCGAACGCGCCGGCACCCTCGCCGACGCCGCGAAGCTCCTGGGCATGTCCTACATGCGGGCCTGGAAGCTCCTGCACACCATGAACGCCTGCTTCCGGGAGCCCCTCGTCACCACCGCCCGGGGCGGCTCCGTGCACGGCGGCGCCGTCCTCACCGAAACCGGCCGCGCCGTGCTGGCCCTCTACCGCCGCATGGAGGAAGAGACCCGCCAGGCCGTCGTGGCGGCCTGGGCGGAGCTGGGAGGGTATCTGGTGGAGTAGGGGGCGGGCGGGAGCCTCTACACGGACGAGCAGGGACTTTCACGGACTTACACGGACGGGGCAAGGAGGAACGCCTGTCCTTGTTGGTCCGTGTAAGTCCGTGCTCGTCCGTGGTCCTTCCTGCTCGTTATCCTTGACCAAATATAACGGCCCTGCTAGCCTCTCCCTCCGTCAATGACCTCAGGAGGGAGAACGATGCGCCAAGCCGTCCGTGCTCTGCTGGTCCTGCTGACCCTGTCCTTCGGATGGGTTGCTCTCGCGAATGCTCAAGCCACGGGCACGGTCAAGCCCGCGGGGCGCGAGCCCTCGCTGACGATCGGCGGCCTGCTGCAGGTGCAATTCGATGCCGGCGACAAGGGGGACAGCCGCTTCGGCAACGACTTCGACCGCTTCTACCTGCGCCGCGCCCGCCTCAACGCCACCGGCAAGTTCCTGGAGGAATTCGACTTCCGCCTGGAGATGGACTTAGCCGGCAGCCTCTCGAACACCTCCGCCCTGCGGGCGCAGATGACGGACGGCTACATCAACTGGAACCGCTATCCGGCCGCCAACATCCGCGTGGGGCAGTTCAAGACGCCGTTCGGCTTCGAGCAGCTCTACGGCGATCCGCGCCTCTTGACCATCGAGCGCACGCTGGTCAACGACCGGCTGACCTTGAACCGCCAGCTCGGCGCCCAGGTGTGGGGCGACCTTCTGGACAAGCGCGTCAGCTATGCCGTCGGCAGCTTCAACGGCAACGGGGTCAATAACAACTTCAACGACAACAACGCCTTCGAGACCGTGGGACGGCTTTCCGTCGTCCCCTGGCAGGGCAACGTCGCCGGCTCGCCGGCTACCTGGTCGGTCGCCGCCAACGGCTTCTCCTCGAAGGATACGGCGCTCGCCCTTTCAGACCTCGGGCTCGACTCCACCCCCACCACGGCGGACAAGGACGGCCTCTTCACCGGCAAGCGCCGCGGCACCGGGGTCGACAGCCAGATCGTCACCGGCCCCTTCGAGCTCTGGGGTGAGTGGATCAGCCAGCGTTTCGAGCCGGACTCGAAGATCCCCCGCCCCCGCTTCACCGCCGACGGCTGGTACGGCCAGGCCTCCTACTACCTGGTGCCGAGCCGTTTCCAGGTCGTCCTCAAGTACGAGACCTTCGATCCCAACGACAAGAAGGACGCGGACGACACCAAGACGGCGACCCTCGGCCTCAACTACTACATCAAGGGGCACGACCTCAAGCTGATGGCCAACTACCTGCGTACCGACCTGCCGGGGAACCAGAAGAAGCAGGACAAGGTGATCGCCCGTCTGCAGGTGATCTTCTAGCCCGGGGGAAGGAACCGCCATGAGAGCACGCAGCCTGATCCTTTCGATCCTCGTCCTCACGGGCCTCTTGGCCGCGGTGCCGGCGGCAGCCGCGGAGGTCACCGTCTTCGCCGCGGCCAGCTTGACCGACGCGCTCCAGGAGATCGGTGCCGCATACCAGCAGTCCACCGGCGACAAGGTGGTGTTCAACTTCGCCGCCTCCAGCGCCCTGGCGCGCCAGATCCAGGCGGGGGCGCCCGCCGACATCTTCTTCTCGGCCGACGAGGCGAAGATGGACGACCTGGAGAAACGGAACCTGATCGCCAAGGGGACCCGCCGCAGCCTCCTCTCCAACACGCTGGTGGTGGTGGTGCCGGCGGACTCCAGCCTCCAGATCTCCTCCCCGGCGGACCTCGCCACGCCCAAGGTGAAGACTTTGGCCCTCGCCGAGCCGCAGAGCGTGCCGGCGGGGATCTACGCCAAGGAGTGGCTCAAGACGCAGAAGCTGTGGAGCCGGGTGATCGACAAGGTCATCCCCACGGAGAACGTCCGCGCCGCCCTGGCCGCCGTCGAATCGGGGAACGTCGATGCGGGGATCGTCTACAAGACGGACGCGGGGATCTCGAAGCAGGTGAAAGTCGCCTACGAGGTCCCACTCGCCGGCGGCCCGAAGATCTCCTATCCGCTCGCCGTGACGTCCGAGTCGAAGCGGCAGGACGCCGCGCGCCGGTTCCTCGCCTACCTCGAATCCGAGCCCGCGCTCGCCGTCTTCCGCAAGTTCGGCTTCCTGATCCCGGGCGGACCGTAGAGGGAAGGGCGGAGCACCGCCCGCCCAAGACCCACATCACCCCGGCCCTCTTCTCCCGCCCCCGCGCCACCCCCCTCACCGGGAGAAGAGGGAGCCCCCACCCAACAGCAAAAACGGTTCGGCTGGACCCCTCTCCCGGGGAGGGGGATGGGGTGGTCGGGAGAGGGGCGGGGGTGAGGGTCTTGGGTGGGGGCGCTCTTCGCCGCTCAGCAGGTGCCGCGGCAGGAGAACTGGTGACAGTCGGTGAAGCAGGTCCTGACGCTACAGGGCACGGTGGTGGCGGCGCCTTCGACGTCGGCGAGGTCGGTCGAGGTGAGAGCGTGCAGGGTCTCGCGGTTCAGATGGAGCCTGAGGTTCTTCTTCTTCATCGCCTGATCCTCCGAAAAGTCAGTCCGTGGTCCGGCGCCTCCGGCACGCCCGCAGACGCCCCCACTTCAAGGCAGTGCTCGCCGCTCCTCCGAACGGGACCTTCAGGCAGGCTCCGCCACCGTCGCTCCCGGCAAACGGAGGACGAACAGGCTGCCGCCGCCGGGGCGGTCTTCATAGGTGAGGCGCCCCCCCTGAGCCTCGGCGAGGCGGCGGGCGATGGCGAGCCCCAGGCCGGAGCCCGCGGTATCCGGAGCCACGTTCGGTGAGCGGTAGAAGGGATCGAAAATGCGCTCGCGCTCCGAGGCGGCGACTCCCGCGCCGCGGTCGGCCACGGTCAGGGTGAGCCACTCGCCGTCCCGTCCCACCGCGAGGTCGACCGGCGCCCCTGGGGGTGAGTACTTGGCGGCGTTTTCGATCAGGTTGACCATGGCGCGCAAGGTGTAGACGAAATCGAAGCAGCCGAGCTGCACGGGCTGGGAAAGCTCGATCGAGGTGCGCAGCTCGCGCCCGCCCATGGCTCCCTGCGCCTGCTGAATGGCGGTGCCGATCAGGTCCTCGGCGGCGTTGATCGCCGGCTCGATCTTCAATCCCCCGGCGTTGAGCCGCGAGAGGTCGAGGAGGTCCTCCACCATGTGGCTCAGCCGGTCAGCCTGCCCCGCGATCACGGCGGCCCGCTCGTCACCATCCTGCGCCACGTCGTGGGCCAGGGCCTTGATGGTGGTCAAGGGAGTCCGCAGGTCGTGGGAGACGGCGGCGAGGAGGGCGTCCTTCATCCGGTCGGCCTCGCGCAGGGCGGCCGCGTGCTCGGCTTCGGCGACCAGGCGCGCCCGCTCGCTGGAGAGGCGGTCGATTTCCTCCGCGTGGCGGCGGGCCGCTGCCGCCTCGGCGTTGGCGCGGCCCAGGAGCTGGGTGGCGACGACCGCGGTGGTCAGGAAGGCGAGGAGCTCCAGCCAGTCGATCGTTTTGGCGACCTGCAGCCGGTTGTAAGGCACCTGCAGGAAGTAGTCGATGGCGAGGAAGCAGGCGCAGGCGAGCCCCAGCCCCAGGGGACGCCCGCCGCCGCTGGCGCTGCCGCCCAGCACCACCAGGAGGTAGACGAGCGCCACCTGGGCCGAGCCCACGTCGGCGCGCATCCAGGTGAGAGTGACCGTGACGAGGACCAGGATGGCCGTCCACAGCAGCCAGGCGCCGAGGCGCCCGGTACGCCGCTTTGCCAGGGTCGGATCGGCCATAAGTCAGCGGGTGATCTCGAACCGGTAGCCGACCCCGGGCTCGGTGAGGATCAGCCGGGGGCGCACGGCATCGAGCTCGATCTTGCGCCGCAGGTTCGCCACGTGCACGCGCAGGTGTTGTTGCGGATCGCCGAACGAGCGTCCCCACACGGCCTGGAAGAGCTGGTGATGGGTCAAGGTGCGGCCGGCCTGGGCGAGGAAGGTGCGCAGCAGCTCCCACTCGATCGGGGTGAGGTGGACGGTCTCCCCGTCCCGCTCCACCCGGCGGGCCGCGAGGTCGATCACCAGGTGCCCGAGGTCCACCCGCTCCTCGGTCGCGGCCTCGGGGGAGGCCTGGGCGCGCCGCAGGTGGGCGCGCACCCGCGCCGCCAGCTCCAGCGGGCTGAACGGCTTGGTGATGTAGTCGTCGGCGCCGGAGTCGAGGAGCGCCACCTTCTCCGGATCGGCGTGGCGGGCGGAGAGGACCACGATGGGGGCGTTCGACCAGCGCCGGATCTCGGCGCAGACGTCGATCCCCTGCTGGTCGGGGAGACCGAGGTCGAGGACGATGAGCGCCGGCCGCTCGGCGGCGGCGAGGTCGATCCCCTCCCGGCCGTTGCCGGCCTCCAGCACCCGGGCCACCTCGTTGCGCAGGGCGTTGCGCACGGCGCGCCGGATCTGGGGCTCGTCGTCGATGATCAGCACCGTGCCGCCGCGGGGCGGCTGCCGGTTGGGCTCGTTGGTCATAGTTGTAAATTTACTCCCCGGGTCTTCGGCGGCAAACCGGGCACGGAGTATGCTGTTCCCTCACCGGGCGGCGCCTGTGCCGGCCAGGACAAAGGAGATCACTGCCGGCGGGAATCTCTGTCCCGCCAGCGTGTTGACTAAGACTATGGACCCACTGGAGAACAATCACAAGCAGCGGCGCTGGCTCATCGCCGCCATCGTCGTGGTCGTGGCCGTGCTGGTCGTGCTGTTCTTCCTGCGCCGGGGCAAGGACGGTGGCGGCGACCGCTACCGCACGGAGGCCGTCAGCCGCGGCAATATCACCATGACCGTCAATGCCACGGGGACCCTCTCGGCCGTCGTCACCGTGCAGGTCGGCAGCCAGGTCTCCGGCATCATTTCCAGGCTGTACGCCGACTTCAACAGCCAGGTCAAGCAGGGGCAACTCTTGGCCGAGCTCGATCCCACACCCTTCCAGCAGACGGTGGAGCAGCGGCAGGCCGACGTCACCAAGTCGAAGGTCGAGGTGGCCAACGCCCTGATCACCTACAACCGCCAGAAGCGGCTGTTCGACGCCGGCCTCATCGCGCAGTCGGACCTCGACGCGGCGAAAGCGGCGTTCGACAGCGCCCAGGCCGGCCTCGCCCTGTCCCAGGCGTCGCTCAAGCAGGCGCAGACCAACCTTGGCTACACCAAGATCTACTCGCCCATCGACGGGCAGGTGGTGGCCCGCGCCTACGACCTCGGCCAGACGGTGGCGGCCTCGTTCTCGGCGCCCACCCTGTTCACCATCGCCAAGGACCTCACCAAGATGCAGGTGCAGGCCGACGTCGACCAGTCCGACATCGGCCAGATCAAGCCCGGCGAGACGGTGCGCTTCACCGTCGACGCCTATCCCGATCAGGAGTTCCGGGGGCAGATCTCGCAGGTGCGCCTCAATGCGACCGTCACCCAGAACGTCATCACC
The DNA here is from genome assembly GCA_036275055.1 of Thermoanaerobaculia bacterium. Classification (GTDB taxonomy): domain Bacteria; phylum Acidobacteriota; class Thermoanaerobaculia; order Multivoradales; family UBA5704; genus DATARR01. Next base: position 5,928 of record DASUEN010000109.1, read on the forward strand.
TATCCGGTGATGGTGGAAGTGCCGAACCCGGACGGGAAGCTGCGCCCGAGCATGACGGCCAACGTCACCATCGAGGTCGCCACCGTGCGCGACGTGCTGCGCGTGCCCAACGCCGCCCTCCGTTTCCGGCCGGAAACGACCGAAGCCGAGAAGACGCCGGCGGCGCGAGGCCAGGGAGCGGCGGGTGGCAGGGGAACGCAGGGCCAGCCGGCCGCCGCGTCCTCCCCCGCCGGGGAGCAGGCGCAGGCGACTCCGGGCGCGATGGGTGCCCAAGGGGAGCAAACTCCGGGAGCAGGGCAGTGGCGGCATCGCCAGGGCGCGGAGACTCCGGGGACGCAACAGGCCCAGGGAGAGCAGACCCCGGGAGCGGGGCGCTGGCAGGGGCGGCATCGTGGCGGAGACCTCGCCGGCGGAGGGACGCCGGGGGCCGGAACGCCGGGTCCGGGAGCCGCGGGCGGCGGCGATGGCTCCGCCGGCCAGCCCGGAGGTGGACGGCGGGGCAAGCAGCAGGGGCAGACGGTCTACGTGCTAACCGAAACCGCCGACAAGAAAACCGAGCTGCGCCAGGTGCGCCTGCGCACCGGGGTGACCGATGGGCATTACACCCAGGTGGTGTCGGTCTTCTCCGGCACGCTGAACCCGGGAGACCTGGTGGTCACCGGTCTCGCGACGATCAAGGTCGAGACGAGCGCCGGTCCGCCGGGAGGCCCCCTGGGCGGCGCCGCGGGAGCGGGCCGTGGCGGTCCGCGCGGAAGGTTCTAGAACCATGGCCGCGGACTCGCCGGTCCTCGAGATCCACGACCTGGTGAAGGTCTACCACATGGGCGAGGTCGAGGTGCGCGCCTTGAAGGGCGTCAACCTGACGGCTCAGCGCGGCGAGTTCGTGGCCATCATGGGGCCGTCGGGCTCCGGCAAGTCGACGCTGATGAACATCGTGGGGTGCCTCGACCGCCCCACCTCGGGCTCCTACCGGCTCGATGGCATCGACGTCTCGCGCCTCAACCGCGACCAGCGGGCGGAGATCCGCAACGCCAAGATCGGTTTCGTCTTCCAAAGCTTCAACCTGCTGGCCCGCACGCGAGCGACGGAGAACGTCGAGCTGCCGCTGCTCTACGGCAACCTGGGGCTCACCGCGGTGGAGCGCGCCCGCCGCGCCCGCCAGGCCCTGGCGCGGGTGGGGCTCGCCGGCCGCGAAGACCACTACCCCTCGCAGCTTTCCGGCGGCCAGCAGCAGCGGGTGGCGATCGCCCGCGCCCTGGTCACCGACCCGGCGATCCTCCTCGCCGACGAGCCGACGGGGAACCTCGATTCGCGGACCTCGGAAGAGATCATCGGCATCTTCCAGGAGCTCAACAACGCCGGCAAGACCGTCATCCTCATCACTCACGAGCCGGACATCGCGGCGCACGCCAAACGCGTGGTCTACGTGCGCGACGGTGTCGTCTGGCGCGACGAACGGATCGTACAAATGAAAGCGAAGCCGGGGGCCGTCGCCGGAGAGCCGGAGCCGGCGGTTGCCTTCCCATTCACCGTGGCGCCGGCCGAAGAGCCGGTGCGCGAAGAGGTGCCGCAATGAAAGTTGGCCTGCTGCGACTGTGGAACATCACCAAGGTGGGCTTGATGGCGATTTCGCGCAACAAGATGCGCTCGCTCCTCACCATGCTGGGGATCATCATCGGCGTCGGCTGCGTCATCACCATGGTGGCGGTGGGCACCGGTGCGTCGAGCTCCATTCAGGCGACGATCAATTCGCTCGGCACCAACTTCATCATGCTCTTCCCCGGCGCCGCCACCACGGGCGGGGCGCGCATGTTCACCGACCAATCACGCATCACGCCGGAAGACGCCGATGCGATCAGGGCCGAGTGTCCGGCCGTCGCCTACGTTTCTCCCGGCGCGCGCACCAACGCGCAGATCGTCGCCGGCGAGCTCAACTGGGGGACCCAGGTGTGGGGCGTGGGCGTCGAATGGCCGCTCATCCGCGCCTGGAACGTGGCCGACGGCGACTTCTTCACCGACGTCGACGTGCGCACCTCGAGCAAGGTCTGCGTCCTGGGCTCCACCGTGGCCCAGAACCTGTTTCCCAACGGCGACGCCGTGGGCTCGACGATCCGCATCAAAAAGGTTCCGTTCAAGGTGGTGGGCGTCCTCGAGCGCAAGGGCGGCAACATGATGGGGCAGGACCAGGACGATCAGATCATCGCGCCCTACACCACGGTGATGAAGCAGCTCCTGGGCTCGCCGCGCATCAGCATGATCTACATCTCGGCCCGTTCCGCCGGCGACGTGAAGGAAGCGCAGACCGAGATCGATTCCCTCATGCGCCAGCGCCACCGTATCCCGCCCGGCCAGGAGAGCGACATCAACATGCGCTCGCAGGAAGAGATCGCCTCCACCTCGGAGCAGACCTCGCGGACGCTGTCGATCCTGCTCGGCTCGGCGGCGGCGATCTCCTTGCTGGTGGGGGGGATCGGCATCATGAACATCATGCTGGTCTCGGTGACCGAGCGCACGCGGGAGATCGGCATCCGTCTGGCGATCGGCGCCAAGGGGCGGCACGTGCTCATCCAGTTCCTGCTGGAGGCGATCGCGCTCTCGGTGGTAGGCGGTGCGATCGGCGTGGCCCTGGGGCTCTTCGCCCCTTATCTGGTGACCCGCTTCGCCGGCATGCCCACCCAGGTGAGCACCGGTTCCGTGGCGATAGCCTTCGGCTTCGCCGCGGCGATCGGGGTCTTCTTCGGCTTCTACCCGGCGCGCAAGGCGTCGCGGCTCGATCCGATCGACGCGCTGCGGTACGAGTAGGGCAGGGACTTCAGGGACGACAGGGACTCCAGGGACACGAAGAGCTTGCTCTTGTCCCTGCTGTCCCTGAAGTCTCTGCTGTCCCTGTCATCTGACCCACTGCCGCCACCACCCCCAGCCGAAAACGGCCGTCAAGTAGCACCACAACAGGCTCGCCAAAACGTGCAGCACCGTGTTGCGGCGGTTGCCACGCCAGAGGCTTCTGTCGTAGATGAATTGCTGCGTGATCAGCCGCAATCCCCAGAACAGGGTGAGGCCGCCGAGCACCGCCGCCGCCAGCCGCGAGGGCGCGATCAGATCGGCGGTGAAGCCGAGGGCCAGCACGCCGAAGAGGATCAAAGTCAGCACGATGAAGCCGACGTGCACGAGGAAGATCTGGCGATTGAGCAGGGTCAGCTTGGCGAGGTCCTCCTTCCAGCCGAGCTGCTTCGGGAAAAACACGTGCGCCGCGGCGAGCAGGAGCAGCAAGGCCCCGGCAATCCGAAGGTTGAGCTCGAGGCTCATGATCCTTTCTCCAGCACCAGGACGGCGACGAAAGGCGTGATGCGGAAGTCCTCCCGCACGGCGAGGTCCGCGGCGGCGGCGAGGCGAAGCCATTCGCGGCGGGGGAGAAAATGCAGAAACCCCGGCCCGAAGGCGAGGAAATTCCAGCCGTCCCGCAGGTGCTCGACGAGCACGGCCCGGCCGCCGGGCGCGAGCGCGCGGGCGATCTCCAGAAAAAAGCGGTGGCGCGACTCCGGCCGGCGCAGCTCGTGAGCGGCGAAAATGAGAAAGATCGCGTCCTGCGACGAGCCGGCGAGCGGCAGGGCGCGGAAATCGGCGGGCGTGGCCGAGCGGTCGAGCGCCAGCCGCCGCGCGCGCACGATGGAGGGCTCGGTCATCTCGTCCAGGTCGAAGACGTCGAGCACCGTGCCGCCGGTTCCGGAGGGCGTGGGGAAGATCCGCGCCAGGGCGCCGAAGGTCTCGTCGAGCCCCGCGTGGAGGCTTGCCCAGCGCCGCGGCGCCATGGGAAGCAGAGGGGCGAGCCATTCCCAGCGGCTGAGCGGCGAAAGGTCATAGATCCAGTGGGAGACGAGCAGCGACGAGGCCGACCAGAGCACGGCGGCTGCGACGCCAACCAAAACGAGGATGGCGAGCAGGCGTGGCACGGGCAGAATGGCCACGGCGACGATCGCGGCCAGCGCGGCCACGCCGGTCTTCACGAACATAGGCCGGTTGAAACGCAGGATCTGGAGCATGCCGTGGTATCGCCCCAGCGTGGCCGGCGCGGCCGCGGCGCTCACGTTTCCGCTCCTTCCGGCATGCGCGGCAGGGGCTCGGTGATTCCCCGTTCCCAGCGGTAGGGCACGTCCTGAAGGTGGAAGGCGTTGGCGAGCAGCGGACGCTCGCGATCGAAAGGCGGGTGAGCGAGAAACGTGCACTCACGCACCTCGACGGCGACCGGCTCCGGATTCCACTGCCGCCGCACGCCCTGGATGCGCACGATCGAATGGGTCTCCGCTTCGTAATCGAAAGTGAACGGAAGCGGCCCCGCGAATTTTCGGGCTACCGCGAGATCCGGGAAAGGCGAGCCCGCGGGCAGGGGCGCGGGCTTGCCGGCGAGATCGGCGATCACGTGGAGATCCGCCGCGCCGCCGGTCTTGGTGCGCACCTCCAGCTTGCCGTCCGCTTGACAGATCTGCGCGTCGCACTTCACGTAGTGATAATGGGTCAGCGCATTGCCGGCGCGCACCATCAGATCGCGATCGGTATCGCTGCGCAGGATCCGCAAGCCGCGCAGCGACCGGCCGGCCGCCGTGCGAAAGCGGGAAAAGATCCGGTAGCCGGTGAGGAAGAAGTCCTGCCCCAGGGCCGCGGGAACCCCGACCGGCCGCAAGCCCTCGGTCTGCACCATGGCGATGGCCAGGAAGCCGAAGCCTGCGTAGGCATCGAGCGTCAATCCCGGCGACAGGAGGGGGAGGAGCACCCTCTCCGGATAGGCATAGGTCAGCACCAGGCAGTGCCTGAAAAAGGCACGCACCGGCAGCGGGTGCCGCTTGAGGAGATGGAGCATCGTGGACCTATCGTATCGCGTCCACCCCGGTCACCTGGATCGCGCCCCAGAGCGGGGAGCGGTCGCGAGCGGCCCAGGCGGCCTCCTGGGCGTCGCGCGGCTCGCCGAAGCTGCGCAGGATCATCGTCGCACCGGGTGCCGCGGCATGGCGGACGGCGGCGAGCAGCCTCTCGGCGTAGGCCGGAGGCGCGGCGTCCAGGACGTTCGAAAGGGTGAAACCGTCGAAGCGGCCCGCGGGACCGCCGGCCAGGTACTCCACCGCATCGGCGCAGAGGAAATCGATCTTCGCGGGCGCTGCGGCATCCGCCGCGTCCGGCTCGGCTACGGGCGGGTCTTCGCCCAGCAGCAGGCGCCAAACGTAAGGGTTTTCCCGGTTCGGATGGTGGGCCCAGGTGCGCTCCAGGCGGCCGAGGATCAC